>CAZLCS010000065.1:0-25878 GCA_964557955.1 uncultured Syntrophobacteraceae bacterium
TGGCTCACTTTCTCACCGATGAAAATGGCTGATTCTCAGCCCGCTGTTAATACATCCCCAGCACGGTCGGTTTCCCCCGAGGCAGGAGGCGACTTGTTCATTCCCCCGGGCGCCGACGACACGTTGGAAGCCCTGGATCCCCTTGCTTTCGAAGCCGAAGGCTGACGAGCTTCGCGGGGGGTGACCGACGGGAGAACGGCAGAAGATGGTTTGCCGCCTGTCTGTTCGGCAGAAAAGTTAGGGGCCGTTAATCTAGTTATGGACATTGAAATATCATCAATGAAAGGAGTCTGCCATGTCCAAGGTTCTCCTGAGACACATGAGCCCCGGTCAGAAAGGAATCATCTGCCATGTGGCGGCCGGGGGAGACCTGGGCCGCCGAATCCGCGACATGGGACTTGTCCCCGGCACCCGTCTCGAGGTGCAGGGAACCGCACCCCTCAAGGACCCCGTGGCGGTTAGGCTGAACGACTTCACGCTCACTCTCCGCAACAACGAGGCGGACCACATCACCATCGAGGAGGTCATGGACTGATGCAGCAGAAATCTCTCATCGCCCTCGCGGGCAACCCCAACTGCGGAAAAACCACCCTTTTCAATGCCATCACGGGAGCGCGCCGGCATGTCGGCAACTACCCCGGCGTCACGGTGGAGAAAAAAGAAGGCTATCACCAGTTCAACGGGCACGTCCTTCACCTGGTGGACCTGCCGGGATGCTACTCTCTCACCGCCTATTCAGAGGACGAGCGGGTGGCCCGGGAATTCCTGGTCACCGAACGTCCGCGGGTGGTGGTCAACATAGTGGATGCCTCCAACCTCGAGAGAAACCTCTACCTCAGCCTCCAATTCCTTGAACTGGGCGCCCCGCTCGTGATCGCCCTGAACATGCTCGATGAAGCGGATGCCCGGGGCATCGAGATCAACGCCGAAGAGCTGGGCCGGCGTCTCCAGGTCCCCGTCATCCCCATGGTTGCCAGGGTCGGGAAAGGCACCCAGGAGCTCTTGCAGGCGGTTGCGGAACTGTCCGAAAAGGAGCGCTCCTGGGAGCCTCTCAGGATTTCCTACGGTCCCGACGTGGACCCGGTGCTCGACGCTATGGAGAACCACATTCGCCAGGGAGAGCTTCTCACCGGCGCCTACTCCCCGCGCTGGACGGCCCTGAAGCTCCTGGAAAGCGACTCCATCGTCCTTGAGAAATGCAATCAACGTGACAGGGATCTCACGCGCCGCCTCACAGCCCAGGTGGAACAGCTTTCCAGTCATTTGCAAAAGACACTGGACGCCTATCCCGAGGCCGTCATCGCGGACCACCGGTACGGTTTCATCCGGGCGCTCCTCAAGGACGGCGTCATCCGCCGCAACGACACGGAGCAGCGGCTGGACCTCACGAGACGGCTGGACCAGGTGCTGACCAACAGGCTCCTGGGACCCATCATCATGGCGGCCGTCATTTACGGGATGTATGCCTTCACGTTCAGCGCAAGCGAGCTGCCCGTAAGCTGGCTCGAAGCGGGGATCGAAGCGCTGGGGGAGCTCGCCAAATCCATCATTCCCGAAGGGCTGCTCCAGTCGCTCATTGTCTCGGGCGTCATCGACGGCGTGGGGGGCGTTCTCGGTTTCGTCCCCCTCATCGCCTTCATGTTCCTGGCCATTACGTTCCTGGAAGACACGGGTTACCTGGCGCGGGCGGCCTACATGCTCGACCGCGTGTTCCGGGTTTTCGGGCTTCACGGGAACTCCTTCATGCCTTTCATCGTCTCGGGGGGGATTGCGGGGGGCTGCGCCGTACCCGGCGTCATGGCCTCGAGGACCTTGAGCAGCTCACGGGAGAGACTCGCAACCATCCTGACGGTGCCCTTCATGAACTGCGGCGCCAAGCTGCCCGTATTTTCGCTCCTCGTGGCGGCATTCTTCGAGAAGAACCAGGCCTTGATGATGTTTCTCATCACGCTGATCTCCTGGGTCGGCGCCCTGCTGGTGGCGAGTCTGCTACGCTCGACGCTGCTCCGGGGCCCCAGCACTCCTTTTCTCCTGGAGCTTCCGCCTTACCGGCTCCCCACGTTCAAGGGCCTGCTGATCCACACCTGGGAGCGCGTCTGGCTCTACCTGAAGAAGGCGGGAACGGTGATCCTCGCCATTTCCATCATCCTGTGGGCCATGATGACCTTTCCGGGGCTTTCGGACGATCGGAAACAGCCTTTCGATGCTGAACGGGAGGCCCTTCTCGCGGGACTGCCCGAGGATATTCAGACACAGGTCAAGGGCGAGAAAGCCGAGGTCGAGCCGGGGCCGGTGGCCAGCGCACGGGAGAGTCTGCAGGAAATCGACGCCCGTGAAGCCGAGCTCGCCCTCGAGGGCTCCGTTGCCGGGCGCATTGGAAAGGCCCTCGAGCCCATCGGGCGGCTTTGCGGGTTCGACTGGAGGATCAACGTGGCCCTCGTGGGAGGGTTCGCCGCCAAGGAGGTCATCGTCTCCACGTTGGGAATAGCGCTGTCCATCGGTGAGGTGGACCCGGAGGAGACCGCATCCCTCAGCGAGAGACTCGCATCGGATGCGCACTGGAATCCCCTGGTGGCCTTTTCCCTCATCGTCTTCAGCATCTTCTATGCACCATGCTTCGTGACGGTGGTCTGCATGGTCAGGGAAACCGGCGGATGGAAGTGGCCCTGTTTTTCCATGGCCTTCAACACGGTCTTCGCCTTCCTTCTGGCGACGTCGGTCTATCAGGCCGGGCAGATCCTGGGACTCGGCGCCTGATGTCTCCTGAGAGTACGATTCCTGCAATGGACTGTTCGCAATTCAGTTCCGCATGTCCCGGCACGCCCGGAGACGGGACCGGGTGATGGGGAAGACCTTCGGTCAGTTGGCGGCGGGCTCAGAAGACAATGCCACAACGGAGGGAAAAATCCACTGACTTCGGACTATCCCTCAATGGAGCGGAATACGCTCAATCTGGAGCAGCGCGTCCGCCCCTGGACTCACAACCGGAAACCATAAACTCGAAACCGGAAACTTGAAACCGCACCATTACCTTACATACCGGATCAGGAGGTTGCGAAATGTGTGTCATGGTGATCAGTTCGGCGGAAAGACTTCCCTCGATCCTCGAGAAGCTCAGCAAGGTCGATGTCTCGCACATCTACTTCCACAACACGGAAGCCGTTGGCCTTGGGGTTCCCTTCGTGTCCCTGGTACCCTTTGCCAACCTGCTGGTCTGTGAGGATTCCTCGATGGAGACCACTGACTTCAGAACCGCCATGCTCCTTCGGGAAGCCGACAGAATGAACATTCCCGTCCTCAATGAAGCAACGCTGGATCTGGCCCTCATAGGATGAGGCATGATGGATTGAGGAGCTCGGTCGAACCTCTCTCGCACGGGCTCGCCGCATGGCGCCCTCCGGCATGCCGGGAGGGGCTTTCAGGCGGCAGGGCCCTTGCGGGGCTTCATTCAGGGAGACGGTGCCACGATGAATCAACATGGAGAAAACCACCGCTGTGCACCCTACTGGTACATGGATTGCCTCGGCACGGTGGCCATTCTGGCGCTGGCATTCAACAAAAGGCAGCGCAAAAGGCTCTCGGGACGGTACGGCATCACTCAGGACGCGGATTCCGCCGACGCCGTCACCATTTACTGCGATTTGCACGAGGCCTGCCATTGCCACCAGCCTTTGGTCAGAGCCATAGGCAAGGAGCTCGATGCCAGGTTCGGGGAAGTCATGAGACAGGTCTCTTCCACGGACCTGGAGACAATCAGCAGGATGGAATCACCCTTTCCACTGCCCATGCTCTGGGCGACCTTGAGCGATCATCGCGAGGAGGTGCGACTGGAGGGACGGCGGCGGTTGCATGACCTGCTGCTGCAGGCGTTTCGTCTCATGCGGACCATCAGGGACAAGCAGGAGGATTCAGCAGACCTCATGCGGGCCCTGTCCCAGGAGAACGCAGGCCTGAAGGCGAGGATCGGCGACCTGGAGCGGGAGCTCAAGCGGGCCCATCGAACCCTGGAAGCCGCCAGGCCGGCCCGGGTTGCGGCACCCCGCCCCGCGCTGCCCGAAACCTCGGTCTCACCCGGAATCGTCGCGCGCCTCGAAAGGGAGGTCCGAAAGCTCACCCATGAATTGAGCAAGGAACGCCAGCGCACGGCCTGGCTGGAGAGTGAATTGTGGGCCCTTCAGAACCGTGAGACCAGATCATCGGGCCCACCCATTGAAACAGTCGGAGCTCCCGAAGGAAGGGGAGCTGCTCTCCTGGAAGGGTTCGAACTCGGGCCCGACGGGGCCTCGGCGCGCCGCAATACCATCGTCTGCAAGGGGGACATGCTGTGTCCCGACCGGGATGCATGCACCCGTGACTGCCCTCTGAAGGACCTGACCGTCGCCATCCTGGGCGGCTCCGAGGGGGCGCTGCCGGCCTACCGCTGCATGGTGGGGGAGCTTGGGGGCGAGTGCCTCTACCACAACGGGTGCCTGCGCCAGGGGGCCGGCAGGCTCAAGCGCATCATCGGGCAAGCTGATATCGTGATCTGCATCACCAGTGTGAACAGCCATGCTGCGGTGCAGTTCGCCAAGGCCATGTGCAAGCGATCGGGCAAGAGGCTCCTGGTGACGCGTGAGTCCGGCATCCAGTCACTCCGGGAAATCCTCCGACAGTCGGCCAATTGAGTGGTCGTGGAGGTGCCGGGATCCATCCCTTCACGTCGGGCGACGCTCGGTGCAGCGGGAAACGGGACGAAAGGGGAAATCAGAAGACAGGAACTGCTGATAGATGTCCATCGCACCATGGCCGAGCTGCAGGACGGAATAGAAAGATGCCGACTTCTTTTCGACAGCGTACTCGATGAGAGCATCGATGAAGCCGGGCTGGTCCGCTTGATGGAGCACCTGGAGGGAGCCCACCGGGATTCAAGACTGCGGGACGTCCTCCGGGAAGCCATATTCGTCCTGGACGAAAGCCGAAAGGCCTTCAAATCCAAACAACTCGAAAACCTTCGCAAGCGCCTCACCCGGGCCCTTGCCGAAAACTGAACCGCTATTGGGGCAAAGCCGCCCCGAGGCCGTCGGGACGTCCGTGGGGCCGAGGCGTATTCTCGCCCGTCCTGGTGGACATTGCACCCATACACCTCAGGCAAAGGAGAGCATGTCGTATGGAACAGCCAGTATTCGAGATCCATTGCAGAGAAAGCCGGGGCAATCTGCATGTTAAACCCAGGGGATATCTGGACTGCGATAACGTTGGAGAGCTGCTCGATCTCCTGCGCGAGCGTCATGCAGGAGCAGGCCTCGTCTTCGTGGACACGGCGGCGCTGCAGGATGTTCATCCGCAGGCCGCCGACACCTTCAAGCTCAGCATTGAGTCCGATGCGGCGATCCCGATTTCCCGGCTGATATTCAAGGGCGCCAGAGGGCTCGACATGGCCCCGGAAGGGTGCCGCGTCCTCATCACCTCACAGAAACGCTGCTGCAGGGGAAAAGGCAACTGCACGGGATGCAGTTGTCATTCACAGAGGGATTGAAGACCTTCTACGGATGTGAGTAACCCAGAGCTTGAACAGATCACCATCAACTGAATCACGAAGGAATGTGAAATGCCGAAAATCGCCATTGGAGTATTCCTGTTTTCCCTTGTCTTTGCCAATTTCAGCCATGCAGCGCACCCCCTTATCACCGATGACACCGGGACGCAGGGAAAAGGGAAGTTCCAGATCGAGCTCAACTACGAATTCACTCATGAAGATTCGGGCGGCGTCAAAGAAGACGTTCAGCAGATCGAGCCCGTGCTTTCCTACGGCATCATCGACAGCGTGGATTTCGTGGTGGCCCTCCCCTATCAGTTCATCTACACAAAGGAAGGAGGCTCCAGGGACCATGAAAACGGCATCTCCGACCTCAGCATCGAGGTGAAGTGGCGCTTCTACGAATGCCAGGGGTTCAGCCTGGCGGCCAAACCAGGAATTTCCATTCCAACGGGTGACGATGACAAGGGCCTCGGAACTGGAAAAGTCGGCGGGAGCTTCTTCCTCGTTGCGACCCAGGAGATCGAGCCGTGGGCCTTTCACTTCAATGCGGGCTACGGCAGGAATGAATCCACCGCTGACGAGGAACGTGACATCTGGCATTTCTCCCTGGCCTCTGAATTCGAAGCGGCCCCGTGGGTCAAGCTCGTCGCCAACGTCGGCGCCGAGCGCAACACGGACACGGAAAGCGACACTCCGGCCGTATTCGCCCTCGGAGGCATGATCTTCCCCGTCCTGGAGAACCTGGACCTGGACGTGGGTGTGAAGGCCGGTCTCACACGCCCTGAAGTAGACTACGCCATCCTGGCGGGGCTCGCCTTCCGTTTCTGATAACCCAACGGAGGGGACCCTCATAAATCTGTACGTTGCTCCTGTCAGGGTGCTCCCGCGTTGTTGACAGCACACTTCGATTGTGCTAGCTCTTACAACCACATTTGAATAGAGCTGTCAGGTGCTCAAGAGCCTAATAGGGAATCCCGTGTGAATCGGGAGCGGTCCCGCCGCTGTGAACGGGGACGAAATCCGGTGAAGCCACTGTCTCGATCGAGCGAGACGGGAAGGTTCGGAGAGTAGGACGATCCGTGAGCCAGAAGACCTGCCTGATGCAGCTGAGCCACATCGGCACGTGGAAATGCCGGTGAGCGCATCGAGGGGATAAGTAAACCGGGGTGCCAACCTCAGAGCCGCAAGGTTCTGAGGTTTTTTTTTGCCCGGAGATCCTGAAGGGATGACCGAGGCTCGGGATGAGCCCTTGAGACGGAAGGCCGATCCAACGCGTGCATCCACCATGCAGCTCTGCGAGCGGTCGGCTTCAATGAACAGGTGCCCAATGGCAACAATTCACATGGTCTCGTTCCTCGTATGGGCGCTGGTCTTCCTGGCTGCCTTCCCCCGTCCGTCTTCAGCCGGAAGAGACGAGGAGCCGGCCGTGATGGACGCCATTGTCGTAACGGCTCAGAAGCCTGAAAGGAGCCAGGAGACCGGCGACGTCAACCTCGAGGCGACGCCCTCTTTCTACTCCCTGATCACCAGGGAGGAGTTCGAGGGAAAAGTCGAGAGCCTCGCCGAGGTCATCGAGAAGGAGGCAGGTGTCCAGGTGCGGCAGGCAGGCGGGCTGGGCAGCTTTTCGACGGTATCCCTCAGGGGCTCCACAAGTGACCAGGTTTTGGTGTTCCTGGACGGCATTCTTCTCAACGATGCCTCTGGGGGCGGGGTCGACCTCGGCACCATTTCCCTCTCCGACGTCGAGTCCATCGAGATATTCAGGGGCGCCACTCCAGCCAGTTTCGGCCGGTCCTCCATCGGTGGTGTGGTCAATATCCGGACTTTGCGCTCCCGGAAAGGGCTGCACGGCAGCCTGAGCGCCGGGTATGGCTCGTTTGCCACCTGGAAGCTCTCCGGACTTCTCAATCACAAGCCGGGCAATTGGGATTATCTCATTTCGGCTGATTACCTGGAGAGCGCCAATGATTTCAAGTTCCTGAACGACAAGGGGACTGTCTGGAACCGCAGCGACGACGAATTGGAAAGACGTCACAACGCCCAGTTCCATGAAAACAACATCATGGGCAAAGCAGGGTGCGACCTGACGGAAAACGTGAGGGTCGATGTCATGGACCAATGGTTTTCCAAGAAACAAGGCCTGCCCACCTGGAACAACAGCGAACTGGCCAAAACGAGCTTCGCGACGGACAGAAACATCGCCACCGTCAAGCTCACGGCCAATGATATCGGTCCATACCACCTCAATACCAGCACCTTTCTGGACTATACGCACAAAGTCGAGGAGTACGACGACTCGGAAGGACAGGTCGGTCTCGGCAGGCAGCTCAATCGATACACAACGGACCGTTTCGGCGGACACAGCATCATCGAATGGCACACCGCCTGGAACACCCTGACGTTCATGCTGGATATTCAAAGGGAGACCTATGCTCCGGAAGACTTGCTCAATCCTGACAACCACATCAACGAAAGCTCGCGGGACACCCTCTCCGCAGGCATGCAGGACAGTCTCTATTTGTTTGAGGAAAGACTGGTCGTCACTCCCGCCATCCGCTACACGCATATCCACGACGAACGCAGAAGCGCCGTCGACATGTGGGGAAGGACCCAGCCGGGCTCGACCGAAGACGACGGTTACTGGAACCCTCAACTGGGCGTCCGCTATCGAGTCCTGGAGGGGCTGATCCTGAAGTCCAACATCGGGCAATATGTGCGTGAGCCCTCGTTTTTCGAGCTCTTCGGTGATCGAGGGTTCTTCATCGGAAATGCCGACTTGAAGCCGGAAAAGGGCACCAACTTTGACGTGGGCCTTGAAGCCCGGTGGTCCGGCCCCAATGAATGGCTGAAGAGCGTAACCTTCAACACCGCCTATTTCCACAACTCGGTGGACGACCTGATCACGCGCGTCTACGACGCCAGGGGCATCGGCAGGTCGGTGAACATCTCCAGGTCGCTCATCCAGGGGGTGGAAGCATCCATCAAGATCGACCTGTTGAAGTATTTCCGACTCATCGGCAATGCCACGTGGCAGGACCCGGTCCAGGAAAACGAGATCAAGGCGTTTGACGGCAAGACCCTGCCGGGGCGGTTCCAGGAATCTTACCTGGCAAGGGTGGAGGCCGTTTATGGATGGGCCAGGCTGTACGCGGAGGTTTTGACCGAAACAGGTCTGTTCTACGACGCTGCAAACATGCTGCCGGCGGAAGACAAAACGGAGATCAACTTCGGCCTGTCCCTTCTGCTCCGCTCCTTTACCGTCAACCTCGAAGCAAAGAATGTCACCGATGAGCAGTACGAGGATTTCAACGGCTACCCCATGCCCGGGAGGTCGGCATATGTAACGGTGCAGTACAAGTTCTGATTGGCTGGTGGAATATGGGTTCTCTGCAGCTTTTCGAGAAAGGAGTGTCACGATGCACAGGAAAAGAGTGATTGGAGTCACGGTGGGAGTGGCGGTCCTGCTGATGTGTGTGTGTCTTGTCGGCGAGGGAGGCGCTGCGGGCTGGGAAGCAGTCATTGCCACGGCTGCAGCGGACTATTCGAGTGGGGCGCATTCCGTTGCCACCATCGATCAGGTGAAGAAGCAGCGCGTCATGCAGCGCAAGATCAAGAACAACCTGGCTCCGACGATCTCGGACATCACCGTGGTGGCCCATGGAGAGTATTTTTATCGGATAGAGCGCTACAATTCAGACAACATCGCAAAATTCAGATTCAGGAGCCCCACCCGCCCGGTCTGGCAGGTCTCAACCATGGGTGCCGGGGATGTGGGATCGAGCAATCCTCACGATATGATTTTCGCCTCGGATGAAAAGGCCTATGTGCTGCGCTATGGCTCCACCAAGGCCTGGATCGTCAATCCCAACGCCACAAAGCATCAGAATAGAAAGAATTCCGTCAAGTTCAAGCAGGGAGAGCTCGATTTGAGCGCCTATGCCGATTCCGACGGCCTTCCGGAGATGCACAGCGGTGTGATCGCAAACGGCAAGCTCTTCATTGTTCTGCAGCGCCTGGATAGCGACAACGGTTGGGTCCCTTCCAACACTCCCTATCTGGCGGTCTTCGATGTGGAAACCAACGAGGAGATCGACACGGGAATGGGGTCCGAGGGCCTCAAGGGAATTCCTCTGCCCGTGCGAAGCCCCAATGGCATCTGTCTTCTGGAGGCCAACAACACGATCTATGTGCAGGGAGTCGGTTCCTGGCCGGGACTTGGCGATCCCCAGTATGAGTACACCGGTGGAATTGCGGCGATCGATCCCGAGACGCATGCAACGAAGATGGTCCTAGATGACGGGACGCAGGAGGATCACCCCTACGGCGCCGTCTCGGGCATGGCCATAGCCTCGCCGGAGAACGGCTATTTCGTGGGATACGACGGTTGGGGTGACAACACCCTGTATCGTTTCAATCCTGCCACGGGAGAGGTTCTGGGAGAGGTCGGCCAGGGCTTGAGCCATATCAACATTGCCGGATGGGATACGCTGGCGGGAGCTCCGGACAGGCACGGCATGCTGTGGATGTGCGACGCCACCAACGCCAGAATCCTGATACTCAATACCCTGACCAATGAGGTGGAGGAGCAGCTGAGAACCAACCTCAATCCCATCAAGGTGGTGTTTGCGTCGCCCTGAAGCTCGATGCCGCCCTCGAGCAGATGGGCTGCCGGGAGGCCCGGAACGTTCCCCGGCAGACGATGAACCCCAACTTTCTCCTGGCCGATGCCTGCCAGGTGGCCCAGAGACCGGCCTTTGGCCTCCCGCCCCGGGCAGGCATCGAGCTCATGCCGCCGCCGAGCGGGACCGTGGACCTGGTCCCCAAACGGCTCCTGGGTGCGGAAGGGGCGGCACACCCTGGTGGAGAGGATCGTCAATGCCTGCAGCGGCCTGTTTTGATATCTCAAGGTTGAGGGCCATGGTCCCGGTGGTCCTGGTGGCGGTCTTTCTGTGGCCGGCCCTGATGGCGGTCGCTCCGGTCATGGCCCAGAGCGCCGCAGGGTCGGATGCCGATGTCAAGACTGGGGAGACGCCATCCCCCGGGGAGACGGGTCTCTCCCCCCACAAGGCGCAGATCTCCCACGCCCGGGGGTTCAGCATCGAATACCGCGGAGCCTGCAAAAAGGTGGACGTGCTGACCCCCTTTCGCAATGCTCGGGAGACCTTCAGCTACCTGCTGGTGCCCCGGGGCCAGAAACCTCCAGCTGATATCCCCCGGGGTAACATGGTCGTCGAGGTCCCGGTGCGGCGACTCGTTCTCTCGAGCAGTGGTTGTACCGCACTCCTCCCCCTGCTGAACGTCGAGGAGTCGCTGGTGGGGTATTCGGGAACCCACCTCGTCACCACACCCCGGATTCTGGAGATGATCCGCCGGGGGAAGGTCGAGGAGGTGGGCGCCGGCGGGGACGGCATGGCCCGGCAGCTGAACCTGGAGCGGCTGTTCGCCCTGTTGCCGGACCTCGTGGTAGTTCACGGAACGGGCATCCCCGAATTCGACCATCACCCCAAGCTCATCGAGGCCGGTTTCAAGACCGCTGTGTTCTCGAGCCACATGGAATCCACTCCTCTCGGCCGCATCGAGTGGATCAAGTTCCTGGCGGCCTTCTTTAACAAAGAGGCGGAGGCCGCAGGGATCTTCGATGAAATTGTTCAAAAATACGAATCGATGGCGGAAAAAGCACGCGGAGTGAGCCGCCGCCCCACCGTGTTTTACGGCATGACCTATCAGTCCACCTGGTACACGCCGGGAGGCGGGAGCTACATGGCGCACTTCATCAAGGATGCCGGCGGGGACTACGTGTGGAGCGACGATCGGACGACGGGCAGCATGCCGGTCGCCTTGGAGGCCATACTGGAGCGGGCCAGGGAGGCTGACATCTGGCTGGACCCCGGCCTCTGTGAATCGCTGGATGAGCTCGCCGCTTTGGACGACCGGTATTCGCTCTTTCGCGCCTTCCAAACGGGAAGGGTCTACAACAACAACGCGCGCATCGGGCCCGGCGGGGGCAACGACTACTGGGAGGGGGGCATGGCGCGGCCGGATCTGGTGCTGGCCGACCTCATCAGCATCTTCCACCCCGAGCTGGTGCCCGGGCATGAACGCATCTGGTATCGGAAGCTCCCGCGCAGCGAGGGGGAGAAGCCATGAAGCCCGGCGCCTCATCCATCACCTGCGACCTTTCGGATAAAGCCATGCCCCGCGTGAGGTTGTCCATCTGGACGGGGCTCCTCCTGGCCCTGGCCCTGGCCTTCGTGCTGGAGCTCTCGGCGGGATCGGTCCTGATCCCCTTTCAAAGCGTCCTCTCCATCCTCCTGGGCTATGGAGACCCGTGCGAAGGATGGCGGCAGATCGTCCTGCTCTTCCGCCTTCCGCGGGCACTTGCCGCCATGATGGGGGGAGCCGCCCTCGGCATGGCCGGTTTGATGATGCAAACCCTTTTTCGCAATCCTCTGGCCGACCCCTTCGTGCTGGGCATCAGCTCCGGGGCCAGCCTCGGGGTGGCCGTCCTGGTCATGGCCGTGTGGGGCGCCGGGTGGCCCGGCCTGCTCAAGAGTGCCGGCATCCTGGGCGACCTCTCCCTCATCCTCTCGGCGACGCTGGGGGCCATGGGCGTCCTCGCCGTCGTCCTCGGGGTGGCGCGCCGCGTCGAGAGCAATCTGACGATCCTCATCATCGGCATCATGTTCGGCTACATGAGCGGCGCCCTCGTGAGCATCCTCATGCAGTTCACTCACGATCAGCAGGTCCGGGTTTTCATCTCCTGGACTTTCGGATCCTTCGGCGGGGTGACCTGGCGCCAGATGCCTCTTTACGCCGCAACGATCCTTTCGGGGCTGTTGCTGGGCTGGGTCCTTTCCAAGCCCCTCAACGGGCTGCTCCTGGGTGAGGGCTATGCGCGCAGCATGGGGATTGACGTGCGCCGGACCAGGTTCTGGATCATCTTCGGAGGGGCCCTGCTGGCAGGGACTGTCACGGCCTACTGCGGTCCCATCGGGTTCCTGGGGATCGCCATCCCGCACCTGTGCCGCCTGGTCATGCGAACATCCGACCACCATGTGCTGGCTCCCGGTGTGGTTCTGCTCGGCGCCACCCTGGCCCTCTCGGCGGACCTCATGTCCCAGGTGCCCGGCACCAAGATCGTCCTTCCACTCAATGCCGTGACGGCCCTCATGGGGGCCCCGGTGGTGGTGGCCGTGCTCCTGCGCCGGAACCGGGCCATGGAGGTGGCGGCATGAACGGTGATGCCCTGCTGGAAGCCAGGACCCTGTCAGTTGGCTACAGGCAGTCAGGGCCTCATCCGCGCCCGGTGGTGGAGGGGGTCAATGTCGAGATGAAGCGGGGTGAGCTCATCTGCCTGCTGGGGCCCAACGGGGCGGGGAAATCGACGCTGATCCGCACCCTTTGCGGGATGCAGGCGCCTCTGGCGGGGAAAGTCCTGCTCGCGGGGGAGCCGCTGGAGAAGCTCTCGGCCCGGGAAGTGGCCCGGCGCATGAGTCTGGTGCTCACCGAGCGGGTGGCCGTGGGGCTCATGCCGGTGGCGACCCTGGTGGCCCTGGGACGCCATCCGTACACCCGGTGGAGGGGGCGCCTGAGCCCGGAGGACCGGGAGGCCGTCTGGCACGCCATGACCGATGCGGGCATTGAGACCCTGGCCTACCGGCCCGTCTGCGAACTCAGCGACGGCGAGCGGCAGAAGGTCATGATCGCCCGCGCCCTGGCCCAGGAGCCACAGGTCATGATCCTGGACGAAGCCACAGCCTTTCTCGACCTGCCGCGCCGCGTGGAGCTCATGCACCTGCTGCGCCGCCTCACCCGCACCAAACGGCGGGCCATCCTGCTGGCCACGCACGACCTCGACCTGGCTCTGCGCTGCGCCGACCGCCTATGGCTTCTGCCGCTTGGCGGCCCTCTCCAGCAGGGCGCCCCCGAAGACCTGGTGCTGGACGGGACCTTCGGCGGCGCCTTTGCCGGCGAGGGGGTGCAGTTCGACCCGGGGTCGGGGGCCTTCAGCCTTCAGGAGACGAAGCGTGGGTCAGTGGCCCTGCGCGGCGGCGGGATCTCGGCCATGTGGACATATCGCGCGCTCGAGCGGGCCGGTTACCGGGTCACCCCGGAGGGGGAGACCCCGGTCGGCGTTGACGTCATCGAAGCCAGTGGAAGACCGGCCTGGCGCATCGTCGGCTGCGACGGGGCCATCTCTTCCATCGAAGAGCTCCTGGCCGACATCGAGCGCTACGTCACCACTCCGGAAGAGGAGAATACCCATGAGTGAAGGGTTGTCCATCGGGCTGCTGCACCTGGCTGTGAAATATGGAGAGCTGGAGGAAAACCGTGCGGTCCTGGCGTATTACGCCGAGGAGGCGGCCCACCGCGGAGCACGGATCATTCTGGCCCCCGAACTGGCCGTTTCGGGCTACAGCTTCGACTCGCGGAGTGAGGTGGCACCGAGCGTGGAAGCCCTCAACGGGGAGACTTTCGAGCGGCTTTCTCCCGTGGCGCGCCGTCATGGCGTGTACATCTGCACAGGGTTCGCCGAGAAGGACCCGGCAACGGACATCTTTTACAACAGCGCCCTGGTGCTGGGACCCGACGGAGCCATCGCGGCACACCATCGCAAGGTGGCTTCCGAGCGGAGGTGGGCGCGGCCCGGCGAGCCTGCGCACACCGGCATTTTCGACACGCCCTGGGGCCGCATGGGAGTCATCATTTGCGCGGATGCTTACTACGGAATCCTCACACGCTCCCTGGCCGTGCAGGGCGTAGACCTTCTCTTCACCCTGGCCAACTGGCCCCTCGGGGGCATCGATCCCCGGGCGCTCTGGCGGGCTCGGGCGCTGGAGAACGGCATCGGCGTCATCGGGTGCAACCGCACCGGTCCGGACCGACGGATGGACTGCACCACCTGCCCCTCCTATGCCGTAGCCCCCGACGGCCGGGTGCTCCTGGAGGCGGCGAGCGAGAGCTCTTCCATCTGGATGGTGGACTATCCCCTGGAGAACGGGAAGCTTCCTTCGGCACGCCGCGAAGCCCTCATGGCCGCCCGCCGTCCCCGGGAGTTCACGGCCATCTCCCTCGACATGAACGGGCTGGACGATTTCTCAGGTCTCTGGGGGCTTCCCCGGGCGGGAGCCCTGGATGTGCGCTGCCTCATTCCGGAGTCCCCGGAGGAGGCCGCAGGGGCGCTGGAATCTGCTGCCCGCGAGACCGACGGGACCCCCACCCTGCTCATCTTCCCGAGGGGTGTCGGCCCGGCCTCCAGGGAGAGGATTGCCGAGCTTGCAGCCCAGCGCAACCTGGCCGTGGTGGGGGAGGCGGACGGCACCGGAGACTGCATGTTCATGTCCGCATCCCGAAACCTCACGCTCCGCCCCGATGAAAGCTGCGTCATGGCGGATTTCGGCCCGGCCCGGGTGGCCCTGGCACACCCCGAAGCCCTGCGTCACCCGGAATATGCCGTGGCGCTCTCCAAGCAGGGATGCGACCTGATCATCACCACAGCGGAAGAGCTCGACTCGGACGCCCGGCTCCTTCTGGCCGTGAAGTGCCTGGAACGGGCCGCCGTAGTCCTGGTGGACCGGCGGGGGGCCATGGTCTGCGAGCCGCCCGAGGGCCACTCTCCCTGGAAGGAAACCGTCGCCTTCGGTCCCGGGGTTTGCTCCGTGCGCCTCGACACGGCCACCCTTCGGACCAAACGGTTCCTGGACCGCGTGAACATGGAGGTGCTGCTGCGCTCATGACTCCCCGGCCCATCCGGTATCTGGTTCTCTGGCTCACCACGGCCTGCAACCTGCGATGTGCGTACTGCTACCGGGGCGACCAGCCCACCATGACGATGCCCCTGGATATGGCCCGGGCGGCCCTGGAGCTCGCCGCAGCATCGGGGCTTCCCTTCAACGTGCAGATGGCGGGCGGCGAGCCGACCCTGGAGCCCGCTCTCATCGATGCCGTGGGAGGAATGGTGCGCAAGGCGGGCTGGCCCGCCACGCTGGCCATTCAAACCAATGGCACGCAGATCGACCGTCGCCTCATCGAATGCTGCCGCCGCCATGGAATCAGCGTGGGCTTGAGCCTGGACGGTCCCCCGGCGGTGCAGGAGACCGTCCGCGGCCGCGCCAGGGCCACGTTCAAAGGGCTGGAGCTTCTGGCTCTCGAGGATATTCCCGTGCGCATCACAACGGTGGTGTCTTCGGCGAACGTCCGCCACCTCGGTGAGCTGATGCTCGCTCTGGCGGCGTTTCCCAATGTTCGGGGAGTGGGGCTGGATCCGCTCGTCCAGAAGGGAAGCGCGCTGCGAATGAAGGACCCGGTTCCCGCCGATGCCGCCCTGCGTATGGGGATAAGCAGCATGTTCGCCATGCACCATCGCGTGAATCTGCTTCGAAAGGCTTCCATCATCTGGCGCGAGAGGGATGCCGTTTCCAAGGCCCTGAAAGAGGAGAAGACGGAGGGCGTCTTCTGCCATGCCTGCCGGGGAGAGAGCCTGGCAGTCCATCCGGACGGGTCGGTCACCCCCTGCGGCCAGACTGCGGGAGACCCGGCCATGGCCGCAGGCACCCTGGAGAGGATCGACTGGGAAAAGCTCGGCGGCATGTACCGGGGGGCGCGCCTTCGGGGCCCCTGCCGTGGCTGCCCCCTGGAAGGGCGATGCCCCGGCGACTGCCCTTCCCGACTGGCAGTCAACCAGAGAGCGGGGGCGGCGGCGATGTGCGTGATCTACCGAACCATTATGGAGCAAATGTCATGAAGACGATGAAACTCTGCTATTTCAGTGCAACGGCCACCGAGCTGCCTTCCCTGAGCCAGGGGATATCGCGCTTTCTGGACGCCGGGGGGCGGGCGGTGGCGATGGCCCGGACCCAGACCCAGCTGTTCGATCAGGCCCGCTCCAAGGCTTTCGTCTCGGAAGCCGTCGAGGCCGACGCCGTCGTGATCAGCCTGCACGGGGGGAAGGCCTCCTGCCCGGCCTTCGAGCCCCTGGTGAAAGCGATCCAGGAAAGGCGAGCGGCCGGAGAGCGGACTCCCCGCCTCCACATCCAGCCCATGGGGGGAGACGACGAGGCGCTCCTTGCAGCCCGCGAGCATTCCGACGGCATGGACGACGGCAGCTGGGAGACCCTGAGCCTTTACCTGGCCTACGGGGGCGCTCTCAATATGGAGCGGGTCCTGTACTTTCTCGACGCACTCCTGAACGGTGGCGGTGAGACGGTCCCGCCCCCGCAGCCCGTGGTCCAGCAGGGGCTCTACCATCCCAGGGCCGGGTACGTGGAGGACCTGGACGCATATGTCCGCACCTTCATCGACCCGGCCCGGCCCACCGTGGGCATCTGGTTCTACCAGACCTACTGGCTGAACGGCAACCTGGCCCCCGTCAACGCGCTCGTCGCCGAGATCGAAGGACGCGGCGCCAACGCTCTTCCGGTCTTCAGCATGCGGCTCAAGGACACCTCCCGCGGGAACCTCGGGTCCGACAAGGTCGTGAAGACCTGGTTCATGGACGGCGACCGGCCGCGCATCGATGTCCTGGTGAGCCTCATGCCCATGTCCATGACCCTGACCGAGCCCGCCTACGCGGAGGTCTACCCACGTCTCAAGGTGCCGGTCCTCCAGGCCATGACCAGCCTCAACCCCTACGCCGTCTGGAAGGAGAGCGTGCAGGGGCTGGCCGTCATGGACGTGACCTTCCAGGCGGCCCAGCCCGAGTTCGACGGGAACCTCATCACGGTCCCCGTGGCGACGCGCGAGGAAGACAAGACGGACCCGGTGACCGGGGCGCTCCTCTCGCATCAGCAGCCCATTCCCGACCGTGTGGCGGCCGTGGTCTCACTGGCCCTGAACTGGGCGAAACTGCGCCGCAAGCCCAACCCGGAGAAGCGCATCGCCATCGTCTTCCACCACTACCCGCCTCGCAACGACCGCATCGGCTGCGCGGCGGGGCTGGACTCCTTCGCCGCCGTGAAGCACCTCCTGGATGAGATGGCCGACCAGGGCTACCGCATCGATCGGCGCTACGCCGACGGAGATGAGCTCGCCGACGAGATGCTGCAGCGCATGACCTGCGACCGCCGCTGGCTCAACCCGGACCAGTTGGCCGAACGGGCCGAAGCCGTCGCGACCCGCAAAGAGTTCGGGCCCTGGCACAAGGCGCTGCCGGAGACCGTGCGGAGCAATATGGTCGGCAACTGGGGCGAAATGCCGGGAGATCTCTTCGTGCACGAGGACAAACTCCTGTTTGCGGGCCTCGTGAACGGAAACGTCTTTCTCACCATCCAGCCCCCCCGCGGAAGGCTGGAAGACCCCGAGGCCATCCTCCACGACCTCAATCTCTCTCCGCCTCACCACTACCTGGCGCACTACCGCTGGATCCGGAACGTCTTCAAGGCCGACGCCGTCATGCACGTGGGTAAGCACGGCTCCCTCGAATGGCTGCCCGGAAAGGCCCTGGGGCTGAGCGAGGAGTGCTATCCCGACCTATCCATCATGGACCTCCCGAACCTCTACCCGTACATCATCAACGACCCGGGCGAAGGCACCCAGGCCAAGCGGCGCTCCTATTGCTGCATCATCGACCACCTGACGCCCACCTTCACCAATGCCGACCTCTACGAAGACCTGACCGGCGTCGAGCGAGCCCTGGCCGAGTACACCGAAGCCGCGCGCCAGGATCCCGGAAAGCTCCCGGTGCTGGCCGGATTGGTCTGGGACGCGGTCGAAAAGGCCGACCTCCACAACGATCTCTCCGTGACCCGGGAGGAAGCCCTGGCCGACATGGACTCCTTCCTGGGACGGCTGCACGCGTACCTCTCGGACCTCTCGGACACGATGGTGAGCGACGGGCTGCACATCCTCGGTCAGGCGCCCGAAGGCGACCGGCTGGTGGAGTTCCTGGTGCAGCTGACCCGGCTCCCCAACGGCGATGTGCCTTCGCTTCGCGAGGAAATCGTCGGTTCCATGGGACACACCTACGACGACCTGCTGGAGCACCGCGGGCAGGTGGTTCCAGGAAGCGGAGGAAAGACGGGGGGGCAGCTCATCGCACAGGCCCACGAGACGGCCCTGCACCTCATCCGGGACATGGCCGGGCGAGGCTATGCCGCCGACGGAATCGCCGAGCTCACCGCGCACCACCTGGGCCGACCCCGGCCGGGCGTGGAACGGGTCCTGCGGTACGTGGCGGAAACCCTCGTTCCCAACATCCACCGCACCCGCGAGGAGCTGACGGCGGCCCTGAGCGGTTTCTCCGGCGGCTTCGTCCGGCCGGGGCCCTCCGGTGCGCCCACCCGGGGCCAGGCGGACATCCTCCCCACGGGACGCAATTTCTTCTCCCTCGACCCGCGCACCATCCCCTCCCCCGGCGCCTGGGAAGTGGGAAAAGCCCTGGGGGACACGCTCCTCGAACGCTGCATGGCCGATGAAGGGAAATATCCCGAAAGCGTGGGCATCATCGTCTGGGGCACGTCCACCATGCGAACGCGCGGGGACGACATCGCCGAGATCCTCTACCTGCTCGGACTGCGCCCCGTGTGGCAGCCCAACGGCATCGTGAGCGGGCTCGAAGTCATTCCCCTGGGAGAGCTGGGACGCCCGCGAATCGACGTGGTGCCCCGCATTTCCGGGTTCTTCCGGGACGCGTTCCCCAACCTGGTCCAGCTCGTTGACAACGCTGTCCGCATGGTGGCGATACTCGAGGAGCAGGTGGAATCCAACCTCGTCCGCCGTCACGTCCTGGCGGACCGGGAGAAGTACCGGAAGGAGGGGGCCGGAGAGGAGGAATCCTGGAGGCTCGCCACCCTGCGCGTCTTCGGCTGCCCGCCCGGGACTTACGGGGCCGGTGTCGCCGAGCTCGTGGAATCCAAGCAGTGGAAGACCCGGCAGGACCTGGGCGAAGCGTACATCTTTTATTCATCGCATGCTTACGGCCAGGGCGTCTACGGGATCCAGAACCGGAAGCTCTTCCGGCAGCTCTTGTCCCGCATGGACGTGACGGTCAAAAACGAGGACTCCCGCGAATACGACATGATGTCATGCACGGATTTCTACAATTATTACGGAGGATTGATCGCAGCTTCGGCGACAGTCCGCGGCACCATGCCCTTCGCCCTGGTGGGGGACAGCTCCGACCCGCGCCGCGTCCTGCTCCGGACCACTCACGAGGAAGCCAGGCACGTGCTCCGCTCGCGCCTCCTCAACCCTAAGTGGCTCCAAGGGCTCAAGCGGCATGGCTACAAGGGGGCGGGCGACATTTCCAAGGTCATGGACATCATCATCGGGTGGGACGCCACGGCGGAGGTCATGGAAGACTGGATGTACGAGCGGGTGGCCAACCGGTACGCCCTCGATCCCGAGATGCAGAAATGGCTCAAGGAGGTCAACCCCTACGCCCTCCAGAACATCCTGGATAAGCTGCTGGAGACCATTGAGCGCGGCATGTGGAACGCCGACGACGCAATGCGCGACCAGCTGCGGGATGCCTACCTGGACGTGGAAGGAGAGATCGAGGAAGCCGTGGACGTGGTGGAGCCGGCGGAGGCGGTGGTCGCATGAAAACCGAGGTCTGTACGTCACCGCCTTCGGGGCCCGCCGAGGTGACGCCCAGGGACGTGGAGGAAGCCGCTGAGCTGGTTCAGCCCCACCGCGAGCGTCGCCGGCCTATGCAGGACGTCGTGGAGGACCTGAGCTTCCTTCGGCGGACGTCCGGGAAGGCATCATGAGCACAGAGGCCATCTATTCGGATCATCTCATCGAATTGAGTCATGACTCAATCCTGCTTCGCGATTTCTTCTACCCGTTCGGATCCAAGCGAGTCGTCTTCTCGAAGATCGACCATGTACTCGTGATGAGGCCTACTCTTTGGACAGGGAAGTACAGGATCTATGGAACGGGGGATTTCCGGACCTGGTTTGGGCCAGACATGAGTCGAGCATCACGGGACAGGATCTTTGTGCTCCATCCGAAACGGGGATGGTGGCGCATGGGCTTTACCGCAGTGGACTCCGCAGCGGTGGAGAAGATATTGAGAGCCGGAGGGTTGTCTGTGTTCTCCCCTCAGAAAGAAGCCGGTGGCCAGACCTGAGCAGCGCAAATCTCCGGCAGCGCCTAAGGAACAGCCGACGGTGGCCGCCCGCGAGAGTGAGACCTGTGCCATTGAGCCGCACCAGAGCGCCGGTGAAGGAGCTACCGGGGGGCAGAACCCGGCATCCACCCTGCCCGCCGCTCCAGGAGACCCAGGTGCGAAACAGGGACCCGTGGAGACAACCGGACGAACATGATAACCTTCTATTCTGAGCATTTCTCTGCGCCTCTGCGCGAGTCAAGGAAGAGGAAGATCATCTGGACTCAGAACTCAGAACAACAATCAGAACGGGGAGCGTTTCAACATGTTGCTGGGAAGGTTTTACGACGGGCTGGAAATCCATCGGGAGGAGAAGATCTTCTACGCGCGGTTTCTGGTCCCTCACCGGGTGATTTCCACGTGCGTGTCGGCCGGTCCCGTCAGCTCTTCATTTGAAAGGCCAGCCAGTCGCTCTCTCGTTTCGGGATCGATGACATCGTTAAGACAGTTGACCGCCACGATGGCGCCGATCTTCAACGCGCCCACCTGGATGGCATGACAGCCGAGACCGCTCTTCATGGCCCGTTCCATGCCCAATATCTTGCCCACCGTCGTACCGCGGCTCCCGCCCCGACACAGCCCTCGGCACAAGCCCGATTGGTGGCATGCCGGCAGGCCTCATAGCCCATGGCCCGGTCTCATTCGGTGATCGCCGATGGAGAGATCGAAAAAAACCACCCCGCAGACAATGGGGACCCGCCTGACCTGGACGTCAAAACCGATGTTCCTCTCCTCCAGGTACTGCATCGCGCCGGAAGCGGCATCGAGACCGAAGGTGCAGGCACCGGCCAACACGACCGCATGAATCTTTTCCACCGGATTGACGGGATTGAGCAGGTCGCTCTCGCGGGTTCAAGGGGCGCCGTCCCTGACGTCGATTCCAGCCGTCGCTCCCGTTTCGCAGATAACGACAGTGCAGCCCGTGCCGGCCTCCTCCTCCAAGACAACCTTCGACGTCGGGGCCTTCCAGGAGTTGCCCGGAATCGGCGGAGCAGGAATGACAGGGATCGACTCGTCCACATCGTGACGGACTTTGGCCTTAAAGAGCCGGGAAGCCCGCTCCATTTCCTCTTCTGTCAATTCGGGTTGACCATAAGTGGGTCGATGGTTTCCACCGGCTCCTGCCAGAAGGTGACATTGCCGCTCTCTGAGTCGTACCGGCAATAGATCTCGCGATTCAAATCGAAACCTGCGGCCCTCATCTCCTTGACGCAGTACTCCCTGAAAGCCTCGATGGTTTTCGCTTCAAAGGGAGAGGCGGGCGAGTCCTTGAGGAAATAGTCCATACGTGTCCGGAACACGGCGCTTCTCATCGCGAATCTCCTCTTGAGGCCAGGGGCCGGGGGTTCGTAACGTGGTCATGAGGGGCACCCTGCTCCAAAGGCGGGAGAGCAGCCAATCGGTTGGCTTTCCTGCACGCCTCGCATCGAGCGACCTTCTCGTAGACATAGCGCATGAATGTCCTGCCGCATTGCTTGCACTGAGCAAGCGTCTTGTTCTCCCAGGAAGACGTCTCTCTCACGGCTTTCCCCTCTCTCGGTAGAATGAGCTGCCCGGCCCACGGTTCCGCTCTAACGGGTGGCCTGAAACCGCAGCCTGCCGAGCGTTCCTCCGACACCATGCCGCAAGGAATCGCTGAAGAGGCCTACCCCCCTCGGCAGCGGGGGGGGGGGAAGGTCGACTGAGGCTCAAAGACCTTCCCAGCCATGATTCAGGGCGGCGCCGTTCATCAGCGCATTGAGAGCCATGCGCAGCGGGACTGGGATGTTTGCGTCGGTCAGGAGCTCACTCCAGCGCTCCGGCTCACGACCGCAGATTTCTTCGGCGACCTGACGGCACCACAGGCCGAAAGGCTCGAAGTCCGAAATGAGCCCCCGCTCGGCGGCATCGCTCAAGGCGAGGGCTGCCTCCACAAAAGCGCCGATGCGGGGCTCCAGGAGGAGGTCCTCGAGCTGGGCGAGATGGGTTTTGAGATCCTCCGGCGCGCGGTTGCACGAGCACTGGCCAAGGAGGCCGTATAGATCTATGCGCCGTTCGCTCAGCCGCCGGAAGATGCTGCGCTCCCGAGTGAGGCCGTTCTGCAGACGGACCGCCTCCGTCACAGCCTCATGGACGGCCCGGGCCGCCAGCTCCCCGATCTTGCAGTGTCCGCCCGAATTGTCGACGCGCTTCCCCCGGCCTTCCACCACGATGATCTCATCCGTCCCCGTGCCGGTGGCCTGCCAGCGTGCCGGCTCCTGGCTGCTGCGCACATCCAGGTCCTGGAGGGCGGCGGTCTTGGCCTCCGTGGCGCTGATGACCAGGCGGGCCATGGCTCGGGGCGTGAGTCTCCGGTTGGCCATGAGAACCATATTGATGGTCCCCGGCTCGATGTAGCGCCCCTCGTCCCGCGACATGCGAACGGCATTGGACACGACCCCCGCAGTGACGAGGGCGTGGACTGCCAAGTCGCCGAATTCCGCCTTCCGTACGGAGAGATTGGCCATATCCGCTCCCGTGAAAAGAAAGCAGCTGTCTTTCGGGGATTTGCCGATGGCCCGGTAGATGCTCCTCCGGGAAGCCTCCAGCCCCAGCCTGTGCCCGATGCCCCAGCAGGGCGGCGGGCTGTAGTGGTTCCCGACGGAAAGCACCCCTTTGCGCTCTCCCTCCAGGGTGGAAAGGACCCGCATGGGCTCCTTGAGCTCCACCACGAGAGTCTTGTTGATGAAGTCGAAGATGGGGTGGTCCTCTACCCGTGCCGCGCGGACATAGGTCAGCGGGAGGTCGATGGACCGTTTCGCCGTGCACTTCGAACCGAGGACCAGCTTGGAGAGGTCTGAAAACCGTTCTTCGTAGAGGATCGACGCCAGGTGGGAGATGAACCATCCGCTTCGGACCGAAGCACGGCAGGTGAGATCGCAGGGGAAATCATGGATGCTCCCCATCCGCACCGCGTCCACGTCCTTCCAGCCCGGCCGGGACAGGACATCCTCGACGAGACTTCGGTTGCCGCCGCAGGTGTAGATCATCTGCGGGTTGAACCGCCGCCACTCCTCCAAGGTCATCTTCACGGCTCCGCCCTGTTTTCCCAGCTCGGGCGGGATGCCTCCGGCCGCCCGGATGAACTCGTTCTGGAAGGAGTCGTCCCCGGGCACCGTCAGAGGCTCGGCGGTCATGATCCTCACCGCCCGCTTGCGCCGATCCGGTGGAATGGACTCCAGTTTTTTGGAAACCAGCTCCAGCTGCTCCCTGATTTCGCTCACGATCCCGACCGCACGCTGCTCGTTTCCGAAGACCCTCCCCAGCAGCTCGACCGTCTCGTAGAAGCGTCCCATCGAGCCGACCTGGAGCTCGACGAGCTGACACCCCTGTCCGGAAAACCGTTGCCTGATTGTCCCATGCATGGACGACAGGAAGACCACATCGGGCTGGATTGCCTCAATCCGCGCCGGGATCGGCGTCGAAAAGCCGCCCACCATCCGGATATGCCCGTTTCCGGGAGGAATCGCGTCGTGCACCGTGACTCCATACAGGGCATCGCCGGCCCCCAGCGCCTGGATGATTTCCGTGATGCCGGGCACCAGCGAGACAACGCGCCGGGGACGGCCGGAAATGGTCACAGACGACCCGCTCGAGTCCGTGAATTCGAGGGGATAAGCGGCGGCGATGCCCACCTCCGGCACGGCAAGAGCCAGCAACAGGGCGAACACAATCCTTCGGATGGTCTGCTGACAAAGCATTATGGAATCACCTCCTTAACGGCCGGCTGACCGGCACCTGCTCGGTCCCCGAATCGCCGGTCAACGCAAACCCTCCAGGCGATGGGGCAAAAAAAAATCCTTAGAGCTTCGGCTCTAAGGATTGCACCCTGGTTCCCTTGGTCCTTGCGCGGTTCGCCCGGCATCTCCACGTGCCGGTTCACCCTTCTCCATCAGGCAGGTCTTCTGACTCACGGATCAACCTACTCTCCGCGCCTTCCCATCTCGCTTCCGCAAAACAGTGGCCTGTTCGGATTTCGTCCCCGTTCACAGCGGCGGGACCGTTCCCGGATTTCACGGGATTCCCTTTTAAACAGCAGTACCTGATGAGCCTGCAGATTCTCGATTGCAGATCACGCTTAGTACAATGCAGGAGCCTTGTCAAGCCGAAATCCCAACAGCCGAAATCCCCAGGCAACACGGTGAATGTATTCTGCGGTGATACTTCAATTAAAGCATCACTCTGCGATCAAATCTGGCCAGACTCTTCCTGGCCGTGGCCGTGTACAAGGGATGTGGCATCTCTCTTGATCCGGAGGCGATCAGACTTGAATTTGAAAGAAATCCTCGTCCAGCCAGTCGGGCCCTGAAGAACAGCGCTATCAGGAACTGATGCAGGAGCACCATTACCCGGGCCGAATGCCCAAGATCAGCGAAACCTTATGGTACACCGCCCCTTGGCAAGATCAACGGGTAGCTCTGCTGAGTCTCTCGGCCGCAGCCTGGAAGTGTGCACCGCGGGATCAGTGGATCGGCTGGGACTCACGCCGCCAGTACGACCGTCTGAAGCTGGTGGCCAACAACAGCCGTTAAAGGCAAGGTCATCACTGCAGATTGAAAGCAGCTGCGACTAGGTCATCGACTGGAACCACGACGAGGATCGAAGCCACATCCGCATCGGCTATAGTCCGCAAAATATCAGCCGCCTCACGAGATTCGCCATCGGAGTCATCAAATCCAAATCTGTATCAAGCGTTGCACAGAAAATGCGCCAACTCGCACGCAATGTGCGCATGGTCTTCGACTACTTGAAAATCACGAAGAACTCATGCGCATCTGGCAGCCCTTGATGGAGAACAAATTTAAGGTGCGTAAAGCTGAACCAGGGCCCAATCTCGGAAAGCTCTTTTGCGGATAGGGGATTTACGGGAGACGAGCGCCGTCACATTGTAACTGCCATTGACGATAACGGCGTTCAAAGCCTCGGGCGGGAAATCTCTCTTCCGGTCATTTCCGCCGCACTCAAGGAGGGAGAAACCCTCATGCGCGGCATCATGAGCTACACCTTCAAGCCCCTTCAAACGGAGTGCGGCCGGTACAAGGTGTTCGCCGTACACCCCGATGTCCTGGACAAGCCCTCCCAGGCAAGCATCGTGATCGAGCGGGTCGCTTTATCCCCGCAGACGATGAGCCCGACGATCCCCAAGAATTACGAAAAGGGAGCGCGGATAAAGGTAACTCTCGCCTACAATCTCGTTACCGTCGAGTGGGAGGTTGTAGAGACCACGATCCGG
>CAZLCS010000066.1:0-25287 GCA_964557955.1 uncultured Syntrophobacteraceae bacterium
TTCTCCCTCCGAGGCGGCTGACACCGCCCCGGCGCAACTCATGGGTAAAGGGCAGACCTAGGCGGGGGGCTGGCCCCGGGGCTGACGTCATGCGACGAGATCCGGCCCGAACACATCCGGTCCAGGCCCATGGCGGCCCTGTGGCGCGGCCTGACCCACCCGGGCATCACCTGGTCCGGGGCCGTGGACATCAGTGCGCGAAACTTCATGGCTCTCATGGCCGGCAGCATCGGTCCGGAAAATGCGACTCCCCCGGAAGTCGACTCCTACGCTCTCATCTCCCGGGATTATCTGAACCTCAGTGTGAAGTTCGGGTACCACTATTCGAACCTCGATGCCCTCTGCTCGGATGATCCCGACGCCAACACCATCGCGCTCCAGTTTTCCGGCGGAGCGGGAACCGGCATGGGTAAAGCCCTGCGCATCGAGCTCCTGTCCCGCGTGCTGAGCCGCTTGGGCTTTGAAGTGGAAGTGCAGGGCGACATCCTTCAGGCGGTCTTGAAAGGCTTGGACCGTCCGGTCATGGAGGAACTGCTCGACCAGACAGGGCGCCTGCTCGGCTGCAGCCGGCTTCTGGACCTCGCGATCCCCAGCCGGGCCGAAGTCCACGCACTGACCGAGCTCTTCTTCAACCAGGACTACGATTTCCTGGGCCGCTCGGAGGCGCGCCTTCCCGGCTATTACGCCTCGGTGGGAGAATGGTCGCGGACGGAATTCGAAGGGCAGGAGGTGATCGTGCAGGACGGATCCAGCATGACCGGCACCGTATCCTGCTCGCTCCACTCCGTCCTGGACACCGTGCTCGGAGGGCGATACCGAAGATTCCTGGAAAACAGGCACGCCCTGCATTACTACCCGGTGGCGGTGGCCCGGGACAGCCGTTTTCAAAACGGCCGATCCCGGGTCGATGTCCGCATCCGGGCCGGGTGCGTGGATCTCGCGGCGGGGCTGGCCTTCGGCCTGACGAACGTCGGCAACAGCCTTGTTGTGGCGGCGGATGCCAGCGCCGGAGAGCTCCAGCTGCTGGAGTTTGTCAACAATACCCGCCATTTTCGCGAGCGGACGACGGTGGAAATTCCCGTGGACCGCTGGCTGCGGCTCGAGGTGACGGTGGCCGGGCGGGAGGTCGCCGCCGCACTGGACGGCCGTCCCTGCCTGCGATTCACGGCCTCGCATCCCGTCGAGGGCTACGTGGGCCTCTGGAGCAAAGGCGACACCACGGCCTTCTTCAGAAACCTGGAGATGGAAGCCATCGAGCCGGAAGCGAACCAGGACAGTGCCTGACCTCTAATCTTCGTATTCCTCATCCTCGATGCCAAAGTGCTCCCATTGGGCTGCAGCTTCCGCCCTGGCCTTTTCCACATCCTCGTCGTTCCAGGGGTCCAGGACGAGGGTGTCGGCCACCAGCTCCCAAATGTACTTCACCTCGTATTTGTGGTCCGTATAATGCTTGGGCACGCGGTTCCTGAGCTGGTCGCGGCAGTTGGAGCAGCCGACAACGAGGACATTGGCGCCGCTGTTCTTGATGGAACGGTATTTTTCCCGGCCGTGCCAGGCGGACTCCTCGGGGTAGGGTCCGGGCCACATTCCACCGCCCGCTCCGCAGCAATGACCGTTGGCGCGATTGGGCTCCATTTCCACAAAGTTGTCCACACACTGCTGAACGATCCAGCGGGGCTCCTCATAGAATCCCTTGCCGAAATGGCGCTCCAGTTCACGGCCGTGTTTACAGGAGTCGTGCCACGTGAAAACCTTCCCGGCGTTCACGCTCTTGTCGAGCTTGATGCGTCCCGACTGGATGAGTTCCACGAGGTATTCGTACAGGTAGATATAGTTGACTTCGTTATCGGGGTCTTCATGCTTGCAGAGCTTCATCCCCACACGGCAGCCGTAGGAGCCTCCGCCGCAGTCGGGCATGATCATGCGCTTGATGTTGAAATTCTTCATGAAGTCGATTCTGCGCTGCGCGAAGGTCTGCGTGTACTCGTAATTTCCCGTGAAGAGGCCCCAATCCACGGATTCCCAGTTCTCCGAGGGTATGGTCCAGTTCTCGCGGGCGGCGTAGAAGATCTTCCACCACCACTTCATGTCTTCGTTATCTGAGAAAACCTCCTTGGAGTTCGGAAAGAACAGGATGTCCGCCCCTTCCTTGTCGATGGGCACGTAGAAGCCGGGGCACATGGCTTCCTCCAGCTCTTTTCCCATGTCGTTCATGAGGAACAGGTAATCATCCAGGGGGATGGCCATGTTGTTGCCCTTGTTGAAGCAATTTTCGGCTCCCTTGTGGAGAATTCCCGGCACCTTGTCCCTGGGCCGCAGGTGCTTCATGTGCAGCATGATATAGGGGATGTCGATGTCCATCGGGCAGGCGTGGGCACAGCGGCCGCATCCCGTGCATACCCAGGGGAACTTCGAATTCACCACTTCGTCGACCATGCCGAGGGCCAGCATGCGAAGCACTTTCCGCGTGTCCCAGTCTTCCATGCCCGGGGTTCCCGTGACAGGACATCCGTTGGTGCATGTACCGCAGGTCATGCAGAGGTTCAGGTTGAACTTGTCGAGCTGCTCCCTCACGGGCTCGGGTAGCTTCTGAGGTACCAAAACATTTTGCATGGCATTCTCCTTGGGCTTCTCAGGATCATCCACCGTTGCGGGCTCCGGCCTGGCCGGTGCTGCAGACGGAATCACTCGTCGACCGATGGCAGGCCCACGTGAAACGTGCTGCCCCGGTCGATCTCACTTTCGACGCGAATCCATCCGTCATGGGCTTCCACGATGCGCTTCACGATGGCCAGGCCGAGGCCGGTTCCGACAATCATGCGCGTTTTGTCATTCTTGATGCGATAGAAAGGCGCGAAAATGCGATCCTGGTCCTCGGGAGCGATGCCGAATCCCGTATCTTTCACACTCATTCGCACATATTCGCGCTCCTGTGCCGCCGAAAGCTCGATCCGTCCTCCCTCGGGCGAGTAGCTGACGGCGTTGCCGATGAGGTTGGACAGGACTTCCTCGATGTTGCGGCGGTTGGCGAGGATGGGCTTCAGCGCCCCGGCCAGCTGGAGCTCCAGAGAGATCCCCCTGCTCTCGGCCCTGGGGCGATGGAATTCCATCTGGCTCTTCAGCGCTTCCTCGACGTCGATTTTCTCCTTTTCCTGTAGGATGAGTCCCGATTCGATGCGGGCGAGATCCAGAAGCTCCGAGGAAAGGTCTACCAGCCCCTGAATCCTTTGTGAAACTCTGCCCAGGATTTCACTCTGCTTGGGGGACACCGTTCCCGCGAGGCCGTCGCTCAGGACCTTGATCTGAGCCAGAATGGAGTTGAGAGGACTTCTGACCTCATGGGCCACCATGGAGACGAAATCCGACCGAACCTGGTCCAGCCGCTTCATGGAGGTGATGTCGTGCAGGACGGTGATGGCCCCCACATTGCGTCCCAGCCTGTCCCGGAAGGGCAGACAGCGTGCGCTGTAAACCAGATGCTCGCACCCGGAATCATGGGAAGGGCTCCACTCTTCCGCCAGCTCGACGAGCTCTCCTTCAGGCAGAGCCAGAGCACGGTCTATGAGGTCCTCGAGCTGCTCGTTGCGGAGTATTTCCCGCGCCGGACGGCCGATGGCACCCTCTTCTTTGAAGGCCACCATCCGCCGAAAAGCGGGGTTGGCGAGAACGACCCGCTTGTCCCGGTCCGTCGCCATGACGCCGTCGGTGAGTCGATTGATGAGCACGCGCATGCGCGATTTCTCGCTGGCGATGTCCTGCAGCGCGCGCGTGTACTCGATGGCCTTGGTGACAAGGAGACGCAGCTGATCAGGCGAAAAGGGTTTTGGGATGAAATCGAAAGCGCCCCTTTTCATCGCCTCGATGGAATGCTCGACCGTGGCATAGCCACTGATGACGATGATCGTCGAGTCCGGATGCAGGGCCTTGACCTGCGCCAGGACATCAAAACCTGAAATGCTGGGCATCATGAGGTCGAGCAGGATGACGTCGAAGTGCTTCTGCTCGATCATCTCCAGGCCCTTGGCGCCGCAGTCGGCGGTGGCGACCTCGAAACCTTCCTGGGTGAGGACCCTCTGGCATCCCTCCCGGATGCGCTCCTCGTCGTCGACGACCAGGATGGTAGGTCTCAGAACAATCTCGTTGGGTGAATTTTCGATCATATCGATAAGGGCTCCTTCCCCGGGAGCAGGGAGAGTGACGACAACTCGGGCTCATGTTCCTCGGTCGCGATTTGATAAAGGGGAAGTTCCACGATGAACGTCGTTCCTTGGGGGCTCGTCTCTTTGACCCAGATGTTGCCTCCATTCTCATGAATGATGCCGTAAACGGTGCTCAAACCCAGTCCTGTCCCTTTTCCGACAGCCTTGGTCGTGAAGAACGGGTCGAATATTCTGGAAAGGTTCTCTTTGGAGATGCCGCAGCCCGTATCCGATACTTCCAGGTAGGTCTTTTTGGCCGCTTTGTCCCGATAGGTCCTGAAGGTGAGAGTGCCTTTGCGGTCCATGGCATCCACGGCGTTCATGACCAGGTTGATGATGACCTGCCCCAGCTGGTTTTTATCGGCGTGGATGAGCATCATTTCGTTGGAGAGATCCTTGACGATGTCGATGTTCATGAAGAGCCTCTGGTCCCTGATGAGAGCCAGGCCGTTCTCGAGCAGCGTGTTGAGGTGCACGATTTCCTTGTTCTGGCTGGTCTGCCTGCTGTAGGCGAGCAGGTTCTTGACGATTTCACTGCAACGGTTGGCGTCATCGATGATGTATTCGACCTCTGTTCGCCTGGGGTCATCCGGAGCCAGGTTTTCGAGGATGAGATTTGCAAAGAGGAGAATCCCCGTGAGGGGGTTGTTGATCTCATGGGCGACTCCCGCCGCCAGTTGGCCCAGGGAAGCCATTTTCTCAGCCTGGGTGATGCGGGCCAGCATTCGGTTCATGCGCTCCTCGTGGGCCAGTTTTTCCCTGAGGTCATTGAATATGCCCATGGTGCCCACTTCCCGGTTTCCGTCGTAGATGATGGCCGCCGTGAGCTCCACGGGGATTTCTTCGCCGTGTGCATCGATCAGGGTCGCACGGGTGCAGGGCAGCTTACCCTTACCCCCATAACTCTCGTCCCGGAGCAGCTTCATGAGCTCTCTGGCCTGCCCGGGGCGATAGAGGCTCATTGCGTTGATTTCACCCTTTTGCGCCTGCTCCATGCTGTAGCCGGTCAATTCCTCGGCAGCCTGGTTGATGACCAGGATTCTTCCTCGGCGGTTGGCAGCGATGATCCCGCTGGTCGAGCTCTGCACGAGCTTCTCCATGAAGGCCCGGATTCCCACCAGCTCCTTCTCGAGGGTTTTCACCTTGGTGACATCCCGAATGCTTTCGATGATGTAGAGAACATTTCCCTCGTCATCGAGTATCGGGGAAAACACCCGGTCCTCCCACGCTTCTTTGCCTGACGCCCCGATCACCCGCCTGAGGCTGGTGTGGCCCACGCGGTCCGTCAGCACCTTGGAGAGCGGGCAGAGATCCATTTCGCAGGGCACCTCGGAGTCGTAGAAGAATTCGTGGCAGGTTCGCCCGATGAAGTCCTCCTTCCGTTTGCCGAATTTCTTCTGGAAGTTTCGGTTAACACTGACGATTTTTCTGTCCGGCCTCAGGATGAGAGCGGGCAGCGAAAGGGAATCGAATACTTTCCCTCTCCAGTCCTCGTCTCCCTCTGATGGGACCCTCGTCTCTTCTGTCATGCGCTTGGGATACTCGCTTGTAATCCGCGTGCTCAGGGGGGGAGGCAGGCGGCAAGTTCTGCCCCGCCACAGGCCCTGCGCCTGCCTTCGCCCGCTGAGTACAGCTCTCCGAAAAGAGCTGGCCGGTTCGATTTCGTCATGCCGGCAGTCCTCAAGGCGGCACCCGGTTTCTTTCGTCGGGATTCCGGCTCAAAGATTGCCGTCATGACGGCTGAAATGTTGTCACTCAATCGTGCGGAGCTTTACTGGGGGTGCTGAACCAAGGCTCAGCGACCCAGGTTGTCCCTGACGATCTCCGCAAGCTTGTCAAGGTCGATGGGCTTGGCGATGTAGTCGTCCGCAAGGGTCGACTTGCCGTCCATGTGCGTGTAGGTGGTCGATTGCACATTGTCGGCCACGGCAGTCAGGAGCACCACCATGATGTCCTTGTACTGCGGATCCTTCTTCAGTTCGTTGCAGAGTTCGTAGCCGTTCTTGCGCGGCATCATCACGTCCAGCAGGACCAGGTCGGGCTTTTCCTGCTTGATCTTTTCGAAAGCGTCCACGCCGTCGTAAGCCTTGGTGATCCGGTAGTCCTGGTTGCCCGCCAGTTTCATGGAGACGGATTCCACCAGGTCCGGATCGTCGTCCACCACCATGATGTGTGTCTTGTTGCTCATGGAATCTCCTTTGCTCAGGTTCGTTGGAACCGGTTGTTCGTCCGCCCTCAGATCTGGGGCCGCGGCAGCAGTCCTGCCCGCTCGACGATCTCGGGTACTTTCTGTTCCCATTCAATGGCCATGATGTGGAAGCCCTTGACCCCTTCGACCTCCTTGAGCCGTTCGATGGTCTCGATGCAGATTTTGATGCCCTCCTCCGACTGCTGCTCTTTGGGTACCCCCCCCATACGCTTCACCACGTCATCGGGTACGTCCATGCCGGGGACCTTGTTCTTCATGTACTTTGCCATGCCCACGGACTTCATGGGGGTGATGCCGGCGAGGATGGCGACTTTTTCATGCAGCCCGCGATCCCGCACCCCTTCCATCCATTTCTCGAACTTGGGCACGTTGTAGATGCACTGGGTCTGGATGAAATCGACCCCGGCTTTCACCTTCTTCGCGAGTCGGGATACGCGCAGCTCGAAGGGATCGGCGAAGGGGTTCGCCGCCGCCCCGATGAACATTTTTGGGGGGCCGTCGATTTTTTCGCCGCCCTGGAACTTGCCTTCGTCCCTCATGGTGCGCACCATGTCCAGCATCTGGATGGAATCGATGTCGTGGACATTGGCTGCCATGGGGTGATCCCCGAAGTGCGGGTGATCGCCCGAAAGGCAGAGCATGGTGTCGATGCCGTGGGCATAGGCTCCCAGAATGTCGCTCTGCATGGCCAGCCGGTTGCGATCCCGTGAAACCATCTGCAAGATGGGTGTCAAGCCCATGCCCTTGATCAGAATGCACGCCGCCAGGCTCGACATGCGGACCATGGCCGTCTGATTGTCCGTGACGTTGATGCCGTCGACCACTCCCCGGAGCATCTCCGCTTTCTCCCTGACCTTGCCGGCCTGTGAACCTCGCGGTGGTCCGCATTCCGAAGTGACCGCCAGGTTTCCCGATGCCAGTATCTTCTCCAGTCTGCTTTCCGTCTTCATGATGCCAGATCCTCTCTCATGATTCTGCGCGGGCCCGCTCCTCCACCGGAACGCCAGTCCTTGGCCGGAATGTTCTCCTCGTAGCGCTCCACCATTCCCAATGATTTCAACCGATCCCAGATGAGCTGCCAGGCGCAGTCCATGTCGGGGCTCACTTCACACTTGCCGTTGGTGGAACCTCCGCAGGGTCCGTTGAGCAGCTGCTTGGAACAGCGTGCAATGGGGCAAACGCCGGCCGTGATACCGAGAACGCAGTCTCCACAGCCCTGGCATCGCTCGGCCCAGAGCCCCTGACGTTCCGAAGCCCCCATGAACTTGGTGTTGACAGCGGGGAAGACCGGTTTTTCCTTGAAGCGCCGGGCTACTTCCTGGACCCCGCAGCCGCAGGCCATGGACAGTACGGCATCCACCTGGTCGATCCGGGGAACCAGCTCCTCCACGTATTCGGGGTCACACTGCCTCTCCAGGGTGACCTCCTGGATCTCGATGGGCTGGCCTTCCCTGGCGAAGTGCATCTGCAGCGCAGATGCAAGAATCCCAACCTCTTTGCGGCCCCCGGCGGCGCACACTGTCACGCACTCGTTGCAGCCGGCCAGGAGGATGCGCCTGTAGGGACTGATGGACTCGATGAGCTCTTCCATGGGTTTTCGTTCGGCGGTGATCATTTTCGCAAACTCTCCTTTTTGGGGACCTCAGCTCGCGGCGCGATGCATCCCGGCGCCAGCCTTGACCGGGTTGGGCCCAAGCTGCCGGATCTTCTCCGTGAACTCGGTGGCGATGTGGGCGAAGCGCTCGCCCATTCCCGCAGACATGGTGAACATCTCCACGCGCTCTGCTCCGATGCCGATTTCATCCAGAAGCTTCTTGACGCTCTTGACACGGCTGGCAGCCCGCGTATTTCCGTTTTTGAAATGACAATCCCCCTCCAGGCAGCCCGCCACGACCACCCCGTCGGCTCCCTTTTCCAACGCCTTCATGACATGGATGGCATCGACCTTCCCGGAACAGGGCACCCGAATGATCTTCACGTTGGCGGGATAGTGGAGCCTCATGCTGCCCGCCATGTCCGCCGCCGTGTAAGCGCAGTAGTGGCAGCAGAATGCCACGATGATCGGTTCGAATTCTTCCATCAAGCGATCCTTTCCAGAAGTCCGTCGAGTTTGGCCATGATCTGGTCGTCCTCGAACTGCATGAGTTGAATGGCCTTGGCGGGGCATTCCGATGCGCACACGCCGCAGCCGTGACACTTGGCCGGATCGATCTCGGAGTACCCGTCCTCGTTGATGAACGGGACGTCAAAGGGACAGGCCCGCACGCAGATGAGACAGGCGGCGCATTTGGCTCCGTCCACCTGAGCTACGGCCGCACCGAGATTGATGACATCGCGGGAGAGGAACGTCTGAGCCCGCGCAGCCGCGGCCTGTGCCTGGGCGATGCTCTCGCGGATGCTCTTGGGAGAATGGGCGGCCCCGGCCACAAAGAACCCGGGAATGGAAAGGTCCACCGGTCTCAGCTTGACGTGATCCTCGAGGAAATAGCCGTCCGGCGTTCGGGCGAGCCGAAAGATGGTCCCCAGGTCTTCCGTCGACTCCTCGTCGGCCCTGAATCCGGTGCTGAGGGCCAGGCAGTCCGCATCGACCCGAATCGGCTGCCCGAGGATGGGATCGGTGAAGGTCACGGAAACTGTGCCGCCGTTGGTTCCCAGGACGGGCTTGTCGTCAGTCTCGTAAGGAGTGAAGATGATCCCGCCCTCGCGCGCCCTCCGGTAGTAGTCTTCGTCGAAGCCCGACGTGCGCATGTCGCGGTAAAGGACAAAGATGCGGGCTGCGGGGTTCAGCTCCTTGATCCGCAGGGCGTTCTTGACGGCGGCCTGGCAGCAGACCTTGGAGCAGTTGGGGTTCTCGGGGACGCGCGACCCCACGCACTGGATCATGACGACGTTGTTCCAGTCCGCCGCCTTCTGGGGCTCTCTCGCCAGGAGCCCTTCGAGGTCCAGTTGAGTCGTCACGGCCGGGTGCTGATCCAGCTGATACTCCCGCGGCCGGTTGGGCAGGGCCCCGGTGGCCAGAATGGTGATGCCGTGCTTGATCTGCCGGTAGAACATCTGGGGGCCAACCTGGACGCCCGTCTGGAAAAGGCCGGCCATGCCCGAATGGTCCACGACCACCGAGTTTTTGAGCACCATGATGCGCTCTTCCTCTTCGGTCCGGCGGATGAGGTCGTCGAGACTGGCCTGGATGTCTTCGCCGTCGAGGGTCTTCAGGACCTTTCGGGCGTTTCCACCCAGCTTGCTGCTTCGCTCGACCAGGTAGACGCGGTAGCCCATGTCGGCCAGCGTGAGGGAAGCGCTCATGCCGGCCACGCCCCCGCCCACCACCAGAACATCCTTGTTCATGGGCAGGTGTTGATCCGTCAGGGGATGATTCCACCGGACGGCGGATACCGCCATGCGCATCAGCTCTTGCGCCTTGGAGGCGGCATCCCGGGGCCGGTCGCCGTGCACCCAGGTGTCCTGGTCCCTCAGGTTGGCCATTTCCAGCAGGTACTTGTTGAGGCCTGCCTTGCGGAGGGTGTCCTGAAAGAGGGTTTCGTGGGTCCGGGGAGAACAGGCTCCCATGACCACGCGGTTCAGCTTCTCCTGCCGAATCGTGTCGCGGATGAGATCGAGCGACTCCCGGCTGCAGCCATGTCCCACGTTCCTGGAGACGACCACCTGGGGTAGTGAGCCCATGGATTGGACAATTCCGTCCACGTCGACAACGCCGCCGATATTGAACCCGCAGTCGCAGACGAAGACGCCGATCCTCGGTTCTTCCCCGGAAACGTCCCTTTCCGCGGGGAAGTCCTCTTCCCGTTCGCTCACCGCCCGAAGCGGCATGAGATCCCCGGCTGCACAAGCGGCTGCAGCACTCGCCTGAACCATGGTCTCGGGAATGTCCTTGGGGCTCTCGAAGAGGCCCGCCACGTAAACCCCTGACCTCGAAGTGGCCACGGGACTGAAGGTCGCCGTCCGGGCGAAGCTGTGATCATTGAGCTGGACCCCCAGTTTTTCAGCAAGCTCCTTCACCTCCGGTGAAACCCGGAATCCCGTGGTGAGCACCACCATGTCGAACGATTCCGTCTGGAAGACTCCGTTGCCGGCGACGTTGAAAGAGATGTCGAGACGGGAGCTCTCCGGGTCGAGCACCACGCTGTGGGGGCGGCTTCGGACCAGCCGGACGCCGTATTCGCTCCTGGCGCGCTCCAGGTACGTCTCGTAGTCCTTCCCGGAAGTCCTCATGTCCATGTAGAAGATGGTGGTCTCCACATCCCCGCCGAAACGCTCGCGGGTCACCATGGCCTCCTTCAGGGCGTACATGCAGCAGGCGCTGGAGCAGTAGGAAACGCAGCCGTCCTGGAGGCCACGGGATCCCACACATTGAATCCAGGCGATTTTCGAAGGGGCCTTTCCATCCGAAGGCCTGAGCAGCTCTCCCCGCGTGGGGCCCGACGCCGACAGGATGCGCTCGTATTCCAGGCTGGTGACCACATCCGGACAGCTTCCGTAGTGATAGGTGTCGAGGACCTCGGGGTTGAAGAGGTCCGCACCCGGCGCGAGGATGATGGAGCCGACATCCAGGTGGTGTGTCTTCCGGCTGTCCTGGGGGAGGATAGCCTCGGCCGGGCAGACGCGGACCAGCTGGTCGACGTCCGTGACACGGTCCATGTCGATGGAGAAGGCGTAAGGGGTAGCCTGAGGGTAGCGCATGCAGGTCGGGGCCCGATGGTCCAGGCCCGGAGTGAAACGGACGGCCTCTGGGAAAGCGCGCAGACATTCGCCGCAGGCTGTGCATCGCCCCAGATCGATATATCGGGGCTCCGTCTCGAGGACGGTCTGGAATTGCCCCGCCTCCCCTTTGACTTCCCGCAGATGGGTGAGAGGCATGAGCTCGACGTGCAGCTGCCGGCCGCTCTCGGAAAGGTGGGGCGACAGGGTGCAAAGGTCGCAGTTGTTGGTGGGAAACGTGCGGTCCAGGCTCGTCATGAGACCGCCTATGGCGTAGGCTTTGTCGATCAGCACCACGTCCCGCCCCGCTTCCGCCAGGTCCAGGGCCGCGCGTATGCCCGCCATGCCTCCGCCAACGACAAGGACTCTGTTCATCGTCTGAGATTTCTTGGTTTCGTCCATCGGCTCCCGATCTTCCCTTTGCGTTTGAAGAGGTTCGATCTCACGGTCCATGACCTTTCGCGTTGCGGTCACAGTCCGGCACAATCCAGAATCGCCGGAAGCTTGTGCTCCCAGCCGAGGGTGACGATCTTCACTCCCTGAACCTTTTGCTTGAGGGCCGCCACCGTTTCGCCCGCGATCTTCACGCATTCCATTTCGCGGTCCGGGGCCTTGCGGATCCGCTGGATCAGGTCCTCGCTGATCCCGGAGGACGGTTCGTTGGTGGCAATGTAGCGGGCGACTCCCACGGATTTGAGCAGAAACACCGTGGAAATGACGGGAGCTCCAAGACCTTTCAACCGGTCGAGCAGCGGTTCGAATCGCACCAGGTCGAACACCGGTGGTGTCACCACGAAGCGGGCTCCGGCCTGAAGCTTCTCCCGTGCTCGCCCGATCTCAGCCTCGAAGGCCTGATCGTCTGAAAAGGAATTGACGGTGCAGCCAGTGATGAAGCTCGGGGTTCCCGTGAGCTCCAGGCCGGCGAGATCGGTTCCACCCTCCAGGGTGCGAATCGCCCTCAGGAGCCCCAGCTCATCCAGGTCATTGACGGACTTGGCCTCATGATGGTCGCAGTTGGTTATGTCTTCCCCGCAGACCACCAGCAGGTTATGAATGCCGAGAGCATGGGCTGCGAGGATGTCGCCCTGGAGCGCCAGCCGGTTCCTGTCCCGGCAGTAGACATGGATGATGGCTTCGATGCCCTGTTGCTGCATGAGCACGCCGCCGGCGAAGGCGCTCATCCTCATGATGCCGTTATCCATGTCCGGTACGATCACCGCATCCACGCGGCCTTTGATTCTTCGGGCGGCCCCCAGCAGCTGAGAGGTGTCCACCCCTTTGGGGGTGTTCATCTCCGCAAGGACCACGAATTCTCCTGAGGTGAGTCGTTTTTGAAAGCTCATGGGCCTCCTCTTCTCTCTGTGAAGTGCGTCGCTGTTCGGCATCAGAGCATTTGTCGCAGCCGGTCGCCGGCATGAACGAAGCCACCGACGATGAAACGTGGGTCGGGATCTTCCCGCATTCCACCGTTCCGATGTGCCGGGGCCGAATCTTCGATCCGCGCGCTGACGTGGAACGTTCCCTGTCAGCGGCGATCGCCGGGGGGACTACACCCTGATCCTGCCTCCCGGCCTTTTCGATGGCTCAGGGCTTCGGCTGGCCGGTCTTTCTCAGCTGAATCCGACAACAATCCGCATCCGGGGTAAACTCCATGTTGATCAGTTCGCACGTCGAGGCGGGAATGACTTTGAGGACGTCCGTCCGCGCGTCGGGGTCCCGGGTGATGATCTCCAGGACCTGGTCGGTCTCCATCTCCCTCAGCACTTGAGTCATCTTCAGAAGGGCGAGAGGAGTGATGGTCTCCCTGAAATCGAGCACATAATGCGGCGTCTGTTTCAAGTCGGACTCGCTCCTTTCCTTGGGTTCCGCTGGAGAGGAAAGGCAAGCTTGGTGCCATGTTCATCCAAGTGGCATATTTTTTTAATATCGAAGAGTAAGTTAGATTGGATATATTGATAATATGTAAGTTTACTATGACAGTGATATATTATATGTTAATAAAAATGTCAAAGTGTTAAAAAAATACAATTTAACACCTGCTGCAAAATGAACACGGGGCAGCCCATGTTTGAAGAGGATCTGGATCGATACTGGAAAACGGTTGTGAGCACCATTCGGGACGGCATCATGATCGTCGACACGGGAGGATCCATCGTTTCGGTCAATGCCGCCCTGGAATCCATGACCGGGTACACCCGAAACGAGCTCATCGGTCAAAAATGTTCCATCTTGAACTGCAGCATCTTCAACGTAGCGCGGGAGCGCGCCGGAGACCACTGGTGCGTTCTGTTCAAAACCGGGAATTTGAACACGCGCCGCTGCACCATCATGCGCAAGGATGGAACCTACGTGCAGGTGCTCAAGAATGCCTCCCCCCTTCATGACAGCAGGGGCAACGTCATTGGTGCCGTGGAAACGGTGACGGACGTGACGGAGCTGGTGGAGAAGGACCGTCAGCTGGCGGCCTACCGCCGGGAGCTGAGGCTGGAGAATTCGTTCCAGGGGCTCATCGGGTCTTCTTCCCAGATGCGGAAAGTCTTTGATCTCATTGAAAATGCAGCCCATTCGGACGCCCCCGTCATCATCCTGGGGGAGAGCGGCACCGGCAAGGAGCTCGTGGCCAGGGCCATCCACCAGGTAGGCGAGCGCAAGGCTGGTCCTTACGTCAAGGTGAACTGCGCCTCACTCACCGAGTCGCTCCTGGAGAGCGAGCTTTTCGGGCATGTGAAAGGGGCTTACACCGGGGCGTATCGGAGCCGCGAAGGCCGGTTTGAGATGGCTCGGGGAGGGGATATTTTCCTCGACGAAATCGGAGACCTGCCTCTTTCCACGCAGGTCAAGCTCCTTCGGGTGCTGGAGGAAAAGGTCATCGAGCGGGTCGGTGACAACAAGCCGATCCCCGTGGATGTGCGCATCGTCTCGGCCACCAATCGAGACCTGCCGAAGCTCGTGGAAAAGGGTCTGTTCCGCAAGGATTTCTACTTTCGCATCAACGTCATTCCCATAGTGCTGCCGCGATTGAGAGATCGGGTGGAAGACATCCCGCTCCTGGCCGAGTCCTTCTTTCGGAAGACGCGGCTCAAGGGGAGAAAGCCCATCGAGGGAATCAGCAAAGCTACCATGGACCTGCTTTTGCGGTACCCCTGGCCTGGCAACGTCCGGGAGCTCAAGAGCGCCTTCGAGTACGCCTTTGTCACCTGCCAAGGCCGCGTGATCGAGCCGGATCACCTGCCTCCGGATATTTTGAAGTTGGGCAGAGCTGAAAGCGATGTCGGGCCGGAGCCGGAGTGTCTCTCCAAGGAGGATTTGCGCAGGCAGCAGCTGGTGGATGCCCTGGAGCGGGCAGATGGAAACCAGTCGGCTGCTGCGGCTCTCCTCGGGGTTTCCCGTGTCACCGTTTGGAACAGGATGAAACGTTATGGCATCAGGTGTACGCGCAGGTTGAACACCGATTCCGAGGAGGAACAGTCCCCTAAAGAGATCACGCAATAAATCCATCCCCTTGCCGGCGAATGCCGGGGCTCGGTTGCGTCCCTGCACAACGTCAACCTCCCATCTAGAAACGGCCGGGAAGCAAGCCGGCCCTGCCTGTTGAGATTCAGAAGGCTTTTTTTGTGAGTTCCATATTAACAGGCTATTAACACTTTAAGCTTGACAAACCATAGCGCCTGTGTATCGCTACCACCATCCTTGATCATCGGATCAAATTCTATCAGCGACCGAATCCAGCAACCTCCTTACAGAAAGATTGCCAGCAGCCCACGATCGTCGCCATCGCCGTGTTGGATTTCGACAGCAGCCTCAAAGGCCTCCGCAGGAGCGACCCGGCGAATCCGGCTGATTGTGCAAAGATCATCCATGTGGCGAAAGGACACCCGTGGCGGATCGCACAGACCCAAAACCCCATCCATGGAGGTTAAGATGCCATTCGACCTTTTGAAGCGCCGCGAAACCCACTTCGTCTTGTGGCGGCCCTCGGGGACGGCTGCCCCGGTTTTAGTGATCGGGTCTCTGGTTCCCGGAAACCCCCCGATGATCGCTCAGGAGACCCGGCATCCCCTTTTACCTGCAGCTCAGGCGGGTCTTTGGGAGCTTTCCTGTTCTTCTCCGGGGCTCTCCGACGGTGTTTACCATTACTGGTTCGAAATTGAGGATACATCGCCATCCGGGGCGGGAACACTCATCGTCACGGACCCCCTGGCTTTCACTGTCGACTACCGGATCCAGTCGTCGCCAGGGAACCAGCCGGCGGCGGTCGTGAAACTGGACAACGGAAGGCTGATCCCGTGCGATCCCGGCGGGGAGCCTGCTGACCCTGGCCGGCCCCCGGCCATCCTCTCCCTTCCGCCCAATAATCACCTGGTCATTTACGAGCTGCCGACATCCTGGTCCCGCGCTGGAATCGAAGGTGCCGGAACCGAGGAGCGGGATGTGGGAACGTTCCGGGACGTCCTTGCCCTTCTGGACCCGTCCTCCCCGGGCGCCAATTTCAGCGACCTGCCCGAAGTGAACGACGAAGCGATCGTCGCCCGGCTGGGCATCAACGGACTCGAGCTCCTGCCGCCGGCTGACGCAAAGTCGAAGCGTGAGTGGGGATACGCAACCGCGCATTATTTCGCGCCCGACTACGATCTCGGGTTCCCCGAGGGGCACCAGTCCCCGACGGCAGCCTCCGACCTTGCGGCACTGGTTCGCCACTGCCATGCCAACGGTGTCCGGTTCTTCACGGACATGGTGATGGGATTCGGCCATGATCCCTACATCCACATCGGCTATCCCGACTTCCATCTTCGGCCGAAGGATGAGCCCGGCAATGCCGACTCTTTCCAGTCCAGTCGAACAGGGGAGCTCCGTGACGGTTACGGCGGTGAGAGCTGGCGATACCTGAAAAGCATCGAAACCTATGCCCCGGACACCGGGACTTCTCGCCCCGTATGTCCGGCGTCGCAATACCTGCTCGCTCATCTCGAGCGCTGGATGGTGGACTTTCAAGTCGACGGTATTCGGCTTGACAGTGTGAACAACATCGCCAACTGGGATTTTGTGCGGACGTTCACCAGGGAGGCCAGGGCGCATTTTTCATCACGCTATTCCGGCTCCCCTTCAGCGGAAAGCGATGCGAGGTTCCTCGTGCTGGGGGAGGAGCTCAACGTGCCTCTTGACCTGATCACCACGAACTGTGTCGACGCACTTTGGAACGAGCATTTCCAGCGCCTTGTCCGTGCGGCCATTGTCGGCGAGTCCGAAGGAGCTGGGAGTTTCGAGTGGACCGTCCGAAAGATGATCGACTGCCGGATGCTGGGTTTCCGGGACGGAGCGGAGGCGATCAATTACATCACTTCACACGATACGGAGGGCTACCGCAAGGAACGCCTCTACGATTATCTGGAGGCGTGCGGGGTTTATGAAAAGGAGCAGCGTGCAAAGCTGGCCTTCGTCTGCCTGTGCACTGCCGTAGGCATTCCCATGATCTTCGCGGGAGAGGAATTCTGCGATCAGCACGACCGGGAAGTCAAGCATCCGACCAAGCAGCTCGATCCGGTCAACTACGCCCGGAAACGCGACCCCTGGCGTTCCCGCCTGTTCGACTACGTCGCCCGCCTGGTCCACCTGCGAAAGCGGGCGGCTGCGTTGGGCGTCAATGACACGGAGTTCATCCACATGGATTTCGAAGAAGGCCGAAGAATCGTCGCGTGGGTGCGGGGGAAGCCCGGCATGCAGGATTTGGTGGTCGTGGTCGCCAACTTCTCCGGCTGCCACACGCCGGGACCCGAGTACATCGTCCACAACTGGCCGGCCACGCCGTCGGGGAAGAAGTGGCGCGAGACGACCCAGGCGAGGGAGGTCCCTCAGCACTGGGTCGGCAGAGAGCCGCTCTATCCCTGGGAAGCCAAGGTGTATGAGATGTACTGACTCCCCCCTTCAACGGCCGGAGGGAGTTCATAAAAAAACCTTGCGGGAGGGCCTTCCATGAGGATCTTGAAAAGGGACGCCCTCCCGGGAGCTCCACCTGACGCTTCAGGGATCGCCCCATGCGCGGAAGGCTTCAGCCGCGCAGACTCCTCCTTGATGGCTTTCACCTGATGGCTTTCACCTGATGGCTCCTCGCGCAGGGTGATCATGGTCTCTCCCTTGCCGAACTCCACCCTTTCACCGTATATAAGACCCCACAAAGATTCTGACGGTTTTTTGCTGATGCCTACTTTTTTGTGACTCTGCAGGCGAGCGGGAGCAGGAAAATGTACCCGTGACATCCTGGTGGCATGGGTGCAAAGCACACTCTCCCAGCCTGCTGACGGTGCCGGACAGGATGGCGGCGTTCCGCATTTCCGGCGTCACACGAGAACAGGGGACTCACATGACGGAAACGACAATCAGGAAGAAAATCGAGGTCGAAGGCTGGGGAGTGCTTGAGGGCGAGTTCATTCAGAAAGAGGACGGATGGTTCTGTAGAGAAGTGAATGGCGTTCCCTGGAATTTCCGCGACTGGGGCGCTCCGGCACCCATGGATACGCCTGAAGAGGCGGCGATCTATCTGCTGTCGCTGGATGTGGAAGATCAACCGGAATCATGACCACTCTGAAACACTGGGGTGGGTTGCAGGCCGGCGGCGGTCCCCGTGCCTTTCACGAGGATGCAGGCGGAAGCATCTTGTCGAAGCGGCCGTCCATGGCGTCCTCGTCCTGCTGGATGGCAACCTCGAAGCGTTGACTTTTCCGCACGTCTTTCGCGGGAGTGGACGGTCCAGAGGCGGAGGGCGTGATCCAGTTCGGTTGGACTGAGGGGCGGCACGGTCTAAGCGGAGCTTGCCCGTGATCATATGAGCTGGCGTGGGCAAGCTCCGCTCAGTACACCTCCACAGAAAAAGATGTCCATTTCGCCGCCGCTCGTCATGCCGGCAATCTTCAAGCCGGCATCCAGCTTTTTTGTGGATTCCGGCCAAACTGCCGGCATGAGTGCGCCCGGGAGCAGGTGCGATCTGAGAGGTGGACACTGTATTGTGATGAGCTGTACTTAGCCGATGGCACCCATCCTGACCGGAAAAATGAGCCTGATTCAACGGCATCGGGGGTGTGATCAGGCGGGTTCGAATGCCAGGTAGCTCTCTGCCTTTCCATGCAAAGTCCGATGCAGGAATTTGACTTTCATGGGCATTCCGATCTTTATGCTCTCGGGGTGGGTCGCATCCACGCCTTCAATCCTGGCGTCGACCCTTCCTCCGTCGTCCAGCTCCAATATCCCCACGCAATAAGGGTGTTTTCGGCCATAGCCCTGGGCAGCCATCGAGGACGGCGGGATGGCGATGCAGGTGAAGGCTGCGAGCCTTCCTTTCCCGTTCACTTCGATCAGTTCGAGGTTCGAACTGTAGCAGGCGATGCAGATGGGCCGTGGTGGCACCCAGCGGGCTCCGCAGTTCCGGCAGCGGGCGGCGGTGAGTTTCTCTTCCGCGATGAACCGATTGTATGAGATATCGCTCAGGAGTGCTCCTTCCAAGATCCTATCTCCGTTCCAGAATGGTGAAAGTGCAGGTTCCACCGGTACCGCCGAGGTTGTGTGCGCCTCCAACCCGCAAATCGCGGTTTGGAATCTGCCGTTTTCCGGCCTTCCCCTTCAACTGGGTCCAGACCTCGTAGAGCTGCGAAACACCGGTTGCGCCCACCGGGTGGCCTTTGCACTTCAATCCCCCTGAGGTATTGACGGGCATTGGGCCATCGAGCCTTGTCGCACCTTCCGCAATGGCCTTATGGCCTTCACCCCGGTTGAAGAAGCCAAGGTCTTCCACGTGAATGATCTCGGCGATGGAAAAGCAGTCATGCACTTCGCAGAACTGGATGTCCCCGGGCCCAAGTCCGGCCATGGAGTAAGCCTCTTTTGCCGCATATCGCGTTGCTTCAAAAGAAGTGAGGTCGGGGCTTCGATGAAGGCCGCTGCCGCTGCCCTGTCCCATTCCCGCCACATAAATGGGGTCGTCCGTGAAGTCTCCGGCCATTTCCTCGGCTACCAGGAGCATGGCGCTCGCTCCGTCGCTGATGGGGCAGCAGTCAAAAAGATGCAGCGGCCACGCAACCATCGGGTTTACAGCCGAATCCCTGAGAAAGTCCTTTTCGTTTGCCCAATGTGGTGCAGTGAAGCCCTTTGCCTTCATGCTCTCCCTTTTCGCGTTCATCATATCGCGGATTGTGAAGGGAAATTGCGCCTTGGGGTTCAATGGAGCGTTGTTGTGGCTCTTGATGGTGACGTTCATCAGGTGTTCCCGATCGGCCCCGTACCTGGCAAAGTAAGCCGTAGCCATGGCTCCGAACACGCCCGGAAAGGTAAACCCAACCCTTGCAGCATAGGGGGTGTTGGCCAGGGCCAGTCCTTCCGCAACTTCTTCGGTGCTTCGCTTGGACATCTCCTCCACACCGCCCACCAGCACCATGTCGTAAAGCCCGGAGGCGATGGCAATGACCCCTTCGCGGAATGCGAGAGCGCTCGATGCGCAGGCGCCCTCCGTGCGCGTGGCGGGCCTTGGGGTGAGCCCGGTGAGATCCGCGATGATAGGGGCCCAGTGAGCCTGGTGAGTGAAAAAATCATTCGAGAAGTTCCCAAGGTAGAGTGCATCGATCTCCCTGGGATCCACACCTCGGTCGACGGATGAGCGCATCTCGCGGAATGCCTCCGCAAAAAGGTCTTTCGAGTCCTTTTCCCTGAACATGCCGAACTTCGACATCCCGGCTCCAACGACGGCAACACCCCTTCCGAGCTTCCTTCTTTTCTTCATGCTTTCTCCTGGGGCTCCGTTCTTCCCTCTTCCTCCTTTTGGGACCCGGTGCGCCACTGCTTGTCGGTGACGGTGGAAAATCTGCCTGAGCTCCGCCGGCATACACCTCTCATTGCGTCAAAGAATTCGGTCGAAAGCCGAGGACGGGACCGGCTCTTATTTCAACGGCTCTTTGAGCAGACGAATGTCATCAATCCAGACGGTGCCTTTGCCGTTGATGACCAGGTTCAGCGTGACCTTCCGGGCGATCTGGCCGGCCTGAAGCATGAAAGGTGTTTCGAGGGTGGTCCAGTCCGCTGTGCCGGAGACCACCGAATTCATGCCACGGGAGAAGTACTGGCCGCCACCGACGTGAGCCCATAGCTCAAGGTATGCGGTGCCTTCCAGGTTTTCGCTCCTCACCCTGGCTCGGTAGACAATCCGGGCGTTGTCGACATTGAGCCCCTGCATCTCTCCCAGGCAAAGGGTCGTCGGCCAGAGCGTCGAGATTCTGATGGAGCCGCTGCCCTCCTGCTTCACCGCGGCATCGGACGAGATCGTTGTGCCGAGCGATGAAACGTCATCCAAAGGCAGTCTGCCCAGCTCTTCTCCCCGCGCAGGGGCACCGAGCGAAAGCAGCAAGAGGAAAAAAATGCAGGAGAACCGCAGTGTGCCCAACAACCGTCTGTTTCTCATGTTTATCCTCCTTATTCGATGGTTTCAACGGAAGAAGCGCCACCGGTCCCTGAGGAGCCGATGTCCTGCAGGGGGGCCGATGTCACGCCCACCACCGGCGAACCTCCCACCGTGGGATTTCCGGCGCCTCCCGGGGATTGAAGGCACAGTCCAGACCTGCGAACGAAGGCAGCCCATTGCCCGCATGCGTCAGTGGGCCGGTTTGCGAGGCTTTACCGACAATCCCGGGGGTCACTTCAACGGGATGACGATCTCTATCGACATCGAACCCGTCACGCGGAAGGTCCCGCCACGACTTGCCACGAACCTGTCCATCTTGAGCACGTTCCGATTGCGGATGAACCCGCCGTGAATCCTGAGCTCCGTCGCGCCCGCGGCCTTCGCCTCCTCGACGAAGCTCTGGAACAGCCGCATCAGGGGCCGGATGTCGGTCTGTTTCCCGCGCAGGTTGAAGAGCCCGTAGATCTCCCGGTGGAAGGTCGTGCCCTGCATCCACTTCTTGCCCCCGATCCGGAAATCCCCCACGATCTCGCCGCCCGGATCCCCAACCCGGATCGGCTGGGTGGGGGTCTCGTCCGTAATCGGCTCGGGGACCCCGCCCTGTTTGGGCTTCTTCACACCAACCCCGGGGAGCGGCCTGCCCGGCAGCTTCGTTGAAGGCTTCGTGGCGAACGCTCTGATCGATGCCTTGAAAGCCCCCACCCCGGCTCCATAGCTCCCCAGGATGGCGGCATGGGCCCCGGCGACCTGCAGGAGGGTATAGAGATCCTGCAGCTGTCTGACCTGCCACTCCAGCCCGTTCTTGTACCTGAGGAGATTTGGCGTCAGGATCTCGTTGAAATAAAGCCTGCCGTTCCGGATCGGGTAGACCAGTCCGTTCGTCCGCTTCAGGTACCCGTGCTGGAGGGTGATCGGCGTCGAGGAGCCGTAGTGGAAGTTTCCGATATCGTCGAGGAGGAAGTAATCCGAGCTCCCATTCCGGTACTCGACCAGCATCACGCCGAAGCGGCCGTACTCGACGTTCTCCCAGGTCGTCCCTTCGATGGCGAAGCCGATCGCCGAGCGGATTTTGTCGTCGAAGTAGTTGTTCTCGAGCTCCGGGTCCGATTCGATGTCGACGCACCGGGCCGGCGAGGAACCGTCCTCGTACAGCAGCGAGAACTGCCCCTTGCTGACGTCGCACGCCAGCCCCATTGTCCCCTGCTCCCCGCCCCGCGTAACGGCGAGCTGCCCCTCGAGGATCTGGATGACCTGCTCGGAGGGGAACTCCGAGAGAGCGCCGCCGATGGTCTGGATGTACGCCGCCTTCGCCTCGCCCCGGAAGAAGCCGACCTTGACGGTGATCTCCTGCTGGAAATCCGGGGAGAGGTCATGGGTCTTGCGGAGACGGTCCCGATCCCGGACACCCAGGGACCACGCGTAGTTCTTCTCTCCGCGCCTCTTGTCCTGGAGCTTGAGCTTCCACTCGGCCTCCGCCTGCACAACCAGGTATTCGGTGCTGACGTTGGCGACGGCCTCCGCCTCCTCCACGGCACGGCCTCGCTCGGCGGCGGGCCCGGGGCGGTCGGGCTTCCGCTGCAGAATCGGTGACGGTGTGCCCTCTCGACCGCCTTGCTGTATGACGTGCGCGAGCTCATGCGCGATCAACCGCCGGCCAGCGTGAGTCCCGGGCGCAAACCGTCCTGCACCGAACACGATGTCGTGTCCGACCGTGTAGGCTTCGGCACTCACCTCGTGCGCCGATTGCTCGGCGGTCGCATCGGAATGCACCCGCACATTGGAAAAGTCATAGTCGAAGCGCTGCTCCATGAAGCCTCGGGTTGCCGGATCGAGAGGTTGACCGGACGCCGACAATACATCATGGACGAAGGGCGGCCTTCCAATCTGTCCCGTCTCGCCGGCTCGGACGGGCTGAGTCTCCAACCGCTGGTATTGGTGGTCTGATTGCTCCGTCCGACATTGGGGGCAGGCTCCGCCGCAGGGGCCATCGCGCTGTGACTGCGGCTCAGGCATCCGCATCACCTGCTCGGAGATGTGGTCCGCTTCCTTTTCGTAGATGTCTCCGGGAGTCGTTACCGCGAGTTTTGATGGGATTTTTGCTGATGCTCCGGCATGCACCGGCATCCGCGAGAAATCATGACCGGAGCAGGCCGGTGCGGTCGCATCGGAGACGGCCTCAAGGCCGCCGGATTTGGCCTGCAGCAGCCGCTGCACGGCTTGATTTCCAATCCTGCGATGTAAGTGAAGGATCGAGTTCACCTCACGGCATTGCCCAAAGTGTGCCCGACCGGGTAGCGGAGACTTAAAAGGCGCAGTCCGCTGAGCTGCCTTCGGTTTCTCTGCGAAAGTGCGCATGGTCAATCTCCTTCGCTTCGATCTTCAGATGGCGAACAAAAGGCATCACCGGAGCGCAACCAACGCGGCCAACGTCACCAAATGCGCCCCGCGTGGTTGCGGGTCCGGTCGAGGAGGCCTCCATCATCTTCAGAGCCAGGTGCCGAGATGAGATGAAGGCTGCCGGAATCTTGCAAGAGGTTCCCGAGTCAGCCTGGAAGATCGCATGGCACGTCAACTGCCGGGCAGTCGGTGAAAGCTCGGCCGGCCTCAAATGCCCGGCACCCTGCGTTTTCAGGGTCGCCATGTCCGTCGGTCCTGTTCTGAAACCTGAAGAACGAGTAGGTCAGCCCTGCCAGTTGCTCTCAGTTGGGGCAGGTCAAACAAGAAGAAACTGAAGGTTTTGCAGGTGATCAACAGTTCTCATTGAGCTTCAGAGAGGCCTCTCTTTGCCCCCAGTTCCTCATTGATGCGTTCTGCCAAGAACACTTTCAGCAATGACTGGTACGGAACATCCCTTTTGTTTGCCAGCATTCTGAGGTCATCGAGCATGGATTCCGGCAGTCTGAGGCATGTGGTCTTGGTTGATGGCCTTAGATTGGGAAATGGCAATGGCTTTGCCTCTTCCCAGTCGATATACTCATCCGAGTCGTGAGAATTATGCTTGAGCCGATTCTTCTCCGAATTTCCTTCGTCCCATTCAAATCCCGTAGATTTGGATAGCTGCCTGTAGTCCACAGCCTCCTGCTTTCACGTTTAATGGTTCACCTCCATGTATATGATCAAAGCATACATAAGGCAAGGGGTGCGGCTCGACAGACTGGGGGCTGACATCAGAGCTCAGCCGCGGCGCTTTCCTGGCGTCGGCTGGAGCGTTTGGTTGGGCGAAAATGCCTTTCAAACAGATGGGTTACAGATCGCTCGGTCGTAAGCCAGTATGCCGCGCGAAGCGTGACAGCATTTTGGGACCGATTTCTTCATTGTCGTGGAACGAGAACACAAAATCCGTCCAGCCGGGACGAGAAAGGGTGCGGTGAGAACCAGATGAGCGCCTGATTTGCCAGCCGATGCGCTGCAGAGGAGCAGCCAGGACTTACCGCGCCTTTGTTGAGGACCATGACATCATGCCGCAGCAAACCTGATATCCAACATGTCGGGCGGAACTTCCCCATGTTCAATCCTCTCGGCTACGACGCGCAGGGCGAGAGCCTGCACTCTTCCGGTGGCCTCCCCGGGAGTCTTTCCATAAGCGAGGACACCGGAGAGCTCCAGCACCTCTGCCAGCCAGCGGCCGTCTACTTCCTGTTCGTATTCGATGGTGAAAGTCATGACTGTCTCCTAACGAAAAGATTCCGGCCTCCAGCAACGGAAAACAACCTGCCAACTGAATATACCACTGGGTCATGCATTGCACACGGCCAACATCAAGCTCACTGGCGGGAATCGAGCTCAGCGGAATTCCCGTCCAGTGCAGCGCCTTGTTCGGCGTAGACTATGTCAATAATATCCTGAAAACTCTGGTATTTCTTTTCATAGAATGACAGCAGAGTCTTGCCGGTAGAGGTTGCGATACGTAAAGAAGGTGGCAGTAGCCTGACGCTGTAAATTGCTGAATTGTGGTTTGTTCTACGAAACTCTTTCATTCCTGCATAATTGCATAATCGCACACCTTCTTCTGTAACGGCATCGGCTATTATTTCAACTATGAATAGTTCTTTTCGTGCCAAATCAATCAACCTATTAATAAATGCTTCATATAGAAATATCAATGCAGTGGTGTTTTGATATGATGGATGAATACCAATTGACGAAAAATATAGAAAGTAAAAATCAGGAAAATTGTATTGTCTAATTTCATTGGCTGGAATTTCCGTGTCAAAAGTTTTACCGGATTTTATTTTATTGTAGAAATCCTGTTCCAACGGCATAGCATTTATATAACCAACCAACTTGTTTGTAAGAGGATCGATAATCATTGTGTATATCTCTTGATTGCGATCATGCCATGCATAACAATAGTCCGTGATGCCTCTTAGTTGTTCCGGATAAATCAATTTATCGATTTCTATTGCCTCATCAATATGCGAATGTGTTATCTGGCTGCTGTTAAGAACCGAAAACTGTTTTTCCTGTTTGATCTGTGGGATAATCTTATTTTTGTACCATTGGACAATCACCATTAGTGACTGAGCGCACATACTAGTTTCAACGTCAGATACTGCCTCAAAGGATAGCTTAGACGCCGAAAATTCGTTACCATGAGCAGCAAGATTCCCAAAGTCTTTTATCACTCTGCAGTGTTTTTGTATTAGATCAGGGAGTGCTCTATTTTTAGTTTCACTACCGGACACAAATTTAGCGCACTGTTGAAGGAGTGAAAGCCACGGGAA
>CAZLCS010000067.1:0-25013 GCA_964557955.1 uncultured Syntrophobacteraceae bacterium
CCAGGGGGTCAGATTTCAATGAGAATGGGGGGTCAATTTTCAGTGTAGATCTTCAGTCAAAGACGGCTTCCGCAAACGGGGTGCCGTCGTCATAGGTCCTGCGGGCGAAAAGATGCTGCGGTTTGCGGTCATTGAAAACGACAAGTGGCGCTCTGCCGGGCGCGGCGGCGTGGGAGCCGTCATGGGATCGAAGCTGCTCAAGGCCGTGGTGTTCCAGGGAGACCGGCAGCGCAGCCTCTTTAATCCGGAAGGTGCCGCCGATTATTGCAAGGCTTTCGCCAAGGCAAACATCGATAATCCTGGAGTCAAAGCCTACAAGGCATTGGGCACAACCATGATGGTGAAGATCATGAACAATGCCGGAGCGTTTCCGACACGCTACTGGACTTCGGGAACCTGCGAACATTGGGAGAAGATCAGCGGCCAAACTCTGCACAAGGACCACGACGTCAAACCCCATGCCTGCGCCAAGTGCTTCATGGCCTGCGGCCGGTTGACCACGATCACCAAAGGCCGCCATCAGGGGCTCGTGATCGAGGGGCCTGAATATGAAACCATCTATGCCTTTGGCGGCTTGTGCATGATCGAGGAGATCGAGGAGATCGCCTACCTGAACGATGTCTGTGATCGCCTTGGCATGGATACGATCACCGCGGGCAATCTTTGCGCTTTCACCATTGAGGCGGCGCGACGGGGGAAGGTGGACTACAGGATCGACTACGGTGATTCCGATGCGATTGCCGTGCTCCTGAACCAGATCGCTCATCGGGCGGGCCTAGGCGACATCCTGGCTGAAGGGATTGTCCATGCGGCAAAGACCTGGGGCATGGAGGATGTGGCGGTTCATGTGAAGGGAATGGAGCCGGCGGGCTACGATCCGCGGGTCATGAAGGGCATGGGGCTTGCCTACGGCACCTCGGATCGCGGGGCTTGTCATTTGAGGACCACCTTCTACAAGCCTGAATTGGCCGGCCTTACCCCTCGCGACTCCATCGAGGGGAAGGCGGAGATGCTGATCGATTACGAGGACCGCCTGACGATCTTCGATACATTGATTTTCTGCCGCTTCTACCGGGATCTCTACACCTGGGAAGAGCTTGCCAGGTTGGTGGAGCTCGTGACCGGATTGCCTTCTTCAAAGGATCAACTCCGCAGGACGGCCTCCCTCATAGCCAATCAGTCCAGACGATTCAATCTGCGGGAAGGACTGATGCCAGAGCAGGACCGTCTGCCTAAAAGGCTGCATCGGGAAGCGTTGCCCTCAGGGCACAGCCTGACCGAGGAGGAGATGGAACGGATGCTTGCTGACTATTTTCGGCTCCGGGGATGGAACGAAGGGGGAATTCCTCGGCAGCAATGAGGGAATACCGACCTTGGAATCGATGCAACGCTGAAACCCCTTGGAGGCCGGACTGCCCGCGGAAATATTGAACATCCTCGTCGATCCCGGCGCCACGGCAGGCGATTTATTTGATGTCAAGTCAAGGACGATTTGTTGAGTATTTGGAGGTTGTCGGCGACACAGGCAATCATTGTGGTCTATCTGATTGTGGGCCGATAAGCTCTGACAAGGGTACAGATAGAGCTGCTGGGGCGTGTTGCTGACGAGGATAGCTTGCTAAGTGTAGTTGTTCCTACAAATCGAAATATTTCATGCGAGCTCCTGGAAAAGTCAGTTCATTCTCTCGAACAAATCGAGGGAGTTGAGCTGATTTTTGTCGATTTGAACGAAGCTCATTCACGGGCCGAGAGGCTGAATATCGGGTTTCATCGCACAAAAGGCGACTTTGTGCTCTTTCACCATCCCAGGTCCTTCATCGATTCCTTTGGTATTCAATATCTACTGGAACTGTGCAATGGTCATTCTGATCAAAAAATGTGGGGAGGATTTAGACACTGCTTTGACAAAGATCATCCGGTCTTGCAATTCACATCTTGGTATTCGAATAATATTCGCGCCCGTCTCCATGGCATATTGTATCTCGATCATTGCATATTTTTCAGTCGAAATCTTTGGCGCCGTGATCTGCCGAAGGTAGATATTTTTGAAGATACGATTTTGAGTAAAGATTTTAGCAGTCAGTTGTCTCCAACTCTCTTGCCATTTTATAGTGTTACGTCTGCAATCAGATTTGAGAAAAATGGCATAATGAAACAGTCTATCCTTAACCAGACCTTGAAAATTGCATTTCATCTCGATTTTTCGGATCGCCTTATGAATAAAGTATACGAACGAGGCCTGTTTTTAAACTGTACCTATAGCTCAGTGATCAAATATGAAAATTGATTAGATGGCACTGTGCATTTCAGGTCAGGTTGAAAATCTATCAAAAAGGAGGAAGGCCTTTGACTTTTTGGCTGAAGGCAGATTTATTAAGTCGTAAAAGGATCCTCGCACATTCTGCTCTTTTACGACTTCACCGTCTGGTATTTGCGTTGTGAGGAATTCCAGTCGACTGGGCCATACAGAGGAGAAGAAATGCGGATTGTGTCCATCGCTGTCAGCAAGACCAAAGGAACCCGCAAGACCATCGTGGATGAGGCTGTTCTCATTGAAGGCCATGGGTTGCAGGGAGATGCTCATGCCGGTCCATGGCATCGCCAGGTGAGCTTCCTGGCTTCTGAGAGCATTTCCAAAGCCAGACAGAGCGGACTGGATGTGGATTTCGGGGACTTTGCGGAAAATATTGCTACTGAGGGCATCGACTGGCCTGGCATTCCCCTGGGAGCGCGATTCAGACTTGGCGACGCCGCCGTGGTCGAGATCACACAGATCGGCAAGGAGTGCCATAAAAAGTGCGCCATCTTTTATCAAGCGGGCGACTGCATCATGCCCCGGGAAGGTGTGTTTGCACGCGTCCTGAAGCCGGGGACGATCCGCTCCGGAGACCCCATCGTGGCCATTCACGACTCCTCCTAGACGGCGATGCGCCGAGGGCTGCAGCTTCCTTTTGCCCGGGGGCGGGATGCATCGCACCCTTATCCGCTTCTTGTATCTAGACCTGAGCGATTATCATCCGGCTTCATTCCGTTGGTTATGAAGTCAAAAACGAACGGCTCGATCTGCTCGTAAGTGTATTTTCCACTTATCACCGTTCTCAGGCACATGATTTCAATGATCCCGGTCAGCGTGTATGCTGTGAGATCGGGATCGACATTTCTGAACAGGCCTGCATCAATTCCTTTCTGTATGTCCCGGATGACGGGTTGAGTGAGGGCGTGATAGGCTTTCTTGATCTTCTCATGGGGCCATTTATCCTCGCCAACCATTTCAGCACGTAGCTGGTTCAGGATCTCATTGTACTTCGAGTACTTTTCGTAGAAGATCCTGCCCCGGATGGCCAGCCTTTTGAGGATATTCTCCTCCTGCTTCAAAGCTTCCGTTGCATCGCCGATGATGGCCCGTATCACTGCATCCACGACATCCACGAAGAGCGCCTTCTTGTCTTCAAAGTAGATGTAGAACGTACCGGTTGAGATGCCCAAAGAAGCGGTGATGTCTCTTATTTTGACCTTATGATAGCCTTTTTCGGCGAAAACCTTTATGGCCGCGTTGACAATCTCCTGCCTTTTTTTGTCCTTTGCCTTCGTGGTCGCGGCAATCTCTCTCGCCGCAGATCCGGTTGGATCCCTCCGATCGCCTTCGCTTTGCTCGAGCCTTTCCAGGCTCTCCTTGAGAAATGAAAGCGGCACCCGACCTTCAACCTTGAGTTTCTGAATGCTTTGAAGCCTGCTGAGATGACTCTCGTTGTAGTAGGCCATGGTTCGGCCGGTCTTCAGAGGCGGGTGGAGCAGGCCATGTCTGACGTAGAAGTGTATCGTCGTCCTTGGAATGCCCGCTCTCTTTTCCAGTTCATTGATCCGCATCAATCCTCTTTTGTTCATCACCTGTTCTCCATAGTAGAGACCATGAATCTATAGACCAAAAGACGTCGATTGCCTGGCAACGTTGACCATCCGGTTGAAAGAGATTCAGCAGGCCGGCAACACCTATCAATATTTATGGATTGTCCCGGTTCACCCAATCGATGCGCCTTTGAACGACTGTTCTTGTGCAAGCAGTGAACTGTATAGCATAAACCACAATGAACATTCATTCTACGATGTATAGACTAGTCCTGATGGCTTAAGATGTCAAGCTTTCCGCAATGGTCCCGATCTGCTCCACGCTTCCCTCACCCCTCTCATAACTCTATAGATCATAACTCTGTAGAGTTCCAGTGTTCTTTTCTGTGACTGGAGCCGACGTCCCTCCTGAACGTAGTTTCTTAATGATGATACTAATAATTATCCCAGCTACTTATTGCGATTCACCCGATCTGAAACCGTAGGGGACTCCCCCGTTGACAGTCGCAAAACTGCATAGTAACTATAGCCACGAATGTTCGTTCACACTATGTAGACTCCTTAGGGCTGAGGAACTCAACCCGCGCACGAGCTATAAGGCGCAGGGAGCATCCGACGCTCCGAATCGAAGCACAGAGAAGGAGGCAGCCATGAAGAAGATCAGATCGTTTCTTCAACATAAAGCCAATTCGCTGCACGTCTTCTGTCGCCTCTGTCCGTTCCTGGGCAGGCCAATGGCGACAGCGGTCTCGAAAGCCTGGGAGCGCTGCCTCCTGTACCGCGCGATCTATCCCTGGAGCGGTGAACGGTTGAATGCCTGTCCATGAAGACGGCCTGCATCCGTGCAAAGCCGAGCCAAAGGGTTTCCGCAACAAGGCCATGGTCGAGCTGATGGAGTATCGGAGGCTCAGCCGTAGAAGAGGGGTGAAGATGAGCAAGAGCAAAATCGCGATTGTCGGGATCGGGGAAGTTCCAACGGGAATCTACCCACAGAGATTGCCCTGGGAAATCATTTATGAGACCTGCACCGAGGCGGTGCGCGACTCGGGGCTGGACAAAGACGACATCGAAGCGGTGATCACGGTCGCGCCTCAGGCACAGGCCAGGCTGTCCGCCGAGATCTCGTTCGGTAAGATCCCCGAAGAGCTGGGGCTCAAAGGCTGCAAGGACGTCTGCATCTGCAACGCGGGAGGCGCATCCACATCCAACTGCCTTCGCCTCGCCGAGCACCTGATCGATACCGGCGCTGCCCGGGCCGTCCTCATCCCCCACGTGACGGTCCATTCCGTCATCCAGCAGGACGAACTGATCGAGTTCTTCGCCCAGGCCGGCATGGACCTCCAGTGGGAGTATCCCTTCGGAACTACCTACAATGCCCTTGTCGGTATGATTACACGGCGCTACATGCATGAATCGGGCGCCACACCGGAAGAGATGGCTTCCATTGTCGTGTCGATGCGCAAATGGGCCGCCCTCGATCCGAACTCCATGTTCTTCAACAAGAAAGTCCCCTCCGTGGAGGAAATCCTCGCATCCCCCCTGGTCGCGGACCCGCTCCGCAAAAGGGAGTGCAACGTACTGGCCGACGGAGGCGCCGCCATGGTGGTGACTTCGGCCGAGCTGGCACCGAAAGTGACCTCGACCCCTGTGTACAAGCTCGGCGAGGGCTCCGTCTTTTTCACCGCATGCCCCATACTCAGAGACAACGACATGTGGTTCCGCGGCTTCAAGGATTCCGCGGCGAAAGCCCTTTCCGAAGCCGGTCTCGCCAAGGAAGACATCGACATCTGGAACATTTACCTGGCCTACCCGGTTGGCCACCCCATCATGATGGAAGCCCTGGGCCTCTGTGAGCCGGGGCAGGGATGCAAGGCTTTCCTGGACGGCAGGACGTGGCCCGGCGGAACAATGCCATGGTCCACCATCGGCGATGCCATGGGACGGGGACACACCGGCTCGGGAGTCAGCACGGCGACCTACGTCGAGACCGCCCGCCAGCTCATGGGCAAGGCCGGAAGCCGCCAGGTGGAGGGAGCCCGGTTTGTCTTTCAGAACACATCCGGGGGTTCCGGGATGAACAACATCGCGACCGTGTGGGGGAAGGAGCTGATATGAGCGAGCAATACACCAAACCGATTCCCGTGGTCCAACCCTGGAGCGAAGCGTTCTGGAAAGCGACCAAGAAGCATACCCTTCTGATCCAGGAATGCGACTCCTGCAAAAGCCTGATCTTCTATCCCAGGAAGCGCTGCCCCGACTGCTGGTCCTCGGACCTGGGGTGGCGGGAAGCCTCCGGCAGGGGCAGGGTGTACACCTTCACCGTCGTCAGGGACATGGTCGAGGCCAAGTTCATGCCCGACCTTCCCTACGTGCTGGCCATGGTCGAGCTCGATGAATCCATCCGGATGATGACCCGGATCGTCGAGTGCGATCCCGCCGTGGTCGAAATCGGAATGGAAGTCGAAGTGGTCTTCGAGGACATCACGGACCGGCATGCCCTGCCCCTCTACAGACCCGTGGATGAGAGCCTGAGAATCGCTCCGAAAGGCGGCGAGGAGACCGGCAAGGCTTCGGAGCCCACCCTGTTCATGAGCCCCGAAGACTACCAGACCATTCTCTACGAGGTCGGCGGACCCAACGGCGCGGTATGCCGCATCACGTTGAACCGGCCCGAGAAGAGCAATTGCATCAACAGGCGCATGGCCGTGGAGCTGCGGGATGCCTTCCGAAGGGTCCGGGAGGAGCGGGACGTCGGCGTCGTGGTGCTTTCGGGCGCCGGCGGTCAGGCCTTTTGCTCGGGCGGAGACCTGGACGTCTTTCCATCCCTTGTCGAGCACCAGACATGCCTCAACTGGCTCGCCCACGAAGGCCTCGATGTTCAGAAGGCCGTCACCGAATGCGAAAAGGTGGTCATCGCCAAGATCAACGGGCACTGCCTGGCCGGCGGGCTGGAGCTCGCCCTGTGCTGCGACCTGCTCTATGCCAGGGAATCCGCCAGGATGGGCCTCACGGAGATCAACATGGGGATTCTTCCCGGATGGGGCGGGACGGCCAGAATCGTTCGGAGCATGCCGATCTTCCGGGCTCGCGAGATCCTCTACAGCGGCCGGAAGGATTACACGGCTCGCGACATGTTTGAAATGGGCCTTCTCACGCGGGTTTTCAAGGACGAGGAATTCGAGGAGCAATTCGAAAAGGCCGTCGCACTGCTCGCCGCCAAGAAGCCCATCGCTCTTCGGATGGGCAAGGAAGTCATGGCCAGGTCGGCCGATGGAGGCAGCATCGATACGGCCCTCGCCGTCGAGCGAAACGGCATCCAGTGGCTGACCTACGCCCCGGATGTCCAGGCCATGATGGATCAATTCCGCAAGAGCGTGAAGAGCTGAAGGGAGACGGCGATGGATTTCAATTTCACTGAAGAGCAAGAGATGCTCCGCGAGACCATCCGGAAGTTCTGCCGCAATGAGCTGACCAAGGAACAAGTGCGCTGGATGGATGAAAACTGCGACTTCGTCCCGGATGACATCTGGAACGGCCTGGTGGAGCTCGGAGTCCACGGCCTTTGCATTCCCGAGCAGTACGGCGGACTCGGGCAGGGGCATGTCGATCAGATGGTGGTGATGGAGGAGCTGGCTACGGCTTCGGCCTCCGTCGCGCTCGGCGTCGGCGCGACCCTGTCGTTTGGGGCCACACCCCTGGTACACCTGGGGACGGAAGAGCAGAAAGAGCGCCACCTGCCGCGCATTGCCGAGGGGCGCGAGAAATGGGCCATGGCCCTGACGGAGCCCGAGGGGGGAACGGACATTCTGGGCGCGATGCGGTCCAAAGCCGAGGACAAAGGAGACCACTGGCTCCTGAACGGCCGCAAGATCTTCATCACCGGCGCCCATGTGGCGGACTACATCATGACCGTCGCCATCACCGATCCCGAGGCGAAGCGGGCCGACGGGTGCAGCATCTTCATCGTCCCGCGCGAGACCGCGGGACTTGAAACCCGTCTCATTCCCAAGCTGGGCTGCCACGCCTGCGGAGCAAACTTCGTCTACTACGACGATGTGCGCATTCCCAAGGAGAACCTCCTCGGGACGCTCAACGACGGCTGGCGGGGGCTTCTCAATGTCCTCAATCCCGAGCGCATCGGCACGGCCGTCCTGAGCCTTGGGGTCGCCAAGGCAGCCTTCAGGGACGCCTTCGAGTACGCCAAGGAGCGCAACGCCTTCGGGGGGCCCATCGCCCGTTTCCAGAGCCTTCAGCACTACCTGGCCGATATCTCCATAGAAATCGAAAACGCGCGAAACCTCATCTACAAGTGCGCCTGGCTGGCCGATCAGGGCAAGCCCATGCACATCGAGGCCTGCATGGCCAAGATCGTCGCCGCTCGGGCCTCCGAGAAGGCTGCCATCTGGGGCATGGAGATTCTCGGGGGCTACGGCTACACCATGGAGTACGACATGCAGCGATACTTCAGGGATTACAAGCAGATGGTCTTCTCACCCATCTCGGATGAGATGGCTAAGAACATGATCATGCAGTTCATGGGCTACCCGAAGAGCTGGTAAGAGGAGGCACAACATGTACACCTTGGGCGACATTCCACGCTGTTCGGCCAGGAGTTTTCCCACCCGAGCCGCAATCACCTTTGAAGGGCAGACCCTGACCTACGCCGAGCTCAATGAGCGCGTGAACAGGCTTTGCCATTCTCTCAGAGCCCTTGGCATCGGCAAGGGAGACCGCCTGGCGGTTCTCTCCGAGAACACCTACAAGTACCTGGAAATCTACTTCGCCGCCTTCAAGCTCGGCATCAGTGTCACTCCGCTCAACTTCCGGCTGGCCGACCCCGAGATCATCCACATCATCAAGGATTCCGAGTCCACCGTGCTCTTTGCGGGCGACGGTTATGAAGAGCGGGCCCTGAAGATGCTGGGCGACCTTCCCGGCATCAGGCAACGTATCGCCATGGATAACAGGGCCGATGGTTTTGACTTTTACGAAGACCTCCTTGCCGGCGCACGGACGGACGAGCCCGAAAGTGAACCGAACGAAGAAGACATGGCGATCCTGATGTATACCGGCGGCACCACCGGTCTTCCCAAGGGAGTGATGATGACCCACCGGGCACTCATGACCGGGTTTATCAGCACTGCCCTTACTTTCGCTTTCTCGAAGCAGGACATCACCTGCTTCATTCTGCCGCTTTTTCATGTCTCCTTCTGGCCCGCCTTCGCGCACCTGCTGGTCGGGGGCAAGGTGGTCATCGTGAGAAGGCCCGAGGTCGACGGCGTTCTGAAGGTGATCCAGAATGAGCGATGCACGCACATCAATGCCGTGCCGACGCTCTACAACTGGATGCTCCAGCTGGCCAATCCGGAGACCTACGATCTGTCGAGCCTCCGGATCATGACCTATGCCGGAAGCCCCTTTCCCCCCGAACTGCTCAAGAAGTGCATCCAAAGGTTTGGTCCCATATTCATGCAGGCCTATGGCATGACCGAGTGCATCGGGGGCACCAGTCTGGCCATGGAAGATCATTGCCTCGAAGGCGAACGTTCACGGCTTCTTGCCAGCGCCGGCAGGCCGGTCATCGGAGTGGACGTGGCGGTAATCGGAATCGATGACAAACCGCTTCCGCCCGGCGAAGTCGGCGAAATCGTCCTTCGCGGCAGGTGCGTCATGAAGGGCTACTGGAAGAACCCAGAGCTCACCGCCGAGACGCTGCGGGACGGCTGGTATCACACGGGAGACATGGGTTACCTGGACAAGGAGGGATACCTGTTTCTCGTCGACCGCAAGGCCGACATGATCGTGACCGGAGGGGAAAACGTCTACCCCAAGGAGGTGGAGGACGTCCTCTACCAGCACCCCGCGGTATCGATTGCCGCCGTGGTGTCGGCACCGGATGAAAAGTGGGGCGAGCGGGTTCAGGCGGTGGTGGTGCTCAAACCGGACCAGCAGGTCACGGAAGCGGAGCTGATCGCCCACTGCAAGAGCCGGCTGGCAGGGTACAAGTGCCCCAAGGGTATAGCTTTCCAGGACTCCCTGCCCACAACGGCCGTCGGCAAGATCCTTCGCAAGGACATCAAGAAGACGTTCTGGCAAGGATATGAGCGCACAATAAACTGAGTGAGCAGTAGACAGTGAGCAGTGAACTGTTCACCAGAGGAGAGCAGCCATGAGAGCGGAATTTCAGAAGGATTCTTTCTTCAAGATCGATCCGGAGCCTCATTTGGTCGGAAATATGGAGCATGTGATCCATTTCCCGGGAGTCCAGATGTGGTGGCGGGCCATTGAGGGGATCCGTCGCCCCCTGCTGTCGGGCATGCCGCAGGAGGCTTTGGTGGGTATCGAGCCGTGGGAGATGGAGAAAAGCACGGACCCAACCAAGTTGCTCGAGGCCATGGACAAGTATGGAGTGGACGTGGCCTGCCTTCTACCGGAGTCCATGATGGACACCACGGGCTACACCAGCAGGTGGTGCACCAATGGAGAGATGGCCAGGATTGTCGAGACCAATCCCGAGCGGTTCATGTACCAGCCAAACCTCTCACCCATAAAGCACAAAGGGGTGAAGAACACCATCTGGGAGCTCGAGTACTGGGTCAAGGAAAAGGGAGCCAGAATTTTTAAGTATTACCCGCCCGAGGACACCTTCATCAACGATGAAGAGCTCTGGCCTTTTTATGCCAAAGCCGAAGAGCTCGGCATCGTGCTCGACATCCACACCGGCTTCTCCTGGGTCCCCCCCGGAAAAAGCAAGTACGCTCTTCCCATCTACCTCGATGATGTGGCCAGGGACTTCCCCCAGCTCAAGATCAACGCCTTCCATATGGGCTATCCCTATTGCGACGATCTCAACATGGTGGCCATGGGCCATCCCAACGTCCATTTGTGCCTGAGCCTTCTCGTTCCCTGGGCCATCGGGGCCCCCAGAAGATTTGCCACCATCATCGGAGAAGCCCTGCGCTGGGTTGGTCCGGACAGGATCATATGGGGCACCGATTATGCCGGCTTCGGCGTTCAGGTCCGCTGCGCCGTCATGGGACTACGGGACTTTCAGATCCCCGAGGACATGCAGAGAGACTACGGCTATCCGGCCATTACCGACGAGGACCGGGCCAAGATGTTCGGAGGCAACCTGGGCAGGCTTCTGGGAATCGATACGTCCAGGAGAAGAGTCGGATAGCCGGAGCCGTTTCCAGGGCCGTGGACGACCCCGGCCCAACGTCAAAAGGAGAGATATATGAGCTTCGATGCACTGTTTGAACCGATTGAGATCGGCGATGTAAAGATCAAGAACCGCATTGCAATGGCCCCCATGAATCCCGGAATGTCGGCACCCGAAGGCTACCATGGCGATGCAAACCTGGCATGGTATGCAATGCGGGCCCGGGGAGGGTTCGGGCTGATCATCACCGAGTGCTGCGTGATGAATCCATATCGTTGGAACGGCTCGGAGATATTGAATCCAGCGCGCTTCAGCGATTACCGCTACTACCGCTATCACAGCGAATGCGTCAAACTGGTGCACCAGTACAACGGCTGCAAGATCTTCATGCAGCTCAGCCCGGGGTGGGGCCGGCAGGGACATCCCCATGTGGAATCCCCCGACTGCCCAGCGGGCGCGCCTTCGGCCATTCCCTATGAAATCGATCTGCGATGCTTCACAAAGGGATGGGAAAAGCAGTTCAAGGCGGCCTATCCGAAGCTCAAGGAACTCATGCCTGACTTCGACGTCGTCCGAAGCATGAGCGACGAGGAGTATGAGGCCTTCAAGCCCACGAGCATGGAGGTCCTCATGAAAGTGGCCCCCGATCTCTACCATCTCGTTCATGGGGATACTCCACGAGAGCTCACGGTCCCGGAAATCGTCGAGCTGGAGGATCGGTTCGCCGTTCAGGCCCTGGCGGCTTTCAAGCTTGGCTATGACGGCGTGGAAGTTCACTCCCCGCATGGCTACCTGATCCACTCCTTCCTGTCACCACGTTCAAACAGGCGCATGGACCAGTATGGGGGAAGCCTGGAAAACCGGGCACGTTTTCTCCTGAACATCCTTGAAAAGACCAGAAGGCTCATCGGGCCCGACAAGGCCTTCGGGGTCAGGCTCTCGGGCGATGATCTGCTGCCGGGAGGAATCCATCATGAAGATGTCAAGAAGGTGGTCGGCTGGTGCCGGGACGCCGGGGCCAACTTCATCAATGTTTCGCAGGGATCCTACGAGAATGCCGGAGCGGCTTTTGCTCCCGACGGTGAGAATGAATTCTCCCGGTGGGCGCCCGGCTTCAAGGAGGCTTCCGGCGGCCTCCCGGTGATCACCCCCAACTTTGTCAGTCCCGAAATTGCCGAAAATGCAATCAAAGCAGGTCATACCGATATCATCTCCCTCGGGCGCCAGTCCATTGCCGATCCTTTCTGGCCGAGCAAGGTGAAGGAAGGCCGGGTGGATGACATTGTGAAATGCATACGGTGCCAGCGCTGCTACATGAACCTGGTCTCGTGCCAGTGGATGGATTGCATGGTGAACCCCACGGCAGGCCGGGAGAAGCTCTACCCCGAGCTCTGGCTCGACACCCCCGAGATGGAAAAGAAGGTGGCCAGATTCAGGCAAAAGGCCCAGGGGCTGCCCCAGATCTAGCGGTGCTGAAGGAAAAGGGGCAGGTCTCGTCAGCCTGCCCTCCAGCATCAGAAAGGAAAAAGGACTTGACAAAGCATAGGAGGCTCAAATAATATCGCACCGTCTGGTGATACTCTTAAGAGATACCAAATGGATAACAATATATCGATACAGGTAGTCCCAGAGCTGGGTTACCCCGGAGAGCTGTTGCCTCACGTTCGAGCTGATATCCGCACCTGCTGACACTTCCCCTTACCCCCTCGATCTCAAGAGCTTGCCGGCTGCACAACCCAACAAACGCCGGGCTTCCGCGGCTGATATCCAGCAGCTGTTTCGGTTGGATTTCCTTCGCAGTTTGAAAGGAAGATTCCTTGGAACCATGACGACCTGTCCATTGCGGACGTGGAGGGGTGAGATGAGCCAAGAGGTGAGGGGTTTTGCGTCAGGAGTGCACCGGTGGTGCCGAAAAAGAACCATCGCTGCAGCTTTATCAGTGATTATGTGGCTGATTGCCGTCCCGCCGGCAACGGCCTTTGAATTCAATACGGGCTCACCGGACTGGAAGGTCAGGTGGGACAACACGTTCAAGTACAGTGCGGCATTCCGGGTCCAAGATCGATCAGACACTTTGTTGAGCGATATCAACAGGGATGATGGGGACCGCAATTTCGACGTAGGACCGAGCTCCAACAGACTGGACATCCTCTCCGAGCTGGACATCACGTATCGCAACTTCGGAGTCCGCGTCAGCGCCGCTGCCTGGCTTGACACCATGTACCTCACTGAGAATGCGAACGATTCCCCGCGCACAGTCAATTCCTTTACCGTTCAGTCCGATCGATTCACTGGTGATACCAGGGATCTCATGGGTCTTAAGGCTGAGCTGCTGGATGGATTCCTGTTCGGCAAAGGGGACCTGGGGAGCGTTCCGGCAAGCTTCAGACTCGGCAGGCACACCCTGCTGTGGGGCGAGAGCCTGTTTTTTGCCACCAACGGGATCTCCTATGGCCAGGCTCCCCTCGATCTGATCAAGCTCCTGGGGGTGCCGTCAACTCAGGCCAAAGAGCTTTTCATGCCGGTCGGGCAATTCTCCGCCCAGGTGCAGCCTTTGGATAACCTGAGCATTGCCACCTTCGCACAGTTCGAGTCGAGACGGACCAGGATTCCCGCGGCGGGGAGTTACTTCAGCAATCTCGACATACTCGATGAGGGTGGCGAGAGGCTTTTGCTCGGGCCAAACCCGGGGCCTGCATTGTTCAGGGGTGATGACCTGGATGCCGACGATCTGGGAACCTGGGGGCTGGCAACACGCTACAAGCCGAAACAGTTCGATGTGGAGCTGGGGCTCTACTACTATCAATTCCACGACCGGATGCCTCAGGTCTACCTGCGCCCCGGACTCGTCACTGCCCCGGACGGAACGCCGGTGGTCATCGACCCCAGCGTCGTTCGACTTCAACGTGGCCAGGTCGGCGAGTACTTCCTGGTTTATCCGGAGAACGTGCACCTCATCGGAGCCAGCTTCAGTACTCAGATCGGGGATTTCAGCGTCGGCGGAGAGATGTCTGGCAGGATCGACACCCCTCTGGTGAGCACGCCCCAGACTGTATTGCCGGGCATCGAAGCCGACAACGACGACAATCCCCTCTATGCCGTAGGCAACACCCTGCACGCAAATCTTTCGGCAATCTACCCACTGAGAACCACCCGCTTCTGGCATGGAGGCAACATTTTCGCTGAAGTCGGTTGGAACTACCTGAACAATGTTACCAAAAACGACCGAGCACTTGACCCCACAAGGGATCGCCATGCCTTTGGATTTCGAATGTTGTTCGAGCCGGCCTACTACCAGGTATTCTCCGGGGTGGACCTCACCGTGCCCATCGGCTTTGCCTTCAATCCCATGGGCAAGTCAGCCGTAGATCCCATCTTCAACGGTGGTGGCGCGGACAATGGCGGCGACTGGAATGTGGGACTCAAGGTCACGTACCTTCAGACCTGGAAAATCGGCCTCACCTATACGAACTACTTTGGGAACGCACAAACCCAGACGCTCGCGGATCGTGATTTCATTTCCTTTTACATCCAACGCACCTTTTAAACTGGGAGGTTTTACCATGAAACGCAAGGCTACCATTCTGTTCATTGGGATATGCTCCTTCCTGGCCCTGTGCCAGGGAGCATTCGCAGCAGTCACTCCCGAGGAGGCTGCCAAGCTCAAGACCAGTCTCACTCCCCTTGGCGCGGAAAAAGCCGGCAATGCCGACGGCACGATACCCGCCTGGGACGGCGGGTATACCACCGTGCCCGCCGGCTACAAATCGGGTGACAAACGACCCGATCCGTTCGCCGGCGAGAAGCCCCTCTTCTCCATCACCGCTCAGAACATGGACCAGTATGCGGACAAGCTTGCCGAGGGCGTGAAGGCGCTTCTGAAGAAATACCCTTCCTTTCGGCTCGATGTATACCCTACCCACCGCACGGCGGCAGCCCCCCCGTTCGTCTATGACAACACGTTCAAGAACGCCACTCGTGCAAAGACCACCAACAACGGTCTATCCATTGAAGGGGCATACGGCGGGATACCCTTCCCCATCCCCAAGGATGGATTCGAGGTGATGTGGAACCATCTGCTGACCTTCCGGGGAGTGGCGGTCTCTGTACCCTTTCGCAACTACCTGATGACGGCTGACGGAAAAATTGTGCTCGCGGTGGAGGCGGAGGACCACGAACAGTACCCTTACTACATGAATGACGTGCCCATGGAGAAATGGAACGGCGACTTCTTCCTCTTCCGCCAGGTCCAGAAAGCTCCGCCATTCAAGGCAGGCGAGACCATTCTGGCGCGCGATCCGGTGGATATGTACGGCAAGGGTCGCCAGGCATGGCAGTACCTTGTCGGGCAACGCCGCACCCGGAGGGCGCCCTCCATCGCCTACGATACTCCCGATTTTGTCTCCTCCGGCCACAACTATTTCGATGAGATCTTCGTCTTCAACGGATCACTCGACCGATACGACTGGAAGCTCGTCGGAAAGAAGGAAATGTACATCCCCTACAACTGCAACAAGTTCTATCTGCAAACAGACAAGGACATCTGGACGGACAAGCATATCAACCCCGATCACGTTCGATGGGAGCTCCACAGGGTTTGGGTCGTGGAGGCAACCCTTGCTCCAGGAAAGCGGCATGTGGTTGCGAAACGGCAGATGTATATCGATGAAGACAGCTGGTGGACCGTGCTCTACGACGGTTGGGATGGACAAGGGCAGCTTTGGCGATTCTCTCTTCCTCTTCCTCTCCTTGCAATGGATCTTCCCGCGATTGTTCCGGTGACCCAGTTTGTCCACAACCTCCAGACAGGCGCAGTATGTGCCACCGTCGTCACGAACGAGATGCCGGTGCAGTACCAGGTGCTGTCTCCACGTCCCGACAGCTTCTTCACACCTGATGCCCTTGCCGGCACGGGAATCCGTTAAAGACCGGTGAATCGGAAAGACATGGGGTGAATGGGTGAATCGGTAAAGAGTTGGTGAATCGGAGAGAAGAACGGTGAATGGGTTTGGGTTAGTAGGTGATGAAGCGGCCAAGGACTTAGTGAATGGGTTCTTATCCTAACATGGGTGGATGTTTTCCGGCATGCCGATTTTCCAATTCACCCATTCACCGCTTCACCCATTCACCGATTTACCGACTCACCCATTCACCGATTTACCGACTCACCCATTCATAGAAGGAACGGAATCATGAGAACCCATTTGCGCCGGTTGTCTTCATTGATCTTAGCGGGCGCAGCTCTTGCGGCTTTTGGCACTTCGGCAGCAACTGCCGGACAAGAGGTGTCCGATTCCCTCGATCGTCCCGCGATGATGACGAAGATGGCGGAAAGAGGATTGCTCCTTTCAGTGGCTGCCGCCGGCAAGCGGCTTGTGGCCGTTGGCGAGCGTGGACACATCCTGATCTCGGACGATAATGGAGCTTCATGGCGCCAGATGCAGGCTCCCGTGAGCGTAACCCTCACGGCCGTCCGTTTTCCCACTCCTCTTAAGGGCTGGGCCCTGGGGCATTCCGGGGTTGTGCTTCATTCAGACGATGCCGGAGAGACGTGGGTGAAACAGCTCGACGGCAGGCAGGCGGCGCAGCTGGTCCTTGACGGCCTCAAGGCCAAGGCAGTGACCGGCCAGGACACACCGGAAGGGCTGGAGTCAAGAATAGCCTCCGCCGAGCAGCTGGTAGGCGACGGAACCGACAAGCCCTTCCTTGACCTCTATTTCCAGGACGAACGGAAAGGCTTCATCGTCGGTGCCTACAACTTGATCTTCCGCACGGAAGACGGCGGCAGCTCCTGGCAGCCGTGGCTGGATCACGTGGAGAATCCCAGAGGGCTCCACCTGTACGGCATTCAAGCCGTTGGCCGAGACCTTTGCATCGCGGGGGAGCAAGGGCTGCTCCTTCGTTCGGAGGATGGTGGCCAGACCTTCAACGCACTGCCCACTCCCTACGAAGGGAGCTATTTTGGCCTGCTTCCCCTGAAGGGAGGTGAACTGATCGTCCATGGGCTTCGCGGCAACGCCTTCAAGTCCCATGATCATGGCAATACGTGGGAGAAAATCGACACGACCGTTCCTGTTTCCATCACGGCCGCAGCGGAGCTCCGTGACGGTCTACTCGTGCTGACGACGCAGTCCTCCGATGTCCTTGCAAGCCGCGATCAGGGACGTACTTTTCAACACCTTACCATCAATGAGCCCTTTCCGTTCACCGGCATCACCCAGGCAGCGAATGGCAATATCGTACTGGTGGGAATGCATGGTGTGAAGGTGGTTCCCACCCCCTTCAAATTCGCACGCCTATCGAAGACATCGGATGGAGACCGCCCATGAAGCATGACAGCGCCTTTGAACCGCAGCCTGTTGTTCCTCGCCTGGAGGACTTCGATATCCATTCGGGCAGCTTCCTGGAGCGTCTCCTCTTCAACAATCGGCTCGCCATCGTGGCCCTGTGCGCGGCGATCACCGTCGTGCTCAGCTTCCAGGCCACGAAACTGCGGCCCAACGCCAGCTTCGAGAGGATGATCCCCACTCAGCATCCGTACATCGTCAACTTCTTCGCGAACAAGGAAGAGTTGCTCGGCCTCGGGAACTCCATCGCCATCGCGGTGGAAACCGAGGAGGGAGACATCTTCGATCCCGCCTACCTTGAAGTGCTCCGAACGATCAACGATGAAGTCTTCTTTATCCCCGGCGTGGACCGGGGTGGGATGAAGTCCTTGTGGACACCGACAACGCGCTGGGCCGAGGTCACCGAAGACGGTCTGACCGGCGGGCCGGTCATCCCCGATAACTATGATGGATCCGCGGCCAGGGCGGAGATGGTGCGAGCCAATGTCCTGAGGTCCGGGGAGATCGGCCAGCTGGTGGCGAACAATTTCAAATCCAGCATCATCTTTGTTCCCCTTCTGGATAACGATCCTGAGACGGGAAAGCCCCTGGACTACCTGAAGCTTTCCCGCACCCTCGAAGGACTCAGGGAGAAGTACAGCTCAGGGCCCATCAGGCTTCATATCACGGGGTTCGCCAAGATTGCCGGAGACCTCATGGAGGGCCTCAAACAGGTCCTGATTTTCTTTGGGGTTGCCTGCCTCCTGGCCGCGGCCATGGTCTACTGGTTCACCCGCTGCGTGCGCAGCACATTCCTGGTGGTCGCCTGCTCCATTATCGCCGTCATCTGGCAGCTGGGAATTGTCCAAAGCCTCGGCTTCGAGCTGGATCCCTATTCGATGCTCGTTCCCTTCCTGGTGTTTTCCATCGGCATGAGCCATGGGGCACAGAAGATGAACGGCATCACGCAGGACATCGGGCGTGGTACGCACCGCGTGGTTGCCGCGCGCTACACCTTCCGGAGGCTGTTCGTGGCGGGGCTCACGGCCATACTGAGTGATGCCGCGGGATTTGCCGTCCTGATGATCATCCCCATCGGCGTGATCCAGGAGCTGGCTCTCATGGCCAGCTTGGGAGTCACGGTCCTGATCTTCACCAACCTCATCCTGCTGCCCATTCTGCTCAGTTATGCGGGAGTGAGCGCCAAGGCGGCCGAGCGCAACCTGAAAGCCGAGATGTCCGACCTTTCCGGAGAGCGCAAGCATTATCTGTGGAGATTCCTGGACCTGTTCACGCACCGCAAGTGGGCGACCGTCGCCATTGTCCTGGCCTTCGCCCTCAGCGCAACCGCTTTCTTTATTCGAGGCAACCTGCAGATCGGGGACCTCGATCCCGGAGCCCCGGAGCTTCGCCCCGACTCACGCTACAACCAGGACAATGCATTCATTGTCGCCAACTATGCCTCGAGCAGCGACATCTTTGTCGTGATGGTCAAAACACCGGAATACCTCTGCACACAATACAGCACCCTCGTGAAGGTCGATGGACTGGAGTGGGAGCTGAGGCAGCTTCCGGGAGTGGAATCGACCGCCTCCATGGCTCAGGTGAGCAAGCATGCCATTGTCGGCATGAACGAAGGGAGCCTCAAGTGGTACGAGCTCCTTCACAACCAGGAGGTCATCAACTCCGTTACGACCAGGGCTCCGAGGGAGCTCTTCAATCAGAACTGCAACATGCTTTCCCTGTTTGTCTTCCTGAAGGACCACAAGGCCGACACATTGACTTCCGTTGTCAACACGGTGGAAACGTTCGCCGCCAGGAACAACGATGAGGAAACGAAGTTCCTCCTTGCAGCCGGCAACGCGGGGATCGAGGCCGCCACCAATATTGTCGTCAATCAATCCAGGGCAACGATGCTCTACTGGGTTTACGGTGCCGTGATACTTCTTTGCTTTGTGACATTCCGATCCTGGAAGGCCGTGCTCTGTGCCGTTATTCCCCTGGTGGTGACTTCCCTCCTCTGTGAAGCGCTCATGGTCTGGCAGAGAATCGGTGTCAAGGTGGGAACGCTTCCCGTGGTGGCCCTGGGGGTGGGGATCGGTGTCGATTACGCTCTCTACGTTCTCACCGTGGTGCTGGCTCGCATGCGCGAGGGTATGCCGCTTTCCGCGGCCTACTATCGAGCCCTGCTCTTCACGGGCAAGGTGGTCATCCTGACCGGCTTGACCCTGGCCATGGGAGTCGCAACCTGGGCTTTCTCGCCGATCAAATTCCAGGCCGACATGGGCATCCTGCTTGCCTTCATGTTCCTGTGGAACATGCTCGGCGCTCTGATCCTCCTGCCTGCTCTCGCTCGATTCATGCTGGTGCCAGGAAAGAAGCAGTTCGTAAGGCTTCCTGGTCTAAGTTCCAACGTTCTCAATGCCGTGTGGAGATCAAGATGAAGATAATGGTCTGCTTTAATGGTTCGGATGAAGCCCAGGAGGCGCTGAAGGAAGCCGAACGACAGGCTCGTGCCTTCAAGGGGGAAGTGCTGGTCGTGTCATCACATGTGATCGATGACAGGGATTACCCCAAGAGGATTGAGCCGACGGAACTGGGGCTCAAGGAAGCCCAAGCCTTCTTCGACGAACGAGGGATTCCCTGCAAGACCATATTGGACTACCGTGCTTTCGAAGACACAGCCGGAGAGCATCTTTGCTACATCGCAAGAAGAGAGCAAGTCCAGCAGGTGATTGTAGGCATAAAAAGAAGATCCAAGGTCAGCAAGCTCATCATGGGATCCGTCGCTCAATACTTGATCCTCCAGGCCGACTGCCCTGTGATTGGTGTCAAGAAGAAGGTGTAAAGAGCTCCAGAAATCAATACGACCGGAGTCATTCGTTATGCGAGAGGACAAACGAATCATACGTTCCGCCTGCCGCATGTGTCATGGCGTGTGCCAGGTGCTGGTCCACATGGAAGGGGAGCGTGTCGTAAAGATTACGGGGGATCCTGAAAGTCCGGTCAGCAGGGGTTACCTGTGTCCGAAAGGCGCCGCATCTCCGGAGCTCCTGTATCATCCGGACCGATTACTCCATCCCCTCCGGCGCGAGGGAAAGCGGGGAGAGAACAAGTGGAAGCGCATCTCCTGGGAGGAAGCTCTTGAAGAAATGGCCCAACGTTTTGCCGCGATAAAGGCCGAAAGCGGATCGGAATACGTGGCCGTCGGTCAGGGGACCGGCAGGCCGTTGATCGAGTACACCGTTCGGTTCGCCAACGCCTTCGGGACCCCCAACTTCGTGTCGGTCGGCCACGTGTGTTATCTGCCGAGGGTGGCGGCGAGCAAAATCACCATGGGGCAGCTTCCGGTCACCGATGTTTATGGATTCGGAGGAAAGGACCCGGAATGCATGGTGATCTGGGGCTGCAACATCACCCATTCCGGCTCGGCGGACGGCATGTGCGGCGGCATGATCGAAAGGGCATTGAAGAAAGCCGGGAAGGTGATCGTCGTCGACCCGAGGCGGATCAAGCCGGCAAGAGACGCGACGCATTGGCTGCAAATCCGTCCGGGCACCGACGGCGCCCTGGCACTGGCCATGATCCATGTCATCATCACCGAAGGCTTGATCGATCAGGATTTTGTTCATCATCACACGGTCGGCTACGAGCAGCTCGCAGAGCACATCACGCCCTTCACCCCGGAATGGGCGGCTCCCATCACTCGCATTCCCCCCGAGGATATCCGTGCTGCCGCAAGGACCTATGCCGCTTCATCGCCCGCCTGCATGCTCTGGGGCAGCGCGACGGATGCCAGTGCGTCCAATTACCAGACGGCTCGAAGTCTGCTCATCCTGCGCGCCCTCACCGGCAACATCGACTGCCCCGGAGGCGATGTCCTCTGGGGACCGCCGAAAGGCGTGCACCAGAAGTCCATTTTCATGAGCTACGAACAGGATGGCGCCCAGTTCCTCCCCCCGGACAAGATAGGTCGTGCCGTCACCCTGGCGAAATATCCGCTGGAACGATCCATCCATCCGCCGACTTTCTGGAAATCGGTCGTTACCGGGGACCCCTACCGGGTCCGGGCGATGTGGATAGCCGCGTGCAACCCGCTTTTATCCCAAACACATCCTCTAATTATCGAAAAGGCGCTGCGGGACCACCTTGAATTCACCGTGGTCTCCGACTTTTTCATGACGCCCACGGCCGCCCTCGCCGACATCGTGCTCCCCTCCGCCATGTGGCTCGAGACGGATGACGTGGTGAACCTCCACAAAATCTGGTGTGTCCTTGCACGCAAGAAAGTCGCTCAAGTCGGTGAAGTCCGGGACGACCGGGAAGTCATCCTTCAGGTCGCCAAACGCATCGGCCTGGAAGCTGCCTTTCCCTGGGAAGATCACCGTGCCTATCTTGAATGGCTCCTCAGAGACAGCGGAATGAGCTTTGATGAATTCTGCGACCGCGGGATTCTTCAGGGGGAGATGCGCTACTACAAGTACAAGGAAAATGGATTCGACACACCGTCCGGAAAGTTTGAATTCTACAGCAGCATCTCCGAAGCGTTGGGGTTGTCGCCCCTCCCGCAATACCGTGAACCGGCCCTTTCACCCATCTCATCGCCTGAAATGGCCCGGGAATACCCCATGATCCTGACCACGGGCGCTCGAAGCAAGGTCTTCTTTGTGAGCGAAGGAAGGCAGATCGACTCTCTTCGCAAGATCAATCCGGACCCTGTCGTGGAGGTCCACCCGACGACCGCGCAGTCCCTGGGGATTGCGGAAGGCGACTGGGTCTGGATTGAAACGGTGGAGAACCGGGTCCAAATGCGAGCCAGGCTTTTCGATGGCATCGCCCCCGATGTGGTCAGTGCGCAGCATGCCTGGTGGTTTCCGGAAGAAGGTCCGCCGGAATACGGTTGGAAAAGATCGAACGTGAACCTTCTTTTTGGCGATGCGGCAGGGTACGACCCCGAAACCGGGTCTGAATGTCTCCGCAGTTCCCTATGTAAGATCTACAAAGCTGAGATGCCGATGAAAGGGGAGAGATAACCCAGGACAATTGGGACCCTATACTGTACCCGCGGAGCATGAGATCTTGCGTTCTGTGGAGGTCTTCTGGATTCCGGCTTGAAGACTGCCGGAATGACTTCTGAAGTGGCATCACCTGCCGTCATGCCGGCGAAGCTTGTCCCGGCGTTCTTCAAGCCGGGAGCCGGCATCCAGGGTGTTCAAGGAAACGCCACTTCTTACCCTCAAACAGCATAAGAACTGTGAGTGCGCCATAACCGAATGCTGCGGAGATGGTATCCATGGAGTTGAAAGGGGTCAGCCTTACGGCGCTGGGCGCTGCATTTATACGTGCTTATCATTCGTTATACGATAATGTCAGGATATTTGATGATGCTCTGGCCTACAGCCTTCTAACGGAAGAGGAACGATCGACTATTGCTCAGCACTGGATCACGAGGCTCCAGGCAGTTGACCCTCATGGCGCGGCTTCGTGTCCGGATGAAGCCGGCGCCGTCGCGCGGGCGCTGCAGGTCTGGTCGGCCGCTCCCACTGTTCTCAGTCGAGCGAGGTACACCGAGGATGCGTTCAGCAGAGCATTTGCGCAAGGCACACGCCAATACGTCATACTCGGAGCCGGAATGGACACATTCGCCTTTCGCCGGAGGGACATGCTGGAAAAGCTCCAGGTATTCGAAGTGGACCATCCTGCCACACAGATCTTCAAGCTCCGGCGAATCAATGAGCTGGGTTGGAGGATACCGTCACGACTGCATTTCGTTCCCCTTGATTTCGCCAATGGAGATTTGGATAAGATCCTCGCCCATCGACCCTATGACCCTTGTGCGTTGACTTTCTTCAGCTGGCTGGGAGTAACCTATTACCTGTCCCGCAATTCCATCTTTTCGAGCTTGCGCACCATAGCAAAGATTTCTCCGCCTGGAAGCGCGATCGCCTTCGATTACTTCGACCCCGTCAATATGAACTGCACTGGAAAAGCGGCGGATCGACTGCGAGGTATATTGGATTCCCTCGAAAAATTGGGCGAGCCTGTGAAAGCCGGTCTCGATCCCTCCACGCTGGCCTCTGACCTTGAGAGTGTCGGATTGCGGCTCGAGGAACATCTCACTCCATCAGACATTCAACGACGTTATTTCACGGGGCGCTCCGATGGATATCGTGCCTCGGAGCATATACGTTTTGCCCTGGCTGTGGTGCAATAAGAGCCACTGCGCGGCTTCTTTCTATTCCGAATATACCATGTTAAATTATGCAACCGTTTCCGATATGGGACCTACCCTGCCACGTGGAGGAGATAGACGATGAATTGTGAAAAGCAGTCGACATCAGCATCAAGGCTTGATCGCGATGTGATCGTGAGGCGGATCGATAACATCGCCAGGGAACTGGCCGAGTTGCGCCGTATGGTGGAGACTGCTTTACCGTCGGAGACGCCCGCTTCAGTCACGTCTGAGCTCCTCGGTTGCCTGGGGTCAGAGCCTCTGGATGAGTATGACTATTCGGCTGATTGGGGAAGGTTTGGTGCAGATGAGCGGCTCTCTTGATGCCTTCACAGGGGCTCAGATCTATGTCGATACGATGCTGTTCTATACTTTGCTGAGAGCAGAAGAGCGGGTGCGGCCCGTTGTTCAACGATTCTTCTCTCGAATAGAATCCGGTGGGATTTTCGCCTACACATCGGTTCTGAGCTTCGACGAGCTCGCCTACCGCCTCGTCCTCGCTTTAATCAAAGACAAGTATGGTGGATCACCGTTAGAGCATCTACGGGCGCGCGAGGCAGAGCTTCTCAAAGAAATGGCTCCCGCGGTTGCGCCGAGATTGCAGGCGCTCCGAAGCTTTCCCAATCTTGTGGTTACCGAGATCACTTCTCAAGATGTTTCTGCAATGCTCCAGAACATGCTCGACTACCCATTGAGGCCCCGGGATGCCCTTCACTTTGCAGCCATGCAGCGTTTGAACTGTCTTGATCTTGCCAGTAATGACCATCATTTTGACGAAGTTGCTGCAATAAGAAGATTTTCTATCTTCTGAGCACAGGTTTGTTGTCACGATCAGGAAACAGATAGAGCGGGCCATTGCCGCACCTGAAGCTCCTGCAGATTGCTCGCGCACTGAGCTCGTAAAGCGTTTTCGGAGTTACAAATTGCGAGTGCAGTAGTACCAGTCTTTACAGGCAGCTCCTTTTTCTTCGATGATTTCGGACTCCTCATGCGTCAAAGGGGGAAACTCGATAACCGGGTCCCCGGGCTGCCAGTCGGCCGGGGTGCCGACACCATTCTTATCTGAAACCTGCAGGGCCTGTATCAATTGCAGGACCTCCTCGATGTTTCGTCCGGTCGTGAAAGGGTAATAGATAATTGCCCTTATAGTCTTGTTGGGATCTATAACAAACAAGCACCTCGATGTCGCGGTCGAAAGGTCACTCGGCATGATCATGCCATAGAGATTCGCGATGCTTGCATCATGGTCGGCTATGATAGGAAATGGAATTCTTACGTTGAACTTTTCCTTGATATTGCGTAGCCAGGCGATGTGGGAGTACAGGCTGTCAACACTCAATCCAAGTAAAGAGGCTCCCAATCTTTTGAAATCTTCATAGTGGCGCGCAAGGCTTATGAATTCGCTGGTGCATACCGGTGTAAAATCCATGGGATGGGAAAACAGGAC
>CAZLCS010000068.1:0-8085 GCA_964557955.1 uncultured Syntrophobacteraceae bacterium
GAAACTAGAAACCAGAAACTAGAAACCAGAAACTAGAAACCAGAAACTAGAAACCGTACCTGAAAGGGGGGACGATGAGCAGGTACCTGCTGGTGGACATCGGTGCGGGAACCATGGACGTGCTTTGCTTCGACGACGAAACGGGCCTGAATGTCAAGGCCGTGGCCCGGTCGCCCGTCCTCGAGATATCAGAGCGTGCGGCGGGGCTTCCGGGTAGCCTGCTGGTTACCGGGAAGGAAATGGGCGGAGGAAGTCTTGCGCGGATACTTGCCAAACGGGCGGAGACGTCTGAGGTGGTGATGAGCGAGTCGGCCGCCATGACGGTGCATCATGATGTAGAGCGGGTTCGGGCCATGGGAATCCGTGTGGTGGGGGATGACGAGGCAGAGGAAATGAAGGCCGGCGGTCGATTCAGTCACCTCCAACTGGAGGATCTGGAGCGGGATCGACTGGAAAGACTCGTCACCAGTCTGGGGGTGGTTTTCGAGTTCAATGTGATGGGTGTGTGTGCCCAGGACCACGGGACCCCTCCCAAAGGGGTTTCCCACCTCGATTACCGCCACAGGCTGTTCCAGGAGGTGCTGGATGGCGAGGCCCTGCCCCACGCCCTCCTCTTTGCCGACCATGAGGTGCCGTCCACGTTCAACCGGTTGTGCGCCATCGCCGAGAGTGCCGAGGAGTTTCCCGCTTCGGACGTCTACGTCATGGACAGCGGGATGGCGGCCATCCTCGGTGCGGCCATGGACCCGGAAGCCCAGGCGGCCGAGCGGTTCCTCGTTCTCGATGTGGCGACATCCCACACCGTGGGTGCGGCGCTTATGGGCTTTGAGATCGCCGGTTTCTTTGAGTACCACACCCACGACATCACCCTGGAAAGGCTGGAAGCTCTCCTGGTGGATCTTGCCGAAGGAAGGCTTTCACACCAGCAGATCCTCTCCGAAGGGGGACACGGCGCCTACGTGCGAAGGCGGATCGGCTACAAGTCCGTGGAGTGCATCGTCGCCACGGGCCCCAGGCGCTCACTGGTGTCGCCGTCAGGCCTTCCCATCGTCTGGGGCGCCCCTTTCGGAGACAACATGATGACGGGGACCGTGGGGCTGCTCGAGGCCATACGCCTGCGCAACGGGCTGGAGCCTGTCTTCGTGGTCTGAACCCCGGCTCACGGCTTCAGTTTCTCCACTTCGCCGATCAGGACTTCCATGCCGGGCATCTCGTTGATGTCGTGGATGTCCATGAAGCGGATGATCCCCTTCTTGTCGACGAGGAATATCGCCCGCTCCGAAGTCCCCGAAGACCTCAGGATGCCGTACTTTCCGGCCACCGCCCCGTGCGGCCAGAAGTCCGAGAGAACGGGGAACCATAAGCCCTCCATGTCTTTGACCCAGGCATTGAGCGTCGGAATGTTGTCCACGGTGATGCCGAGGACCACCGTGTCGTTTTCGTCGAAGAAGGTCTTCATCTGGTCGTAACGGGGCCATTGCGCCGAGCAGACCGGTGTGTAGGCTGCAGGAACGAAGGAGATCACGACGTTCTTCTTCCCCGCATACTGCTTGAGGCTGACCCTTTCACCGGAGATGGACGGCAGCGTGAAATCGGGGGCCTTCCGGCCCACCTTCAGCGTGCTCCTGCTGTCGACGGGCTTGAGGTGTCCTACCGCATAAACCTTCTCCTCGAGGCTCTCCGCCGCCGTGCACGGCACTGCCCCGAATGGCAGCAGAATGAAGCACATCCAGAAAGTCAGGACAGGGGAACGGAACCGTTTCATGGGCCTTCTCCTCGTTCGGTGTCCGAACCGTTATGGGTCCTTTATTTGGGCTCAATAGGGTACTTGGCCAGGTACCACTCCAGCCACCCCCCCTTCAGGGCGTACACCTTGTTGAATCCCTTCATGGAAAGCTCACGTGCCACACGGACACTGGTCGCTTCCTTCTTTCAGGTGCAATAGAGGATGATGGTCTTCTCCATCGGGTATTTCTTGAACCATCGGGGCACGTCTGTGGGGTTCTCCCGCACCGCCCCGTGGATCTTGTATGGGCTTGATTTGTAGTCGTCTCCCGTGCGGACATCGATCACGACGACGTCCGGGCTCCCCAGCAGGGGCTTCAGCTCTTCCTTGGTGATTCTTTCCTTGTCAGCTGCGTGGCACAAGCCCGCCGCCAGCACGAATATCCCCAGCACTGCAAACATCCATGGTCGGTTCATCTTCTTCTCCCGGCTCACAAGACGCGTGAAACCTTCAAGATGGCTGACGACAACCATGACTCGCCGGCCCAATGATGATAACAGGACTCTAACCACCGTGGACAGTCAGGTCACGGGGGCCGTGGAAAAAGGGAGCAGCCGGGGGCTCCCACAGGGAGCTTTGAAGCCGGATTCAGAGGCTTTGAGGCAAAAAATGGCTTGATTTTTGGGGATGATGCACTAAACTAGGTCAAAAGGGAGCTTGGTTCGGTATTTTGAGATGCATCGAGGATCGGTCTTTCGCCAGAAGAAGCGGTTCGGAAGTTGCCCCAAAGTAGCGCACCAGTACAGTGAAACCAATAACACAGTTAAAAAGAAAAGGAACTGCAACATGGCGGAAGGTCGAGTAAAATGGTTCAATGACAGCAAGGGTTACGGCTTTATCGAAAGTGACAGTGGACACGATGTTTTCGTGCATTTCAGCGCCATCGAAGGCAGCGGATTCAAATCGCTGGCCGAAGGCGACCGGGTGACCTTTGACGAGGAAAGCGGAGCCAAGGGCCCCCAGGCTGCCAGGGTGAGAAAGCTCTAGAGCGGCTGCAGCCCCACCGTAACAACCGACGATCTTGAGAATTCAAAGGCCGGAGCGAACCTCCGGCCTTTTCTTTTTGGGCGGCTCGGTGGACCTCCCGGCGTGCATGGCCGGCGCGCCATGATTATGATTTCAGGGTACGAATGTGACGCCATGCGGCGTTCAATATTGGGCAAGGTTTTCTTGCCGGAACATCGGGAGGACTTCGCCATGAAGCACAATGTATGTGGTGCTGAAAAGTATTTTCGGATCTTGCTCGGAATTGCCCTCATATCGGTTGGGCTCTATTTCGGAAGCTGGTGGGGCGCCATTGGCCTGATCCCGCTGATCACCGCGTTCGTGGGGTACTGCCCCGTGACCCACGCCCTGCGGCTGTCGAGCTGTCCGGCCGGCAGTTCCCCTGCATCCCCTTGAGCCTGCGTGTCTCCGCAGGCAGATGACCGGGTGGGTGGAGCCTGCCGTCCGGCAGTGCAAAGCCCACCCCCATGAACTCGGTCCCTTCATACCATAACGCCCCCCGGCAATCCCCTTCCTCTGAAGAGTTTTCGACCTTTCCACCCCAAGCCCGCGCATTCCATATCCCACAGACGTCCTGTACCGAACGCACGGCGGTCGTGGGGTTCGCGAGCAGAGTGATCATTCTCGACGTGCTATCTGTTGCCCTCCTCCAAGAGAGCAGCGAGGACCTGCTGCCTGAATACGTGAGATCGTGAGTTCGTCGAGCGGGCGGCAGCGGCGACCCGTGCAGGCCTCATCCCCCTTCCAAATTTTGGCGCGATTCGAATAAAATCCGGGATGTAGCCATCGCTACAAGGATGATGGACCCAGTCGGATATACTGACCGTCGATGACCGTACAACCTTAGACTCCAAGCAGGAGGCTGTCTGATGGAACTGGAAACCGCCATCGGGGAGCGCAGAAGCGTCAGGCAGTACGAACCAGGAGAGATGCCAGAGGATATGGCGAAAGAAGTGTGATTCCCCGCGCATCGCCGATGCGCCCGACCTGGATGACGCGTGGAACGCCATGCGCCGCCCGGCCAACCATTGGAGAGAGATCATGGCTTCGGGATGTCTTTGTAGAGTGCTTGCGGGAGAGGAATTAGCGCTTTCCTCCAATTGCATTGGGAACCTCTGGGTCTTCAAGAACCTTCAGCCCGAAGAGTTGGGGGCCCTCGCCGAACGTGCCCGGCGAAAAATATACGAGCGCGGTGAGCCGATCTTCCTCCAGGGAGACAGGGCCGACGCCATGTTTCTCATTAAGGCCGGGAGGGTCAAGTTGAGCAAAACGCTTGAAGACGGGATCGAAATCACCCTCGATATCCGGAAAGCGGGGGACTTCCTCGGCGAAAACATGCTGAGCGAGGAAATAGTCTATCCGGTCACCGCCTGGTGCATGGAAAAGACCCTCAGTTGCGGCTTCAGCAAAGCGTCATTTGAAAAAATTGTCTTGGATTACCCGAACATCGGGCTGCAGGTCATACGGAATTTGAGCACGACGATCGCATCCCTTACGGACCGGGTGGGAAGCATGTCACTATCGAACCTCGAAGACCGGCTCCACAGCGTGCTTTTGAATGTCTCGCGCGAACACGGGGTAAAGGGGGCAAACGGCTACACGATCCAATTCCCCCTCACTCACGAGGACCTTAGTTTCCTCACCGGAGCGCACCGGGTCAGCATCACCCGTGCGATGAAGAGTCTCAAGGAGGCCGGGAGAATCATCCAGCAGGGGAGAACGCTCACTCTCCCTTTTGAGACGGACTTCATTTGACGGGGTAGTCCGACCCCCACAAGGATCTGGGGGCTCGGATTTTGTGCGCCTGATTTTTCTGGCATGTAGCATCGGCTACAGAAGCGATTGCCTCTCGCGGTTAGAACCGTCATTAACACAAGCACGGACAACCGAAAGGAGGTGAATCAGGATGCCAAAGTGTGGAATCTGCGGCGGTGAAGCCCCGAAGCAACCCTGCATCACGGAAGAGGGGAAATGTGACCTTTGCGGCAAGAAGGTAGTGCTCGCCGAAAAGGAAGAGGAAAAGGAGAAGTAACAACTGAAACAGGACGGCCCTTCCCCATCGCGTACATTATGAATGGCCCCCCCCAGGCATCGCGGGCGAGTGGGTCGTCCCGAAAAGGATTGGAAGATGATTTTAGTGATAAATGGAAGCCCCAAGCCACACGGGAACCTGCACCGCATGGTGGAGAAGATCGCAGCGGATACCGGAAAAGAATATGAAATGGTTCACCTTTCAAGGCTCAGGATCAACCCCTGCGTGGGATGCGTGAAATGCGCGGACACCAACCGCTGCATCCAGAAGGATGACATGGCGCCTCTCTACGACAAGATCGTCAGCGCGGACGCCCTGATCATCGGCGCGGCCGTCTATTTTGGCCACCCAAACGCGTTTACGCACACTTTCCTCGAGCGACTTTTTCCACTGAGGCATGTTCGCATGGTAACGAAGGGAAAACCCGTCGCAACAGTGGTGGTCGGCGGGCACGAAGCTGAAAAGGTGGCGGAAGATCTCTCTTACCGCTTCAGCAGCTACTTTGAATGCAACGTGGTCGGCTCGATCTATTTCAACAGCGCTACGCCGCCCTGCTTCGTCTGCGGCTACGGGACGACCTGCCGTTACGGCGGGCCGGCGAGGTGGCTCGCTCCCGAGCAGTTCGAGAATTTCCAGATAACGCCCGATATGTTCAAAAAATTCGAAGACCAACCCGAAGTGGTCACGGCATGCGACAACCTTTCGAACGGGTTGAAAGCCGCTATTGAAGCTCAGACCCGGTCCGATCGGTGACAGCAGGGGCAGACCCCACCGAAGAAATACATCCGGCGGAGGCGAAGATCCTTGCAGTTGCCGGCCTGTTTTTCTGCTCACAACGTCACGCGAAGGAACCCAAAATGAACGACATGGACCATCTCTACATACTGTGGACCAACAGCGACCCGGTGACGGCGGACAAAATGATTTTCATGTACGCTCTAAACGGCCTCAAGCATGGCTGGTGGAGCGATGTCACGATAATCATCTGGGGATCACCCGCCAGGCTCGTTGGCGAAAACGCGGACATCCGGTCCAAAGTGAAGGAACTCCTGGCGGGAGGTGTGAAGTTTTCCGCCTGCAAGGCATGCTCCGACCAACTCGGTGTGACAGATAGGCTGGAGAGCCTGGGGATCGAGGTAAAATATTGGGGCCAACCCCTGACGGAGGTGATAAGGTCGGGGAAATTCCTGCTGACTGTCTAGGCTTGACCATTTGGCCAGGATTCCGAGCAGCTTCTCTCTCCTTGGCCTTGACTATTCGGCTGTCCGAAGAGTCAGCACCTGCAGATCATACTCGTTGTGCTGCCGGCGCCCGTCAGCGATTTCTGGATTGGCAAGCATGGGTTGAAGGGCAGCTCATGATCATCATCATTTGTCTTGTTCCATCCAAAATGGCCCCTCTCAGTGGGCTGTTTTTTTTCTTATGGGTAGTCGCTCTCATACCGAAGCAGTGGATTAATGCTGACGCGCAAGCCTGGCCACATCTGAGTCAAAGGCATTGCGGAGGCGCTGTGTGAATTTCGACGGGATCGTGGACCGTCTCTTCATCCATGCGGAGGAGCATTTGCTGCGGTCATTGAGGCTCTGATTGCCGAAATCGCGCGTTTCGGGGAGGCGACTGACAGGCGGATTTTATGGGGACTTAACTGCACCAACCCTTGGGCAGTGGAAAGATGAAAGATCTCTGTATCCGCATCTGCGAGAAGTAGCCTGCCGCGCTTATCCGACCATCACAGGGTCCTGTCACGTGACTATGCCGGGTCCGGGTGCTCCGGGTCCCCGGCTTCATCGTCAATGAGACTCAGGGGGGATGAAATGAAGAACAAGTGCGCCCTTGCAGCGGCGGTTGTGACACTCCTGCTCTCCTTCTTCGCGGTCTTTCCGACCTCTTCTTACGGGCTTTCTTTCGAACCGGCGGCCACCTACACCGCCGGAAACGGTCCCCGCGGGGTCGTGCTGGGGGACTTCAACGGGGACGGCAAACTTGACATGGCTGCGGCTAATTCCGGGGATAACAATGTCTCTATATGCCTGGGTCTTGGAGACGGAACGTTCGGAGCCTCCGTAACCTACGCGGCCGGGGACTACCCCTTCTCCATAACTGTCGCGGATTTCAACAAGGACGGGAAACTCGATCTGGCAGTAACGAACGCGTGGAGCGACGATGTTTCCATCCTTCTGGGCGTTGGCGACGGAACCTTCAGCGCAGGGGTCAATTATGGCGTATCGAGCGATCCCTATTCGATAGCCGTGGGCGACTTCAATAGAGACGGCAGCGCGGACCTCGTCGTGGCCTGCTTCCATGGCGGCGGCGTCTACGTGCTGCTCGGCAACGGAGACGGGACGTTCGGCGGTGCAGTGCGCTACGCCACACCAGGAAGCCCCCAGGGCGTCGCCGTTGCCGACTTCAACAGGGACGGCAGCCTGGATCTGATCGTGGCCAAGTCGAACAGCAACGATGCATCCGTTCTCCTAGGCAGCGGAGACGGAACCTTCGGCCCGGCTGCCGACTACGCCATCGGTGGATTTCAAAATGCCGCGTGCACGGGGGATTTCAACGGAGACGGAAACCAGGACTTTGCCGTTGCCAGTGGAGACAGCAGCGGAAAGATTTCCGTGCTTATCGGTGTCGGCGACGGTACTTTTCTGGCGAGGGTCGACTACACGGTAAGCCAACGGCCTGAAGCTGCGGCAGCGGGTGACTTCAACGGTGACGGAAAGGTCGACCTTGTGACGGCGAACATGAACAATCACACGGCTTCGATCCTTCTCGGCAACGGCGACGGGACTTTTCAGGCGGCGGTGAGCCAGTCCCTTGGAGCGAACATATGGGCCTCTTCCCTGTCTCTCGGAGACATAGACGGGGACGGCGTGATCGATCTCGTGGCCGGCTCCGACGGCGGCACCGATGTCTCGGTCCTTCTCAACAGAACCATTCTCGACGGGTCCGGTTCCTTCGATGCAGCGGTGACCTACCCTGCCGGGACCTCTCCGCTGTCGGTCGCAGTGGGCGATTTTGACGGAAACGGCAAGCAGGACCTCGCTGTCGCAAACTGCAATGGCGATAATGTTTCCATCCTGTTGGGGAACGGTGACGGGACCTTTCAGGAGGCGGTCCACTACGGTGCCGGGAGTTATCCCAGGTCGATAACCGCGTCGGATTTCAACAAGGACGGCGAGGTCGACCTGGCTGTGACGAACCAAAACAGCGACAACGTATCGATCCTGCTGGGCAATGGCGACGGGACTTTTCAGGCTGCGGT
>CAZLCS010000068.1:8185-23726 GCA_964557955.1 uncultured Syntrophobacteraceae bacterium
CGTATCGATCCTGCTGGGCAATGGCGACGGGACTTTTCAGGCTGCGGTCAACTATGGGACGGGAGGCTGGGCAATCGCCATTTCTGCAGAAGACTTCGATAGAGACGGGTCTCAGGACTTAGCCGTGGCGAATGACGGCGGTCAGGTTGCGGTATTCCTGGGCAATGGCGACGGGACTTTTGAGGATGCGGTGAGCTATGCTGCCGGAAATCGTCCCTACGGGATCACAGCAGCCGACTTCAACGGTGACGGCAAAGGAGACCTCGCCGTGGCGAGCTACGGGAGTAGCGACGTATCGATCCTTCTTGGCAACGGCGACGGGACTTTTCAGGCTGCGGTGAGCTATGGCGGAGCAGCCGGCCCAATGGCCATCGTCTCGGGCGATTTCGATCGTGACGGCAGATCGGACACTGCCGTCGCAAACTCGAGCGGCAGCAGTATTTCCGTTTTTTCGGGCAAAGGAGACGGGACGCTCAACGCTGCCCAGGATTACTCAACGGAGTTCGGACCGCGATCTATCGCCCTGGGTGACTTCAACGGAGACGGCAAACCCGACCTGGCAGCTACAAATGGGGACAGCGTCTTCGTTCTCATCAACATAATCCCGCCGGACGCCACGCCCAACGCCTTCACCTTCACAGACCAGACCGGCGTCGCGCTCAACACAACGATCGAATCGAATCATGTCACCATCTCCGGCATCAACACCGCCTCGTCCATCTCGGTGGCGGGAGGCGAATACGAGATCAACGGCAGCGGCACCTGGACGTCTGCTCCCGGGACTGTCACAAACGGGCAGACCGTGAAGGTCCGCCTGAACTCTTCGGGGAGCTTCTCCACAACCACCGACGCCACCCTGACGGTGGGCGGGGTATCGGACACCTTCAGCGTGACCACACCTGCGCGGCCCCAGTACACTGTCACGGCATCGGCCCCCCACGGGCACGGAACGATCGTCTGTGACTCTCCGGTCCTGCACGGAGACAACTCCTTCTGCAGGATCACTCCCGACGCAGACTATCAGATCATGAGCCTCACCGATAACGGTTCGAGTGTTGCCGTGGGCACAACATACACGATCACCGGGGTCGTGGCCGACCACACCGTAGTGGCAACCTTCGCCCGTCTCCTCATCACCCCCGGAAAGGGGACAGTCGGAACCAGAATCGAGATCAGAGGCTCAGGACTGGGAGCAAAGAAGGGGAAGGTTTCCCTCAGAGGGGCCGCGAAAACCTACCCGCTGACGGTAGAGTCCTGGAACGAAGACGGTAATGGATTGATCGTGGCCGTTGTCAAAAAGGGATTGCCGGCCGATGCTTACGACGTGGTTGTTCAGCCAAAGGAGCCCCAAAAAGCGCCGGCGATAGTCGAGACCGGCGTCTTTGAAATAGCCGGACCGGTGATCACCGGTGTTACGCCTCAGACTGCAACGGAAAGAGAGACAGTCACACTCTCCGGCACCCTTTTCGGAACGACGAAGCCAAAGATCTACCTGGAGTACACGACGGCAAAGGGCACCAAACGGAAATCCTGCAAGGTCACGAGCTGGCCCGGCACCCCGGAGGCAGGCACCGGGGCCGGTGAGATCCAATTCACCATTCCCAAAGGGGTGCCCGCCGGCGCACGGAGCCTTGTGGTGCAAAACGGTGTCGCGGAAGGGGAGACAGACATCACCATCGAATCGTCCGCCCGGCCCGTCAGTATTGCTCCCTAAGAGGCGGTCCGAGAATTCAGGCCTTCGGTGAAGTGGGCATCAGACAATTGTTATTCGATTGAGCCCTCCTGGCAGTCACTTTGTCAGGAGGGGGCGAGAAGCGAGGGTGTGGGGACCCCTCTTTCCATCTTTCAAGCAAAGAAGGGGGATTCCCCCTTTTTCATGCCGCTTCAGCCCCCATTTTCCCTGTTTCAAGGCGCACCTCACCCCTCACCGGTCCAACGATCTTTTTGAAGTCCGATAGCCAGTTTTGCCGGAATCGGAGCAAGTGGTGGGATCAGAGCGGGCCGGCAGTGATTTCAGCACATTCGAATCATGGTCGTTATGCGGCTGGTACCCGGCAGGATTTGCGGTTTTGGCAAGCTGTAGAGACTCTGCAAATCTTCCTTTTGCAGGGATTTCCTGAGGGTTTGTACTTCCAGCGGAAAGGGAGGTTGACTTGCACTGCCTGAGGGCTCATCTATGATTCAAACCAACGGGGAGGGAACGGAGTAGCTACTCCATGATGCGCAGCTCCCGCCTCATCATCTCAGGTTATGCTCAAGGCACTCTTCAGGAATGCATAATTCCGGATTACTCGAAGCTTGATGGTGGCGCTTTCACGATGATAGTTTCAATCTGGTCGATGAATTCGAAGTGTGTGTCCCTGGTCAGCAAAGTCCCCCCGGTTTCCATACAGCATGCGGCAATCCAGACGTCGTTAATTGGAATCTTTCTCCCCTTCTTCACAAGGGAAGTGTAGATGACCCCGTATTTCCGCGCAACATGCTGATCGACGGAGATAATCTCCATTTTGAGCTGATCAATGATCTGTAGAAGCTTTTTTTCATTGAAGTCTCGTCGGCTTCCTTTCATGAACCCGTAACTGAGCTCGCCCAAAACAATGCAGGGCATTAACAGATGCTCGCCCGAGGTTGCCAGTATATCAACCACGTCTGGCAATCCTTCAGCGAAATCGCTGTAGATGTTTGTGTCCAGGACGAGCTTCAAGCCCAATCTCCCTCATGGATTTCCTCGAAAACACTGGTTGCCTTCCTCAATTCCTCGGCTTCCTCATGGGACAACCAACCCGCAATCTCTCTAATAGTCTGTTCGCGGTCTTTGACGATGCCGAGCTTCTCGTCGATGGCCTCGAGAATAAATGCTGTTTTAGACATTCCAGCTTTGGCAGCTGCTTTCCTGATCAACTCTTCCTTCTCCCGTGCAACTCGCAAACTGACCGGCATGTTCATGTACCTCCATGTATCGCAAATTGCGGTATTGTATCTCATGATGAGAGGGCCGTCAATGCCATCATGGCATGCCATTATTGCTTCCGTTGTGGTTTTTTTTTGGGGGCACTTCAATGGACCCAGTCCCGATCAGCGCAACAACACATATTAAGACACTCTATGATCGAACCACCAGGAAAGGCCCTCGTGCGAGTCAAAAATCAACAGTCCTCTCCTGTCCCTCGAAATCCTGGTCCCTGAAAAAGACAATATGTCCTGATCATTCTCGTTGTGCGCCGCTGCCCGCCGGCGCTTTCTGGATTGGCAAGCTATACGGTAGCTCTTTGTCGTTGATGCACTAGGTCACAGGTTGAGAGAGACGACTAATCGGCGGGAACCATACTATAATAGGGGCTACCTTTTCTGGAACGATAACCATACTTCGTAAGATATTCTTTTCCAAAGGTTTCAGTGCGTATCCATTCTGCCTCATCTATTTGATTCTTTCGTTGAGAAATTCTATCAATATCATTTGATAGAAATTCCGCTATCAATGAATAGAAGTTAGAGTAACGTCCAAGTTCTTTTGGACCCAAAACAAGATCATTTTCAACTAGTTTATCTATTCTTCGTGTATATGTATTTATTGTCAATAGTCTGCTTCCTTTTCTTAAATTATATAACTCAGATAAATCTTTTTCAAATCTCAACATAGCTATTCCATCTATTTCGTCGCTGTATGCGGCTATCAGTAGGTATGGTTCAGTTGCCATAACTAAAGCTGCCCGACTATCTCCGACTCGTAGATGCTCATCAATAAGATCATCAGGAAAACAATTAATTCTTGCAGGATCGACACCCTCCTTAAAAGCTATAAGCTTATCTCTTGCAAGGGTAACATTGCCAGGATGAGATGCGTGAGTTTTGGTATCATGGTATTTTATAGAACTAGGCTTGACTTCAGCTCGGTATTCTGATGTCGTGGCACATGAGACGATTAAGCATAACACAATAACTAATAAATTAGATGTAATCATTATAGCCTCCTCAGGATTATGGTACCATTAGATGGAGTGGACGAACAAGATAGGTGTTATTTCCCGATGGAGCTTCTTCACTGGTGCCATGGATACGAGAAGACATGGATTTTTGCGGGGACATCCAATGTTCTTTCCACCATCATAACGACACCTTAAGGATCTTTCAAGCCAGATTCTTCAATCTCTCCTGATCCTTGAAGAACCAGTCGTCGAAAACTTCAAGGGTCTGGATCATATGTTCCGAAACGAGTTGCATTTCTGGTCGCATGGGGAAGGGAGCTTCAACCCTTCCCCTCAACCATCTAACCGTACAGGTTCTCAATCCACCTCGTTGCCTCACCGTCGGTGATCTTGCCGAGATACCGCTGCGTGGTGGACAGATTCGAATGCCGCAGGATCACCTTGCTGACAATCTCAATGGGAACACCCGACCTTGAGGCATATGTTGCTGCATGCCTCCTCAGGTCATGGGGCCTGAGCTCGATCCCGGCAATTTTTCCTGCCTTTTTGACGATCATCCTTGCTGCGGCATACGTGATCGGAAAGATCCTATTGTCGGGCTGAACTGCCTTGTCCTTCACATACGCCCGAAGTCGGTCTACCACCTTTCGAGGGATGAATACCACCTCAGAATTCTTTCCGCTCTTTGGGCTTTGGATGGTGAGCTTCTGATCGTTCACGTCATTGGGGGTCAGTTTCAGGACTTCTCCGACTCTCATGCCGCCTCTGGCCATGAGTTCCAGGATCAGTCGGTTTCTGAGCTTCGTCGTTCTGAAAATGATCTCATCCACGGTCTCCTTTTCGACAACATCCCACAGGACGGGCTTGCCGGGCCGGTAGATCTTCCTGAGCATCGGGGCATCACAAGGGTTCTGAATGGTAGTATCGAGGTTGGTCCTGATGAAGTTGAAGAAAGCCTTGAGGTGGGAATAACGGCCATGCTTCGTCTGCTGCTTACCGCCCTCAGTGATCTTGCTCAGAAACGATAGAATCTCTTCAGAGGTAATGGCGGCAAGATCGTGGTCTTTGCCGAAATGGTCACAGAGCTTGGCGAGGGTGGCGCCGTAGGACTCGATCGTGTTTTTTTCCAGAATTCATTCTGTGGTACTCTTTGTAAACTTGGATTGCCTGGTCGAGTTTCATGACTTGCCTCCTGTCTTGGTTGTCGGTTGCGGGTGGTTTCAAAATCACCAATGCTGCAGCAGCAGTGTATGAGATCCCCTTCACCCATGCAAGAACTGGAGCCGCTCCCTGGATCGGTGTTCCTGATAGGCAATTTCCAAGTTCGAGAACTGGAGTTGACGCCGGGAGGCTGAACGATGAAGAAGGACCAGGACTCTGCGAGCAATTCAAGACCTGCCGATGACCCATTTGTCGCCCTGTATCCGAATATTGCTTTTTGGGTGAAAGGAGGCTGGATAGAAATCGGCCAGAACGAATACAGCCAGTCATTAGTGAGAGCCCTGGACGAAGGCGGTTTGGTATGGGAGGGCGAGGCGGAATACTCCAGCTTCCATGAGGCGTTTCGAGCGCTTGATGCCGGCATCGCAGCTTGGCGAGAGGAGCAAGGACTGTGAGGGTGAAGCCGAACCCGCAAGGCGGGATACAATAGCCGCAGGGCCCCATTCCCATTAAGGATATGAGAGAGCGAGTTAACATACTGAGAAATCCTATGAATTGGCTTTCATGTCTGTTGAGCAACCTGTCTAACGTTCTGGCGAAACGGAGAATCTCAAAGAGGAAGATGTCTCAGATCCTAAAAGAGATGGCCATGACCCTCCTGAAGGACCCCGGAGCGATCCCCTCGTCCGAAGCCCAGCATGCTTCTCTGCTGCTCTCTCATGTCGCCTGGAATCGTGCGAATGGTGAGGCATTCACCGATGCAGCCTGTAGGGAGATTCTGAAAGAGCTTGAGCAGTCGAGACCTTCATTGTGTAATGAATTCACGATAAAAGACTGGAAAGCAATGTTCGAAGATCTCATCAGCTACAAGAAAAAGTATCATCCGCATGATACGAGGGTCGTCGTGGTGTGTGGAATGCGGGATCCAGGAGTGGTGAGAGTTGAGTGGAGGTATCGGGACCAACCTGCTGGCAATTCAGCGGATTCCATGCCCTGAGTGTTTGAGAGTCTACTGGTCAACACCTCCGGATCATATTCGTTGTGCTCGCCGAGATGACAAGCATTCAACCTTCTGGCAAGATGTATTGACATTCAAATGAGGTGGACATAGAGATTCCCAGCAGGCGTGTGTACGCCTACGCAAGGCCGGATTGGCAGAGGAAGTGTGGATGGACGATCAGTTCTGATCACGCTGGGACAATGAATGACCGGCATCATTTGAGGTTCAGAAAATCACTGGGATCGATGCCGGCCTCTCTGAGGATTGCCCTGAGTGTTCCTTCCGGCATGTCGCCGGGGTGGTTGGGTATCGTTGTATAGCTGTCAGTCTGGTCATTGTACCAGATCTCATGGCTTCCGGCCGCTTGCCGGTCAAAAGCAAAACCGAAAGCCTTGAGGCGCTTTACAACATCTCTGTATCGAAAGCCTGCCAGGCGTCCCACTTCAGGCACTTACGATCAGCGGATAATCGAACGAATCACCAATGCTCGAAAGCGCAGGGTCTCCGAAGCGTTCACGCCGAGCCTCAATGAGCTTCCTAGCCACATCCCTTGCGATCTCAAGAGTCTCGGTAGCAGTTCGGCCTTGAGCCACGAGCCCTGGCATATCTTCAGAAGTTGCCAGGTAGACTCCCTCCGGCAGTCTCTCGATGTGGATCTTGATTATCCTTTCCATTGATCCCTCACGCGTTGTCTTCTGCTCAGGCTACAAGCAGCGGAAGCTGCCCAATATTGTCTGGATTTCTACCGTACCTCCCGTCAAAAGGCAACTTTCACGGTCGGGGAGATCTCTCGTGAGTCAAGTTTTGAGAAATCAGAATCATTCTCGTTGTTCACCGGTGCACGGCTGCGCTTTCATAATTGGCAAGTTATGTTGCGTCTTCCCGCAGGAAGGATGAAGAGGAATCCTGCGAGCTCTTTCCGGGGCCGTGGCGGGATGGCGTTCTGGGATGCGGATTGACCGCCTGCTGAAGGGGATCTTCCTTCAGTATCAGGCGAGTAGGTTTCAGGTGTAATACGTTGGGGTGATCCGGACCTTTTCGCAGGGAAAATCGGTTCGTTTGTGGGTTGTTTACAGAGGTGGTCCGGTGTTGTTGCGGGGACGGGATGAAGTCGCGTGGTATTGATGCTTATATTGATGCGAAATGAAGACTTCAGCGGGAACTGGAGAAAGTAGGGGTTCGACGTGGGCGCCGTTTCGGAATCCTCTATTCCGTTCGCTGTGGATCGCCACAGTGATCTCCAATGTGGGAACCTGGATGCATGATGCAGGTGCGGCCTGGATGATGACCACAATCAGCGACAGCCCGCTCTTTGTGGCACTCATTCAGGCTGCGACCTCGTTTCCCATATTCCTGTTGGCGTTTCCTGCAGGAGCGTTGGCTGACATAGTCGATCGGCGCCGCTATCTCCTGGCGGTTCAGGCGGGTATGTTGATCGTCGCTGCTAATCTGGCTGCCCTGACGTTCTTACAGATGGTTTCCCCCTGGAGCCTGCTTGCACTGACGTTCGGACTCGGGATCGGAGCAGCGTTGAACGCTCCCGCTTTCCAGGCCACAATACCTGAGCTTGTGCCCCGGAAGGAGCTTCAGTCTGCGGTTGCACTCAGCAGTGCCGGGATCAATGTCTCTCGCGCGATCGGACCGACCCTTGGAGGGATCATCATAGCTGCTGCGGGGCCGGGGGCGGCATTCGCTTTGAACGCACTCTCCTTCGTCGGTATCATTTTCGTGCTCTATCGCTGGCACCGCGATGCGCTCGAGACAACACTACCTGCCGAGCGGTTCGTCGGCGCAATGCGTGTGGGAGTTCGTTATGTGCGTGAATCCCCCCGGTTCATCACAGTAGTGGCTCGGGCCCTGCTTTTCTTCCTTTTTGCCAGTGCCGCCTGGGCGCTCCTTCCTCTCATTGCCAGGACCCGGCTGGAGCAAGGACCCGTGGGGTACGGCCTTACGCTTGGAGCCATAGGGACAGGCGCTGTAACAGGAGCCGTGATCCTTCCCCGCATCCTGCGACGCGTGTCAGTCGATCTTCTCTCGAATCTGTGTTCTCTTGCCTTTGCATCTGCAACATTTACTCTGGGCTTTTCAAAGAATTTCCATGTTGCTCTGGGAGCTTCGCTGCTGGCGGGGATGAGCTGGCTCGCAGTGCTTCCGACGCTCAATACAGAGGCACAGGGAGCTGTTCCGGCTTGGGTACGGGCTCGCGCCCTATCGGTATATCTTGTGGTGTTTTTCGGGGCAATGGCCCTGGGGAGCATCCTCTGGGGCGCTCTTGCCTCCCGCTGGGGTATTCCGACAGCCCTTACCGTCGCCTCGATCGGGCTAATCCTGGGGATCCCCTGTGCTCATTGGCTTCGCCTAGGAAGTCCTCTCGAGATCGACCATGCCCCCTCGATGCACTGGCCTGCTCCCATGGTGGCCCAGGAGATCGGACTGGAAGAAGGGCCGACCATGGTCCTCGTGGAGTATCACATAGACCCCGGCGATTCCAGGGACTTCGCGATTCTAATGCAGCAGATGCGCCGCATTCGCAGGCGTGACGGTGCTGTCTCCTGGAGTCTGTTCAAGGATGCGAGCAGACCGGAGCGGTTCATCGAATACTTCACAACACCCTCGTGGGTCGAGCATCTCCGGCAGCATGAACGCATAACCGTTTCGGACCGTGAGATTGAAGAACGTGTTCGGGCTTTCCACAAAGGTGATACTCCCCCTTTGGTGTCGCACTTCATTGTGCAGCCACCGGTTCGGGAAGACGAGAAATGAACCGGAATGATCTGCTGCTGCGCTCTATGATCCGACCCCGTTCAGAGACTCAAAACGGATCTCGCCCCGGAAAGGCTGAGGTTCGCTCCTCGCCTTGTGCCAAAAAGGCTCACGCGGCACGCTGATGGGCGTCCCGAGCTCGGTGATGTCCATTGTAGACTCTCACAGGCGACCAATCAGGGCTGACGGGAAGAGGCGGAGGCGCAAGGTCTGCAAACTCTCCCGAGCCATAAACCACCTTGCCGTCCACCAATGTAAGAACCGCCTCCAACTCTTTTATGCGCTCCTCCGGGATGGAGAGGTAATCCTCGCTCAGCACTGAGAGATCTGCCAGCTTGCCCACTTCTATGGATCCCTTCTTCGTTTCTTCACCCGAAAACCATGCGCTTCCGAGTGTGTAGCGCCGCAGTGCTTCCACGCGGTCCAGGCGGTTGGATGCGGGGTAGAGCCCGGTGTTGCCCACGGTCTTTCCTGTCACAAGCCAGTAGAGGCTGATCCACGGATTATAGCTCGAAACCCTTGTCGCATCCGTTCCTGCGCCGACTGGGAGTCCCATTTTGAGCATCCGTGCAATGGGAGGTGCATGCTCCGCAGCTTTGGCGCCGTAGCGCTCGACGAAATGCTCTCCCTGGAATGCCATACGGTCCTGGATGGCGATACCGCCGCCAAGCGCCATCACCCGCTCCATGTTGCGCTCGCTGATCGTCTCAGCATGGTCGAGAAACCATCGCAGGCTGTCAAAGGGGACTTCCCTGTTGGTCTTCTCAAAGACGTTCAGGAAACGGGAAATCGATTCATCATAGGTGGCGTGAATCCTGAAAGGCCACCTGTTTTGGACCAGAAGGCGCACCACCGAGCCCAGTTCATCCTCCATGCCCGGCGGCAGCTCCGGACGAGGCTCCAGAAAATCCTCGAAATCGGCTCCCGAGAAGACGAGCATCTCCCCTGCGCCATTCACCCTGAAGAAATCATCGCCCTCGTTCGGGCGGGTCATCGAGATCCACTTCTTGAAATCGTCGAGCTCTTCTTTCGGGCGCTGGGTAAAGAGGTTGTAGGCGAACCGAATGGTGAGCTGTCTCTTGCGTGCCAGGTCCTTCATGACTCTGTAATCGTCGGGATAGTTCTGAAAGCCTCCTCCGGCGTCGATCACGCTTGTTATCCCGAAGCGATTCAGCTCGCGCATGAATTGACGGGAGGAATTCAGTTGGTCCTCGTAGGTTAGTTTCGGACCCTTTGCAAGGCTTGCATAGAGGATCAGAGCATTGGGGCGGGCAATGAAAAGTCCTGTGGGATTGCCATATCGGTCACGTTGGATTTCGGCTCCGGGAAAATCTGGAGTGTCTCGCGAGTAACCCAGGGCGCGAAGGGCTGCGCGGTTGAGGAAGGCACGGTCGTAAAGATGAAGGACAAAAACAGGTGTTTCGGGGGCAGCGTCGTTGATCTCATCCAGAGTTGGCATGCGCCTCTCTGCGAACTGAAATTCGGACCACCCTCCGATTACCCGCACCCACTGGGGCGGCGGAGTTCGCCGGGCCTGCTCCTTGAGCATCGAAAGCGCGTCCGCCAGGGAGGGCACGCCTTCCCAGCGCAGCTCCATGTTGTAGTTCAGTCCTCCCCGGATCACGTGGATATGGGAGTCGATAAGCCCGGGAATAACTGTTCGGCCCTTAAGATCGACAACCTGACTCCCCTCACCCCTTGAGGTCATGATATCCGCATCGGTGCCAACGGCAATGAAACGACCATCCTTTACGGCAACGGCAGCAGCTTGAGGATGAGCGCTGTTCAGCGTTGTGATGCGACCATTCACGAGTAGAAGTTCGGCATCCATGGCATCTTGCCCTTTCTGCAGTGCAAACGTGCCGCCACCCGGTAGTAGTGATGAGATACCGGCAAGCGCAGCGATTTTGATCAGATCCCTTCTGGCAATCAGGCCGTCCATGTGTCTCACTCTCCTTTCGAAATCCTATCGACCTGTAGAAGCTCCCTGAAAGGCTCGCTCCCTTGCCGACAGGTGAGCATTGCGCCTCCTCGGTTCTTCAGAAGGCGTGCTATCCAGGGGCGGCGTTCCGTGTTTCAGGTCCCCGGGCCCTGGTCTCGATGGCGAGAGAGACGCCGCGGGCTGCCTCGCCGAAGCTTTTTCCTTCATGATAATCATGGAGGGCCTGGAGCGAGAGGACCGCAGCAGCCGGGCAGCTCACATTCGAGCTGGGTGCTCCGGCAGCCTTACTGAACGCGGCGCGTCTCATGAATTCAAGCGACCGCGGCCTGAACATCTGTATCGCGAAGTATTGTCACCCTGCTTCCGGCGTCTTACTCTTCGATCAATGGCAATTCTGCTGTTCACAAACCGACGGTTTGGATCCCGCCTGGTAGCATGCCTGGAGAGAAAGGAAGACTGGTCATGGCAAACATCCTGTCGGATACCGATAGCGGGCTTATCACCAAGGACAACTGTGCCGTTGTCTTCATCGACCACCAACCTCAGATGACGTTCGGAGTCGCCAACATCGACCGGCAGCTTCTCATTAACAACGTCGTGCTGCTGGCCAAGGGGGCGAAAGAGTTTGGCGTCCCGGCCATCCTCACAGCCGTTGAAACGGAGTCGTTCAGCGGCTACATCTGGCCTCAGCTCATGGATGTCTTTCCGGGTCAGCAGCCCATCGAGCGCACCGGCATGAACGCATGGGACACTCCCGCTTTCCGGGAAGCCGTCAAATCCACGGGCAGGAAGAACATAGTATTGGCCGGACTGTGGACGGAGGTGTGTGTCACATGGCCGACATTGCACATGCTCAGCGCAGGCTACAACGTTTACATTGTGGAGGACGCCTGTGGCGCCACATCGCACATGGCTCACGATGCCGCCATGCGGCGGTGTGTTCAGGCGGGCGCGGTTCCGATGACCACGATCGCCACAGTTCTTGAGTTCCAGCGAGACTGGGCCAATCGCGATCACTACGATGCGCTGATGAGCCTGTTCCGCGAGCATGGCGGTGCTTACGGAAGCGGCATCGAATACGCTTACTCGATGGTGCACAAAGCTCCCCAGTCAGCGAGAAACCCGCACGTCGTGCAGAAATAGGGTATGGGCAGGGGGCTGAAGAGGAGAGCCTGTGCAGAGCACAAGCGCCGATATGGGAGTAGGGAGCGTGATATTCTGCTGCGTCGAAGGCTTTCGCCACTGAAGATCCCCACCCATAGGGCGAGCCTTTGAAATCTGCCCCCACAGGGAGGGGTTTGAGTCAGAGCCAGCTTTCAATGTCTGTCGTCTTGTGGTCCACCTTCTTCGCATGACTGAGGTTCGCAGCGACTCTAACCACAATAAACAAGGAGACCATCTCATGCCCACGATAACGACCAAGGACGGCGCGCAGATCTACTACAAGGACTGGGGCAGCGGACAGCCCGTGGTTTTCAGCCACGGCTGGCCACTGAGCGCAGACGCCTGGGAATCGCAGATGTTCTTCCTGGCTTCCAACGGATACCGTTGCATCGCGCACGATCGGAGAGGCCACGGCCGATCGAGCCAGCCTTGGAATGGCAACGACATGGATACCTACGCTGACGATCTGGCGGTGTTGTTCGAGGCGCTCAATCTGAACGAAGCGGTCATGATCGGTCACTCTACGGGAGGAGGGGAAGTCGCCCGCTATATCGGCCGCCACGGCACGAAGCGCGTGTCCGGGGCCGTGCTGATGGGCGCGGTGCCGCCGCTCATGCTCAAGACCGATGCCAATCCGGGCGGGCTGCCGATGGAGGTCTTCGACGGCTTCCGTGCAGCGTATCTTGCCGACCGCTCTCAGTTCTTCCTCGATGTCGCCAGTGGTCCGTTCTTTGGCTTCAATCGGCCGGGCGCGAAGGTTTCCCAGGGTCTGATCCAAACGTGGTGGCTGCAAGGCATGATGTCGGGCCACAAGAACGCGTATGACTGCATCAAGGCGTTCTCGGAAACGGATTTCACTGAAGACCTGAAGAAGTTCGATGTACCGACTCTCATCATCCATGGCGACGACGACCAGATCGTTCCCATCGGCGCCTCTGCCCTGCTGTCGTCCAAGATCGTCAAGGGCGCCACGCTGAAGATCTACCCGGGCGGCACGCACGCCCTCGGCGATACGAGCAAGGACCAGCTCAACGCAGATTTGCTCGCGTTTCTGAAGACCTAGGCGTCCGAGAACAATAGCTTGACTTGCTCTGATCAAGTGCGGGCCGGGATAAGCCCCGCCCCTACGAACACCAAAATTAGTACGCCTGGGCGAAAGTCTCTGTCCCCCCCCTTGCCGGCGCTGAGATGGGCAGCGTAACGGTTGCCGACGGCCAGATTCGCTCAACGGTTGATCCGTCGCGGGCTGTCTCCATAACCGAAGCGATGCGTCGCGGGGGAATCGGCGCCATCGAGGAGGAAGCCTCATTCGGACCCTCTGAAAGGGAAATGCAATACCCGCATTACTCCCATTCCGCAGTATTTGCCGAAGTGAGGGTGGATGAGGAGTTTGGAACGATTCGAGTGAGATGGGTCTTCAGCGCCATAGCGGGCGGCCGCATCCTGAATCGGAAGACCGCGCGCAGCCAGGTCATGGGAGCAATTGCCACGGGCATTGGCACGGCGCTTGAGGAGGAGAGCGCCATCGACCAGACTTTCGGTCGGTTTGTGACTCGTAACCTGGCAGACTACCATGCCCCGGTCAATGCCGACGTGCACGACTGCCCGTCGGGGCTTTCTGGATTGGCAAGTTCTGGTGTGGAATTTTCGGACTCAGTGGACCGCCTGTGTAAACGCTATAGAGCGGTGCCCCCAAAGACCGAAGCGGTCAGTGAGACAGCCTCGAACTTCTCCGGTTATCTCGACATGTTTGACCCCATGAACCGAAGCTCCGTCCCTCAATCGATCCTGAGGAGAATTCATCATCCACCGCTCGCGATCGAATTGATCCAATCGCTTGGCTGTTTATTAAGCAAATGACGGTGATTACTCTCCTTCTATGACGTGGGCTTCCAGCAGACCCGGAACCACACGGGAAGAAAGTCCATGGTGTTCTCCGAAAGCTCAAAGGCCGCGTGGTTCCGAGGTGTAGAAGCTCATCTTTTTCTGGTGGCGGCATACCGATGGCCAACTGCAAACATTGAGCGACACACGCTGATCCAACTGCTGCCGCGAAAGGAGGTCCCCATGAGCAATCCTCACGACGTCGAAGGAACCGATCTGCAACGCCGCGTTGTCCTCAAGAGCGCGGGTGTTGGGATACTGGCGGGATGGGCAGGTTTGGCCGTGCTCACCTTGCCTGCGGCGGCCCAGGATGCAAGCCCCGCCGTTGTGGCGAATCTCAACAACGCGGCGCTGGGCGCGAGGCTGCAGGGTGTGCAGCACTTTGGCCTGACCGTACAGAACATGGACCGCGCCTTCGCCTTCTACACCGAAGTGCTCGGCGGCACCGAGATCATGCGCGACGGTGACTTCCAGGGTGAGCGCATCCACAACACCCTGTTGGCTGACCAGGACATCGAGGCCCGCCGTCGGCAGGTCAACCCGAGAACAATGGGCATTCCTGATCTGCGAGGCGGCGCCCAACGCCTGGACGTGCGGTTCATTCAGTTCGACAACGTGGTCATCGAGCTACTGCAGTACCGCGACGCCGATCAACCCGCCGGCAGCGGCGCTAGCTTTGCGGAGCCGCTCGACCACATGAGCCCCGCCTTCCCGCGAATGATGCACATCTGCTTTCACATTCGCGATGACGTCGACTTCAACAAGTTCATCGCCGATCTCGAAACGGAATCGGCTCGACGCGGCATGACGCAGGTGAGAGCCAATCGCGTGATCACCGTGACGAGCGAGCAGGAGCGCCAGGCGGCGCCGATGGACACCAACAGCAACGGCATCACCGAAGGCCGATCGAACGGCTGGCGGCTGATCTACTGCAAAGGCCCCGAAGGAGAACAACTTGAGTTCGTGCAGGCACTTGGGCCGGTGAAGCGCATCTTCGATGACGCGCGGGAAGCCCGTCGAACATTGATGGGTGGATAGTGCACCATCCGAGATTGCGAGCACCGGCTGCGGTCGTCCAATCAGCCGAATAACCACACACTGCGTTCTGGTAAGGTGGACGCTTGGCTTGCAGGGGAACCCAAAGCACATGAAAAAGATTGTCATCGTAAAATGTAGAGTCAAAGATTCAGGGGTGCCCCGGATTTTGGAGTTGCTACCGGAGTTGGCTGAGCAAATCGGATCGAAACAAGGTAACGTCTCATACACAGACTCTCAGTCGGAGAGCGGTCGTCTCGATCAGATCCTTCACGAGCATTATGCCGACGCTGCCGCCGCACATTCCCATCGACAGTCGGAACACTACAAGCGAATCGTCGTGAAGGGGATTATTCCGCATCTTGAGGTCCGAGAGGTGATGTCGGTTAAGAAGCTTCTTTGAAGGTGTGGCCCAAACGAACATCACAACCAACCGCGCGCTAAGGAGACGCCATGTCGAAAAAGATTCTCATTATCGTGTCGAACGCTTGCGTCATTGGTCCCCACAACCGACGGACAGGTAATTTTCTGCCGGAAGTCGCGCATCCCTATGCGGAATTCGATCGGGCGAAATACCACATCGACTTCGCAAGTCTAACCGGAGATACTCCTGCTTAATTGCAATAGTCAGCGTTATATAGTACAATTCTGGGCAAGGAGGGAATG
>CAZLCS010000069.1:0-23461 GCA_964557955.1 uncultured Syntrophobacteraceae bacterium
AGGAACTCAGCTCAGAAATACTATCGTTAACTTACGCAATTAAGCACTAGTTTCTGGTTTTTTGAACCAGGATCAACGGCTTGCGTCAGTTGGGCGCCATGGGCCAGGCAGAGCTTGCCCATGCGAGACCCCGCAATCACGGGCAAGCTTCGCCTGGTCCGTGCCACCCTGATTTCGGCAGCGTCGGGTCTCTCAGGCGAGGAGGTACTCCTTCACGGGCCCACCTCCGTTCTCGAGGGAATCCAGGATGGCGTCCATGGCATCCTCGCTGCTGATGCCCTTGTACCAGTGACCCTCGGGATACACGATGACGATGGGGCCCTCCTCGCAGAGCTTGAGGCAGCCGGTGGTCGAGACCATGGCGTTGATGCCGCGGTCGGCGATCTCTTCTTCCAGGTACGACACCAGCTGCATGGAGTCCTTTTTGATACATTTCCCTTTGGCTTCGGTGCCCCTGAAACTGGCGCAGACAAACAGGTGGTAGTCGGGTTTGTGCATGGTTGGGCTCCTGATCGGTTTCTGGTTTCTGGTTTCTAGTTTCTGGTTTCTGGTTCCTGGTTCCTGGCGGTGGCAGTCATGATTCGTGGGTTTGCCTTTGCCTCGCTTCAGCGCCCTGCACATCTGGAATGGACCCTCAAAGCCGGAAACCCGAAACCCGAAACCAGGAATTTTCTCTCGCCTACATGACCAGTTCAAAGCTTTCTTCCGGAGCGTCACGGTCGATGCGGTCGAGCAGGGCATCCAGGATTTTTTCCAGGAGGCGCAAGCCCCCGCGATAGCCCACCGTGGGCATGTAGCTGTGCCCGACCCGGTCGAGGATGGGGAAGCCGAACCGCACGAACGGAATGTCCTCGTCCCGTGCGATGTACTTGAGATAGGTGTTCCCCATCATGAGATCCACGGGATCGTTGCGAATCCACTGGTGGAACAGGAACATGTCCCCTCCGCTGCGTATCTTCACGGGGTGCGGAACCGACCGGGTGATTTCCCGGATCCGCTTCTCGAACTTCTTGCCCGGGGTCCCCGTGACGATGTGGATGGGCCACATGTCGATGGAGACCAGGAATTCCGTGAGGGCGATGAGCTGATCCGGGTCGCCCACGAGTCCCACCTTCTTGCCGTAGAAATACTGGTGCATGTCGGCCATCACATCCAGGAGCTGTCCCCTCTCGATGTTGAGCGAGTCGGGAACGGGCACCCCGGCCATTCGGCGCAGGTGGTCGATGAAGACATCGGTTCCGTGGAGTCCGATGGGTAGGTCCAGGACCTCGCAATGGACCTTGCAGCGGGCGTCCAGGGAGCGTGCAGCGGCCCCCGAAGCCGTCTCACCCAGGGCGATGGTCCCCATGGCGGCCCCCGTCCTCATGAGATCCTGAACGGTGACTCCTCCCTTGGGAAACATCTCGAATTTCCCCGTCTGCGGACCGTTCAAGACGTTCGATGTATCCGGGAACACCGTGGCCGGAATTCCCAGCTCGCTCGCGATCCGCCTGATCTCGGCCATGTCCGACGGCTCGACGTAGCCGGGAATGATGTTCACGCGGTGCTCACGGTGGGTGTCCGGGGTGGCGAAGTAGTCCACCATGGCCCTGGTCATGTTGGAGAACCCGGTCACGTGGGTCCCGACATAGCTGGGCGTGTTGGCATGGATCACGTACTTTCCTGCCGGGACCTTTCCCTCGTCAGCGGCCTTGGAGGCGATCTGGGGGATGTCGTCACCGATGGTCTCCGAAAGGCACGTCGTGTGGACCGCGATCACATCGGGGTCGTAGATCGTGAAGATATTGTTGATGGCCTGGATCAGGTTCGCCTGGCCGCCGAAAACTGAAGAGCCCTCCGTGAACGAGCTCGTCCCGGCCATGATCGGTTCCTTGTAATGCCGGGTCAGGGTGCTGCGGTGGTAGGCGCAGCATCCCTGGGAGCCGTGGCTGTGGGGCAGGCATCGGTGGATGCCGAGCGCGGCGTACATGGCTCCTATGGGCTGGCAGGTCTTGGCCGGGTTGATGACCAGGGCCTGCCTTTCGACTACTTCATCCGGTGTGTGTCTCAGCAACATGGTTCTATCCTCGGTCGCTGGTGGTTCGGTTTCTGGTTTCTGGTTTCTGGTTTCTGGTTTCTGGTTTCTGGTCACTGCCGACTTCTGACCCCTGCTATCCGACCCCTGACATCCGACTTCCGTCTAATCGCAGGCGTAGGTGGCCGTGAGCTCGGGGTTCTCCTGCCAGGGGGCCTTGATGTAGCTCCAGACCTTGCTGTTTACCATGCGGTCGATCTCCCTGTAGAAGTTGACGGCCCCCTTGAACCCGGCGTAAGGCCCCCCCGAATCGTAGCTGTGGAGCTGCTTCATGGGGGTGCCGCTCTTCTGGACCGCGAACTTCTCCTTGATGCCCGCACAGACCAGGTCGGGCTTGTAGATTTCGATGAGCTTCTCGGTCTCGAACTGGCTGATGTCGTCGATCACGAGGGTATTATTCTCCATGTCGGGCATCATGCCATCGTAGTCATGGAGCGAGAAGCCGAGGGCTTCCAACTTCTCGATCTCCTGGGCGGTCTTCCTGGGCCGGTAGCGACTCTCATCCGGATGGACCTCCAGCTCCTCGATGTTCCGGCTGTCGGCGTCCACCTTGATGGTGGGCAGCACGCGGCGCCCCTCGTAGTCGTCCCGGTGCGCGAACTCGTAGCCGGCCGAGAGCACTCTCATGCCCATCTCTTTGAAGAGCTCCTGGTAGTGGTGGGCCCGGGACCCGCCCACGAAAAGCATGACCGATTTGCCCTCCGTCCTGGGTCGGATCTCCTTGAGGGCCGCCTCCACCTCGGGCATTTCCCGCGCGATGACTCCCTCCACCCGCTCCATGAGCTTGGGGTCTCCGAAATACTGGGCGATCTTGCGGAGCGACCTGGCCGAGGCCCTGGCGCCGATGAAGTTCACCTTGATCCAGGGAATTCCGAACTTCTTTTCCATCATCTCGGCCACGTAGTTGATGGATCGGTGGCACATGATGCAGTTCAAGTCCGCCGTGTGGGCGTTGGCGAAGGCGTCGATGCTCGAGTTGCCGCTGAAGGTCGAGACCAGGGTGATGCCGCATTCCTCGAAAAGGCGTTCGATGAGAAAAGCATCGCCCCCGATGTTGTACTCGCCGAGCAGGTTGATCTTGAACTCGCCTCCGCGGTCCGTGTCATCCAGGCCCACCACGTGGGTGAAGATCCCGTTGTTGGCGATATGGTGTCCGGCCGACTGGCTCACTCCCTTGTAACCTTCGCAGCTGAACGCAAAGACGTTCACGCCCAGCTTTTCTCTCATTTCACGGGTCACCGAATGGACGTCGTCACCGATGAGCCCAACGGGGCACGTCGAAAACACGGCGATGGCCTTGGGGTGGAAGAGGTCGTAAGCCTCCTGGATGGCGGCTTTGAGCTTCTTCTCACCCCCGAAGACGATCTGCTCCTCCTGCATGTCCGTCGAGAAACAGTAGGTCATGTAGTTTTCGTCGGTGGGGCTCGGCGGCCTGGTCTGGTTGCGCCGCGTCAGCCAGCTGTAAAAGCCGCACCCGATGGGGCCGTGAGTGATGTTCACGATGTCCCGCGTCGGCCCCAGCACCACGCCCTTGCAGCCGGCATAGGTGCAACCGCGCTGGGTGATGATGCCGGGGATGGTCTTGACGTTGGCCTGGATCTCGGGCACGCAGCCGCCATCCTCCACCTTGTTGATGACGATGGACTTGGCCCGCTTGCGGGCTACCTTGGTCGGGTACTTTTCGATCAACTCACCCTTCACCTCATCCGGTGGGATCTCCTCCGGCATATAGTCTTCATCTGAAAGAGGAACCTTGCTCATTTCTTATATCTCCTGCTGGTGGAGGCGATGAATCCAACGCCCCGGTGCGCCAATCAGGCTTGAAGGCCGGAAACCGGAAGCTTCACCGAACAGCTCCTCATGGCCTTTCGGGTCACCCGAAACAACGAAAAGGCATCATGGGTGTTGGTCTTCAACTGGAAACCAGAAACCAGGAACTCGTAACTTTTCGCAACGGCTTCTCAAACCTCATCCAGGACGGTGTTCCCGGCTTCGCCCGTCCTGACTCGAACCGCGTCGAGCACCGGCATGACAAAGATCTTGCCGTCTCCCGATTTGCCCGTCTGGTTGGTCTTGATGATGGTCTTCACCGTTCGCGAAACCAGCTTGTCCGGCACGACGACGCTGAAGATCCGCTTGGGAATGAGGCGCTGGCTCTGGCCCAGGTGGGCAATGGCCTCCTCGTAGCCTTTCTCGGCCCCTTCGAGCACCGTCAGGTCCACGAGGCCCTTCCCGCGTCCCAGGGCGTCACGGGCGGTGATGGATGAAATGCCCGCATCGGCCAGGGCCCGTTTGGTCTTATTCATCATATTCATGCGAACAATAGCCATGACCTCTTTCATAGCTTCACCTGTCCCGTTTCGCCGTTGGCCCTTTCAATGATGCCGGAGCTGATGGTGTAGACTTCCTCGACCGGGGTGATGAATATCTTCCCGTCGCCGAAAGCCCCCTTGTCCCCCGTGCGTGCAGCCTTCACGATGGTCTTGATGACAAAGTCCCTGTCGTCGTCCTTCACGACGGTCAGCAGCAGCTCCTTGGGGATTTCGTCGTAGGTGACCTCGCCGATCTTGATGCCCCGCTGCTTGCCGCGCCCGACGACCGACATCTTGGTCACGGCCGGGAACCCGGCATCCATGAGCGCCGCCATGACGCTGTCCACTTTTTCAGGTCTCACGATGGATCGAATCATGATCATGGTTTCACTTCTCCTTGACGGATACTGCGTCGGCCGGGTTCGCCGAGTGCATCCGTGCCCCCGGTTGGGTTTCCTGGTGCAGTTGAGGTACTAGTTGGCGATGCCGTGCTCGATGAGGAGCTTCTCCAGTTCGTCGGTGTGCATGGGTTTGGGGACCACGAACATCTCGTTCTCTTCGATCTTGCGAGCGAGGGTCCGGTACTCGTCGGCCTGGGGGTGAGCCGGATCGTACTCGATGACGGTCTTGCGGTTGATCTCCGCCCGCTGCACCATGTTGTCACGAGGAACGAAGTGGATCATCTGGGTGCCCAGACGTGCGGCCAGGGCTTCGATCATGGCCTGCTCGTTGTCCACTTTGCGGCTGTTGCAGATCAGCCCGCCCAACCGAACGCCGCCGGCTTCAGCGAACTTCACGATGCCTTTGCAGATGTTGTTGGCGGCGTACATGGCCATCATCTCGCCCGATACCACGATGTAGATTTCCTGTGCCTTCCCTTCGCGGATCGGCATGGCAAAACCGCCGCAGACAACGTCGCCAAGCACGTCGTAGAAGGCGTAGTCGAGCTTCTCGTCCTCGGCATAGGCCCCCAGCTGCTCCAGCAGGTTGATGGAGGTGATGATGCCGCGACCGGCGCAGCCGACACCCGGCTCGGGTCCCCCCGACTCGACGCAGACCACGCCGTTGAAGCCTTCTTTGCGAATGTCCTCGAGCTCCACGTCCTCACCCTCGAGCCTCAGGGTATCGAGAACGGTCTTCTGAGAGAGGCCGCCCAGCAAAAGCCTTGTTGAATCCGCCTTGGGATCGCAGCCCACCACCATGACTCTTCTGCCCATCTCCACCAGACCGGCTACCGTGTTCTGAGTCGTGGTTGATTTTCCGATTCCGCCTTTTCCGTAGATCGCTATCTTCCTCATGATATCCTCCGTTCTCGAATATGAAGCGTTGGCTCCCTCATAGAGCACGCACCATGCCGTTTGCGGAAGTGATGGGACACTGATTTTATAATAGGTTGATATAATTAAATGAATTTGAAATGAGGACGACTGCGGAAGTCAGGAGGCCTTGAAGAAGTTTTACATAAGTGTGAATAAAATGTTTACAAAAATGTAGAATCTCTCAGGCTTTCTGTTGCTGCTGCTGGAGTCGAAACCGGACCCCATGAGGGCCGGACCTCCCTCAGGGAGGCAATGCAGCATTGCCCGAGAGAGTGGAAGGGGAAAAGAGGCAAAACGCCACACCCGCTGGGTGGTGCGGGAATGGCTAACTGGAGCTCTTGCGGGCTTCGCCCCCCGATGTCGGAGACTTCTGGGCGGGGTTGATCTTGCGAATGGAGGGCTGGGGTGAAGAGGTCTTCTGTTTCTGGGTGGGCGCGGAGCTGCCTGATGTGCCGGTGGACGCACTCTTCTTCACTTCCGCGGCCTGTTCGGATTTACTGCCTTTTTTGGGTTTGGCCGTGGCTGCCTTGGCGTCACCGGATTTCCCGGCGTCACCGGATGAGCGGGTCGCGAGCTGAGCCTGCCCGGCCGGTGCCTCTTTGGACCTGGAGGATGGTTCGACGCTCTTCGCTCCTTTGCTTTTCCGACTCGCCGTCTGGGAGGGCCCAGTAGCCTTGCTCCCCTTGGATCCCTTAACCTTGCTGGATTTGAGACGAGCCGTGGACTCCCGGGTCGAATCGCTGCCGGCGGTCGGCGTGGCGGTCCTGGCATTGGCTGTACGGGTCGCTCTTGTCTGGGCGGCGATGGAAGTCGGCGCATCCGTGACAACCGTCGGCTTCGATTTCCCCCGGCTCTTGGAAGATTTGACACCGGACCTGGAGGACCCCCTGGATGCGGGAGACGACGGGGACGGTTCATTCAACGCACGGACCAGAATCGTCCCCGTATTCAAGGATTCGTAGCCCATTTCAAGCAGCCTGGCTGTCTCGGTGGCGCGGACACCTGCGGAAGGCGCACCGAGAACGACGGCGATGAGTCGGTGGTCTCCCCGGATCGCAGTCGCGGCAAGGTTGTAGCCTGCTGCACACACAAAGCCCGTCTTGAGTCCATCCACTCCCTGACAGGTTCCCAGAAGACGGTTGGCGTTGCGATGGGTGGAGGTTCGATAGGTATAGGATTGCATGGAATGAATATTCAAGGATTCGGGGTAGCGTCGAAGGTAGGCCACGGCGAGCCTGGCAATGTCACGGGCCGTTGTGAGCTGGCCTTTGGCAGGCAATCCGTTGGGCGTGTGGAAAGTGGAGTCATTCATTCCCAGCTGACGGGCCTTGATGTTCATCTGCCGGACGAATGCCTCCACGCTTCCGCTCATGTGCTCCGCAATGGCTACACAGGCATCGTTTCCTGAAACGACGGCCATGCCCTTGACGAGCTCTCCCACGGGAACGATATCTCCTGTGCGCAGCCCCATGCGGGACCCCCCGGTCTTGGCCGCACGGGCGCTGACCCGGACGTTGTCCCATAAATGCAGTCTGCCGTCCCTTATAGCCTCGAAGACCAGGTAAAGGGTCAGGACCTTGGTGATGGATGCCGGGGCTATGGGTATGTCAGCGTTCTGCTCGTAAAGGACCTGTCCGTTTGTCATATCGACCAGCATGGCGGAGCGGGCGTTCACGTTGATCTCCCTGGCGTCGGCCGGAAGGGAGAAACCGAGCATGAGAAGCGCTAAAAAAGCTGAGATTACAATGACTTGATTCCTTGACATTATGTTCACTCCTTGTCTTCGCTTAGCCCGTTTTTGAGCAGAGATATTTGTAGCGGTGACAACCGGGAGATTACGTGGTCGTGTAATGGAAAACTTGCCGGATATTCGGCCATGTGCTGTTCCGGGTCTGGAAGTTTCAAGCAGTTGATCAGTTCCAGCCTGTGGCCCCTAAAATACCTAATCTCACGCCTATGTCAACAAACGAAGCATTCATAAGCGGTCATAAAATTCCTAAAAGTGATTCTCCATGTGATGACCAAACACTAACATTTTGCAAATGTCTATAAATATTTGGTATAGAGACTGTTACCGGTTTGGATTCGGGGCGAAGCCTGGCCGGTGAATGTCATGAAGCGCAGAGAGGGATTTTTCTTGAGGAAGGAAAGAGGGGCAATGATGGGGCGGATGCTTGATTTTCTGGCCAAGGACATGGCGATGGATCTGGGTACGGCCAATTCCCTGATCTACATCAAGGGCAAGGGGGTCGTCCTGGACGAACCATCAATGGTTGCCATGGACACGAACACCAACAAGGTGGTGGCAGTGGGCAAGGAGGCGAAGAGCCTCGCAGGAAGGCACGGACAGAATATCGTGAGCGTCCGTCCTCTTCGGGACGGCGTGATCCATGATTTTGAAGTGGCCTCCTATATGATCAAGGCTTTCCTCGCCAAGGTGTTCCACCGCATTCCGCTCTCCCGCCCTCGCCTGGTCGTGGCCGTGCCTGCGGGCATCACCGCTGTGGAGAAGCGGGCGGTCATGGAGGCGTCGGCCATGGCGGGGGCCGGAAAGATCCACCTCATCGAAGAGCCCATGGCGGCGGCCATTGGCAGCGGCCTTCCCGTCGATCAGCCGGAAGGGCAGATGGTGGTGGATATTGGGGGGGGCACCACGGAGGTGGCCATCATCAGCCGCTTTGCAGTGGCCTGCAGTGAATCCCTCCGGGTGGCGGGGGACGAGGCCAACGAGGCCATCGGCGATTATGTGCGCAAGGAGCATCATATCAACATCAGTGAATCCATGGCCGAGGTGATCAAGATCAAGATCGGGTCGGCTGTTCCCTTGAAGAAGCCTCTCGAGATCAAACTGCGTGGCAAGGACCTGGCGACCAACATGCCGAAGGTGGTTTCCTTGACGGATGCGGAAATCCGCCAGGCCATCAAGGAGCCCACCATGACCATCGTGGAGGCGGTTCGCAGGGTCATGGAAAAGGCTACCCCCGAGCTGTCGTCCGACATTGCCGACAATGGGGTCTGGCTGGCCGGAGGGGGGGCATTGCTCAAGGGACTGCGACTCCTGCTGCATCAAGCGACGGGTCTCGACATCAATAAGGCGGAAGATCCTCTTCGGGCGGTCATCCGCGGTGCGGGGATGGCCACGGAGAATTTTGACTACTACCGTGATGTGTTCGTGAATTAGGTGAATCAGGATCATCACCGACCACCCGGCCGCATGCTCACGCAGACCTTCGTTGGCTCCGCATTTCCAGCCATCCCTTGACGGAGGTGAACCTGAAGGTGGCGAGCAGGCGGGTCATCTGGGTGCGTGCGGACCATATTCCCGCATCGAGAACGAACCGTTTGATCCATGGCAGACCTGAAACCGACGCGCCGCCGCCCAATTCGCGTGGATGGAAATAAAATGCGGCAGGGATTCCTCGCCGGTTGCTCGCCAGGATGCTCTTCTTCAAAAGATCAAAAGGAATACAGCGGAGGCCCCAACCGCCTCCTGCGGGATATCGCCCCATTGGGGTGGGAAGGGTGAAAGGCGGGAATTCCCAAAGACTGCGCCCCCCGGTCGCTATCCGGCAGGGCTCGTGGGGGAAGGACTCCTTCCCGATGAACCTGAGGGGCGCCATGCTCGAATCGTACACAAAACCTTCGCTTGCCAGAATATCCAGGGCCCAGAGAGAACGATGGTTGATAGACCACTGGGGGGCCCGATAGCCGAGAGGGCGCGACCCGGTCAGGTCAGCCAGTCTGTCGATGCCCCTCCGGAGAATCTTTTGAAGCTCTTCCGGCCGCAGTCGGTAGACGAGCTCATGGTCCCAGCCGTGGTAGGCGATTTCATGGCCGAACGATGCGACCCGCCGAATGAGCCCCGGAAAACGGTTGGCCACATAGCCCAGCACAAAAAACGTGGCTTTTGCATCCCACCTGCCGAGAATCTCCAGGATGAGATCGGCGCCGGCAGCCACCGTCGAGGGCAGTGAATCCCACCTGTCACGGGGGAGCACATGCTCCACCTCGCAGATGTGAAACCAGTCTTCCAGGTCCACCGTGAGGAGATTGGGAATCGATCCGAGCTCCCCGTCTCGTGGGCTCTCTTTCGGGGTTCCGCTCCCGACCCGTTGTTGCAAGTCAGACCGCATGCCGATTCGCCTTTCTGCTCGGTTCACTCGACAGACCGCACCCCGGTCAGCGCCTCACCCGCATGTATTCCCAGAGAGGTCCCTTGAGCCCGAATTTTCGGAGCTTGCTCTGCAATCGCTCGTCGATATTCACGTTGGAGCCGGGGAGGATCCAGTTGCTGTGCCCGGCAGCGTGTGAGCGGATTGTATCCAGCAGAAACGGACGGCAGGAGCGGGCCAGGTAGAAGGCAGGTTCCAAAAGAGTCTTTCCCGTGAAAATGACGTCTGCGTGAAACGCCTCATCAGCCAGGGGCGTTCCGGGAAAGATTCGGATGCCGACCATGGCGATGATGGCGGTAGGATTGACTTCATCCATCAGATCGAGTGTTTCCCGGATGGTTCTTCGATCTTCGCCCGGTCCGCCGAAGATGAGCGAGTGGCAGAAAGGCATGCCGGCCTTGCGACAGAGCTCCGAGGTTCTCCGGATGTCCGAGCTGGTGAAGGACTTGCCGAGCCGTTTGAGCTGATCATCGGAGCCCGAGTCGATGCCGAGCTCGACGCTGGTGCAGCCGGCTTCCTTCATGACGGAAAGCAGGGATTCCGTAACGAACTGGGGGTGCAGGTAACAGCTCCATCGGATCTCAAGCCCCGCGTCGCAGATACCCTGGCAAATGGAATTGGCGTGGTGAGGAGGAAAATTGAAGACGTCATCCACGATAAAGAAGGTATCCGTGCCCGATTCCTTCTCCAGGGCCAGCTCCTCCACCACCTCGGTGGGGGGGCGCAGTCGCACTTCGCGTCCTTCGATGAGGGGGTAAGTGCAGTAGATGCATGAAAAACAGCAGCCCCTCTTCGTCTGGATGTTCCCCATTCCCCCCAGCTCAAGATACCTCCGCCGGTCAAGCTCCGTTCGGACGGGTCGCGGCAGCAGGTGTGCCGGGAGGCAGTCCGGGGCCGTTGGGGCTCGCGCACCGGGGAAAGGGGACGCACCATGAACACCGGCCAAACCCTCGGCATCGAGACCTTCATCCAGGCGATCCAGGAGCTGCGGCAGGGTTCGTTCCCCTTCACCCGAGATCCCGTAGTCCGCTCCAAGGTATTCCAGGATCGACTCGGGCATCAGGCTGAAGCCGGATCCGCCGAGGATGATGGTCGCGCGTGTCAGCCGCCGCAGGCGCCTCACGAGCTCCCTGTGGAACGGCAGGTAAGAGTGGGTATTCGGATAGGCGACGTTGTCGACATTGCGTATGGACAGTCCAACCGCCTGCGGATCAAACTCCGCGACGGCCTTTTCCATGGCCGAAAAGCAGTCTTCCTCGAAGCACAGGTCCAACAGCCTGTGTGGATGCCGGGTGTCGCGGAGGGCGCCGCTCAGGTAGGCGAGTCCCAGGGGGAACACCGGGTCCGGAAGCTTCTCTAGATTGGCGGAAACCAGGAGGATGCGCACAAAAGCCCTCGGTCTTGTCTCAGCTCAGTCCGGGTGCGGACAATATGATGCAGCTCGATCCGCCCCCGAATGTCGATCCAATCACCATGGCATGCCGTAATTCGCACTTTCGAGAGGGCGCGAGGCTGAACCGGGAGCCCATGGGGCCGGCGGATTCACCGCCCCGAAGGTGAGGCGGAAGGACTCCTTCACGCAGGGCCAGGAGCAGGGTGCTCAGTGTGAGCAGGCCGGCCGCGCCAAACTCCCCCGTGAGGTGCCGCACGGGAATCCTGGGGATGTGCCGCCATGGGGTCCCGAAGACCTTTTGGAGAGCGGCGGTTTCAGCGGCTTCCAGTTCTTCGACCCCATTGGCGGGCGAACCGATGACATCGATGTCGCCGGGTCTCAGTCCCGATTCGTGGAGGGCCTCGTTCATTGCACGGACCAGGGAGGCCCCGCTGCGCTCATAATGGCCTTGATCGGAGAGTCCGCCCACCAGGGAAAGGGCGGCAAGCGTCCCGTAAGGCGCACGGGCCTCCCGGTGGTCCTGGCCTATCAGCTCAACCAGGAGACAGGTTGCCCCCTCTCCCGGGATGAAGCCCCTGCCCGGCGAAAGGCCCTCCGGCCGAGACTCCCGAGTGGAGTCCACCCGGCAGACCGGCAGGTTCTCCCGCCTCAGGGCACCGACGGCATCCATGGCGTGCAAGTAGATGCTCGATATCTCATCCGCCCCGCCGACGAGCACCGCATCCGCCTGCCCCCGTTCCAGAAGCGACGCGGCATAGGCCAGGGCGCACTCCCCGGAAAGGTGGTTCTGGCAGAAAGTGCTGTTGGGTCCCTGGACCTGGTGGAAGATGGCGACATGGCTCGCCAGCGCATTGGGTACCGTATCGGGAAAGAGGATGGGCTCAGCGCCGTCGGGACCCTGTTCCAGGAGACCCGAGAAGAAGGAGTCCGTCTGATCGGTGCTGCCAAAGGCGGTCCCGAACACGATGCCGATTCTATGCCGATTGTCTTCATCAATCTTCAAGGCGCTGTCGGACAGGGCTTCGATGCTGGCAGCAACGGCCAGGCGCGAAAGGCGGCTCAGTCGTCGATAGAAGCGGGGAGCCATGCAGGCCTTGGGATCAAATCCTCGTATCTGTGCTGCAAGGCGGCTGCCGCTGCCGGCCGTCTCCAGTTCGAGGGCCGGTGAAAACCCGCAGGCTCCACGGAGGAGGTTTCGCCAGTACTCGGCTCTGCTCAGTCCGAGTCCGCTCAGGATCCCCATCCCGGTTATCTTCAAGGTGCTTCCTGCCGCCATCTGCCCGCCATCGATGCTCATGAAGTCATTCAATCTCCGAATTGAGGCCGGTGCCCCCTGCGCCGCTCGCGTCCCCCTGCCACCGGCTCAAAACCAGCGTGGTATTGTTGCCTCCAAAGGCAAACGAGTTGGAGAGCGCCACACGGATGGGGGCCTTTCTGGCCTGGTTGGGAACATAGTCCAGGTCGCACTCCGGGTCCGCTTCCGTCAAATGGAGCGTCGGCGGGATGACCTCCCTGTCCAGGGCAAGCAAAGTTGCTGCCGCTTCCATGGCCCCCGCAGCTCCCAGGCAGTGCCCATGAAAGGATTTTGTCGAGCTCACCGGAACCGCATGAGCACGCTTGCCGAACACCTGTTTGATGGCGAGGGTCTCCACATGATCGTTCACCGGTGTTCCCGTTCCATGGGCATTCACGTAGTCAACGACTTTGTGGGAAACCCCTGCGTCGGCAAGGGCGGCTCTCATACAGCGCGCCGCCCCGTTGCCATGGGGATCGGGTGATGTCATGTGGTGGGCGTCAGCCGAGATCCCATAGCCGGCAACGATTCCATAGCTCTTGGCGGGGAGAGATTTCACCCGTTCAGAGGATTCGATCACGAGAATGGCCGCGCCTTCCCCCAGCACCAGGCCCTGGCGATGCCGGTCAAAAGGTCTGCACGTCTCGGGGTCCAGGGAACGCAGGGAATTGAAACCTGCAAAGGTGAGCTCGGTGAGGGATTCCGCTCCTCCTGCAATGACCACATCCGCCCGGCCGGTCCGAATCAGGTCTGCAGCATAGCCAATGGCCGTTGCACTGGATGAGCATGCCGTGGCAACCGTGGCACGCGGTCCCAGGAACCCATAGACATTGGCGAGGACATCGGTCAGGTGACAGACGGGAAAAGGCAACAGGAGCGACGGACGCGCCGGTCTGCCCGAGTGGAGTGCCCGCCGGAATCGCTCGGCTTCGAGGACCCCCCCCGATCCTCCACCCAGAATGACGCCGACCCGATGCGGCGGGGCGTTGCGCCCCGCCAGGTTGGCCTCCCGGACGGCTTCCTCCGCCGCCAGCAGCCCGAGCAGATCGCCACGCCCCAGGCGCCGCCAGCCGCTCAGTCGCCTGGGGTGAGCGAGCTCCGCCTGGTGGACCTGACCTCCGATGTGGCTGCGGTAGCCGGTGACATCGAAAAGGTCCACGGGACCGATCCCGGATTGTCCGCTGACAATCCGCTCCCAGAACGCGTTCTTGTTTCCCCCGAGGGAACAGATGATTCCGATGCCGGTCACGACGGGGACGGGCCGTGTTTTTGCGTTCACTGAAGCAGAGCTGTTCATGAAAGAAACCCCGCCGTGTCGGGCATGCTCCCATCCATGGTGAGCAAATGCATCACGGGCCTCCCCCTCAAAGCGGAATCCCTCTTCTCCAGAAGAGGCTTTTCAGGAAAACCATCGAGATGTTGAAGGTGTCGGTGAACGGTCTGTAGTGGGAGAGACTCTCTTCGCCCGGATGATAGATGGTCCTGATGGGGGTGCAGACAATCCTCATCCCCAGGAGCCCCGCCTTGATGATGATTTCCGTCTCGGTGTCGTACCGGGTGGTCCTCAGCGGAATGGACTGGAGCACCTTGCGGCTGTAAAAGCGAAAACCGCTCTGCGTATCCTCCAGAGGCTGGCCGACGGCCCAGGAGATGCAAAAGACCCCCACCCGGTTGGTCCAGTAGCGAACCCGGGGGATCAGGGCCGATTCGGCCATCCGGGATCCAATGACGATATCGGCCTGCGTTCGGGCGCGGGCGTCGAGAAGCCCGGGAATGTCTTCCGGATCGTGCTGCAGATCGCCGTCCAGGGTGATCACACCTTTCCAGTCTGCTGCGAGAACATGTCTGAAGCCCTGGCGGAGCGCCCAGCCCTTGCCTCGGTTCCCTGGAATCCGGATGACCTTTGCTCCATTCTCCAGGGCGATGGCGCCCGTCCCGTCCGTCGATCCATCGTCCAAAACCACCACGTGATCCAGCCATTCCCGGGCTCCGAGCACGGTCTCTCCAATGGTCCGGGCCACATTGTAGGCGGGGACCAGCGCGCAAACTCCCATGGATGCCGACGGATGCCCGATCATGGGATCTCACGATTCGGAATACAGCGTCAGGGCTGCCGTCACAATCTGTTGAGTCCCGACCATTGCCCGCACGTCGAACTTGTGAAGTGGTCCATAGCCGGCAACCAACGACGCCGCAAGCTGGAGCTCGTCTCCTCCGTGGACACGGTGGTTGAAAGAGCAGAGGTCGATCCGCACCAGGTACCCGAGGGTGCGGGGTTTCCCGACCGGCGCCGTGCGTCCGGCATGAATGCAGATGGCGGCCGTCTGACCCAGCGCCTCGACGACCAGGCTTGAAGGAAACACCGCTGAAGCATGCCTCCTGTCCAGGTAGGGTTGGTCTTCGGGAACTCGATACAGGCAGAGAATGGAGCGGCCGGAATCCAGAGAGGCGATGCTGTCTATGAACAGAAACGGGTAGCGGTGAGGCAGGATCTCTTCAATGGGAGGGTGCGGCAGACTCATGCTCGGGCTACTTCGCTCAATTCAGGCCATCCAGTTATCATGGATAAAAATGGCTCACCATCCTGTCCACGCGGTCCTTCAGCGCACCCGTCAGCTTGTAGATCATTGTGCCGTCCAGGCTGGTGAGGACCTGGGTCGTTTCCCCCCTCGCCAGCAGGGTGGAGTCCTCCTGCCTTAGAATTTCGAACTTGAATGTCAGCGAGGCCGTTTGAGGTTCCACCAGTCCCGTCCGTATGACGATGGTCTCATTGGTGAGGGCGGGGCTCCTGTAATCGCAATGGGCGCTGATTACCGGTGCAATGAACCCGAGGGCCGTGAAGTCGCCCGGAAGGAGATCGAACATCTCAAGGACTTTCATGCGTCCCAGTTCAAACCACGCAAAGTAGTGACCGTACCAGGCGATATTCCACTGGTCCACTTCATTAAAGCGTACCACGGTGGAGGTTTCAACCCACAGCATCGGAGTTTTCCTGCCTCGACGACTGCTCCATGATGAAGCCCGCCAGTGCGTCGACGGATGCGAACACCCGGCGTCCCACCTTGGCATCGGGAATCACGACGCCGTATTCCTTCTCGAGGGCCACCACCAGCTCCAGGGCGTCGATGGAATCCAGGCCCAATCCCTCGCCGAACAGCGGATCCGAGTCCACGATCTCTTCCGGAGTGATGTCCTCCAGGCGCAGGGCCCGGATGATGAGCTTCTTGAGATCGAAAACCAACTGACCCGCATCCAGATGTGCGTCATCCAAGGTAGGCTCTCCCGCTTGATCCGATTGATTCTATGCCTCTCATATCAGGCCACCGTCCACCCCGATCACCTGCCCGGTGAGATAGGAAGCCGAGTCTGACGCGAGAAACAAAACCATCGATGCGATGTCTTCGGGCCTGCCCAGACGCCTCATGGGAATGGCTCGTTTGAACTCCGCCAGCACCTCCGTGGACAGCGACCGTGTCATCTCCGTATCAATCACTCCCGGTGAAACCGCGTTCACCGTGATGCCCGTCCGCGCAAGCTCCCGGGCCAGGCTCTTGGTGAAGGCGACCAGGGCACCTTTCGAGGCTGCATAGTTTGTCTGGCCTTCCCGACCGAAAATGCCGCTTGGCGAAACCATGTTGATGATTCTGCCCCACTTCCGGGCGATCATCGGCTTGATGGCCAGCTTGCAGCAGACGAAACCACCCTGCAGATTCACCCGCAGCACATCGTGCCAGTCGGATTCCTCCATGAACATGAAAAGATTGTCACGGCGAATCCCCGCATTGTTGACCAGTATATCCACCGGCCCGAACCGTTCGGCGATCTCTCTGAAAAGGTGCGTCATCAACTCCATATCCGCCGCGTCGGCCTTCTGAACCATGAGCCGGCCGCCATCCTCCAGGCTGTTCCGGAAGGATTGGGCTTCCAGGTCATTGCTCGCATAAGTTGCGACCACGTTGGCTCCTTCCTGCAGGAAGGACCGGGCAATGGCTGCGCCGATGCCTCGGGTGCCCCCCGTGATCAGGACCGTCCGCCCGTCAAAGAGCATATCCCGCAACCCCTTTTCATCCGATCAAAGTAATGAGAAAAAGAATGCGGCTCCGCTGTGCAATGCGGACCGCCTCGATTCGGTGTCTTCCGGTATCCGCAGGCTGAATGATCATGCTTTGAGCGAGAGAATCCATCGCATACTATCGAGACAAGGTCAAGGGGTAAGACCTCGATGATGTGTCTTGCAGGACTCTTTCATGGTCAATCTTCTATATGAGATCCATGAGGTGGAATTTAAACATGGACTGTATGAGGGTATTCATTACGGATGGACTTTGGCGCAAGACCCTGGCAGCAGTCAGGGCCCTTGGCAATGCAGGAATAAAGGTAACCGCAGGTGAAAGCACTATTCTCACTCCCACCTTTTTCTCCAAGTACTGCAATGGATTCGTCCGAACCCCATCTCCAACATTAAATCCTCGAGCATATGTAGAATTTCTCCTGGCATATTTGGAACGTAGTCCACATGATGTACTCATTCCTATGGAAGACACGACGCAGTTGCTAATCGCTCGACACTACGAGGAGTTCAGCTCAAAGACAAGGTTGTTTCTTGCGAAGCATGACAAACTGGTATTCATGAACGACAAATGGAAGATACTGAAGCATGCTGAGACCCTGGGTATACCCATACCCAGAACTTTTCAAGTGGACAGTCTGGAAATGGGTATGTCCATGAACAGGGATCTCCCCTATCCACTGGTGGTGAAGCCGAGAGTCGGGTCCGGAAGTGCGGGGGTTGAATTTGTTGACAGACCTGAAGATCTGATGCCCGCTCTGGAGCGGGCGTTCAGAGCCGGCAGGCTGCCGTTGCTGCAGGAAAGGCTGCCTGCGGCCGGTGCGGGTCTCGGCGCCAGCTTTCTCCTGGACCTGCGACAGGAGGTCCGGGCGAGCTTTGTCCATCGGCGGCTGCGTGAGTATCCCGTCGGGGGTGGGCCGAGCACCTTGAGGGAGAGCATTGTTCACGACGAGGTGAGAGCTTTCGGGGAGAGGCTCCTGCGGGATCTCGGTTTTAATGGGGTGGCCATGGTCGAGTTCAAGGTCGACCTTCGTGACGGGCGGCCCAAACTGATGGAGGTGAACCCCAGGTTCTGGGGCTCCCTGGCGCTTGCCATCCACGCAGGGGTGAATTTTCCCCTGCTGCTGGTTTTGACGGCCATGGGTGAGGCGTTCGCTCCGGTCACGACTTACAGGATCGGACATCGATGCCGCTGGCTGCTGCCCGGGGATATTCTGCATTTTCTGAGCAACCCGGCCCGGTGGCACATGTCGCCAGGCTTCTTCCAGTTTGTTGCCCCCAATCTGTCCTATGACATCATCGATGCCGATGATCCGCTGCCCGTTCTCGGCGCCGTGGCGTCCCTTCTTCCGTTTCTCGGCAGTCGCGATTTCAGGCACGTTCGAACGCGGAGGGTCAGGACCTGAGCACCCTCCGTTCGGCCCGACCGTCGGGCTCATCCTGTTTCCATTCGGAAAAGGGAACCTGTGGACATCCGGGGAAATGAGGGTGGAAAACCTTGGTTTATTGAGCTATAGGTTGCTAATTTTAATGTGAACCGAAGCAGTGTGCTCGCTGCTTCGTTCTGGAGAAGGTGGATGACTCCCAGCGCAACCCGCATTCAGGTTTGTTTGATCGATCGTCTGATGGCCGTTCTGGCCCATCTCACCTCCAACGAAGTCCTGTTCCGATTGACCTATCGCACCATCGCCCTGCTGGCGGAGAAGCTCGCGATTAAAGACTACTACGTGCGAAAAATAAGATGGATTCGTGAGCTCTTTGATGCAGACCACCCGAGCATCAACATCGCCCGGAGGTTCCTCAGCCGCCCCAATCCTCATCATCGAAAGACGATCATCCAAAGCTTCATTTTCAACGAAATGCTTGTGGGGACGAACAGGCGCAAGGCTTTCCAGGACTCGCACGGCTTTTACCCGCCGGGCATGATCGTGATCAGCCCGACCATGCGCTGCAACCTTCACTGCAACGGCTGCTACGCGGGCAGTTACGCCCAGAGGGAGCTGAGCCTCGAGACCATGAACCGCATTCTGGACGAAGCCAAGGAAATGGGGACCCACTTCATCACGGTGTCCGGTGGGGAGCCTTTCTTTCGCCGGGACATGTTCGAGATCTTCGAGCGTCATCATGACGTGGCCTTCCTCGTATTCACCCACGGCGGGCTGATCGACGAGGAGCTGGCGCAGAAGATCGTCCGAGCGGGCAATGTCGTGCCCGCCATCAGCCTTGAAGGATATCGAGCGGAGACCGATCGAAGACGAGGCGTCGGCCATTTCGATCGCGTCATGCGAGCCATGGACATGCTCCGCGAGGCGGGGGTGATTTTCGGTTACTCGGTGACACAGAGCCGCCTCAACAGCGATATCGTGACCAGTGATGAGTTCGTCCGCTTCCTGAGAGACAAGGGCTGCATGCTGGGATTCTATTTCATGTATGTGCCGGTGGGACGCGATCCCGACATCAACCTGATGCCCACCCCCGCTCAGAGGGATCAGCTTCGTGCGGGACTCGAGCGTTGGAGGAATACGACGGATATTCTTTTTCTCGACTTCTGGAATGACGGACCGGTCATCGGGGGATGTATGGCCGGGGCCCGAAAATATTGCCACATCAATGCCAATGGTGATGTGGAGCCCTGTGTTTTCTGTCATTTCGCCACCCACAACATCCACCAAAGCTCGCTGAAGGAAGCCCTCAATTCACCGCTCTTCCAGGCCCTGCGAAAGCAGCAGCCTTATTACGACAATCTTTTCAGGGCATGCATGCTCGTGGACAAGCCATCGGTCGGTCGTGAAATGGCTCTGGCGAGTGGAGCCTACTTCACCCATAAAGGGGCGGAAGCCATCTTTTGCGAGCTGGCAGCTGACATCGACAGGTTTTCGACGGAATATGCCGTTTATGCCGACAGGGCATGGGAGAAACTGGGGAACAGCGGCTAGTCTCCTCAGACGGCATTCCGGGTTGAACGACCTTCGCATTGGGAGGGACGAGCGCAGCGTCCTGCGGGTTTGGTCTCGGCATGTTGGTTTTTCCGCATCACTCACTCGTTCGGTTCATCATCCAAAGGCATCGCGCCGTTCTGGCAGCAGCCCTCCTGCTCACCGTTCTCTCAGCGGGGCTCATCAGCAGACTTCAAATCGATTTCAGCCTGGATTCGATGCTTCCCACAGGGGATCCCCGGACGCGGCAGCTCCTCGCGGATCTGGAAGATGCCGGCACACAGGATGTCCTCATCGTTCTCGTCAGCCTGGCCCGATCGGACCAGTTCGATGCGGGAAAGCAGATCGTTGACGAATTGGTTCGGCAGGTGGCAACCGTTCCTTCCATCGGGCGCATCGAGGCTGGCATTTCCTCGAGCCAGCGCACTTTCGTGGCCGAGATTCTGCTGCCTCATGCCTTTGCCTTTCTTCCGGAGTCCGGTCGGGATGACCTGCGCGAACGGTTGAGCGATACGGCCATTGAGCGCCAGGTTCAGGAAAACAGGCGCTTCATCATGATGCCCATGCAGGGTGGCGCCGAAGAACTGCTGCTGAAGGACCCGCTCAATTTGAGAACGCTGTGGCTGGACCGGTGGCTCAAAGAGCAGACTTTCGGGAACCTCCGGGTGACGGATGGCTATCTTGCAGACGATCAGCGCAGGCATCTGCTGGTTTTCATCCATCCCCGCGAGACGGCGCGGAATCTTCCATTCACCAGGCTTCTCATGGCCGCCGCCGGCAAGGCTGCCGATGCATCTCTCCAGACTTGGCAGCTGGCACACCCGGGAGATCCCGACCCCCCCACCGTCTCCTTCGCAGGCGGCTACCCCATAGCCCTCGAAGACGAGGCCCTGACCCGGAAAGACCTCCAGATCACTCTGCTGGTCTCGCTGGTGGGGGTAAACCTGCTTTTTTTCCTGGTGTTCCGCAATGTTCGTGTTCTGGTCCTGGTGCTGCTGCCGCTGGCCATGGGGATCGCATGGACCTTCGGGGCGATGCGACTGATCTTCGGTCACGTGAGCGTCCTGACGGGCGCCTTCGGCGGCGTCCTCCTGGGCATTTCCACGGACTTTGCCATCTACTTTCTCAACTTCTTCCTGGACCTCTACCGGCGGGAAGGGTGTGAAGCCGCCCTGATGCATGCCATGGAAAAGAGCGGCCGCGGGATTGTGACCGGAGGGGTCACCTCGGCAACGGGCTTTCTCACCCTCGGCATCGCTTCCTTTACGGGGTTCCGCGAGCTTGGAGTCATCACGGGGCTGGGGCTGCTATTCTGCCTGACTTCCACCCTGTTTGTGCTTCCATCGCTGCTCATATGGTCGGACCGGCGACGGAAGTCCTCCTGGCAGGTCCGGTCGGTGGCCGGTTTCGGACTCGAAAGGGTGTTCGGCATAGGCCTTCGCTTTCCCCGGGCGGTGGTTACGGGGGGTATTCTGACGCTTCTCTGCTTCGCCGTCCTCTCCTTTTCCGCATCATTCGATGATGACATGCGATCCCTCCGTCCCAGGGGTTCGAGCCACTTCATTGCACAGAAGGAAGTGGAGTCGATACTGGGCGGCGCAGGTGCTTCCGTGCTCGTGACCATGGAGGGGCGGGATGTTCCCGCGCTGCTGGATCGTGCGGTCCGCCTCAACGAGGCTCTTGAACGGTTGCGGGAGGACGGGCGCATCGCTCATTTCCGCAGCATCCTGTCCTATCTCCCGGCTCCGGCGACCCAGCGGCAGGCAGCGGAGTATCTGGAGACGCATTCGCGGGCTCTCGATCTGAACCGCATCGAAGCCACTTTCAGACGGGCTCTCCAGGAAAACGGTTTTGCCTTTCTTCCCGAGTATGAGCCGTACCTCCAGTGGCTGGGAACCCTGCTGAGGCCGACCGCCAGCCTGGACTTTTCCTCCTTCGAACGGGCCGGACTCGAGGCCATGCTGGATCGCTTCCTGGTGAGAAAGGGCGACCTCGTGAAGCTGCTCACCACGGTTCACCCGGCGAAGGGTTTGTGGACCGGACCGGATCTGGACGGCCTCAGGCAGGAACTGGCCGGGGCGACTGCTGCGAGCGGGCTGGAAGCCGGGGAGTGGCGGCTGGGCGGATTCCCGGTTCTGTCATACGAGCTCAAGCGCCATGTCTGGAATGATTTGACCCGTACGGTTTTCCTGGCCTGCGCGGCCGTGGGAATCTTCGTTGGTCTGTCGCTGGGGGGCTTTATCCCGGCTCTCCTGGCGTCCACACCTGTGGCCGCGGGCCTGGTGACCATGCTCGGAGGGATGACCCTCCTGGGGATGCAGCTCAATTTTGCCAATTTTATTGTACTGCCGGTCATGATCGGAATCTGCGTCAACGACGGCGTGCTCATCATGAACACCCGGATGGTGGAGCCCGGAGCGGAACTGTCGCTTGTGCTCGGGAAGATCAGCCGTGCGGTACTCCTGACTTCACTGACCACGCTCATGGGGTTCGGTTCCCTGGTTTTTTCGCACTACCCCGGCCTCCGGAGCATCGGCTGGCTGTCCGGCCTGGGAATTCTGGCGGAGCTGTCGGCTTCCCTTCTCCTGCTGCCTGCGATACTCGCGTGGACGGAGAGGATGCATCGCCCGCCGGGAGAGCCGGCGAAGAAGACTTGTGACGGAAAGAGAGTCCTTTGATGAAAGTCGTCTACCTCGGCATTGACGTCGGTTCCATCAGCGTGAATCTTGCGGCGATGGACGAATCAGGATTTCTGCTGGCCAAGAGATATTTACGCACCCACGGGCAGCCTCTGAAGGTCATGCAGGCGGGGCTCAGGGATCTTGCTTCGATGCTTGGCGAGGACATCAGCATCCGGGGCGTGGGGACGACCGGCAGCGGCCGGCATCTGGCGGGCATCCTCGTGGGCGCCGATGTGATCAAGAATGAAATCACAGCCCATGCGGTCGCGGCCCTCCACTGCGAGCCCGCAGTGCGTTCGATCATCGAGATCGGGGGACAGGATTCCAAGTTCATGTCACTGCGAAACGGCACCGTGGCCGATTTTGCCATGAACACCGTGTGCGCCGCGGGAACGGGTTCATTTCTGGATCAGCAGGCTCATCGACTGGGCATTCCCATCGAGGTGTTCGGAGAGCACGCCCTGCGTGCGCGCAAGCCGGTGAAGATCGCCAGCCGGTGCACGGTCTTCGCCGAGTCGGATATGGTCCACAAGCAGCAGGTCGGCCACAGCCTGGAGGACATCATAGCCGGCCTTTGCGATTCTCTCGTTCGGAATTACATGAACAACCTGGTGAAGAGCCAGAGGCTGGAGGAACCGGTGTTGTTTCAGGGGGGGGTGGCGGCCAATGTGGGGATGAAGGCCGCCTTCGAGCGCGTGCTGGGGATGCGGTTGATCGTTCCCGAGCACTTCGAGGTCATGGGAGGCCTGGGGGCAGCTCTGCTCGCCCGGGAGGCCATGGTGGGATCCGGTGGGAAGACACGCTTTCGGGGCTTCGAGGTCGGTGAGCTGGACTACCGGCTCAAGAGCTTCGATTGCGAAGGGTGCTCAAACTGCTGCGAAGTCATGGAAGTCGCACTGCCGCGCTCAGAGGGCGGGGAGCGGTTGGTTCGCTGGGGAGATCGCTGCGGCAAGTGGGAGCTCACGGACTGGTAGCTGAATGCATTACCGGTCACGGGGCAGGGGGGACCCGCCTCCGGCAATGCTGTTTGTCTGAAAAGTGGACTCCCTTTTCATCCTTCGTTGCGGGTGCAAGCCCATGGGGGTTGAATCAAGGGGTGGCACGGGCCAAGCGAAGCTTGCCCGTGAGCAGAGGAGCTCGCATGGGCAATCTCCGCTCATTACAGCTCATCACAATAGAGTGTCCACCTCTCGAGTCGTCATTCCGGCAGT
>CAZLCS010000070.1:0-22980 GCA_964557955.1 uncultured Syntrophobacteraceae bacterium
GCCTCCACATCCTCCCCGTAGGTTGCGTGATATTCCTGGTAAGCAACCCCGCTTCGGTCGTCGACGACGCTGTAGAGCATCAGCTGAGGCCGACCGTGTTGCGGATCGATCCAGTCCGGCCAGATCGGAAGGTCCTTCAAATCGGAGGGACTGAGATCGAGCTGCCAGCATTCGTTGGAATACCGCGCCTGAAAGTGGGTGACCACGGGCTCAACCTGGAGGCTCATCAAATCGTAGCCCCAAGCGCTCAAGTACCGGTTGACCGTGGTCTTCTTGAGGACTGCTTTGGGAGCTTGGACCAGACCCCGGGAAGTGAGAATGCCAAACTCCTCAAGGATGCGGATCGATTCAACAGTCGAGAGATGATGCCCTTTCTTGTTTAGGGTCCGAATCTTCATGGCCACGATGATTTGACAATACCATTCCATCTCGGATGTGGGCAGAATGCGGGATCTTCCAGCATCAGAACGTCGCAGGCCTCTGGGCCGCCCTCGTTCCCGCAAAGCACGGTAGACTGAATTGACGGATACGCCGTAAAGCTCCCCGAAAGCCCGGATGAGGTCACGGCGCTCCCCGCTCCTCGGCGGCAGAAGATCCAGCCGCTTTTTGATCTCGATGAGACGTTCCTCCGGGATCTTTTTCCGGTACATGGCTATTTGATCTTATTGCGTCTGAGCCAAGCATAAAGGGTCGAAGGCGAGCATCCGAGGATTCGGGCGATCGACCTTCGACTGACATTCTTTCCGAGGTAGTCCAGGATCATCTCCCGCTGGGAGTCGAGCTTCAGCCTTGGAGCCTCTCCCCTGGGGCGCCCCAACTTCACTCCTTCGGCTTTCCTTCTGGCCAGGGCCTCTTTGGTGCGCACCGAGATGAACTCCCTTTCAATTTGAGCCGCCAAACCCAAAACCGTCGCAATGATTGCGCTCTGGAGCGACCCGTCCATGACGATCTGGCTCTTCACGATGTGCACGGAAGCTTTCTTCCTGGCAGCCTCTTCCAAGATTTCGAGAACCTGCAGGGGCGATCCCCCCAACCGGGATATCTCAGCCGCCAAAATCACATCCCCCTCGCTCGCATCCTGCAGAATTTGACCGATCCCCCGCTCGCGCCATGGCTTCTTGCGGCTCTCGGTATCCTCGACCAGCGTGACGGGAGAGATGCCCTTTCCGTTGCAGTAATCCAGGATGCCGTATTTCTGGTTGGCCACGTCTTGAGTGTCTCGGGAGACCCTGAGATAAGCAAAATGAGTCAAATTAGGCCTCTTTTCTGAAAAAAGGTCATTTCGTTTTGATTAGCACGCATATGATACAGAAGAAACGTGAAAAATACAGACAAAAGAGTCCCGCCAAAACCATCGTTATTTTTGGACAGATTGGGCAAGATTAAGGCGGGCTTCTGCCTCGGGGAATGTCGATCGTTTCAGATAATGTGGGTCCGTATCATCTATTGTGGGTCGGGAATCCCTTAAAGTGGGTCGAGAAACGTATAATCTGGGTCGGGACCGTTGTCGAGTTCCAAATATTGTGGGTCCGGAATTGCGATCATTCCGGGTCGGGCTGGCTATGATTCCGGTCCGCTACAAGTAACCAGAACCCAGAACCCAGAACCCAAAAACTAGAAACTAGAAACCACAAACCACAAACCACAAACCAGAAACTAGAAACTAGAAACCTGAAACCTGAAACTACCCCCCCCGCGCCGCATTTCTCTCCAGTATCCGGGTCAGGAGCATTTCAAGGATCCCCATGGCTGTGATCTGGATTCCAGCCAGGACCAGAACGGAGCCGGTGGCAATGTAAGTCCAGTGGTAGCTGATCTGGTGTGTGGTCAAGTAGTCGATAATGGGGCCGATGTTGAGGAAGATGCCGGCCACGATGGGCATGAGGCCGAACCGAAGCATGTTGAGGGTGGAACAGGTGGTGAGGAGCAGTCTGCCCACGAAGCAGTGTTTGCGGTTGTTTCCGACGAGGGCCGCCGCTACGCGCTCCGCAACAATTCCGACGGTCAGCGACGCCAGAGCGGCCAAAACGAGCGTATTGATGGTGATCAACCGGTAAATGAATCGATCCGGAATCACCCCCTGTGTCAGATAGGTCCAAAGTGGTCCAAGACCATAAATGCCGGCCAGAGAAATGAGGAGGGTTGCAGCCCCGCCAAAGAACTTGAGGGGGCAATAGGAGAGGGTGATCTCCGCGATGGTGAGCAGGAAGCGCAGTCCGTCTCGAAAGACGCTCAATTTGGAGCGGCCTATCCTTTCATGATAAGGGATCGGAACCTCCCGGATGGTGAGATCTTCCTGAGTCAGGGCCCTGCAGGTCATGGCCGGAGTGAAGTGCAGGCCCGTTGGGAGGGGATAGAGCTTCTTCAGAGCATCTCGTCTCAATACCCGCATGCCGCTGGCTGCGTCGGTGATCTTCGTCCCGGCGAGGTAGGACACGAGGCGGGCGAAGAAGATATTGCCGAATCGCCGCAGCGCCGGCATGCGGCTCTCCCTGTGCATGCGCGAACCGACAACGACGTCGGCGAGCTCGTCTTCGGACACCTTGCAGAGGTTCACAAAAAGCTGGGGGTCACAGGTCCCATCCGCGTCGAGGAAAGCCAGGAGCTCCCCGGAGCCTGCGGCAAAGCCGCTTTTGATGGCGGCGCCGTAACCCAGATTCCTGGGGTGGACCACAACCTTCACATCCTCGAAGGCGTGCGCAATCTCTGCCGTCCGATCCGTGCTTCCATCGCTCACCACGATGATTTCGACTCTCTCTATGGATGTTTCCTCCTGAATCCTCCCCCTGGCGTCGAGGCACCTCCTGATGGTCTCTCCAATGGCCTCTTCCTCGTTGAGAGCGGGAATGACAATGGTGAGACTTCTCGGAAGAGCCCTCTGTCTGATCGGAACCACGCGGTTCTCGTGCAAGGATCGGAGCGGTCTCATATTCCACAGTCCTGAGATGGATTGGGTCGACTGACCTGCTGCCCGGCGTTGATTCGCATCATATAGCGGTTGGAGTCTGGTTTTGCAAGGAAACCTTGGGCGGCCAGGGTGCGCTGCCCTTGATGAATCCCCAGTTCCAGGATCCAACGGCGATGGTCAGAAAAAGAGTGAATTGAAGACTCTTCGGAATGTGTTTGGTCTTCGCCCAGAAAAAGCCGCAAGCCAGGAGCCAGGGTGCAGCGATCAACGGCCAGACTGTCGGATGCATCGCCATGACGATCGCGAACAGGAACGCTCCCAGCGCCAGGCCGAAAGGCAGAAAGTCCAGCCTCCGCAGGAATCCGTATTTCTGGACCAGACGTCTCTCACCCGCGCCATAGCGGTTCATCATGGATGCAAGAGCACGGAGGCTCCGTGGCCGATAGTGTCCCACAATCGCTGCAGGGTTGTAAACGAGTTTGTGGCCGGCGCGCCTGAGCTTCAGGTCCAGCTCGATATCCTCCCCCGGAAACTGGTCCTCGCTGAAACCGCCGATCGCCTCGAAGACGCTCTTGCGGTAAGCGGAATTGCAGCTCGGATTGTGCGTCGTCTCCCTGACAGAGCGGGTGGGAGCATCCGCCTTGATGTAGTCCGTCATAAACCCGATGGTCTTGAAGAATTCCTGGACGCGACGCCCCATGGCAGTTTCGTCCTCGGGGCTCACCTGATCCCCCCCAGCCCCAGCCACACCGGGATCATCAAAACAGCGGGCCAGTTCCGCGAGCCAGTCGGGATGCGCCACGCAGTCTGCATCGGTGAATGCCACGATCTCCCCCCGAGCCGCTGCAACCCCGACATTCCTCGCCCGTGACGGCCCACCCCACTCCAGCTCGATCACTCGAGCCCCTCCGAAAGACCGAAATATGCGGGCTGTGTCATCGGTTGACCCGTCATCGACGAGGATGATTTCAAAATTCGCGTGTGTTTGGGCCTGGAGGGACGCCAGGCATTTCTCCGTCGTCCTCCCTGCATTCCTTGCAGCGATAATGATTGAGGCTGTTTTCTCAAGATTCACGCTATCCGCCCTGCTCCCTGAAGGGGGTTCGGCCGGTTCTGCATGGCATGAGCTTGCGGGATCGTTTGTTTTGATCATTGAGTGGCCTATATGAAATAATGTACAAAACTGTCAAGAGCTAAGCGTGGGTTTCATGGTCAAGAAGAGAGCCGGACGAATGCCGTGGAACTCCTTGCGCTGAACCTGTTTTTCCGCATGTCAAATGAAGGGGTTTTATTCGTGGTCGATTCGGAGTGCTCGCCGTGGCTTGGAAGGCTTGGAGTCGCTGTATCCCTCCTGATTTACGCGGTACGTTGTGTGCTGCGCTTGTCTGCTCCGATGGGGACGCTTACAGGCTCATCAGCGAATGAGAGGCTCCATCCTGCGATTCTCCGTGAGCTCCGTCCGCGTCTGGAACCCGTCGCAGGCCTCCGCAGACTGTTCGAGGATGAGTGGGAATGCCTGGATCACAAGCCGCAGTTTGAGGTGGTGCCTCCCTGGCCCAAGGGTTACGTGCATGTCGCCTGCTTGCTGTGCGGCGACGAGCAGATGCGGGTACGCTTCACCCTGGGCCGGGGAAGTCGGGGCGATGAGCTCCAGGAGAGAGAGCCATCCTCCAAAGCCTACCAAAGGACGGCGGATTTCTCGACCGTCCTTTATATCGATCGGGACGTCCAACGGCTCAGGTTCAGCCCCTGTGACAGACCGATGAGGATTCATATTTCACAATTCCGGATCACCCAAATCAGCAGAATCGAGTACGCTCGGCGAATGCTGCAGGCACGCCTGTTGCCTCTCTCGGATCGGGTGTCGACCTCTCTGAACCATGCCGTCTGGGCTTGGGACTATATGGAGCGGGAGGGGCTCAAAGCTGCCATGAAGCGTGCTCTGGAAATTCTCGAGAGCGCCCGGATCCTGCTCGCTTCCAGGCGGGCCGCTTCTCTTCCTCTGCCCGTCGCACCCGGGCCATGGGAAGGGGATCTGCTTTGCAGGGGCGGGTATTCGAACCGGAGCGGCCGGTGCGTCCAAACCGTGGCCGCCAGTCCAAAGGATGGACCCCGCAGGGTCTCGCGTGTGGCGATTCACGTCAGCCCCCACGGCAATTACTTCTTTCGGGAAATCGCTCTGCTGTTCCACGCGGCTTTCTCCGAACTGGGGGCGGATGCGATCTTCTGTGATCGGTATCAATTTGTGGATGCGGAGGATCGGCTCCATTTCATCGTCGCACCGCATGAATACTTCCTGCTGGCTCAACGCGGCAGCACATGGAATCCCTTCCCACGGGAACGGACCGTGGTCTACAACACGGAACAACTTCAGACATCCTGGTACAAGGAGGCATCGAAGCACCTTGACAAGGGATTCCTGGTTCTCGATCTGGACGCTTCGACCGCCGAAGCTCAGAGGTCGTTCGGGCTGCCCTGCGAGCATGTTCCACTAGGTTACTGTCCTTCGCTCGAGCTCTTTTCAGGATTGCATCCTGTGCCGCTGAACAGTGCGACCCTTGCCCTTGCACCGGAGGTTCGGGAATGGAAGGACCGGTCGCGATCCTTGCGTGACCGCCCCGTTGACCTCATATTTTTTGGCCGGAACACACCGAGGCGTGGTGAGTTTTTCGCGAGGCATGCACGTTTTTTCGCGGACTACCGGTGCTTTTTCAGGATTGACAGCATGCAGGATCCTCTCCATCCGGGGATCAACACCCCGATCGATACCGAAACCACCACGAGCCTCTCCAGGAGAGCCAAGATCTCACTGAATATCCATCGGGATGAGTCCAGGTATTTCGAGTGGCACCGGATCGCCGTTTTGAGCATCTGGCAGGAAACGCTTGTGGTGAGCGAGCCGAGCACCCTTTCGGCGCCGTTCGTCCCTGGCCTCGACTATGTCGAGGCTGAAATGGACCTCATTCCAGCGGCGATTGAATACCTGCTGCGATCCGGGGAGGGAATGCGCCATGCGGAACGCATCCGGCAACATGCGCGAAAGACCTTCTTCGAGCGCTGTCTGCTGCGCAATCACCTGATGCATGTTTTCAAGAGCGAAGGGATTTCTATTGGAAGCGCTGATGCACAGTGATGAGGGAACAGGGAAGCTCTGGGATACCCGGTCGGCCGTCTGGGTTGCGATTGACAATTATCTCTAGGTGAGACAAAGGCTTCTCCATGCGCATTCTCTATTCCCACGCAACGCCCCCGAACGAAAAGCCTGATGTGTCTGTCCTGATCAGTCTTTACAATTACAGGCATTTCATATTTCAGTGTCTGGAGAGCGTCCGGGACCAAACCCTGCCAAGGATTGAGCTGATTGTCTGCGATGACTGCTCGAAGGACGGGGGACCTGCACTGGTACAAAGGTGGCTGGAAGAGAACCTCGGCCGCTTCACCCGCTGCGCCCTGATTCAAAACGAGCGCAACCTGGGACTGGCTCAGACACGCAATGCGGCCATAGAGTTCTCCCGGGCGCCTTTCGTATTCATCCTGGACGCTGACAACATGCTTCACCCCCACTGCCTGGAGCGTCTTTGGAACGTTCTAAGCCGTTGTGATGCAGCGTTCGCCTATGGGGCGCTCGAGGTGTTTGGCGCCGAAACGGGACTGATGGGCCTCAGTGACTGGCGGCCCGACGTGCTGCACAGGGGCAACGTGATCGACGCCATGGTCCTTCATCGCAAAAGCGATCTCGTCTCGGTGGGATGCTTCACCACCATGAAGGCCATGGGATGGGAAGATTTCGATCTCTGGTTCAAATACGCCAAGGCGGGCAAATGCGGCGTCCGCGTTCACGAAATCCTCGCCCGCTACCGGGTTCACAGCACCTCGATGCTCAGCACAACCACCAACCTGTGGTCCAGCAGGCGCAAGCTGTGGAAAGAGCTCCGGAGCGCTCACCCTGACTACTTTGAGACCATTTGACCGCCGCTGGCAAGGGTGATCCCTTCGCCTGACTATTTATGAAAAGCAGACCTCTGGTAAAGAGAGATATTCTGAACAGACGATTCTTCGCAGGCGTCTGCATTGTCGAACGCGATCTGGATTCCCTTGACCTGCTTCAACGAGACCCAGCGTGGGTAAGCATCCAATGGCACGATGAGCGGTCCGTCGTCAGCAGTAAACCTCAGAGTTGTGGATTCCAGAGGTCCCGACTGATCATCTCCCCACCAAAGCACTCGAAATCTGGGTTCTGCTCTCTTCCCGATGCAGGAGAACTCGAAGCGCAAGATGCCTGCATCATTCCCCGAAAGCGCCAGCGACGAAACATCCACATAGATCTCAGGAGCGCCACCGCGAGTCTTGTATGATTCATCCTGCCAGGCCATGTCACGAGCTGTTGGAGAAGTTGCATCGAGGTTCACAACGAAGTCCAACTTCTTCCTCAGGGACGAATCCGAGCTTCCCCAGGCTACAGGAAGCTTGGCCAGCTCTGGAGTTCGAAAGGCCTTGTCAAGGAGGGAAAGACGATATTCGCCCAGAAGGTCGGGCTCAATCCCGGCCCGTATACAGTGGGGCTCACCCACGGCAGACGGATCAAGTCCTCCGCCGTCCAACCAGATTATGCCGGTTTCCGACGAGATTTTGGTGATTTGTCGAAGCTCACCATTTCCAAGGGAAACCGTAGAACCGGCGCGCACCCCAGCCAAGGGCGATGTGTCCTTGAGGAGGAGAGCTGGTTCGAGCCGGTTCACCCCTCTGTCCCAAGTGGCGTCAGTGAGCTTCTTGATAGGGATCGATGCTTCGTGTGTCCCATCCAGATGTTCGTCCTCGCGTCGATATCCAAGAACAAAGCCGTTTTTATAAAAGGGGATGTAATTGTCGAGAACGAATCGGTAAAGGATCGGGTTGCGAAAGGCAAGCCCGCCTCCATCAAACAGAACGTTTTCTCCTTCGAGCAGCGCAATGCGCGGCAACTTCCTCTCCAGCAGCTCAACCGTGCGTCTTTGTTGGGACGGAGGGACCATATTGTAAGGCGCCGTAACAGGCACTGCCGGAAGCCTGTTGAGAAAATAGTACTGGGCATTCCGACTGGTCAAGTCCAGGTAAGTCTCGGTTGGCTCCAAGTGCTCGTTCAGAACGGCGTTGAGCCTCGTAAGGCGTAGCAGATGATCCTCTTGAAATGCCCCCAGACCAGCATGAGGCAGCCCCAAGGCACTGCCGTCCGTCAATGGGGCTGTGGCTACTTTGGCCGACATTGCGTTATAAAGAGCAGGAATGGAAAGCCCGACGGAGCCTAAGGCGGAACATGCTGCGGCAATTATGAAGACGAGGACTGAACGGCCGACCTTGTCTGCGAAGGGCCGGACCATAACGGGTATGAGAACGGCCCAGCCGAATATGGCTTGCATCCCCGGTCTGGAAACGCCGCCGGGATCTATCCTGCCGAGGGCGTACGGCATGAGTAACAAGGAGAGCAGTAGCACGGCAAGCGCAGGGAAGAACGCGGATTCATGAAGAGAAGTGTCCTTATAGGTTTTGAGGATGACAGCGACTGAGATGAGAGGAGTGATCAACCAGGACATTCGAATCACTTCAAAGACAAGACCGCTGTGGGGACCCGGTACACTCCAGCTCAATTCCCAGGGGATTCCGTGAGCGACCTGGTTGATGGGGCCGTTCTCAAAGACGTAGCGTACCGCCCCCACCAGCATGCTCCCCAAAGGTGTGAGGAATGCGAACAGAAGCAAAACGCCTGCTGCGATGCCCACCACGGCCAGGCGCCTCTTTTCAGGCTGCCTCCACAACCTCCAGGTATTAAAAAGGGCGTACGGACCAAATGCCGAGACAAGCGAAAGGCCTCGTGCCGCATCACCCAGGATAACCAGCGGCGCAGTCAGTATGTAGACGCTCAACCATCTGGCAGGTCTCCCCCTGATCTCCTCAAAAAGCCATAGACACATGAAAGCGGTAAGGAGGAGCCAGGATGGGCGGCCTCCCAAGAAAAGCATTGACACAAACGACAGTCCTATGTTGCCGGTCAATCGGTACAGTGAAAGAAAGGCAATGAATGCCGGTATGGCAAATGAGATGCGCAGGCTCTCGATCAGGGTGGCCACCGTCTGATCGAAAAACATCACCATGACAAAGCCGGGCAGGTCGTCTTCGAGCAGACCTCGAATCAGGTAGTGATCCACATAAGGGATATGACCATTCATGTAACTCCACCAGCCTATCAAGGCTTCACCGAAATGGTAGTCGTCCGCAGGGATGCTTGGGGCCATGGTACTTCCGACTCTCAGAGCCACAATCAATGCGAAGAGGGATACCGGAGACAGATGGCGCGGTCCGGTGTCGGAATAGTGAGCTCTGAAACGGTGCAGGACATCAAAGACGCTCCAGGCGACAAGGGCGGCCGTCAAAACCTTTAACCACGTCGTAGTATTGTATGAAATCACCCCCATGTTGGGTGTCGACAACTGAGCGGGATAGAGTGTCAAGTAAAGCGCCGACAGGCCGATCTGGCCGATCAGCAGGATTCTCGGCAACCACCTGTCTGAGAATGCGGGCATGAAGACAGCCAGACAGCTTGCCGACAGCATGCCTGCGACGGTGAGGAAACGAGTGATCACGACGATCCGGGCCAGATCAATGTGACCGATCCGTTCAAAGGCGGCTGACATGCGCCCGAGGCACAGGGCGACTTCGAGGGGAATAAGCCCGACAAGCAGCATACCGAAGAGACCCAGCCCAACCTCAGATGGTTTGATCTCCTGTCCTTTCCAGAGTGAAAAGGCGGTGGTTGCCATGATGCAGGTCAGACCCACTGCCGAGATCGCCAGCATGGACCTGTCAACTTGCGAACCCAGGATCATCCCTGAAACGGTTGCACCAAAAGGCACCGACCACCAAAGGAGCTGAGTGCAAAACTCATCCAGAAGGGCCTGTCCATGCCTTGCTCTGAGTTGTACCGTCAGCTTGCGCAGCAGGAGTGACCCCACAATCAGTGTTGCCATGAAGGTAGGCAGACTCAACAGGTCCTGGCTCTTGGAGTGTGCCCCCCACGCAGGGAATCCGACAACAAAATCAACGTACGTTGGCGGAAGTTTGAAACCTAGCACAAAAGACAGAGACGCTGCTGCCAGTGACATGGAAGCGACAATGACAGCTGACTTCTCGAAGGTTGTAAGGGCCGAAAAGGACATAGCTCACCTTCTCAAGAGGTGGTTGCCGACGAGAATTCCCATAGACAACGATCAATGCGGTCGCAGACGGCAGCTGGCGGGATGGGTTACCTGAGCCCGGCTTCTTGATGTGCGTGAAGGGCTACCGCACGCACCTGACGGTGGCCTTGTATTCATCCGATCCGAGGTCTGGACCCGAAGGTCCAATAATCTGAAGCTTCCCCTTGAAGGGCGATGTCAGATAGAAAGGCAGTCCGAGCAAGCGGCAAAGCGCGCACATCGACTGAAAGATCAGTCCGATCACCGCTCCATTGTCAACGTTCAACAACTTGGAGAAGAACAAGGCGAACGCGGCAGTGCCCACGCCAAAGCCACCCGCTATACCGAAAACGTTGCTGAATAAGGCCAGGGGGAACACGAGGAATCCTTTGACCAGATCGACGTGGTGCCCCATCGCTTCAGCGATGCAAAAAAGCGTAGCACACCAGAATATATGATTGAGAATCGACAGCCCAAGTGTACTGACAAGCAGGGCGGGACGCTCCCGCAGAGCATTGAAGGTGGCTACCAGTTTGCGTACGTAGGATCCCCAGGCATGACGGTTCAGCAGTCGATCCAGAGACGGGTGATGATACAGCCTGCGAGAACCCGCCAAACGTAAGAAAGCTAGGACCCCCAGACTTGTGATCAATGCCAAGGAGACCACAGTCGGTCTGGAGGGAAGATCTTCAATGGCCCTCCATCCAAGAAGGCCCACAATGCTCGCCAAAAGGAACAGACCGAGCAGGCCGATGACCCGATCGAATGCAACCGCCATGATGCCTCGAGTACGATAGCCGGCTCCAATGTAGCTCACCACATAGCTTGCCTTCACGGCATCTCCGCCATTGGAGCTTGGCATGACCAGATCAAAGAAGGCGCCGATCATGGTCCAACGCGTTGCCAGGGAGAAAGGAACCTTGAGTTCTTGGCTCAGCAAGACCAGCTCGAAACGATAGGAGACAATCAGGAAGGGTGGAAGCATGAGAACAAATGCGCCGGCCAGCCATGGCCATCGCGTCGGAAAAACGGAGAGGATCTGTCGCCAGTCAAGTCGGTTCGAATATGCAAGAAAGAAGATAATAGCCGCTGCGACACAGATCCTCAGCCAAACAGAAGAAAGGATCCTGGCAAGAACAGATGGCAGAGAGAAAGAGGACTTATTCTCAGAATCAATCATTGCGACTCAGCTCGTAAATAAGATATTTCAAAAGTTTCTTACCCGTCGGCCACATCCTGAAATGTGTGTCGCCGAAGCTTCGCGGCAGTTCCCGCGTCGGGAATTCCGCTCTCGGTAACCTGAACCTGTATGAACGTACAACCATCTCGATGTCAATGGACAACCCATGATTGAGAATCCTCATCAACGAAAACGCACGCTTTGTCCAACCTTTGAAGCCATGCAGCACGTCCTTCACCCAATACCCTTCTCTTCGCCACAGCGTTGCAGCAAGCACCGAGAGTGCAAGTATTGCCCATTTCCTCGGGCGTATGAGTGCCGAATCTTCCTCATTGATCGATCCGGTTATTTGTCTGCTGGCAATGATCAATTGATAGCCCTGTTCGAAAAGAGGACGGAAACGAAGGATGTCTTCCACTGGCAGGGTTCCCTTGGGGAAGAAGGTCACGACGGCGTCGCCGGTTGCCATCTCGTTGGCATGAACATAGGCCGCGTTGAGGCCCGGTTTTGGCTGCCGATAGACCGTAATACCATGCTGCTCCAGAAACTCAACCGTGCCGTCTGTGCTGCCCGCATCAACCGCAAAAACCTGTTCAAATGCGTCCAACGGCAGGCGCGGTACGTCGACCTCGCATCCTCTGAGCTCGTTCCAGACCATCAGGCAGAGTGAAAGCTTCATCCCGGGGCTCCCTCAGTGAGCCTCCTCGCCATCGCAAGCCCTTCCGCCACAGCAACGTCTGAATTCATGTGCTCCCACTGCCCCCAGCGTCCAAGCCCGAGAATATTCTGACTCGTTGCCCAGCACTGGATAACACGGATGGCTTCACGCTTTCCGCGGGTGTTCAATGGGTATGCGAACTCATTTCGGAAGCGTATGCCCGGCTCTCCGTTTGCCCGGCACGAGTTTGTCTCTGTCCAATGCCCTCGGGCTCCGGCCACGAAATTGGATCGCAGAAGGAGCCGATGATACGAAATGGACTCATCCGGCTCGTAGATCCAATGGGCGGAGCTGTTCACCGTCGTCGAGTAATAATCGATGTCCGTCGCTGCGCTTTTCAGGGTTTGCATGGATTCAGCGACTTGAGAGGGAACTGAGCAGAAATGGGGCCACAATGTCCAAGGAATCGTCGAGATGATGGTTTCGGCTCTCCAGTTCCCATTGACCGTTCTGCTCGCAAGGTCGATTTTCTGTACAGGGCAATTCAGGATCAGTGATTCTCCCAGTCTCTGCCCCATTCGCTCCCACACTTCGCCATAACCGAATCTCTTTGGGTAGAGAAAGGTCCCGTGGGCGGGAAGCGTGCCACTGGGCCGACCCTGAAGACAGCTCAGCAAAGTCTCCCGAAAGGATACATCGGGGAGTTTGTGAAGCCAATAAGTCCCAAGTTCGTCGGGGTTCATCCCCCAGATCTTGCGGTTATACGGGAGCATGTAATCCTGTGCGATCCGCTCGCCGAGCTTCCACGTGATCCAGGCAGCAAAGGAATCGGGCATGGGGTCGCCGCGGACACACCCGGCACAGGCGATTGATTCCAGGTAGTCCAATTGGGTCTCAAGAGGCAATTGCCAAAGATTGGCCTCCAAGGGATGGTCGACCTCACCACCATAAAGCCGAATTTTCGAGATCCGTTCAAAAAGTCTCCATTCATCGCGAGGCAAGAAACGAAAGAGAAACTCCAGCACTTCAGAGCGGCGCAAGTCGAGAAAATGCCCCCCTCCTATGTCCAGAGGGGCCCCATCGATCTCGCGCGATCGACACAGCCCGCCGGGTGCCCCCTCCTTCTCCAGGATCAGGATTTGATCATGTGGAAGCCCTGAATCCAGAAGCGCGTTGGCAACCGCTAAACCACTGGGGCCGGCACCGAGGATCAAATATTTAAGATTCATTTTGGTCTTTCAAATCCAGCCTTCAAAGATCAAAAATCAAAAGGAGTCCAATTCATCCCAGAGCCGAATCTCGAAGTCCTCCCGCACTCTGGTAAGGTTAGGGCTGTAAAATGGGTCATCCTTTATATAGGTTTTCCATCGTTCTTGCATATATCGTTCTTCGTCCATAATTCGACGGTATTTCTCGGGATCATGGATCTTGAGTGTCTGGTCATCATCGTATCCCCTTGAGGCAGATTCATGGTGATACAAGAGAGCATAAGGGGTGTAGACGACAAGATAACCAGCCTGGATGGCCCGCAGACACATGTCAACATCATTGAACGCCACAGGCAGCTGCTTGGCGTTCAGCCCTCCCAGTTCATCATACACAGCCTTTCTGGTGAGAAGACAGGCTCCGGTTACGGCACAGTAATTGCGAATGACGCTCGCAAACCCAAAATATCCAGGATTCTCGACGGGGAGGTGCTTGAACGCATGGCCCGCTGTACCGAGTCCCATCACAACTCCCGCATGTTGAATGGTATGGTTTGGAAAGAGGAGCTTGGCTCCCACGGCCCCGACCTCTCTGCGCTGGCCATGTTCGACCATCGCAGAGAGCCATTCCTCGCTGATTACCTCAATATCATTATTTAGAAGCAGTAAATAATATCCATTGGCCTGCTCAGCAGCATAATTATTAATTGCAGAATAGTTGAATTCTTTATTATAGTCGATAACCCTGATATTGCTCATGGTGGAAAGACTGTCCAAGTAGTCTATCGTTTCACTTTCAGTGCTACTATTGTTTACTAACAGAATCTCATAATTTGGATATTGAGTCTTTTGAAGAATACTGCTTATGCATGTCTTAAGAAGAGCTGCTTTGTCTCTGAATGGGATGATAATAGACACCATTTCCGGTTGTGTGAGTGTCCGTTTTACCCTAAATGAACCTGTAAATTGGCCGTCTTCAGTCTTGCCTTCAATGCCATTTCTCTCCAGATACTCATCCAGGGCTCTCTTAGATGAAAGATCCGCATAGGGTTTAGTACCTGGGGCAGTTGCCGCGGACTCCGGCATCCTTCTCCAGTGATACAGAATTTTCGGAATATGCGCGATGGAACGTGTCTTTTCAATGACTCGCAGTATAAGATCATAATCTTGAGAGCCATCGAATCCACTTCTAAAACCCCCGATATCATCAAGAATTGCATGTCTAAAAAGAGTGAAGTGACATATATAGTTGAAAGAAAGAAGTAGATCCGGAGAGAAATCTGGTTTGAAAAAAGGTTCGCTATGCCTATTCTGAAGGTCTATCTTGTCCTCATCGCTATATATTAAGTCAAGGTGTGGATTACTATTCAGCAACTTAATATTTTCATATAGAGCATCACAAGTAAGTTCATCATCATGATCAAGAGTACCTACAAATTCTCCTGATGCCATAGATAAAGCTGTATTGTAGGCAAATACCATTCCATGGTTTGTTTCTAGAAAAGCAATTTTGATACGTTTATCAATCTCTGAATAATGGGAGAGGACCTCTTTTATATATGATTGCGGAGATGCATCGTCCACAATGCAAAGCTCCCAGTTTGGATACACTTGTCGAAGTACGGAGTCAATCGCTTTTTCTAAATAAACCCTGTCAATATTATAAACGGGCATAATAATGCTTATCAGGGGCTTATATTTGAAGTCTTCAGTATGCCGTCGATATTCGGCTAGAGTTGTATCGTTCAGAGCATGGATGCGCATCCATTGGTCGTAGGCATAGGGGACATAGGGCGAGGTTTCAGGTCTGTGCTGTATGAAGTGCAATAAAGGATTGATTCCGGATTTCAAAACTTCGGGATGCTCTTCAACATACTTGGCGGTGTTGAACACGGGATTCGGGTTCAACCTTTGGCTTGCGCCGACTTCAATGAAATGGCGCAGAGGGTTCTTGCGTGAGGCTGCGACATCGGGACATTGCCGAAGGTAGTAGCCCGTGTGGAAAAAAGGATTGGGGTCGCGCCTTTCCAAGGCACCATGATGGACATAATGCCATAACGGATCGATGCCGGCTTGAGCAATGTCTCTGTAATGGCTGACGTAAAACTGTTCATCAAACAGTCCGCTATTTCGGATAACCCGAATGTCGCTGGATGGCTTCATTTTGGAAAACGGGCGAACGATGATATTCAGGATTGCCCGGGACAGCAGCTTGTAGAAGGAAGTGTCTCTGATCCATGCGAAGCGACGCAGCGGTGCAGTCATCCTCCAGGACAATGAGTTGTACAGGTCCATGACCTGTCTTTCCTGCTCGGTGAAAGCCCTTCGAAGATTACGAAGCGTTGATTCACGTTCATGGAGGAGGTCTCTGAGTGTGTCCGTCTCTTCGGCTTTCTGCGCCAGGCTCTCAGTTTTCTGCTCCAGACTCTCAACTATCTGCTCCAGACTCTCAGCTTTCTGCGCCAGGCTCTCAGCTTTCAGGAGTGCTGCCTGTGTATCTTCGAGAGCACGTCGCAGAGAGCTGAGCTCGTCTTCACGCTGTTGCAGCTGCTCACGCGCGGCTTTGAGCTCGCTTCGGTAGTCCGTCAGACGCGCCTGTAGATCATCGAAGAGAGTGGATGCATAAGAAAGATCAGGAGTGTAACGCATCCAGATTTGCAGACGCAATAGACCGCTGTCTTCCGGAACGGGAAAAACGGGCAGGTAGACCTGTGGGTCATTGGCAAAGGAAAACAATGTAAGGTTACTCCGCCCCAGAATGCGGGTTGCGCTTCCCGACACGGTGATGCTTTCGAGCTCGCTCTCCCCCGCCAACCGCAGATAAGTATGGTGATGAGTCTCAGAAAGCACTTCGACACCTGCTATCTCAATGGTGCCCGGCCCGTCGATGGGATCGAGGCGCAGGGGGATGTTGGGATCAGCAGCTCCCCCGCTGTCAAAAGAGAGCACGAGCTTTGTCCAGTCGGCAGTGAGGACAGGTATGCGCGTGGAATTCTCCTGTGTATACCCATGACGAGTTGGGACGAAAATCTGGGCGTATCCCAGGGGCGAATCGTTTCCGCCGGCATGAAGGGGCTGCGCCTCACAGAGGCGGATTCCGGCGCGTTCGATTTCAGACACGGCATGATGGTCGGCAAGCTGCAGGTGAGCCTCCAGCCTGAGACTTCGTCCGCACTCGGCGAAAAACCTGCGAATCACGGCTGCATGAGCTCCGGAGGCCTTGAGGAGTGTGGACAGGGCCCTTGGTTGAATGTCGCTCATCGCCAGAACCCCCAAACCATGCCCATGGAAAAACTCAAAATGAGGATATCTGGGAGAAAGCTCAGACCACAGCTGCCACACGCCAAAGTCGGACTCGCGGACATTGGTGTCATGGAAAAGGATGATCCCATTGGGACTTACCTTGGGCAGCCAGGTCTCAAAGTCATGAAGAACATGATCATATGTATGACAGCCGTCAATGTGGAGGAGATCGATGCTCTGCCGGGGAAACTGTTGTGCGGCCTCATCAAATGTACTCTGAATGAGGCGTGAGAATCCGCCATACAGAAGATCGTGATGCGATCGGAGATTCTCGAGTATTTGAGGGCCGTAGAATCGAGAATGTTCATCGCCATGCCACGTATCAACAGCATAACATTTTGTATCCAAATGATGCTGTTGTACCGATTGACACATGGCACAATAAGAATTGCCACTGTGTGTTCCAAGTTCGACAAGTATACGTGGTTTGAGGACTTCAATCAAGAAGAAGGCAAAAGGGATGTGTTCAACCCATCCAAGAGGGAATACTAATCTCCGTGGCTTGATAAATATTGATGGAAAGTCGAGAGGATTGAATATTTCGATATCCAAATCGGCGTTGTCTTCCAGTTGCTCAGCATTTTGAATCATGTTTACTGCTGATCCTCTTGTTGCTGTGATCCAATGCAAGTTTCAACGTCCTTAATGTACAGCTCCGTTGCCGGAATAAGTCCCGACATGCCATCCTGACCGAGGGACCGTGTATTCCATGCGATTCTGCGGATCTGCTCCTGTGACTTCCGAGGGGGAATGAGGCAAATGCGCGTGGGACTTGCCTCTACCATCGTGTACAGTGAACAACCGAATTATGGCGAAAGATGCTGCTTGACGGTAATATCTCTGGACCTGGAAACCCGGCATATCGTGGCACCATCACCGATCACCGCGTGAATCTCCAACTCAGATTTGATGTTGGCGGGGACCTTGGCATAGCCGGTCCACCCGGATTCTGACATCCTGCGATTATTGAAGACAGCAGCGACATCGGGACGCATCAACCGCGTGACACCAAATCCGAGGATGGTCCTATTGGCGTCTGAGAAGAGAATCTTCCGAGCCGGTTGGTTTGCGCCCAAATCCCAGGCCCATCCCCTCAATCCAACACCGACCTTCGTTCCGCTCAAGTAAGGGGTTGCGTCGTCAACGTGGCCTCGACAACCCTCGTCAGGACCCGCTCCAAAGTGCTCATCCAGTTGAGTGCCAATGAGATGCATATCAGACTGGAAAAAGGAAAGCTTGCCCTTGGCTGCAATCAAGTCGGCTGTATCGATGACGAAGTCGGGATCAGGAAAGACGTCCTTTCCTATACGATCGCGGTCGGGAACTCCAAGCAGCAAAGAGAGTGCGACCGCATTGATTTCAATGCTTCTCTGCTTCCAGATCAAAGCCGAGCTAACGTGTGTCGGAATGACAAAAGTTGAAGCAAGCATCAAAAGAAAGCAGATGATGACGCATCCGACACCTTTACTATGATTTTCATAACGAGCAACTTCCATACAGCACATAGCCGAGAGACTAATCCAAAACAGTAGTGAAATGATAGAGTACCGGGAAGCAAGGGCCTGGGTGGTTGAAAAGTTAACTCTTCCCGCAGCAGTAAGAAAAGCCGTACATAGACAAAAAAGCATAATTCCAAGATAAACAGTTGTGGACCCAGACGGTACATCGGAAATAAATAAGAAACTCCGAAATAGCATAAAAATTGCTATAGAAATACCGCAGAATGATATTATGTATCCGGGAAAAGCTTTAAAAATGTCAATATCACCACCCATTACATGAAACAAAGGAGAGCCAATATATATTAAAACGTACTCTATGAGTTCAATGGGCCTGGCTAGTGATTGAAGAGGATTGCTGTGGGAGCCGCCAGGTGTCGTGTAGTTGTTCGCATATAAGGCTAGAGCCAAAACAATGAAAAGAAACGTAATCATACTGATCTTATAATTAACGCGCTCCTTAATCAATAACAGCAGACAGACGGGAAGAGTGAACATTCCAAATCCGAAAGAAAAGCTGGAGAGAAAGCCCAGAACGATTGCCGCCGCCAAATAGAGCTCACTGGGTAAGGAGCGCACAGAGGTGGCGTGACGCGAATATCCACGTGAAATCATCGTAAAAGCCAAAAGCGTACAGGTCACCGAGAAGATGAGGCAGACTTGAAATGGCCAAAACAAGTTCTCGGCTTGAATCAGCCATGGAATGGTGAATGCGACAAAGCCGGCAAAAGTGAATGCCATGGTTCTCGGGATGAAGGACGAGTTCCAGAGTGGAAGTACTAACAAAACCCCACTACATAGCTGAAAGAGGTAGGAAGCCAGAATAAGGAAACTACCTCTACCACTGAACAGAGTTTGATCGGTAGCATAAAATAAGCTCGGCACAAAAAGGCGATGTTCATTATGGAGCTTAAGCATACAATAATGTAAACCATAACGATAGTAGTTTGAAAGCCATTCCCAATGGTCCCAGAAAGGTATTGAGATATAATAAGTGCTTATATATATAAAAGTAATAAAGGCAAATATAAAACTGATTAACATGAAAGTCACAGAGCCAAAACGAATGATTCGTTGAGATATGATATTATTCCTGATGAGAGTGGAATTCTGATCAGTTGAAACCGCAGACATTAGATACTCTCCGGTGCAATACTTCTATGTTCAAAAGAATTTCAGTCTTTCAGTATTGAGATAAATAATTCATCTGCTAATATCGTTTGCTCGATAGACAAACACAAATATCTCCTGGAAAATGCCAAAGTGAACAAAAAAAGCATAAGAAAGCACAAAAATCCAAACAACCTTAGTAAGGCTTGGTAGCCACGATGAAAAACTGCTTGCCCACAATCCTCCAGATAGGGGGAAAGGAAAGGTAAGCCTTCACGAACACCGGATGCTTCGGTATGGCTGATTTGGTCGTAAAGGGGAGAAACCTGGGGATGAGGTGTTCGATTTCAAACGATGATTTGGCAAATGCCTCCGCGCAAGACAGGTGTGAAAGTGGTAGATGGTGATCGTAGTAGTCCCAGTACCTGGCATATGCATATCTGATGTTAGGCTGCAGCGCCATCAGTCGGCCGCCCGGTTTCAATATCCTCCGGATTTCCGAGAGAACGTCGTCCATGATCGCCTTTGAGGCCAAATGTTCGAAAAAATTGGAGGCGAAGCAGACATCAACTTCTGCGGACGGAAGAAAATCCATATTGGATGCGTCCGTCTGATGGAATTCAATCTCAGAAGACAAGTGCGTGCCTGAGTCCGGATTGAGGTCGATGGCGATCTTCCTTCGAGCTCGGACAAACCTGATGAATTCGCCAAAACCACACGCGATCTCCAAAACAACGGCATTCTCAGGTATCCACCGTTGAAAGAAGTGTTCACAAAGTACTCTCCAGACGGCTTCCTTGGCTGCTTGCTCGCTTTGCGAAAAGCGATATCGGTATAGCTCAGCAAGGCCTTGCATCAGTTGCAGGCCTCTCGAAACCTGCCGGAAGGTAAATCGTAGTCAAGAGAAAAAACCTTGCGCCGCATGGCCAGCATGTCCCTGATCGTGGCTATGATGTTGGGCATAGAGGTGGATGCCCCTTCCCCAAAGACACGAGGAAAGGTCTGTATTCCAACCTCACCCACAGAGTATCCTTTGAGCATGGCCTTGATAGCCAGCTCCGCTCCAATGAAAGGGCTATTGGATTCAAGCACCACATCATCAACAACAGCCTTATGTACAAGTCTCAGGCCGGTTGAGATGTCGCGAAATCTGGTTCGGAAAAGAAGCCTCAATACCTTGTTATATACCCATGAAATGAAGATACGTTTACTAGAATAAATCTTTCGATATCGAAATGTAATAATCAAATCGTATCTATTTACATGTTTCAACAATTTCTTGAAATCATAAATATCGTATTGATCGTCACCATCGGTCATAAGAATGATATCATTGGTGCAAGCTGAAATCCCTGAGCGAATTGCAGTGCCATATCCCAGATTATGTGGATGATGTATGGTCTTGATGCAAGAATATTCGATGGCCAATTGATCAGCAATCACACCCGATTTGTCAGGTGATCCATCATTAACAATAATGATCTCGTACGGTGCACCTATCTCATCGAGAAAGGACATCCCCTTTTCTGCAACACGACGAACCGTCTCCTCGTCATTGTAAACCGGAAACATTAGGCTGAAAGAATGCATCAAGGCACCTCAAAAGCGCAAGCGCTTGAAAAAATTCCACGGAAGATATCGAATTACCGCGCAAATATATCCCCAATAGAAAGGGTAGTAGCGAACACCAAAATCCAAGCCGACGTCACGTACGACGATCTCGGCAAATGCCAAGGGTTCGGCCAGAGGTAACCTGAGCCCCATACCATAGGCGAGGGACGTGCGCAAGTAGCCGGGAATGTAAAACTGTACGCGAACACCGCGCCCGACGGCAAAGTGTCTCAGGCTCTCAAACCAGCTTTGAAGCGCTCTCTTGGCAGCTGCGTAAGCTGCGTTTCTCCCGCGTCCGCGTGAGGCAGCAATGCTGCCAAATCCAATAACGACACCCCGTCGCTCTTCCAGTTCCTGCCAAAAACTCTGGACACACTGGGTGATGGCAATGAAATTGACATGAACAAGCTGCTCCGTCTTCGGGAAGGGGAGGGTCGGATCGTCGTCTTCGCGCACGGCTCCCAGGGGAAGTACGAGCAGGTCGATGGGCCCCATCACTCGGGACGCAAGCCGCACCCTTTCGATCCACGACTCATCAAGCACATCAACGCCCACAGCAATCGCCGTTACTCCAGAACGGATGGAGACGTCATGTGCCGTGGCCTGCAGATCCCTGGATTCCCTGGCCACAAGGACCAGATTGTAGCCGCTTTCAGCAAGTCGGGATGCAAGCGCCCTTCCCAGTCCGGAAGAAGCACCAAGGACGAGTGCATTCATAGGTCCAGCCGCTGTGAGAGCTCAGATTGATAATATCGCCTGGGATCGTAGGTCGCCAGAGCCGAGCGGAAACTCCCGTATTCCGCGTAGGTCGCTGCGACGGTCTGCCGATTCAGTCGCGAGTCCTTGATCAAGTTGGGGATTCCCTCGAAGGAGATGCACATTTCATCCAGGCGCTTCAGGAAGCTCTTGGTAGAAGGATTAGCCGCAAAGTCCATGGTGAAGCAAACACCATCTTTCGCAAAGTTCAGGTATCGCTCCGTTGCCTTGAACAGCTTGAGGGAGCACATGACCCCGTCGGGCCGATGCCTCCTTGCGAGAGCCTCGAAGTCAGCGAGAAAGTCTATTGCGCCGCTGGCGGGGATTATCATCTGATACTCACAAAACCCTCGTCTTCCAAAAAGCGTGAAGTAGTGTGGGGAGAAGGCAAGCGGGAATTCGGCACGCGGCCAGGGAACCTCCTGGGCAACCGGTCTGGAGGAAATGAAGTGCCAGAAAAGACTATGAATCAGAGTCGATCGCCAAGACCCCCAGACGGGAAGGGGATTCAAACGCCGGGCCGGAATGGTCGCGAGCTGTGTAAAATGGCGTGGCGGTTCGCTTGCCGTCGAATGCGCTGTATTCGTCAGTTTTCCCGTGAGGACATAGCCCTTCCCAAACCCCCAGGTGGCCGTGGGATTATGAAATGAATAGGCATACTCGCTATTGAGGCTGCACTCAGTCAGCGCTTCCAAAGCCTCATGATGACTGAGTACGGGAGTGCGGCTCACATGAAAGCTGGTTCCCGGAAAGGGCACAAGTTTCATTGTCATGGATTCGATGATACCCGTGAGTCCAAATCCGCCGCAGGTGAGATCAAAAAGAGTGGGGTTGGAATCCCGCGACACATGCACCTTGCCATGTGCGGGATGAAACAGGACAAATTCTGTGACATATTGAGAAAACACACCGTGTTTGTACGGGTTCTTGCCGTGAACGTTGGAGCCCAGGCACCCGCCGAGAGTAATGCCCGGGTGGCCCGGGGCTACGGGGAGCCAGTATCCTCGGGGAATGCTGAACGCAAGAAGCTCTCCGACGGTGAGACCGGCCTCAGCCTCCAATAGCCCAGAGTGAAGATCGAACCGGAGGAGTCTGCAGAACCGACCCATGTCCTGAACCGCGACTCCCTTGCCAAATGAGGCCGCAGCATAGGAATACCCCCCTCCCCTGGGAATGCGAGGTTTTGTGCCGAGGTCTCCCTCAAGCTCGGAATACCTTTCAGGACGATAGTGCTCGGCTTCTGCCGAAACCTGGCCATCAAACGAGACGAAACGCCTTATTTCGCTTCTCAACACAGGCATCTGAACTAACGAGTCTACGCCCCCCAAGGTAGTGAATTCGATGATGTTTCCGAGGCACTCTCTTCGAAGGAACTATATCGCAACCCCTCCATCGCCGCAACGGCTTTTCCTCAGCCGGACGGCGGCACAGACAAGACGGCGGGGACGACGTTGGAATGCTCAGGGACGCCGGGCCTGTACCAAGGAGGTGTCCTTTCGGCAAGCGTGCGTGGCGCGATTCTTTTCACGCGGGCGGGGGGCC
>CAZLCS010000071.1:0-22364 GCA_964557955.1 uncultured Syntrophobacteraceae bacterium
ACACCTCCACAGAAGAAGATGTCCATTTCGCCGCTCGTCATGCCGGCAATCTTTAGGCCGGCATCCAGCTTTTTTTTGTGGATTCCGGCCAGAAGACTGCCGGAATGACGACTCGAGAGGTGGACACTCTATTGTGATGAGCTGTCTAGAGCTCCAAGATCCCGCCGTGGATGCGGCTTGCCGAAACAGGATGGAGTGGATGAGCGACTGAAAACTGACATGGAGGGGATGGGACATGAAGCCAACAAGGAATCTGGATCACTCGACGGTTCTCGTGGTCATTGCATCAGCATGTCTGCTGCTGGGCGTTGCGGCAAAGGCAAATGCCGTGGGTGTCCAGGCCGCAGTCATCTGCGGCATCAACGACTATAAAAACTTCGGTCCCGGCGAGGAGCCCCTGTATGCGGCAAAAGATGCCCAGGATATCTATAACAAATGTATCGAGTATGGTGTCCCCAAGAGTAATATCAAACTGCTTCTGGATAAGAAGGCTACCAAAAAGGGCATCAAGTCGGCGATCCAATCGGCCGGCAGGCGCACCAGCATTCCCGACGGCACCTCACCTGCCGACACCGGGCAGCCCACCTATGATCATGGGACCAACGACAAACTCATGGCGGGAGATGTCTTTCTCTTCTATTTCTCGGGTCAGGGTGTCTATGGACCGGACAGTCCACCGTACGACGAAAGCGACGGGATAGATGAGTACATTTGCCCGTATGACAGCTCAAGAACGAGTTATGCGTATGACATAAGCGACGAAGAGCTACAGGAATGGCTCAATCCTGTCATCAATCTGGGTGTGCGGGTTGTCGTCATTCTGGATGCCAGCTTCTCGGGGGGTGTCATCAAACCTCTTGACTCCCTTGTCGGCTCAAAACAGGAAGTTCGAATCAAGTCCAAGCCGGGTGCACCCGAGCTCAGGAAGGCGACCAGGGGCGGTTTTCTGAAGAGCCTTTCCGGTTCGGGATTCACCGTGATGACGTCATGCAATGTGGGCGAGTTGTCCTACGAATGGACCTGGTTCCAGAACGGCGTTTTCACGCATCTGCTGGTTGCTGCCTTATCGGGTGTGGCCGACGACTCCTATCTTTCCGGAGGTGTAGGGAACGACTCCGGGGCCATTACGGACACAGAGCTTTTCTATGGGGCACTCGCTCTCAACAGTGGGTATTTCCATGCCCTCCAGACCGTTCCGCTTTTCAGGGGAGGCACCGCCCAGAACCCACAGGTTTATGGAGATAACTGGTGGGTAATGTTTCGAATGAAATAGAATGGAGTCAGGATCTGTGGCTTGATAGATCTCTTTTCATAATGACTCTATAGCGACGGAGAAGGCAACATGAGGAATAAAACGATCGGCCTGGCCATGGTAACAGCACTCGTGTGGTTTGGTTGTGCAGTGAATGGATATGCTCAAGTCACTGCAGGAGTCATCTGCGGTCTTAAGACTTATAAGAACTTTGGTGGGACGAATTATGGTGCTGAGGATGCTAATGATATTTACAGGAAATGCATAGAGCTCGGAGTATCGAGCAAGAATATAAAACTCCTCCTGGACAGCAAAGCCACGAAAAAAGGGATTCAGAGCGGGATCAAATCAGCCTCCAAAAAAGTCCTCCCCGGACAGGTGTTCCTATTCTATTTCTCGGGTTTTGGGTGGACCGGGCCTACCCTGGATCCCGTGGGAGAACCGGATGGACTGGAGGAATACATCGGTCCCTACGACAGCTCCAAAACGACCTACGCGTATGACATCAGGGATGATGAACTGGAAGAATGGCTCACTCCCATAACGTACAGGGGGGCAACGGTACTGGTCATTCTCGATTCCAGCTTCTCCGGCGGAATGGCCCAGGGTCTCTCGAATTCGGATGGGACCGGCCGCAGATTACCGGTCAAGACCCTGCTCGACCGCTCCATCCAGGGCGAATCTGCAGCGGGTGGATTTGTCAGGAGCTTGACCAAACCGGGTATCGTCGTCATGACAGCCGCAAGCCCGGGCGGCAAGGCGTATGAATGGCGCTGGTTCCAGAACAGCATATTCACCCATTTGATCCTCGCTGCCCTGGATGGTCCAGCGGATGACAGCTTCTTCGCGTACGGAAGTGGAAACGACGACAGAGTCATTACCGATACGGAGCTTTTCAACGCGGCTGTTGGAATGAATAATGTGTACTTCAATATCCTGGACAGAACCGGGCAGGCTCCCCAGGTATACGGAAATGGAGGCGTCGGTCTCTTCTATTTGAGATAGTCCGGGCGTAAGCGAGACCTGTTAAAGCCGGAATGATTCGCTCCCGGATGAATCGAATCAATAGAGAAGGTATTTTTCGCGCAGACGATGAAATGCATCCAGATCAGCCTGCCAGCTTCGGTGGATGGTGCGGGGATCTTCGCCGCCTTTAATGGCCGAAAGGACCTTGCGGGACCCGATCATGCCGAGGATCGGGTCGATCTGAAATTGGGCCGGGTAAAGTCGAATGAGGGCTGAGGCCAGTTCGACGCCCAGGAGCGGACCGTCCAGGACGTCACGGTCCGTCAAAGTCAGGCGGATTCCTCCGCAGCGCCGGCCTTTGAACCGGTGGGCATCCGGGACGAAGACAGTCGGTTCAAACCGAATTCCCTCAATTTTGCGTCCGATGAGATATGCGGCCAGGCGGTCTCCGGATATCCAGGGCGCACCCAGCACCTCGAAAGGGGTCGGCGTGCCCCGCCCCACGCTCACGTTGGCGGACTCAACCAGGCCGACACCCGTATAGAGGGTGGCCTGGTTCAGGGAGCGAATGTTGGGTGACGGGTCGGCCCACGGGAGCCCGGTCTGGTCGAACCAGTCATTCCTGCGGTACCCCTCCATGTGTACCACATGCAGGCGTACTCCAATGGGGACCTCCCGGTTGAAGAGCTGGGCGAGCTCTCCGGGAGTCATGCCATAGCGAACCGGCAGCGGAAAGTATCCCACGAAGGATTTCAGGTCGGGGTCCATAACGGGGCCCTGCACGACCGACGCTGCAATGGGGTTGGGGCGGTCCAGCACAATGAAGTCCAGGCCATTGGCTTTGGCCGCCTCCATGGCGTAGCCCATGGTGGTGATGTAGGTGTAGTAGCGGACGCCCGCGTCCTGGATATCGTAAACCAGAGCGTCGAGTCCCTGCAGCATGTCAGCGTTGGGGCGCTTGACATCGCCGTACAGGCTGTGAACCGTGAGCCCGGTTACGGGGTCCTGGCTCGAATCGATCTTCCGGTCCAGGCGTCCGGTCAGGCCGTGCTCGGGGCTGAAGAGCGCTCGCAGACGAACACCGGGGGCATCGCGGAGCACCTGGATCGTAGGCCTTCCCGAGATATCCTTTCCCGTGTGGTTTGTGATCAGGCCGATATTCTTGCCCTGCAGCGCCGCGAAGCCCGTGGAGGCAAGAACCTCGATGCCCGGACGCACTCGGCCGGGCACGTCACTTTGTCCATGCGCTCCTCCAGCTTCTTCAAAATCGGCCCGCTCAGAGGGGGTAGAGGCCGCCAGAGGGGGGCTCCACTGCAGAGCGGATGCGACGGCTGCGGCGAGTCCAGCTCGAAGCGGCTTCACCTGACCCTTTCCGTCCGGGTGCAATCGGTTGGTGAGTATGATGAGATAGGTTCCGGACGGAGGGTGAACCCAGATGGAAGAGCCGGAGTATCCCGTGTGGCCGAAAGAACCCTGCGGAAACGCGGCGTCGTGCTCCCGGCTGTACGGAGACCGGATGTCCCAGCCCAGCCCTCGAACAGCCCCCATTCCCGGGTCCGTTTGTGGATGGGTCATGGCGGCCAGGGCCCCGGGGCTCAGAACGTGGACTCCCTCTTGGCTGACGCCGCTATCGATGAACAGCCGGGCAAAAAGCGCCAGGTCATGGGCCGTGGAGAAGATCCCTGCATGGCCGGCGACGCCGCCCATTCGGTACGCCGCAGGGTCCTGAACCTCCCCGTGGCGGAGCTCCCCCTGCTGCACGTCTGACGGTGCTGTGCGTGCCCGTTGCTCGGGGGACGGGCGGAAGGTCGTGTCGTGCATGCCGAGGGGACCGAAGATGTTCGCCGCACAGTATTGCTCCAATGGCTCTCCGGAAACCCGCCGCACCAACTCGCCCAGCACGATGAAGTTCAGGTCGCTGTAGCGAAAGGATGTTCCGGGCGGGCTGATGGGGCGATCCCGAATGATAAGCGACAGGGCGCCCTCGGTGCCCGCCCATGGGGCATTGGGATTGAAACCCGCGCGGAGCCCCGACGTGTGGGTCAGAAGCTGCCGGATCGTGATAGACTCTTTCCCATTGTCAGCAAATTCGGGCCAGTGTCGGCCGACGGTGTCGTCGAGCACGAGCCTGCCCTGGTCGGCCAGCTGCATGACGGCAGTCGCTGTGGCAACCACCTTGGTCAGGGAGGCTATATCAAATACGGTGTCCACCGTCATGGGCTCCATCCGGGGTTGGAGGGACCTGTGGCCGAAGGCTTGGATATAGGCGGTTCGCCCCTGGTGTCCTATCAGGACCACAGCACCCGGGGCTCGTCCTTTGGCGATCTCGTGTTCGACCAGGGGCTCGACGCCGGAGAAACGAGGGGGCTCCACAGGAGGAGGGGAAGGCCGGACGGGCTTGGCGGGGATGGGGGGACGGGCACATGCCGGAAGCATTGAGCACACGAAAGCCGCCAGCAGCCAAAGAGATACCAGCATGAACGGCGCCGAAGGCATCGGATGGTTGATGCGTCCCGGAGGCAGATGGGCAAAGGTCTTGCTCAGTCCGCCCGGACGATCCGGAAGAGCCCGATCCTTTCTCAGCCCGACGTAAGGATAATGATGATCGCGGTTGATGAGATCCCTTGATTGCATCTCTGAAGTACCCGTAGAGGCGGGGTTGCCGGCAGGCACACTCATCGCACCGCCTGTCGCTCAGTTGTGGAAGCCGTTCTTCGGATAGACGTTTCGGGGGTTCCAGATCAGAAATCCACTGGCACCGAAGTCTTCCGCCGCCTTGATCTGAACCCGCAGCTCATTTTCAGCGAAAACCTTTCCACCGAAAGCGTAGTCGCGAAAGGCCTGAATCCAGGGGCGAAAGCGCGCTGTGGGCGCCCTCGATCGCTCCTGTGCCCGTTTGAGCGACAGATAGATGATTTCGTAAGGATTATTCACAGGGTTCCGGTAGTTGGGTATCCCGAACTGGTAGCCCGACGGATAGAGCATCGGGGAGGCCACATCGACGATCTCCATGATGGGCTCGATCTTCTGCCCGATGTCGGTATCGTTGGTATTCCAGAGGACATAGCCAAATATGTCTGCCGCCACCATCACATTATAGGGACTCAAGGCCTGGTGGGCCGTCTTCAGGAAGCCGGTAATCGCCTGGGTGCGGCTTTCCTCGTTGGCCGGCTGAGAGAAGACGACCCCACGGTTGTCCGGGAAGCGCACGTAGTCGAACTGGATTTCGTCGAACCCGATCTCCGCCGCCGCCTTGGCCACAGAAATGGGGTAATCCCAGGTCTCCCTGCGGAACGGATCGATCCAGCGAAGTTTCTCGCGATCACGGAACATCTGTCCACCCCTGGTCTTGACGGCCCAATCCGGCCTGGCAGCCGCAAGGAGATCGTTTTTGAAGACCACGATGCGCGCAATGAGGTAAATTCCTTTCGCCTTCAGTTCAGAGAGGAGCCCCTTCATGTCCTTGACGGTGATCACTTTCTGTGCTCCGATCTCAACGGCCAGCGGCAGATTGATCTGGAACGGGATCAGACCCTTATCCCCCAGGACGTCGATGACCAGCGCGTTGAGCTTGTTCTGCTCAACGATCTCAAGCGCGTGGTTCCGGAGTATCGAACTGCCGATTCCATATACCGAGAGATACAGCCCCTTGACCTTGAATGGAGTCATGGGGATTTCCGCGAAGATCCCATCCAGTTCCGCCGTCGGCAAATCCACGCGCTTGAATCCTGCGGCCCGGAACTGGATAAGCTCTCCAGGTCCTTCGAGCTTGAACGATCCGTTCGGATCCGTCCGCACAGCCCGATCTCCCAGCGTTACGACCGCCCCTGGAACAGCCTTTCCCGTGTGAGCGTCGATAACCCGGCCGCTGCAGGCCGCATGAACTGAGGGAGCGATCAACGCGAGGGCAACGAAAACGAGGGGGAACATCCGGAATTTCTTCATGAAGACCTCTCTTCAGTGGGTGCGCAAGCACATACAGTGGATCTCTGCAGCACGTTATCGGTTGCCCGGATCGAGCCGGGTCGATCGTCTCGAGATCTGCCGGATCAAGTCACGGATGCCTCAGTAGACCGCTGGCCCCTTGCCTGCCCATCGGCCGGTGACGATGGCCTCGAATCCTTTCACACCATCCCCGTTCACCATCAGGTAGCGGGGAAGAGCCATGACGGCCTCGGATCGGCTCGCATGCCGGCGCTCGATACTGAAGGCCGCGCGATAGCCTGCCCTGGCCGCCTCATTCTCCAGTTCCTCGTCAAAAATGCCGAAGGGCCACGCAAGGAGATCGACCCGGCCCCCAAATCTCTTTTCCAGCGAGCTCCTGGACTTCTGCAGCTGGCTTTCGACCAGGCTCCGGTAGGCAGCCGGCGAAAGCCTGGCTTTCTCCTTCTTGAAGTTGGGATGCCAGAAGGAGTGGGACTGGATCCTGAATAAGCCGGTCTCCTGCAACGTCTCAAGTTCTTCCCAGGTCATGGCGTAGGAGGCGTTGGAAATGGCTGAAGGGTAGATGAAAAGGGTTACAGGAATCTTGTGGCGCTTAACGACGGGCAGCATTTCGGTGAAAACCGACTTATGGCCGTCGTCGGCTGTGATCACCACGGATCGGGGCGGAGGGGCCGGTCCCTGTCCGGTGAGGGAGTCGACCAGGGTCTCCAGTGGAATGAGCGTGTAATCATGGGTCTTGAGCCATTCCATCTGTGCCTCAAAGACCGACGTCTTGACGGTCATGGAATCGGCAACGGAGGAGCCAAACCGGTGGTAGACGAGGATCGGAACCCCTGCGCCCTCATCGGCGCTGGATGAAGGAACGCCCGGAGGGCAGAGGGCGAGCAGTGCCAGAAGAAGGACAAGACGACCATACCGAACCATGGTGTGTTCCTTTCCTGCAGGTGAATTGAGAATGTGCATGCCCGGCGCCGCTCCACCCGCACTCTGCAAGGCCGGGGCGGCCGGTCGTTTATTCGAGAGCCTGTCCCGAACTCTGCGCGATATCCCGCCCTGGCCTCGATACTGACAGAGCTTATACCATCGATGACAAATGCCTCAAAGAACGTTTCTTCGTGCGTCGTTTGGGAAATCGTCTCGACTTTTAAGAGGTATTACAGTAGGGTACAGGAATTCAGTTCGAAGACTGACGAACAAGAGAGAGGATGGAGAAATGGATTCTATTTCCCGGCAGGAAGAGATCGTTGATTCCCATCTCGCTCAGAACGACACTCAAGCCGCCGTCAAGCTGCTCTTCGAGATGATCGTTCAGTGTGCCAAGAACAAAGACTTTGCCAAAGCCGAGGTCCTGAGAGCCAGGCTCATCGAAGTCGATGATCTGGCATTGACGGAGATTATCAAATCAGCGGAGATCATCGAGGAAGGAAAGAGCCAGGCCGTCGATGCCGAGCATCTTACTGTCTGGGGGAACCTTTACGGCCGCCTCAGCCCGGAGGAACGCACCGCCTTCTACCATGCCCTCAAGCACGAGGCCCATGGGGCCATGCAAAGCATCTTCAACCAGGGTGAGCAGCACTCGAGACTCTATCTGGTGAACCGGGGTGAGCTGGCCCTGCTCTGGCGCGAGGGTCCTCGGGAGACGGTTCTCAGGAGGATCGGCCCTGGCGAGACCGTCGCGGCGGACGGTTTCTTCTCGGAGAGTGTCTGCACCGTGTCCCTGATGACCCTCTCACGATCTGAGCTGGCTTATGTGGACAGGGATTCTCTTCTCGGCTGGGAGAAGGATTTACCGGCCATTGAGGACAAGCTGCGGGATTTTTGCCTGATCACCCAGGACACTCCATCCCTCATCAAGGAACGCGGAGTGGACCGGCGGGACCATAGTCGGAAGATGATCAGTGGGAACGCAGCCGTTCAGCTGTTCAGTGGATCGTGGCAGCCTGTGGCCAAGCCCTTCAGAGGCGACGTGGCGGACATATCTCGGGGGGGCGTCGCCTTCCTGGTGAACATCAAGGACCGCAAGACCGCACGTGCGCTGCTGGGCCGCAATGTAGGTTTTACGGTCACCATTCCCGGCGTCCAGCCCAAGGTGAAATTGACCAAAAAAGGATACATTGTGGCCATCTCACACATTCCCTTTGAAGGCTATTGTTTGCATGTCAGGTTCGACACGCTCCTCAACACAGGTGAAATGGAGGAGATCCGGGTCCTTCCCGATCGAGAACGGCCGGCCCTCTAGTTTTTGATTTGAGATTTTGTTGAGGAGAGGATCCGATGCAAGACGTTCCAAGGTCATACAAGCTGCCGGTTGCAGGGCAGTGGGTCGAGGACTGCTCGTCCATGCCCGTCCTGGACAAGTACACGGGTGAAGTCATCGGCACGGTCCCCGTGGCAGGTCGTGACACGGTGGAAAAGGCCGTAGAAGGCGCCCGCACGGCATTCCCCGCCTATTCCAGGACCCCTGCGCACCGGAGGGCAGCCATCCTGTCCAAAGCGGTCCAGATTCTCGATCGCCGCAGGGAGGAAATTGCAGCGCTCATCTGCCGGGAGGCCGGCAAGGCCTGGAAGTATTCCGTGGGCGAGGTTTCCCGCGGCATGGAGACCTTCCGGTTTTCGGCCGAGGAAGCCAAACGAATCCATGGCGAGACGGTGCCCCTCGATGCAAGTCCCACAGGCGAGGGCAGGCTCGGCTTCTATCTGCGGAGCCCTGTGGGGGTGGTGGCCGCCATCACGCCGTTCAATTTCCCTTTGAATCTTGTAGCCCACAAGGTGGGACCCGCCCTGGCCGCTGGAAACTGCGTGGTGCTCAAACCGGCCTCCACGACGCCGCTAACGGCCATCTGCCTGGCTGAAATCCTGGAGGAGGCGGGATTGCCGCCGGGGGTCTTCAACATTGTGGCAGGGCCGGGCGATACGACGGGAGACTGGCTGGTGACGAGTCCGGCGGTCGACAAGGTGTCTTTTACGGGCAGCCCACCCGTGGGGGAAGCCATTCTTCGAAAGGCGGGGCTCAAGAAGGTCACCCTGGAGCTCGGGAACAATTCCGGGACCATCATCGAGCCTGATGCCGACCTGGACGATGCGGTTCCGCGCTGCGTGATGAGCGCTTTTGCCAATTCGGGTCAGGTCTGCATTTCGCTCCAGCGGTTGTACGTCCACAAGGCCATTGCCTCAGAGTTTACCCGGCGCTTCCTGGAGGTGACGGCCGGGCTCGTGGTGGGAAATCCCCTGGATCGGAACTGCGATGTGGGGCCCATGATCGCCGAAAGCGAGGCCGTCCGTGCGGAGGAATGGGTGAGGGAAGCCGTGGCCGAAGGAGCGCGGGTGCTCATGGGCGGCAGGCGTGAGGGGGCGGTGTTCTACCCGACGGTCCTCACCGACGTTCGGCCCGAGATGAAGGTCATGTGCATCGAAGCCTTCGCTCCCCTCGTTTCTCTTTATGAGTACGAGCGGTTCGAGGATGCGGTCCGGATGGTCGAGGAATCCCCCTATGGGCTCCAGGCCGGCATCTACACCCGGGACATGCGGAAGGCTCTCTACGCCGTCGACCGGATCAATGTCGGCGGAATCATGATCAACGACACATCCATCTTCCGCGTCGACCACATGCCGTATGGGGGAAACAAAATGAGCGGCCTGGGACGCGAAGGAGTGCGATTTGCCATTGAAGAAATGACCAACCTCAAAATGGTTGTCATCAAGCCTTGATGGACTGCGGCGAGAAAGGGTATCACCTTCGGAATGCCGGTACTGGCGTGCTTTGACAGGCGATCGGCCCCGGCGGTGGTGCTCAAATACGAGGGGTGGCGTCTCCCCGCGCCCCTCATCAAAGGTAGAGGATGCCATGTACAGGATAGAATACGACGGCGACGATATGGTCATACGCTTCAACAAGGACCTGGCGGAGAGCGGGATGCTTTCCAAGTTCCTGAGCCATATCAACCTCCAGGCCATGTGCAAGAAGAGCTCTTTCGGCGATGTGGTCAAACGCATCCAGAAATACAGCAGGCTCTCCAGCCTTCCGGCCGGTGTGGCGATGCTCCGGGATCCCGCCTTGAACAAGGGGACGGCTTTCACGGAGGAGGAGAGAGATGCCCTCGGTCTTCGAGGGCTGCTGCCGCCGCGGGCGCATACCATCGAAGAGCAGGAGCTCCGGGTGCTCGAAAACTTGAGGCGCAAGCCCAACGACCTGGAGAAGTACATCTTCCTGATCAGCCTCCAGGATCGCAACAAGACGCTCTTCTATCGAGTCCTCCTGGACAACATCGAGGAGCTGATGCCCATCGTCTATACACCCACGGTGGGGCAGGCCTGCCTGGAATACGGCCACATCTTCCGTCGGCCACGGGGCATCTACATTTCGGCTCGAGATCGGGGGCAGGTGGGCGATCTCCTTCGCAATTGGCCGTACAAAGATATTCGCATCATCGTCATCACGGATGGGGAGCGGATTCTCGGCCTTGGCGATCTCGGCGCGGATGGAATGGGCATTCCCGTTGGGAAGCTTGCCCTCTACACGGCCTGCGCCGGCATACATCCCTCTCTCACTCTCCCCGTGGCCCTGGATGTGGGGACGGAAAACGAGCGGCTGCTGAGCGACCCGCTCTACATCGGCCTCAGGCAGCGGCGGATGAGAGGGGAGCCGTATGACGAGCTTGTCGAGGAGTTCGTCATGTCCGTCCAGGAGGTCTTTCCCGGCGCCCTCATTCAGTTCGAGGATTTTGCCAACAGGAATGCCTTCCGATTTCTACAGCATTACCGCGATCTTGTTTGCTGTTTCAACGACGACATCCAGGGGACGGCGTCCGTGACTCTGGCCGGACTCTATTCGGCCATGCGAATGACCGGCGGGAGACTCAAGGAACAGAAAGTGCTCTTCATGGGGGCTGGCGAAGCGGGCATAGGAACGGGTGATCTCACGGTCTCGGCGCTGGTGGCCGAAGGGTTGTCCCTGGAGGAAGCGCGTCGGAGGTGCTGGTTCATGGATTCCAAGGGGCTTGTGGTCAGGACCCGAACGGATCTCAAGAGCCACAAGCTGCACTTCGCACACGACCATGAATTCATTCCGGACCTGCTCCAGGCTGTCCGGGTGCTCAAACCCACGGCTCTCATCGGAGTCTCCGGGAAGGCCAGGGTTTTCACTCAGCCGGTGCTGGAGGCCATGGCCGCCATCAATGAGAGGCCTGTTGTTTTCTCGCTCTCCAACCCGACTTCCAATACGGAATGCAGCGCCGAGGAGGCGTACAGGTGGACGGACGGTCGGGCCATCTTCGCGAGCGGAAGCCCTTTCGATCCGGTGACGGTTAAAGAAAAGACCTTCTTCCCTGCCCAGGGGAACAACGTCTACATCTTTCCCGGCGTGGGCATGGGCGCCATCTCGTGTATGGCTTCCCGGGTGACGGACGAGATGTTTTTTGTCGCCGCCAAGACCCTGGCCAGGCAGGTTTCGGCGAGTGACCTGGACGAGGGGCGCATCTATCCGCCTCTCACGCGGATTCGCGAGGTTTCTCTCGTCATTGCCGAGGCCGTGGCCGAAGTGGCCTATGAGCGGGGTCTGGCAGCCATGCCCAGACCCGATGATCTGGGGGCCCACATCCGTTCTCTCATGTATGTTCCCGAATATATGACTTATGTTTGAAACAGTGGAATGGCGATTGAATCATTTGCACGGGGCTGCTCCCCGCTGCTCGCTTCTCATCAGAACGGAGTTGGAATGGTCGATTCGAACCATGTGGTGGTCACTGGCGTCGGCGTCATCTCATCCATTGGGTGCGAGAGAACGATATTCTGGAATTCGCTTGTCGATGGAGTCTCCGGGGTCAAACCCATCGGGGCGTTCGATCCGTCCCAGCACAAGACCCGCATTGCGGCAGAGGTAACATCGTTCGCCCCGAAGAAATGGCTGACCGTCAAGCAGCTCCGAAGGATGGCAAGGGTGTCTCAATTTGCGGTCTGTGCTGCCTGCGAGGCCATACATGACGCCGGGCTGGACCTCGAAAGAGAGGACCGATCGCGCGTAGGCTGCGTCCTGGGCTCGGCGGCGGGGGACTATACCACTCTCGAAGAACAACTGCTGAGGTTCCAGGAAAAGGGCCCGGGTTCTGTGAATCCTTTGACAGTTCCCAAAGTCATCCCCAATATGCCTTCATCCAATGTAGGCATTGCCCTGGGCATCCACGGCCCAAACCTTGGTGTTTCGACGGCCTGCGCCACAGGGTGCCATGCCGTCGGGATCGCCCTCGGCATCCTCAAGCAGGGATATGCCGACGTTGTACTGGCGGGGGGTGCGGAGTCCACCATCACTCCGTTTGTGCTGGATGGATACTCCTGCATGGGTGTGCTCTCCGAGCGGAACGACCGGTACCAGGAGGCCAGTCGACCTTTCGATGCGGAAAGGGATGGATTTGTCATGGGCGAGGGCGCTGCAGTGCTGGTGCTGGAGACATTCGAACATGCCAGCAGGCGCGGAGCACCATTGCTGGCGGTCGTGGCCGGATTCGGCATGACAAGCGATGCCTATAACATCGCAATCCCCGAACCGGATGGCCGTTCGGCCGCCATGGCCATGGAGCAGGCCTTGAGAAATGCGGGGCTCAACCCCGAGGACATCGACCACATCAATGCGCACGGGACGTCCACCAAGGTGAACGACCGGGTGGAAAGCCTCGCCATCAAGCGAGCCTTTGGCGCTTCCTGCCGGGACGTTCTGGTGAGCTCCAACAAGTCCATGATTGGCCATACGCTCGGCGCCGCCGGTGCCATCGAGGCTGTGGCCACCGTTCTCACCCTCTTTCACGGCATCATCCCGCCGACCATCAACTACCGGACTAGAGACCCGGAATGCGACCTCAACATCGTCGCAAATGAGGCAAGGGATGTGGCGCTGAAGGCCGCCCTCTCCAATTCATTCGGATTCGGCGGACAGAACGGAGTACTGGTCTTCACACGACGCCCTTGAGGGTCGGCCGATCCGGCACCTTTCGCTCACTCCCTGCACCCGATCCGGCCCGCTGTACAGCCTGTGACCTGCGTCGCGCCCGGGTCCAATGGGGCGCAACCCCGGAGGATGACCTGCAGGCCGGGCCTTTCGAGGGCGCCGGGTGGAGCACAGGTGCTTATCCTATCCTCTGGAATGTCATGGGCAATCCCTCAGTGGCTCACTGTCGATTTCATGGAGCCTGCCATTGCGAAAATCCACCTTCGCACATCCTCCAACCACTAAAGGTCCTTCGCTCTGATCAAACTGTGTATGCGGGCCCGTTGTGATGGAGCGTCCGCCGATCACCCAGTCGCCGTGAAGCCCCTGAAGCGGCATTGACTGGATGATGCCATAGAAACGAGCTCGGTCGTCATTGCCGCCACGCTTGGCCAGGGTATGATCCGCGAAAAGTAATAACGAACTGGCGAAAACCAGCGCAACAAGGATTGCTGCGGTTTTCAAGGATAGCGTCCTGTCGAAATCAAGGTTCATGATGTCTCTCCTTTCTGGAGCGAAACGCATCTCCATAACCTCAATGCGGCCAGCTTGAGAATTCGGGCCATGCAGCATGCCAAGACTGCGACTGTGCAATGGCGGCCGGAGTGAAACCATTCTGCTTGAACGCACTGCCCGGCCGGGCCGCCGAACTCTTTGCACGCTTTAAGGTAAGAGCTCCATGCGATGAACACAAAGTCCGCAAGTGTTTTTTGCTGATGAACTGTCAGGAGAGTCGCGAACCGGTGCAACTTGCTTGCAGGAAAACTGATTGCGGGTTGGGATCAGCGAAGGCGAGCTTGGCCGCCTTGTGCGAGCGTCAAGGCCGGCTGCCCCCTGGGGAAGCGTCCTGCGAAGACCCGGGAACCCTGTCATCGGGGTGCTCCTCCCTTGCACAGGATACACGGATCAGACGGACCCACAAGGTCTCATTTCCCCCGGCATCAGTCTGCAGCTTGCCTTTAATCTGGACGGTCTTCCCATCCAGAGGCATAAGCACGGAATCCCGAGGTGGGCTGAGCGGCAGTCTTCGCTCAGGCGTTTGGAGCCAGTATCGAAGGGGCGCTCGAATATACCTCTCGCCAGGTTTGCCGTAGTTCTCAACGATGAGGCGACCTTCCAGGGCGATCTCTTGGCCTTGCAGTCTGCCATACGCTGCGGGATCATCCCACACGACTATCCATTCCCCGGTCTCCTTCACCTCCACGGCCACAACCCATGACGAGCTCAGGAGAGTAAATGCCAAAATCGCTGTAATAACAACAATTGCTCGCTGCATCCGCTGGTCTCCATCACCGCTGTGAACTGGCACAGTCGACTCATTCAAAGACTACATTTCACAAACCTCACCACAACTTCCAGAGCAGATGCTTCGACTGTTCGCTGGAAAAAGTGGCGCTTTCACCACATAACTACGGCGCGAATGCTTGTTTCGCAGTGAGGGGCCAGTTCAGCGCACGCAGTTCTTCTATGTATTCCTGCGTCAAAAAAGCGAGGTTCGAATCTCAAATTACAAATTGGTTATCAGCGAGCAACCGGCGTCTGAGATGATTCATAAGTTCAATGGCGGCGTTGACAAAATTCACTTTGTGATGGATGTCGTCGGAGTATAATCTTATCCTTGTGAGCGACTCCCGCATTTGTTTGAAACATCTCTTCCCAAGGCTTTCCAGCCCCAACCGAACAGGTGCCTCAGAGGTGGCCCCTTTCGCTCCGGGAGATTCCCAATCACTTGCTGGTTGACCTTTTTCAACGGCATTCTTTAGCACATCGATTATCGCGCCTGCATGGCTTAAGTCAACAGGGTTTCCTTCACAGAGTCGGCGGGAGATCTCCTCGAGGGCCTGCAGCGTCCTCAGAATGCTCTTCTGCGCATCCTCCATCCCCTTTGTTGACATGAGAGCCGCGCCAGCGCTTGATTCATTCAGTGTGTCGAGCGGAGATCCTGCGCCCACTGCAGGAGCCCAGTGAGGAGATCTGTCGGAAAGGTCGCCGTGATAACCCATTTGAGAGCCTCCTTTCAGCAAGTACCTTTAAGGAGCCGTTTTCAGCTCCACCGTCTTTCCACTGTCAAAAAAATGAAATCGTGTTGGACATGAGGACAGATCATGGTCTTGTCTCCCACCTGAGCTCTGGAAGGGAAATTGAAGGACCATAGCTTATCGGGTGCTTTTGCAGAGATCTTTAACCATTTTCCATGGGCAGACCCGGTACGAGGTCTAAGCAATCTTTATGCCTGATACAATCATTCGAGGCAGAAATTTGCGGTACCCTATGGCTGAAAGGAGGATGAGCGATGTGGAAGGGCGACAGCGCTCTTCTCTCTAAAAGCTACGGAAGTTCTTGATTTGATGGAAGGAATAAGACTTGCGGAGAGGGTTGTATTTGCTCTTGTGAAATCGATCGCCTCGTGAGCAGAATCTCCAGCAGATCAACAGGCTTCAGCGAACAGATCAACTGCGCCGTCTGAGAAAGGGCCGACATCGAGACAGTACTGTTCAGTTTGTCATGTGGTCGAAGCCTGACAGTGGAGGTTCTGGAGCCTCCTTGGATACGGAGTTGATCAAATCAGCCACGGTTTCAAGAAGCTTCTCCCAATTGAAAGGTTTTGACAGGATACGATCCACACCGCTGGCAGTCGGATCGTCCTCCTCATACCGATCGCCGGATCCTGTGACCAGGATGACAGGGATGTGCGGATCCTTGGCCTTCACAGACTTTGCTATGTCCCACCCGCTCAAGGCAGGCATTCCCAAATCTGTCAGGACCAGGTCGAAGTCTTCGGATTTGATGAGGTGAAGGGCCTCAGGCCCACTGTCCGTCGCTGTGACCCGATGCCCCTTGAGGCGCAACATGTCCTGCAGGATCTCCAGGATCTCCGGATCATCGTCGACGACCAGAAGCCTGTAGGACTCCGGGAAGGGTCCGGATTTGCGTGCCTGTTCCACTTTCGGGGATGGCGCAGCTTTTGGGAGGGCGATCTCAAAAACCGTTCCCTTACCGGGCGTGCTCCGAGCTCGAATATCACCGCCGCAGCGGGCGATCAGGCTCCAGGAAACGCTCAACCCAAGACCTGAACTGCCCACACCCTTGGTCGTGAAGAATGGATCAAAGATTCTCGCCATCACCCCGCTATCCATTCCCACACCCGTGTCCGAAAACTCCAAAAGAATCTCGCCATTCAAGGGCTTGCAGGATACCGTGATGATTCCTCCTTCAGGCATGGCTTCAACCGCATTGAAGACCAGATTTGTGAGCACCTCTCTGAGATCTGAGTCACTGATGGATGCGTGACATCCGGGAGAAATATCGAGCTGAAATCGTATGCTCCGGCCCGAACGCTCCATGGCGTCCTTCCAGCGGGGACGTGTGAGCTCGATCACATCCGAGATGGCCTCTCTGACGTCTGCCTGCGAAGAAATCTGTCGGGGATCCCTGGTCCGTTCAGTGAATTTCTGCAGTCTGCGTATGGTGCTTGCACCCTCCTGCACCGCCTTCTCAATGTTGTGCAGCCGTTTGTGAATATCTTCATCGGTGATGCTGGGAAGCATCAGCTGGATATTGCCCAGAATAGCCATGAGCAGGTTGTTGAAATCATGGGCCACCCCACCCGCCATGATCCCCAGGGCAGCCAGCTTCTCACCTTGAACAAGTCTTTCTGCCAGAGTGTTTCGCTTGGTCATATCCTGGACAACGAGCAGGTAGCCATTGGTCTTCTTTGAGGCATCCGAAAGCGGAACCAGGTTGACGTCGGCTGCATAGGACTCCCCCTCTCGACCGACCATGGAGACGTCGATCAGCTCTTGGGCCCGGGACGCTTTCACCTTCTCGAAAAGCTGGTCGAATTTCGCAGGGTTGGCAAACATGATGGCCGGCGAACGTCCCTTGAACTCTGAAGCACTGAGTCCATGCCGATGCTCGATACTCTGGTTCACCGCTATGATATTTCCACAGGTATCCAGAAGGCAGATCCCCTGGGGGGTATTCTCCATGACCTGCTGGGGCAGCGGCAAGTCCCGCGAGGTTTCCGGGGGGGCAGGATGTGAATGAATTTTGCCGTTGCTGATTTCAGGACTCAAAGGCTTGCTGGGAATACAGGCTTCTTCAGCAGGAGCCGGGGTCCACCTCAGCAAGAGACCGATGATCCGGCTGATGAGCTCCCAGTTTCGTCTATCCTGGTTGGAAAAGCGACGGGGATGGGTGGAGCTGATGTTGAGGACCCCCAAATCCATCAGGGGCAGGCAAACCATGGATACGCCGGATGCCATGGACCAGGTCTCGGAAGGAGACATGTCACTCATCCCATTTTCAACAAAGAATGGCGATTGCATCCGAAAGACCCGGCCGGCAATTCCTTCTTCGGAGTCCAGAGACAGGTTCGGTTTGTGGCTCCTGGCGCTGCCGTCTCCGAGGAGGTCGTCTACACTGTACACGGCTTTGAGACTGAGGCGTTTTGAATCAGGATCCCACAAGACGATGGAGCAGTCCTCGAAGTCCGTTTCCTCTATAATGATTCGGACCAGTCCTTCGCAGACGTTACGGTCGTCCGCCGGTCCTTCTGATTGAGAGGAAAATAGATCTGCAAGCCGTTGAATCATGCCAAGGAACCTTTTGGGCTCCTCATTTTGCTCCAGTGAATCGAGCAGATCCATCCGGAGGATCTTGCTCAACCATTCATCCATGGGTGTTCCCCTATCTCAATAAAGCCCAGAGCTGATCTGCTTCAGCCCATACGCCTTCAAGCTTTTCGCGGTACGCCTCCCATTCGTTTTCCGGGATAAACAGGTCCTTGCGGTAATGAGCGGTGTACTCGTCCTCGAGCAGATCGGGATCTTCTCTGCTGTTCACCAGGATGTCAGTAAGGGCGACGAGTTTCACTTCTGCCTCGAACGCAGGGCTCTTCTCCGGGAAGTGGTGAAACTCCATCACCATCTGGAATGCCTCGGGGAGATTCCACCGGATTGCCAGCCACTTGCCGACCACTGTATGAGTCAGCCCGTACTCGAGCTCGGCGTACCAAAGGGGTATCTTCCCGTTCTGAGACAAATGACGGATGGCGCGGTAATGCTCCTCCAGAAAGCAGGCCATGACGAGGCGGCCCAGGTCATGGAAAAGGCCAAGGATGTATGCTTTTTCCGGACTGACCCATGGTCTCGTTCTGGCCATCCGGCTTGCCACACGAGCTGCCGCAAAGGAGTGCTTCCAGAGTCTTTCCCTCTCCTTCATCTCGACGGCATCCTGAGTGGAGCACAGGCCCACCAGCAGGACGCAAAGGCAAATGGACTTAACCTGCTCACAACCGATCACCATCATGGCTTTGGACAGTGTGGGCACGGTCCCCCTCATGCCGTAGTAGGTGGAGTTGGCGACTCGAAGAATTCGCGCCGAGAGTGCCTGATCGTGCCTGATGAGGCTTTCCAATTCCTCAAGTGAGGCAGCCTCATCCTGGATGATTTCAACCAGTCGGTGTAGGGATCCTGAAAGACAGGGCAGGTCCCGGATTCGAGCTACCCTGCGCTGAGCTTCCTGCTCATTTGGTGAACACTCGCAAACCTGCATCGGTGGCCCCTGAAGGACATACCTCGGGTAAGTCTTACAACAGCCCAAAATGATTCATAGACCGTGTATTCGATTCGGTATGTATCTAAGTCGGCAGGGGAGCTTGAAACATCAAAAGCTTTCTAAGGAGGTAATCTTCTGAACTCAGACAGGTGGCTCAGCATCGCGGATCCCAGCGAGATCGGCACGGCCACGACTCAGTCTGGAGTCTTTCCCGGGATCTTTACAGAATCGCGGCTCCGTTCATAAAAGGGACCGGCAGCGCAGGCTGAGATCGTTTTGTAAGTCATTACGACGAGTGCTACAATGTTTATGGACAGGAAGAGGTATCGTTTCATCCCAGCGTGTTGAAATGGGTAGCGTGAACCGATCGACGGAGAAGATGTGGCGCATGGATCGCCAAAGTCTGCGAAAACGCCTTTTTTATGATCGCAAGGACTATGAGCTCCTGAAGATCGTCAATGACGTTCTGAGCCGGGAGGACCCTCGCAGTCTGAAGCAGTTGCTGATTCCCTATCTCCATCCCCACGGGATCAAGGAAATGGCTGCTTCCACCGGTCTGCGGATCGCGTATGCCGTGATCAAGTTGTTCCACTCCCTGGAAAGAAACAACGCCGAGGACCGCCTGCGCACACTGCGGGCGTTGCGAGATGAGGTGTTTGTCAGCACCGGCACGGAGTTGCGCAAGAACAGGGCCAGGGTGCTCCTTCAGATCATGAAGGAGCTGGTTCGGACCGTGGATGAAGAGACCAAGCTTCAGCTCGCCCGGGATTTCAGAGAGGCGGCCACGGGTAAGCCCAGGGCCATCGCACGCCAGCTGCTCAAGTATCATCTGGTGGAAATGCCTGAGGAATGGAATCAGATCGCTTTCGACGACCACGTCCACGACGCCAACACGAAGGGTCGCAAATCTGCGACCCACCTGATCATGGACGCATGGATCAAAGGCATTCGGCGCCTGAGGGTGATCTATTACAACTACGTCCCCCCGGAAGTGGTCCAGGAGCTTTCGGAAGCGGCGGAGATCATGGGCGTCCATGTGCGTGTGGGTATCGAATATTGTGCTCGTTTTCGAGAACGGTATGTTCGATTCATCTATACGCCACGCGGGTTCAATGACGCCAAGGATTTTGTGGAGTTTCTCAACGAGCCCAAGATCAGCGCGTTCATGGCGGAAGGCCGCGAGGTTTCCCGGTATCAGCAGGCTTATACGTTTTCCGTACTGGAGGCGTTCAACTTTGTTCACCGGGAGGCTATCAACCGCGAGTTCGGGGTCGAGCTTCCCATCCTGACCACCTCCGACCTGATGGCTCTGGTGGGGACGGGGCAGCCCTCTCTGCACCACCTGTCCAAGCTCATTTACGACCACCTCCTGCGGCTGTTTCAACAGAAGCTTTTGGATCTTCGGGAGTGCTGTCTCCCGGGCAACGAACAGCAGTATCAGGAAGCGCAGGAGCTTGTTGAGCGGATGAACCGTCTGGACATCGAGGCGATCTCTGACCGTTATCTGCGCCCAGCCAGAAATCCGGGCATTCACAACCCCTTCATTCCACTGGAAAACGAAGGAGCTCCCGCCCTGCTGCAGCTCTCGCCCCGCTCCCTTCTGCAGCGCCTGGAGTCGCTTCACGTCGGGTATCGCATCACCCTCAATCTCAGCGGCTTGAAGGCGGAAGATGTCCTGGAGCTGCTCTACGATTGCGAAGGGGGCATCACGCGACTCGAGATCTTCAATTTCAAAGATGAAATATTTGGCAATTGTCCCGACACGCCCCGAATATTGGAGCTGCAGGCTGCCATAAACTCCGGCAATGCCGTTCAGCTCAAGCGCTGCGTGAGGGGCATCGTGCAGGCTCTGGGAGACGATCGGCATGAACAGAAACAGAAATTGTCCCTCATCCTCGACCATCTCAACGACTTGCGGGACTATTACCGGAGCACGCCGCTCAAATCCAGGATCGGAACCGATTCCACTGGAGGTTCGTCCAAGGTGCCGGGCATGGGGCTGGTGGTGGTGGATACGCTGCCGGCCCGCTGCCGCAGGGAATTGAACAAGGTGCCCTATTTCCCGGCGAAGATTCCGGTACGGATCCAGGTTTTTCGCCGGCGAACCTATTGCGATCATGAAGGGTACGATGCCAATGGCAACGGGGCGTGGCCAGGCATTTTGGGGCTTCTTTTCCCGAGATACAAGGAGGACTGGGTGGTTGGCGAGTATCGAGCCGCAGCCCCGGCCAGCAGCAACCTCCGTGCCCTGGGAGGGGTGTCAGGGATGGAAGGGAACAACCTCCGCCTGAACTGTCCGGATAATTCACGCGAGCCTGGCCTTCCCCATTTGCGCTACGTGAACACACACATTAAGAACGGCCTTAAAGTATTGTTCGGGTTCGCCCCTGCCTTCGCCACGTTCGCACTGACAAAAGATTGGTGGGTGCTGGCTTACCTGGGGGCGTTCATCTGGTTTGGCATCACCGGGCTCAGAAACATCATCCAGTCCGTGCTCGGGGCCGGAGGCTTTCGCCGCTCCCCTTTACTGCGTTGGACCGAATACGTGAGCTGGAACCGGCTGGCCGACTCGCTCATGTATACGGGTTTTTCCGTGCCTCTTCTGGATTATCTGGTTAAATCGCTGGTTCTGGACCAAAGGTTCGACGTGACCGTCCAGACGAACCCGGTTGCCCTGTACAGCACCATGGCCGCAGTCAACGGTCTTTACCTCGCGAGCCACAATCTTTTCAGGGGGCTTCCCAAAGTCGCGGCCATGGGCAATCTGTTCCGGGCAGTGCTCTCCATTCCCCTGGCCCTTCTGCTCAATTTCTCCATCGAGGTCGGACTTGACGCCGCCGGCGTTCCGGCTGCCACCGCTGTGCTGCAAAAATGGGCGGCAATCATCTCCAAACTGGCCTCGGATACCGTCGCCGCATTCATCGAGGGATATGCGGACCGAGGCGTGAACTTTCGTGAACGCTACCTGGACTACACGGCAAAAATCAAGCAGGTCTTCGACACCTATGCACAGCTGGAGCTTCTGCATCCCCAGGAAGAGATTCTCAGCGTCCTGGAATCCTCGGAGCGACTGCTCTGTCCCGTGTCACGCAGGGAGGAGAGCCTCAATCTGGCGGTGATCGTCAATGCGCTGGACTTGATGTACTTTTGGATGTACCAGCCACGAGCCAGGCATGTCCTAAAAAGGATGGTGCGGCAGATGAACCCGGAGGAGCGCAAAGTCTTCTTGCTCTCCCAATCCGTGCTGCATCGGGAACGGGAGATTTCCCAGCTGTTTCTGGACGGCCTGGTGGGCAGGAGTTTTTCCAGGGCCCTCGCGTTCTACCTGGCGCGCTGGCACGATTATCTGGACGACCTCCAGCGAATGGCCTCGCGGTTCGCTGCGGCGGAGATGAAATCATCCTCACGGGCTGAAAAGCAGGCGGAGGGATGAGAGCGGCTTTTGCTGAGTGACTCCACCCTCTCCCCCCAATGCTGTTTGTCTGAAAAGTGGACTCCCTTTTCATCCTTCGTTGTGGGCACAAACCCATGGGGGTTGAATCGAAGGGTGGCACGGGCTAAGTACAGCGCCACACAAGAAGGTGTCCATTATCACGTCGTCATGCCAGCATTCTTACCATGAAAATATTGCTGGAGCTGGGACACAAATATCCATCGTCCTCTGAA
>CAZLCS010000072.1:0-22201 GCA_964557955.1 uncultured Syntrophobacteraceae bacterium
CTGGCTGATTTCCTAACCGTTGATTTTGGCTGACTTCCTCATCGGTGGCAATACGATATAATCGTCTGCACACAACGGACCTTAGAGGTAATTCCGACGGTATTCGAAACACTTCAGGTTCCAAACAGAAGTTCAGTGGAGTCAACTCCTCGACGGGGCCCCTTTTCGGGCATCAAAGGAGGACGGAAAGGAGCACCCATTACTCGAATGATGGACCCTCACAGCTGAAAAGAAAAACTGCCACGTTTTCCATAAAAGCTAACGAGCAAAAGTCATATCGGCCGACAATGGGAAGTGTCCTCCAGTTCCGCTGATTTATTCAGGACCAAGCACAACTCTCTATTTTTCCAATTTGAACTAATGTTTTCTATATTTTAAAGATTCCGGCGCATTCCATATTGCTGGATTTCTATTCACCGCGTGGTCCACAATCATAAGTACAGCACTCGGCCATACAGCACCACGCCTAGAAGTTTCTATTAATCTATCTCTCAAATACGTTGGGCTGATTGTGGAACTTTTCAATATTTCATATATTGAAAACATAGCACCAAATAGTTCAATGTTATCATTTGTTGCTACTACTTCTTTTTTGTATTTTCTTGTTACGGAAAAATATGTTTTACGAATAAGAAGGCTTATACTTAACAAAGAAAAATACACTATAGAGGCCAATACTACCCATTCCTTTGAAAACTTGTGATAAGAGTAAAAACCTATTAAGAATGGAACTGCAACGAATCCTATAATCTTATTAGTTAGAGTTTCGAAATATTTTTTAATATTCTGCCTATCCATTTTATCGATATTGCCTTTAGCTACATAATACTGTGGATTGATATTTAGAAATTTAGTTGGAGAATACTGTTTTATGCTTTCTCCAAAGCCTGATATTTCTCCAAACATTAAAGAATCTACTATGATCCATTCCATCAGTTCATTTTCCATCCATGGCCTATGGAGATATTTTATTGCTTGCTGGGTAAGCCATTCTTTATCAATTTTTTTTGAGTGCTTTGACTCGAAACCTTCATGGAATGCTCCATAAATATTCCCGTGAGACCATAGTTCATGAGCTTCTTTATTGCTATATTCATATTTATCTTGTTCATCTTCTATTTCGTCATTGTTTATTTCTTCAGATTCGATAAGAGCTGATCTAATATCATCTAAAATTTCAAAAGCATCATAAAGACGCATTTCAAATTGATCTTCACTCTCATTGGTATCAATTGAAAAATTGGCAACACTATCCGCAAGTTGTTTCAGAAGTGTGTTGTACTGGGAATAATAAATGGGGCGTTCTTCAGGAAGTAGCCTTTCCTTCAAGATCTCGTTTTTTATTTGGATGATTTGTTTCCTGAGTTCTGAGAACGTATTCATCTGCATATTCCTACAGAACAACATCAGCCCTTAGCGATTCCGGACCCCAAAGCCAATGATTTCCGGCCCGCACCATCCAGTCATGAGCCGCATTGGTCATGCTTCTGCCTCCGAGACTGCCGTTAGATCTTCTACCAAGCTCGATACGGTATCTGGCAATAGGTAAGTCCACGCCTTGGGCTTGCCCCCCTTTTTGACAGGTACTTTGACAGCGATGCCATCGAATTGTTCACATTTGGCGTTGGGCCGAGAAAAACGTGTTCTATATCGAGACGTCTGTCAACTGCCTCAGGCATATGGAAATTAATATAAGGGACCAACATCGAATGACCCTCGCGATACTCAATTGGTGCTTCCACATAATTGGTCGTCACAGATGATACTGCCCTCCATTCTTCTTCTTCGTGAAACGCAGGATGCTTCAGAAGGGCAGCTATCTGGAGTAGATCAGCCTCGATCTCCTCGAACACGTCATGAAAAGAATTGGATGGATGGCGTTTGGAACGATCCTTGTTCTCACCTCTCTTTTGGGCCAAAGATTCGATTGCATCCAAAATTGTAGTTGAGATTTTTCGCTGTACATCTACATCATAGACACATTTCCCAAGTCGAAACGATTGGCCCGTAGCGGAGGTATTGACCTTCTCTGCATCAAACCCCACGCTGACACCCGTAGCTGTTGGACAATAGCTACGCCACTGACTGAGAAGGTTTCCGTTAGTAGTAAAGCATACGACGAAAATCATGTGGCCATCATTAAGTCGATGGGAGAGCCATTCACGCAGTTGAACTAGAAGCTGAGTATTGGAGGTGCTGTCTTTTTCTCGTTGATTAATAGCAGAATGCAGCAAATGAACAGTATGATTCATTTCAGCAACATCATTGAGAAATCGGATATCTGTAGCCCATAAAGAGCCACCTTCGACAATTTTCATCACAGTGCCCAAGGATGTATAGTGATAAAGTATATTCTTGGGCTTTTTCGCATATAAATCTTGATTCAGATTCTCGATCATCATTCTTTCCAGAGACACCGAATAGGTACTTCTAAGCTATTAGAAACCTTCTGGATCCAAATTACAACTTCACATTTGCATGAAGGTGACCCGAGAATTCTTGGTGTAATCAAGAGGATACGCACAACAAATGGATCCCAGCTTATGGATAAATCCTCTGGCTTGTTGTTACACTCCAGCCACAACGACTTCACGGAATCCGAATTGCTTTCTGCCCAGAACGCGTATTGCAGGACCTGCGGAATAATGGAGGCATCGACGTCAACGTTCTTCATTTCGATAATACAGACATTCCCGTCGGTATCAACTCCGATGAAGTCAGGAATACCGGTTTTACTTCCTCCGCGAACTTGGCGTTTAAAAAAAAGAAAATATCTTCGAGGATTTCCGGCGTTTCAAACACTGTCTTTTCAAACTCTTCCTCTGTCTTGAACGGTGTTGCCAAGAGGCTCTTCGTGCTATCCTGACTCTTCCAAAACAGGTTCGGCAGACTCATGGATTACCTCTCTCCTTCCGTCTGCAACACATAATGGGCGCCGGATCACGCGGATGAAATTCGGCGCCCATTCAGCTGGCTTCGCTACGCTCCGCCAGCTGAACGTTCGCGATTACCAGCGCGCGTCTGGTTCATTGCGTGGTTATCTGCCTCGTTTTACAGATCCTACCGGTACTCTTCAAAGAAAGCACCGTCAATTTCATATATTGTCTTCGGTTTGAGCCCAAGTTGCTTTTGCTCGAATAGCTGAACGAGCTTTGCACCATCCACCAATTCAATGGGAGGGGCACCTTCGCGGATTGCCTCGTTTTTTGCCTCCTGGGTAAATCTGCCCGTCGTAATGAAGATGCCCTTCTCTGCACGGCCTTGCATTGCCCCCCTGAAGTCGCGAATCTGCGATGGAGAGACAGAGTCTTTGTACCGCTTGGCCTGGAAAATGACCTTGAGGCTCACCAACGGGTTGATTTCTAAGATCCCTTCGCCGTCTATTCCCCCGTCGCCGGAGCGACCCTTAACTTCCACCCTCTTGAAGCCTGACGCTCGGAGTAGCCTCTGGCAAAGCCGCTCAAACCCTTCGGGAGAAAGCGACTTTAGAAGGCCGAGCAACGCCGCTTTGTGGGCTGTTTCTCCTTCCACCTCGGTTTCGACATGAGTGGTTGCCTCCTCAGATCGTTTTCCTTTCTTGGTCACAAAGGCCCCATGTATGCGTTTGAAAATCGTTATCACATCGTCTTCGGTGAGGTGTCGCCGAATTCCGTCTTCGGTTAAGCTCCACACGTTGGGGTCCGAGACGTCAAGAAGTCCCTCACGAACCAAATAAACCTTGCTCCAAGTGACTTGGTTGTCGATTCTAGAGACACCGTTCTTGAGTATTTCCTGAAGTTCCTCTTCTGTGACTTGGAGCATCTCCACCAAGGTGTCCTTGAGTTCCGATGGACTTGCCGACCCACCAAGTTTTCTCAGTGCCTCTACAATGGGTATGAAAAACTGTACATGTGCCGGTAGGTGTGGACTTCTGTTCATCGATTAAACCTCGGATATTGACGCTTCATCTGGTGGCGATTGACTGGCTCTCACGCAGATAACGCCGGCGCTCACCCGCGCGCCATGCGCGTCGCGGTGGAGCGGCTGGTTAGGCGGCATTTCACTTGCTGGACCGTTCACAGCCAACTTCGATGAAATCAATGAGCTTTCCATCCTGCGAAGTGAAACGGACCTGCACATGATCCTTGGCCCGGTTCGCGTCGCACTGCACTGAGAACTGGATTTTCTCCGCACCACGATCACAAACCACCTGCCTCCCCCCGAACTCGCCCACTGTGGCGATTGAGCATGCGCGGCCGTCCGCCAGGCGGACACTAACTGCCTCTGTGCCGATGGGACTGGCTTTATTGGCAGTGGCTGACGTGGTGGCGTACCACGACGTTCCTGCGAAAGCGGCGACCGAAACCATTGAAAGGAGGAGCACAAGCGGCCTGAGCAGAAGTGACATAGCGGACCTCACCTTCACATGAAATGCCGTCTAATCGCCAAAAATCAGCGGTGGCGGGCCAAGGGACAAGAAGAGAAAGAAAAGAGCGTCCCCCGCCATCCGCTGCATTTTTTTGTTAGAAGGCATCGGTTCATTCTCCTTTGTCACTTCTAAAGAATGACAAGAAGACAATAATCGCCGCTACCGCCACCCCGATCGTTGGGTAGAGAAACACCTTCACTACATTAGGATGGCCAAGACTGTATCCTGACGAATCCGTGATTATTACGGGCAGGAAAGACACTGCTGAAAGAATCAATCCTACGACGATCGCCGCTATCTGGTGTTTCTTCATTGTTTGCCCTTCTAACGCCAAGCCTGAGCCGCGCCCGCCGAGGAGCTACAGGAAATGCTGCCACGCTTCCCGGGCGTCGGCTCGAGGCTTTTGTTATGCTGTGACTTCACTCGTGCACATCATCATATGCTGTCCGGTCAGGATACCAAAGTCGGAGGACAGAAAACAAAGGCTCCAATGCTCCCTGACATTCTGTTCTTCTTGCTTCCAGAATTATCTGTCGTACCCCTTTGCCTTCCAGTTCCACCTGGAGTTCAGAATGTGTCTGCTGACCACGCTCATGGTACCTGAAGAGTACCCATCGCCTCACTTCGGTTTCTTTTATGCACACCTCTTCAGTCGATTGTTTTATGCCAAAGAGCCCTTGATCTGGTATGCGCCAGAGAACCAGTGTGTCAAAGGGAGCGTCATCCTCGTACCGCTTTCGGACCCAATCCGGCGTCGGGTTTTCAGGCATGACTGGAAAGAACCGGATGCATGCGAGGCCACGTTCAGCTATGTACCATGTGAATTTGTCTTCCATCTCTGGGCTCACCTTGAGGGCATAACGTCGCGCATAACCGGAACCGGCCTGCTGGGACTCTGTGAGACCGACAAGCCTTGTGGCCGGTTTCCGGTTCATGCGCTGGTTAGCAATTGTGGTGCCCCCCTGTCGATTGATCGCCAGATTTCGTCCAAATCTCCACTTCTCTCAAGTCATCGGCTGAAACTCTTGTGCCAAACAATCGGAAGACTTCGTTGTTAAGGTCCGTATCAGGCGTGCCAAGGTATTTTTTTGCGACGCTGTGGAGCAGTCGGACGCGCCACTCATGAAAGGCGTTGACAGCCCGCTCAAGCATGAACTTCAGAAGCTTGTCCAGCCTAACAACATTGAGTCCGATTCCTTCAATGGCTGCGTTTAGATTTGGCAAATCAAGAGCATTGTTTGCCAACTCAAGACGGGCCATAGAATGTTCGTATTTCTGAAGAGTCTGCCAGGACCTCTGCCATGAGGCCATCACTTTCATCTTCGCCTGAGGAGGAACTGATGGGTCTGCAAGGCCTGCGCGGAGTTCGCGAAGCGATGACCTTAACCTGGAATAGTCTTCTCGAATGTCCAGAACACGTGGTATCAGGTCCTCATAAGTACGGCAAAGTTGCAGAATGATGAGTGGGAGAGGAGGAATTGGAACTACAATGTAGGGGTCAAAGCTCAACCGAGCACTTCTTCTAAACTCTAAAAGGGCGGCTGACAGATTCTGGTAGTGGCCGAGCAGGTTACAGACGGTGTGCTTTGCTCTTGCTTGGCTCCCGTCTTCATAATAGGGACGTTGCCGGATAAGGGCCAAGGGAGAGCAGCCAAGTTCCTCTTCAGCACCGAGCAGTCGTCCTACCTCGTGCCACGAATCCAGGACGGTTGATTTGGCTACGGTTCGGCGAGCATTTCTGAGCCTTGAGGCCTGCACATTGAAGTCCCTCTGATCTCGGGCTTCGCCTGGTCTCGGTCCTGGATTCACCTTCTTTTTTGAAGGGAGTCTCAGGATGATACCTTCATCGAGCAAGGGCTTCAGAAAGGACTCCCACTTCTCGTGAAGCGTATCACCACCCACCATAATGAGCCTGTCGTGGAGGACGAGGCCTTCCAAAATCGCACATAGATCGAGGAACTCAAGCAACGAAAAAGAGCCTCGCAGATCCCCGAGTGTTTTGGCGAAACCACTGTAATCCACCAGTGCATCTGAAAAGAACCTGTTGTCATCCATCCATTCATTCACTCCCAGTGTTGCCGGCGTTACAATTAATCATGCTCTTGCAGACGCGGAATTGATTGTACGAGATCTTGAGTGAATATGCGGCCCGAACGTTTATAGTCGCAGAATGACCCGATTCGGCAAATAAGAGTGTCCACAGATGAAAGTGCTTGTGATGCAGCGACTAAGAAGCGGGCGTATGACCGCCCCATACATATGATACGGCCTGATATGCTGTTCAGTTCCTCAAGCGTTTGGCTGACATCATCTCGTGCCTCATGTGGTAGGAGTGCTGAAAGATCAGAGAATGCATCACGAGCATCTTTCACTGCGGCTCGGCAATCTTCGTGGGCTTTACGTAATCTTTGGGCATTCTTGTAGCCCATAATCGCTGCACCGCCGACGCGGATAGGCTTTTCAAGGTGATTGAATTGGTCGAGTAACGATGCGAGTACCATTAGTGAGGCAAAACCGTCTGTCAATGCACGGTCTATCTCATAAAGCTTTCTGCGAATCTCCGTAACTTGCTTCTCCTTTATATCCCGCCACATTAAGACTCCTGTGGCAGCCGAAATCCCAGCAGCTATCGCACTCAGTGAACCGGGCTGAATTACGAGGTTGGCAATCTCCAGAAGCAAGGTCAAGGGATCTGGATCATATGCCTCGTCGTGATTCGTGCACATTGCCTCTACCTCCTCAATTTCTCGCTTGTGCATTCTCCTCCTTCCTTTCCTGAGTGATTGGAACACCATGGATCAAAAAAGCGAGGCCCGGCAAGGACAAACCCCACCGGGCCTCTTCTACGACTTTCGGGCCTACTGGCTTTTCCACTCGGGTCAAGGGAAATTGTGGTTTTACGAGGACTGGTCGGATGACCGAGCCCCAACCCTCTACCGAGAGCAATATTAGTATAGGCGCCAAGAGCCGTCAATTGAATACCTCCATGGAATACCTTACTTGCGCACGCTAACCAGTGATTCTATAGTTTCAGTAAAACTCCGGGATGCGGGGTGGGGTGGGGTATGAACGCGAGGGATGTGAACGAAATGAATTGTGTGTGCGCATGTTGAGAGGTGGCTTTCCCCATCATCCTGGTTTGGCAGTGTAGATAAGGCTTGAGGTCCATGCAAGGAGATTTCCGTACGTGGGACGCGTCTTTCTGTAAAACATGCCAATTTGTAAAGATTTACGAGAAACTCGCATACTCTCTGTCTTTCGTTTTGTATGACCATGCATGCAATAAGGTACTTCAGAAGTTCCATTTCGGGGCAAACACCGGAATGTCTCAACACAGCTTGCCATTGTCTAGAAAAAGAGACTTTGTAACATATGATTTTCGTTTCGATAGTACTCAAGATCTCTTCGTGCACCCCTCACCAGGGATAGAGTCCTCTGAAGGAAGTTCGAAAACGGGGCGAATTCTCGCCCCCACCATTCAACGGACGCGCAGGCAGAACCTTACCTACCCAACATCCACATACCCAAACTCAAAGCTGTTGGTCCCTGCATTCTGAGCAATCAGACGAAACACGAGTATATGCTTTCCATGCAGGTCGGCGCCAGGATAGTTGAACCAGACCTTGACCACGGGCGACTCCGTCTGTGAAGATTGAATGAGCTGGGACGTCGTCTCAACGCCGTTCCGGTAGCTCTTCACAACAGCCGAGACGATAGGGTCCCCGTCCGGATCAGGAACCGCACCCTGAAAGTTGAAGCGGTACGGCCCCCATGCCAGGGTCGCCGGAACGACACCGATGCTTGCGACATCAAAATCCATGCAGGGACTCCTTATGCGTATTCGACTTTGAGGGTTGTGGAGTCGTTGCTGAGATTAGCCGCCCCGGATGTGACCGTTCGTCGCAACCAGAGCCTTTGCGCCGCGCCGACCGCGATGTTCGAGACTGAAAGCTTGGATGCTGGCGTGTAGTGCGCGAAGCTCACACCTCCTGGCGCCGTTCCCTCGTTCCCCACACTCTGAGTCGTGGAGTCGAGCCCGAGGTCGATTTCGGTCTTGTTGCTGGTCGTGTCCGGGTCGATGTAGACGGAAACCGAAGTCGCGTTTGCATCCCCCGCGTTGTAAATGTCGATCGCCCGATATTCAACGTCACCTGCAGCTGCCTCATCGGCTGTCACGTTGTCGAAGAGGTTGTTCATTGGGGTGCCGGATATCTGGTTTGCGCTCATCACCCCGCCAAGGGAGGCATTGGGGTCGCTGTTTGCAGCACCCCCGGTCAAGCGAAGCTGAAGACTCGATGCCATGGAAATTCCCTCCTACTCTGTTGGTTGCGCGTTGAATCGATAGGGCTTGCTCTCTGCCGTAAAGGTCATGGGAGCCGCCTTGGCATGGAACACGTACTGCACCGTTTCAGCCTCGAAAGACATTTTCCGGGGTGTGCAGTGAAAAAGGTCCTGGATGATGAACGGGCTCAGAACCGCCCAAGAGGTCCGGGCCGCCTTCCGGGCCATGACCGTTGCCGCGATTTCCTGCGCCAGCTCCGCCATGATCTTGTACGCCAGCTCGTGCTCATCCATCCTGAAAATTTTCCAGGCCGTCTCAAGAATGGCGTAGCTGTACGCGAAATCCTGCCAGGAGGTTTCAACCGAGGTCTCCGCCAGGACGCTGGACGCAAGCTCTCGGGTGATCCTGGCCAGAACATCCCAGGACGCCGGGGCCTCGATACGGTCGAGGACCGACCACCCCACTTCCTGGGAAAGTGCGGGCTGGATCCGCCATTCGGTCTGAAGGGAGATCCCCGCCAGGATGTCCCATGAGACGCCGGGCGCCAGGGTGTTTATGATCCCCCAGCTCGTCGGGACAAAGAGCCCTCCCGCAACTCCCCAGGAAGTGGGGGCCTCCAGCCGGTTCAAGATCCCCCACCCCGTTGGGAAGAGCCCGCGATTCAGGACCTCCCACCCGGTCGCACGGATCTCCGCGTTCGTCACATCCCAGGCGATGCCCTTTGAAACGTCATTTTGAATCCCCCAATCCATTTGTTGGCTGAGCCGGTTGATATCGAGCCAGCCCGTTTGCTGGCTCAATCGAGCGAGAATGTCCCAGGCCACGCCTGCAGAGGTCGTGACGTGCTCCCGCTCGATCTCCCACATGATCTCCCGGTCAAGGACCGTAAGGGACACCGTCGCCGGCCCAACGTAGAAGTTGAAGTTGCCGAACGGCGCGACCTTCGCGGACTCGACTCCGGGGCCGACGTAATTCCCGAATGTGAACTTCAGGACACCACCACCTTGGGATCGATGTAGAGGAAATTGGAGTCCGAATAGGCCGAGCAATAGAGCTTGATCCGGACGGCGCAGTCCTCGGGAGGATTGATGCCCGTAACCTCGATGTACTGGGACCAATCGGTATTGCCGGACCTGGCCGATATAGCCGCCGTTCCGGTTTTGTTGGTTTCGGTCCAAAGCGTCGCCGACGAGTGGAAGTCCATGAACTCGACTTCCATCACGATCAGGCCCGAAGCAATCGCCACGGTGCTTTGGAGATAGATCCGGTAAGACTTGTTCGAGCCGCCGAGCTGAAAGATCCGCTGATCAAAAACGGAGCACGGGATCATCCGGGGATCGGGTCCCCAGCTCGTCCCCCCGGTCGAAAGATCGGCAACGATAACGACACTGGAGCCGTTCGTCCTGATCCTGGGGTCGGTCGTAGAAGAGTCCACGGCCTTACTGGTGTAGAGCTGGCCGGCATGCCGATAGATCTGACTCCGATCCTTGTTGTAGTTCTCGATGTTGATCATGTTGAAAGGAGAGATCGCGGAATACATCTCATGGGCAGGGTACGCAGACTCGAAATACCATTTCCGGCTCTCGGTCGCATGATAGAGCTTCACGTCCTTCCCGATGATCATGAAGTTCTTTCCGAGAATGCGGAGGCAGGCATTCCCGCAGGTCTGCTCGACTCCGATGTTTACGTTCTCCATGCTCAGGAGCGGATGTAGATTATAGTAAATCCCTGTGTTGACGCCATTGATCGCGCCGTCTTTGAGGGTGAACTGCTGATGGGAATAGCTCCCCATGTAGATGCCGGTTGCGGTACAGGCAACGGTCGGGCCAGCAATGAGGAACCGCCGAAGGTGAAGGGCGAGTTCGGCCGAATCCGTACCGATTGAATAGCCGGTCGCGGCATAGGAGGCGAGATACGAGAAGACCACACCCTGAAGACTGAGGTGAGATCCACCACAAACAATGAGCCCGCCGTTCGTCGAGCGGTAAAAATAGATGTTCTTTATCCACCAGAACCTTTGGGCCGACCCCCCCATGTTCAATGCGTAATAGTTTGCAGTGGTGGGGTAGATCTGGGGAAGATTCTGCGTGTCCGCATCCCACCCATACCCGGCCGAAGGCCGTGCTGCATAGTCCTCGTCTTCTGCGATGGTGAATGCAGCACCCGAGGCTGTAGCTCCTCCGTAGGGTCGATCGATCTTGAACGAGCTTGCGGAGACATATCGCGTGATCAAATACCAGTGTCCGTCTGCATCGCATTTGACCCATCTTCCCCCGTGGGCTCGAAGTGTAATCGTGATGGAAACGGACGTGACAGTATCTGACCCGTTGGTGAACGTCGCCGTCCCGGTCACAGGACCGCGGGGCCAGCCCATGAGCTGAATCGGGGCCGCAGGCGTTCCAATTCCATACGGATATACATTCGTTGAGGCGGGGGCACTGTATGAGTTCGTCCGCCTCCAGAATATCCTGTCTCCCGGCGAGTGACCGTATTCCACGGCAGACTTGAAGTTCGTCCACGCATTGGCTGGACTCGTTCCATCGTTTGCCCCCCCGGTCGCCGCCGAGTCTATCCATTTATCCGCCATTCCCTACTCCCTACATTTGGAAGTTTTCGCGGTACGCGCGCGCAAGGCCCTTCATCTGCTTCATGGGCTGCCTGGCTTTCCTTCTGGCCTTCACTGCCCGGTCGAGGTCGATCTTGTTTTCGGGCTTCTTCTCAAGGACCGCGCGCCGGTTCCAGAGCCTCGCCTCCTCCCGGATACGAACCATCTCCCGGTTGTTCCTTGACCTCTCCGCCTCGATGTATCGGTTCGCCAGTTCCTCCTGCTTCTGGTCGCGGTAGGATTTCGTCTCTTCGAGGGCTCGATGGACGTCAAAGGCCTTGGACGAAGAAAGGGGTTGGAAGCCCAACCCCTTTGCGAATGCTTCGCCCGTGGTGATCGTCCTCGGGCCGCGCTCTCCCGGCACGTTGACCGGGCGCCCGGTTATCGTGGTCTGCCCCTCCGTTGAAAGTCTCACCCCGGCGAGAATGTTTTTAAGGAAGGTCGGGGATGCCGTTTCAATCGCCCGCCCGATCCTCCCTGACCGGATGGCGTCGACCGTCTCCGTGAAGTCCTCCAAGACTGCGAAGGGGATACCGAGAAGCTCCCCGATCCCGGTCCCGAGCTGGCCAGCCATGGGCTGGTTCACCCGCATTCGGTCGAGCGGGGGGATCTCCATCCCCACGGACCCTCCGATGTTCACCCCGAGCGCCGAGGGAGCCCCGTACATGACCAGGTCCCTCATGCCCTTGGGAATAGATTTCCTGACACCGAGCCCCAGCACGTCCTCCCCGAAGAGGTGGCGGATCAGGGCCGCAAGCGAGGAGTAAAGCGGAAGGGACCCGACGCCCCCCAGCACCGTCATGGCCAATAGGGAGTAACCGAAGGCCTTCTTCCCTTCCCGGTCCCCGTTCACCAGCATCCATCTCCACATGGAGAGCAGGTTGTGGGAGAACGACCGGAAGGTATAGGAGGTGCTGAGAGCTTTTCCGGCCGCGGTGCCGCGAAGGAAGCCTGGGCGGTTCCCCTTGCCATAAATGAAGTGGGCGTCGTTCACCACGGTTTCGGCGAACCTCTTGGCGACCTCGATCGAGGCCTTCTGCGCCGGCTCGAGCTTGAGCTCGCGCAGGGCCTTGTTGCTGGTGATGAGCCCTGCCCTGGCAGCCCGAAAGGCCGCAAGCCCCAGGCTCATGCGGTTGAACCTTTCCGCCATTTCCATGGGGAGCCCCATGACTCGAGTCGCTTTGGCGAGCTGGCGTTTAAGCGGCCCCCCGGCCTTGCCCCGCATCTCGGACACCAACTGGGCCTGCCCCCACCCCTCCTTGAACATCTCCAGGAGGAAGGCGCGCTCTGCGTCGGTAAACCTCCCGCCGCCAGCCTCGGCCAGGTGTCAAACGTCAGGAGGCTGTTGGCCGATCGGGAATGGATTCGGACCGAACCGGATGGATTCTCTCTTTCAGACCCTGAAGCACTCCTGCAGGAATGGGGCGAGAGCTACAGCACCAGGAAGAATCGCATACGGGATTTCTATACTCTGAAATCAGTCCCGGAATTCGAAGCAGACCTCGCCTCAATCTGCACTCAGGAGGGCCTGACATACGCCCTGACAGGTTTTTCGGCGGCTGGCCGGCTTGCTCCTGCCGTCCGCCAGCAAAAGGTTTTTGCATACGTGGAGGACAGCGGAACCGACCTTGTTCCCCTTTTGGGCATGAAGGAAGTACCCACCGGGGCGAACGTGAGTCTTCTCACTCCGTACGACGAGGGGGTTTTCTATGGCGTGCGAACAATCGACGGCATCCGGATTGCCTCTCCGATCCAGGTTTACCTGGACCTTTTAGGGTTTCGAAGCCGTGGTGAAGAAGCAGCTGCAGCAATTCTCGAGGAGGTCATCCGCCCCCAATGGTGACCCGGAAGGACTATCTTGGCGAAGCGGTTGAAGCCGCCCGGTCGGTGATGATCGAATTGGTCCACCTGCTGGGTGAATACCGCGAGAGTCTGGTGCTCATCGGTGGATGGTTCCCCGAGCTTCTTCTGCCTACCCGTGACAAACCCCATGTGGGCAGCATCGATGTTGATCTTGCCCTGGATCACCGCACCATTCATGCCGAGGGATACAAGACCATTCAGGAATTGCTTCTGAGCAGAGGGTATCTCCAGGGTAAACAACCCTTCATCTTTTTGCGGAAGGTCAAAACAGGGGGTCGCGAGATCACTGTGCAGGTGGACCTTTTGGCCGGAGAGTATCAGGGGACCGGAAAGAGCCGAAGGCATCAGCGGGTTCAAGATATCCAGGTCAGGAAGGTGCGTGGATGTGATCTTGCCTTCATCGATCCCGTTGAGATCACCGTCGAGGGGGAACTGCCTGGAGGCGGCAAGGACTCAGTAAAGATCCAGGTGGCGTCTCTCGTCACCTTTCTGGTCATGAAGGGCATGGCCCTGGATGATCGACTGAAGGAGAAAGACGCCTGGGACATTTACTATTCTGTTCGGAATTATCCCGGCGGCCTCGATGCACTTGCGAATGAACTGAAGCCGCATCTCGGACACGGTCTGGTCAGGGAAGGCCTGCAGAAGATCGAAAAGCATTTTGCCTCGGCATCGCACTTTGGGATGAAACGGTCTTTGCCATCGACTACCAGCACGAAACGGATGCAGTCCTTGACGGGCCGCCAGAGCAGATCGATGCAGAAGTGTTCGACAGTTTTGAGTTTCCCGTGGATTGTCAGCTCCGCCTTCTCGAACAGGTTGGGAAAGTCAAAGATGTCCACGAGAGGCACCTTGTCTATTTTCTGGTACTTCTTGCTGCCGCCCGGCCAATCGAAGAAGCCGACATAATTGCTCTTGGCGCGAGTAATGACATGGACCCATTGGCGGCCGTCTTCGTTGAGGGCAGTTTTGAGGAAGGAAAACAGGGGGCCAGCGGAATAGTAGGCATCGACTGTGGTGTAACAGCAACGGCCGGTCTGCCTGGCTTTTTCAACAAGCAAGTGTGCCATGCGGGTGACAAGCGTTGCGGGCTTTCCATTCAGACCATCAGCAGGACGGATGGCATCGATGCCTTCATGCAGCTCTGCCTGGAGCGGCAGACAAAAGGACTTCGAACCCGAGCCGACCAGGAGTCCCGCAACTCCAAAATTGTGTCCAAAAACGAACTCCGACGTACAACTGTTCTGGGACTCCTGATGGAGCAGTTTGAGCCCGGGCATTCTGTGCGCTTCCTTGCCGACTTTGATGGTGTCGACTATGAGAAGCGGACGTTCATTGAATTCCGGGATGGGGAACGAGCTCATGGCAATGTCACCCATGAAGCCAACAAAGGCTCAAGTTGTCAGGATGTTGTCCGGAAGAATCGAAGCAGCGGGTCGTAGTAATCCGGATCCAGGAAGAGCCACCGGACCACGCTGCTGACTCCACAATGATCGCATCGGACGATGAAAGCCATGACCACAATCACGAACCAGCCAAAAGCCGCCTTACGGGAGAACCAGGAGCGAAACTGCCACAAAATCGACTCACCAACGTTGATCAGCATGATGATGGCACCCTCGAGGTTAGAGAATTCCATCATCATCTATCTGAATTCTATGCGAATGTTTAGCACCTACTGGCCTTGATTAGCCAACGCCAAGACCGTCGCAGAAGGTCTTGGGCGAGGACTTACGACTGTCCAGTTCTATACGATGTCAATGTTCCCATTGAATCAGTTGCCGAGCTTGCCAGATCGATCGGATGAGCTTCTCATGTTTGTAGAGGCAGGCTTGAAAGACAGAGTCAGGAGGTGCTCGAGTCGTTTTATCCGGAAAAATGCTGGAGTAGACGGTCTGGAGCGGTGTTTCCGGGACGGAATTTCTGCAGATGGTTGTGTTTATCGCCCAGGAGGTCCGGGGAGCGCTCCACTGCCAGGCGGAGCACTCCCTTAGACTGGTCTTCCAAAGACTCTTTCCCGGAATGCCGTCAGCGTACGATCACCGCGCCAGAGACGCTTCCACCACCCGATGAGACGGCCACTACCGTATCACCCGATGCAGCGCCGGTTGACGGGTCGGTTGATCTCGCTCTCAACTTCCAGGTTCCGTTCCTCGCCACTACCGCTTCCCCGACCACCGGACCGTCCAATGCACCCAGATGAAGGGTGATGGTGTTGCCGACGGCTGAGGAGCGGCCGTTGGCCGCCCAGAGGCCGGTTCGCGAATTATACCTGGCGATCCGGATCGAAAGGGTGTCACCCTGCGAGCCGGGCCCACCCTGCAGAACGTCGATGGTGAACGCCTGCTGCCTGGAAGCCCCCAGCTGGTCGGCCACCTTCGCGATGACCGGAACCCCTGAGAGGGCTCCCTGGGGAGTCCAGCTGATGAGGCCGTTGGCAGAATCGATGCCCATGCCCGTGGGTGCCGCCACCAGGGAGAACAGCAGCAGGTCTCCTGGTGCGTCGGTCGCCGTCACCTGATACGTGAAAAGCTGGCCGGAAAGGACCGAGCTCGGAGGCGTCGAAGTGATCACCGGGGCTGTGTTGACATTGGCTGCCGGTGGCGGGATCGCTCCCCCCACCAGCTCAACCGTTGGGCAGCCAGCTTCAAACTGGGGACCGACCGGCGTCGCACCGATTCCCGGGTCTGTCGGGAGGGGCAGCAGCCGGCTGGCATTCCCGTTGAAATTGAAGCCGGAGCCGCCCGTCTGGGTCACATACGAAAGGACCCGGTCACGGACATCTGACAACACCGAAGCGGTGTAGTTCGGGTCAGCATACGGTCCGACAGGCAGTGTCGCCTGGGTGCGGGGATCGAGGCTCGAGGCCGGAAACGGGAACAAGGCCTGTCTCTGGCCATCGCAGTTGCCTCCACCGGGCTCGCCGCTCCCATCCAGGCAGCCGCTGGGGCTCAGCCGCCGGTCCAGGTTCCACGGAAGTCCCTCGAAGAGGAATGGTGTGTTGACCCGGTTCAGGTCGATCTCGACGAACTCCGGAAACCCAATGCCGCCCAGTCCCACTCCAAGTGGAAAGAGGTACTGGCCGTTGGTGGCCTCCGCACCGTTGATGTCCACGCTGATAAGGCCGGGGTTGGCTATCTTCCGCCCAGTTCTCGCCTGGATTTCATGCGGTACCGGGCTGAGGATCGAGAACATTTCGGCCGCGGTGCCGCCGTTGGGACAGATACCGAGGCCGGCAAGCCGCGGGTCGGCTCTCAGGTGCGCGCAGGGGTTGGCCCGGGCCCGCACGGCCTGGAAGAAGTCAACATCGTGCCGAACCTTGAAGATGTCACCGCCGCCCACTGTTCCCGGAAGGCCGCCGGGGCCGATGCCCTGCCCCGTGCACTCGCCTGCCCCCGCCGCCCTGTCACATCCTGAGGAGGATGCCAGCGGAAATTCGTGAGCCTCGTTGGTCGCGGGGTCATAGTGGATCGACCAGATCACTACGTCGGCGGGAGCCAGCGTCGTGAAGCCGATGAAAAGGGATCGCACTCTCTGGTTCTGAAAACCCGGGACGTCGATCTCCACCTCTTCCAGGAACATGTAGTCGGGCTGACCGGGATCAGGCCTTGTGGTCAGTGCCGTCGTGACCTGGAGGGTGTGCGCCGAGAAAAACCGGGCCAGTCCCGAGGGAGCCGGAACGGTCTCGTAGTTCCCCTCGGCCGAGATGCTGTCACCGACCATTAGCGGTGCGAAGCGCCTGGAATCCGCAGCAGGGAATCCGGGACCGGGACGGTTTGCGAGGGGACAGAGCACGTCGCCCGACCCGTCGGCCGCCGCCTGGGCCGTCGTGGTGCCCAGCCCCAGCGCATCGGCAAAGCTTCGCGGCACGGTGCTCGGGAGGCAGACCGGGTACCCCGTCACGAAAGCCGCCGTGTAGTTGTCGGGGTCCAGTGTGAACCGGGGATCCGCACTGCAGTTGGGCGAGCCGGGCACACACCCCAGTCCCTGCTGCACGGTGTGCCTGGAGTCAGGGTCGTTCAGCCGCAGGAGCACGCCATCGGCATCGGAGCCGGGGGTGCCGTTCACCCGGATGTAGCCGTCCGCGTAATTGATGAAGGTGATGTCGCCGGCCACCGTCTCTTTCGCCTTTTCAATGAAGACATCGCCCGCGATGACTGCGCCGCCCTCGCTTCGGTTGGCCGCGATGGTGGCGAACCCGCCGGTGCCCGTGGCGTTGCAGGAATCTCCCTTGGCCAGGCCGGTTTCAGGTGGGACAGCACCTTGGCAGGCTGCGGGAGCCTGTGCGTAGAGCTGCTGGAGGGTCAACCGGTTGGCCGGAAGGTCCATGAGAAGGTTGGCGGGAACGATGACGCTTTGTCCCCCGACAACCATCACCCCGCCGGACCAGGGATCGTTGATGTCGTTGATGGAAATATGCTGGATCTCGCCGCTGATGGGCGCCTGAGTCGCCGCGTTTCCGTGGCGAACAGGCATCGGAACCAGCGTTGCACACAGCAATAATGCCGTGACGGTGAACCTCATCTTTGTATTCATCGTGTTCCCCCTCCAGACCCTCTAAGAAGCATGGGGCCAACTTACTGGTGTCTGTTCGATCCATATCGAAAGCCCTCATCCTGCCGGCTCTCCTCCGTTAACTACGGAGTAGACTAAGCTTCGCTACTTAGAGTAGCCAGTGGATAAAAGAGCTGCAATGACGACATTTGATCATTTCCCATACTCCGGATACTCATCACAATGCTGGCTGCCTTACTGATCTGGGATGTTTTGGGATTACAACGACGTTTCGAAGCTCCCTCTCCGCGGCATCGGGCGACAGCTGGACGCTCTTGCCGCCGCGGCTTTGATTTCAGAACCTCCCCGTGAGAGCTCCCTCGCCGCAGTTCAACATTTCCAGATCGTTTTTCGAACGTTGCAGGAATCCAAATATTGGCCAGGAATTGCCCGGAACGGTTCCCTCCATCTCCATGATCACCTATCTCCAGGCGCATCACCTGGACCTTGAATCTACGATCACTTCTTCAAGCCGGGTGCTTATCTTAAGAGCCATGCCGAGCACAGAAGCCCTGGCACCGGGACCTTGGCCGGTGAACGGCCACACTGCCATGGAAAGTGAACTGTCGATGCACTGGAGATGAACCATGAGGCAAACCCTGGCAATCGCAGCGACCATCCTGACCCTAGCTCTCGGCGCCCCGTCCCCCTTGATCGCGGCGTCAGCCGAGAAGGACGAAATAGCCCGCTTTCGCTGGCAAAACCGCATCCTGCTGGTCTTTTCCACCACGCCTGCACTCCCGGCTTACCAAACCCTCGCGTACGACTTGACCAGAAACCAGGACGGCGTTCGGGAACGGGACCTCGTCGTCTTCTTTGTCTTCGGGGACGGCGCGAGCCGGCTGGGCGAGGAACCCCTGAGCGATCGGCAGGCCGAAAACCTGCGGCGGCGCTTCGACGTCAGGCCTGACGAGTTCAAAGTGGTCCTGGTCGGAAAGGACGGGTTGGTCAAGATCAACTCGGTCGCGGTGAGCTTGAGGGATCTGTTCGCCGTCATCGACGCCATGCCCATGCGCCAGCGGGAAATGAGGGACCGCCCCTCGGACGGAGCACGGTCGCCATGAAAGGCCAAGCGATGCAGAGGCCGGGATTCCTCATCGCCATGCAGGCCTTCCGAGGATTTCTCCTTGTCCTTTCGAAAGGAGCGTGGCGAAGAGAGAGGTCTGGAAAAATCCACCTGTTACAGTCATCGGTATTTCTCTCTGCCGCTCGAACTGACCGTTGTCGGACAGCCTCCCGGAACCAGATCATGATGAACCCGCCAGCCCAGGCCAAGAGGTTGCCGGAGAACACCATGAGAGTCGTCAACGCTGCCAGGAAATGCAAGTAGAGGATCATGAAGATGATGAAGAGGGCCAGGGCAAAACAATTATAGCTTTCCGCCACTTGCGGCCAACTCCGTGGCAGGGCAACCACACGTAATGACCCTGGTCATTGTGGAGGCCAAGATGATGCCGGCGATGCTCTGCATGTTTGAGCTGCGTCGAGCGCGTTGGAAAGGGTTCCCCGAGAGGTCCTCGACCGATCAGAACAGCGACAGCAGCATGCGGGTGCCCACCACCAGGAGGAGGACGGCGAAAACGCGTTTAAGCCTTGACACGGGGAGGCTGTGGGCCAGGCGGACGCCCAGGGGGGCGGTCAGAACGCTGGCCGCCACGATGCCGACCAGGGCCGGAAGGTAGATGTATCCAACGGAGTACTGAGGGAGTGTCGTAACGTTCCAGCCGTTCAGGATGTAGCCGGCCGTGCCCGCAATGGCGATGGGAAAGCCGATGGCGGCCGACGTCCCGATGGCGTGGTGGACGGGGATGTTGCACCACATCATGAAGGGCACGGAAAGAGTCCCGCCTCCGATGCCGACCAGGCTCGAGACGACGCCGATGACATTTCCAACTCCGAACATGCCCGCGTTGCCGGGGAGGTCCCGTGAAGCCCTGGGCTTTTTGTCCACGAGCATCTGGATGGCCACGTAATAGAGAAAAAGCCCGAAGAAGCCTTTGAGAAACTCTGTGGAGAGGCTGGAAGCCACGATGGTCCCCAGGAAGGTGCCGACCAGGATGCCCGGGACGATGCGGCGTACCACGACCCAGCGCACGGCTCCCCGCCTGTGGTGAGCCATGAAGCTCGACACCGCCGTGAACATGATGCTCGCCATGGACGTCCCCAGGGCAATGTGCATGATGCTCTCCTGGGAGACACCCTGCCAGGTGAAGCAAAAGACGAGCATGGGAACGATCACCAGGCCGCCCCCGATGCCCAGCAGACCCGCCAGAACGCCGGCCGCGGCACCCACCAGCAGATAGACCGAAACAACTGTCAGCATTGAGATTTCCATTCAGAGCTCCACATCGAAGAGTGATCAAAACACAACTTTTGGAAATTACTCCGAAAGGGTTCCATAAATCAAACACATTGCCGGAGGTGCCACAGTGAATGTGTTCTGCGGTGATCCTTCAATTAAACCATTACGCTTCGATCCAATCTGGTCAGAAGGGTGCAACCGGAAGTGATACAGGTTTGAATTTCGGAGCAGGAGGGGGAGGAGAGAGAAACTCCTGAATAAATAGAAAGGCCTGGACAATCCACATGAGATCGATTTGGTCAATATGGGAACCCACACCGGAAGGAGGACCCCATGGTTGACCGAACGAAGCGCCTCGTGGAACGCCTGGAAGCCCAGCCTGAGCTCAGAGAGAGAATCGAAGCCATCCTGGCGATATCCGCGAATGAAGACCAGCGTTACAGTACAGCCGATGAAGCAGAGCAGAAGGCGATAGAGGAATTGCAGAAATTGGGCAACGAGGTTCTTCATGGTCGGGGACGGCGCCGCAATGAAGAAAGCTCAAGCTGGATCGATCAGGAAGGCAAGGCGGTCAAGCACGGTGAAAGAAAGTCTACCGGCACACAACGTTCGAAACAATAGAGGTCGACGAACAGGTTTACCTGGTAGATCGGTGCACCGTTCGACCTTTTTGCAGACAAGCCCGGGTCAAGGTGCGTGGATATTCGAGCCCCTTACAGCGACGGATGACTGATTTCGGGGCAGATAGCTCTTTCGAAAAAGCATGCAAGAAACTACGCGAGCATTATGGCATTACGGTACCGCCGGGTGCCGAACGCCGCATCACGGAGAAACATGCCCGCAGAATGCGTGAAATGCAGGCTCTGCACACGGAAATCCCCGAGAAAGGAATTGTGGCATCTCTTGTAGCGGAAACAGATGGGACCATGGTTCCTATAGTGACGACAGACTCCGGTTCCGGCAGCGATGCTTTTGGAGCCAAGCGCAAGAATCGGAAAGTGTCCTGGGAGGAATGCCGGCTGACATTCGCTCGCCCGGAAGGATCGGTAACCCCCATCTTTGATGCTACCATGGGGGGACCTGAGCAAACAGGGGATCATTGGCTCGACTGTGCAATCCGTGCGGGCATGAACGAAGGAAGCTCGGTTCACTGCTTGGGGGACGGAGCCCCGTGGATTGCGGACCAAGCAAACAGAGTGTTCGGAATGTACGGATGTTTCCTGCTCGATTTCTATCACGTCTGTGAATATCTCCCCGCCGCAGCACCGCAATGTGCCGGGGGAGAAACGCAACAGTGGCTGAAAGCGCAAGAGGCTTCTTTGAAGGAGATCAAAGCCCCTGAAGTCCTGAAAGCGCTGGCACCGCATCTGGAGCCTGCCTCAAGAGCAGATGACAAGTCGCCGGTCAGGAGATGCTTTCGTTGTTTTGGCAATCGGCTGGATCAGCTGGACTACAAAGCTGCCATCGAAGCGGGTTTGCCGATAGGCTCCGGCGAAATTGAAGGCTCACACCGCCATGTCGTTCAGGAGAGGCTCAAATCTCAGGAGCTTGGTGGAAAGCGGAAAACGCCGCCCATATGTTGGCACTGCGCACCTTGAGAGCCAATGGCGGGTGGCAAGAGTACCGGCAACAGCCGCTCCGGGATGCAGCATGACATGTATCACTTCCGATTGTACCCGTCGTCATTCCGGCAGTTTTCAAGTCGGAATCCACAAAAAAACTGGATGCCGACCAAACTGGGTGCCAGCCAGACTGCCGGCATGACGAGGTGAAATCGGACATATACTTCTGGGAAACTGTACCGACACCAACCGCAGCGATCACACCTGAGAACCCCCAAGACGCTCATGCGGTTGGGGGTCGGCTTGAGCGCCTGGTTATGACACAGCAGCTATAATAAGACAAAGAAATTATTGGCTAAAATGACTGTAAGGCTATTTCCGGAGCTGGTTCTACGCAGCTTTGATCTCTCTGGCATGAAGGATCTCGTTGGAATGCATTGGCCTTACATCTCTGGATTCCAGTGTGGTAACTGCCACTGTCTCGCCTTTGCCGGTGACAAATTCAACTTCGAGGGCCACGCCACCCTTGGGGCAGTGTACCACAGCACCGATATCCCCACGGCTCAGTCCATACTCAGGGAGATCCCGGGTGAGTACCACGGTATCTAACTCTCTAATCACTTTC
>CAZLCS010000073.1:0-21660 GCA_964557955.1 uncultured Syntrophobacteraceae bacterium
TGGCTCACTTTCTCACCGATGAAAATGGCTGATTCTCAGCCCGCTGTTAATACCAGAGTCCAAACAACTGATAGTTGCACTTGCAGACCGTGTGAAATAGACTCGGATACTCTTCCAATAGAAGCTTCCTCTCCGTAGGCTCTGAGCGGTTCACAGTCGGGAAGCTTTCTTATGATCGTGGCAATGTCGAACTCCGCAAGTCCGCCGGCAGAGCCTGGGATTTATCCTGGTGAATTAAAGGGAGTATTTGTGAGAAAGACGGTATTCCGGCTGGCTATTGTAGCGTTCCTCACATTCTGCCTGATACAATGCGAGGCACCCGCTGCTCAGGGGATTGCGGACGCCATTCAGACCCGCATCAGACACGCGGATTCATACTACTCGCTGGGCTTGGAAGAAAAGGGCAACGTGGAGGCATTTCGCGATGGTCTCGACCACCTGAGGGAGGCAGCCGGCCTGCTGGGCTCCGCATCACTCTCCTCGGATCAGCTTCAGGTTTTCAAACAACAGATCGAGGCCCTCCGAGTGGACATTGAAAATCAGATCCGTGTCCACGAAACGACTTTCTATGCGGTTTTCCCCCTGGTAAGACTCCTCACCCGTTCCACTCTCTCCCAAACCCATGGAGCCGGCACCTATGAGCTGATCCGGGATCCCCGTCAGCAGGCCGTGAATCTCGCCGGTCATAACCTTCGCGATGAAGTTATCGCCAGATCGCCCGCTCTTCCACAAATGCATGTGATTTTTACCAGCATCCCAAACGATGACGTTCTGGAGAACCAGCTGGCATTCATCTTCAATTCATCCCCCAGATTCTTTGTTCACAACTACCGTGAAGTGTCTCAAGCACTGCTGCCGCATCAACTGGCCGCATTCAACGCCGGAACGATCACACCGGAAATGAAGACCGGGCTTTGCAGGGCCTTCAATATTTCGGATTTGCTGGTCGTCACGATACACATGACAAATCAGGTGGACGGGAACCATTTCTACCTCCTGGATGGCCGCTTATTCAACCCCGCACGGAATGGACCAACCCATACCTTTTCGCAGCAGGGGATGATAAGAGATCGCCGGGAGCAGCGACAACCCATCATTATCACGAACCTCCTCCTCATGGCGCTCGCCTTGATGACCTACCCTATCCTGTTGAAGCATGGGGCCTCAGCCATGCCATCATGGCCCGTCATGCTGACGACTGCGACAGCGGGCTTTGCTCTGGGCCGGCTCATCCCCCTCCTGCTGGTCCCAATGATCACTCCCATAGCTCCGGCGCCGACCGACCCTGTGATACTCTCCTGGTGGTGGCCCTGCCTGCTCGGTCTGGCGCTCTTCATAGGGCCGGCCCTGATCTGCAGGCTTGCCTCGATCCGCATCGGCGCCCTGGCCTCCACCCTGGACATGCAGGGGAGAGGCGAGGCTTTCCGGGTTGCTGTAGCTCTCGGTGTCTGTGCGTATCTGTCAGGACCGCTGCTGCTCTACCTTCGGGACGATGCACCGAAGATCATCCTGCCCCTCGCACTGTGCGGCAGCCTCATTCTCTATCTGCTGGGCAGATGCTTCAACACTGTTCGCCCGCCGAACCATCCTGGGCCGCTGGTTGCCTTCGCCATCATCGCCACCGCCATCTTGGTGCCCACAGTTCTCCATCTGCAAGCAGCCTTTGTGTGGAGCACCGCTCTCATCACCACTGTGGCCGCCGCATTTTGCATCCGCAATGCTGAGCCAAAACCCCGAGCCTCCGTTTGCACCGGGCCTGTCATTGACGGGATCCCGTTGCCCGCTGACGTCAGTGAGCTCGCCAGGCTTTCGGGGTCGCCTCCCTATCAGGCCTTTGAATCTTATCGCCAGGCCATGAAGCTGGTCGAGCCCTTCCTGCAGGGCAAGACCGCATGGCTTCAGCTCACTGGCCCCAACGGAGCCGGGAAAACCGCCACCGCCGCTGCACTGATCGCCGAGATCACAGCCACGTCCAGAAGAGCGGGTAAGGAGCCCAAGCTGCACAAGGGCGAGTGTACACGAGCGACGGGGGACCCCATACCGTATGCTCCATTTCAGAAGCTGCTGGTCAGCTATTTCGGCATCAACCTGGCCGCCCCTCCGGAGCCCCAACTGCAGCAGATCGACACGGCATTGGGGAGCCTCCTTGAATCGGTCATTCCTTTTTTCAGCATCCTTTTTCCCGCCATGACGCCACACGCCAATCCGGCCAGGGATCGTGAAGACATCTTCGAATCGGTCGCCTGCATTTTTGAGAGGGCCGCCGAAAAGACTCCCATCATTCTGTTCATTGAGGATCTGCACTCGATCGATGCACCTTCAGGAGAGCTGCTCAGGCGTCTTCTGAACCGTTTCCAGCCTGGAAAAGAGCTTCCCATTCTCTTCCTCCTGACCACGGGGAAGGCCGGCTGGATGGGATCGGATGCCGCTGATGCCGCCAAAGCAATGCAGTGCTTCACCGTGGAGATCAGGCTGCCCGATTGGGAGCAACGCGCTCAGATCCTTTCCACAGGGCTTGGCTTGGACTGTGACGTTGCCATGGCTATTGTCCATCGAGTGGGCAACATCCCCGTCAAAGGGGGCGAGTTATTCATGTTGTTTCGATATGTGTCGGATCTGACAGAAAAGGGTTACCTCGTGAAGTCAGGGGAACGCTTTGTCTGGTCTGAAGTCTACAAGGGCGACGACAAGCTCCCCACTCCCGATACCATAGCGACCATGCTGGCGGACTGCTGGCAAAAGAATCCCGCCTATCGGGACGCTCTGGAATGTGCTGCCTGTCAGGGACCCGAGTTCAGCGCCAGTGTACTGTCGGGAAGTCTTGGAACTGAGCACTTCAAGCTCCTGCGGCAGCTGCGCGAGATCGAAGAAACGAGCGGGCTCATTCGGGATATAATAATAGAAGATGACCGTTACGAATTTTGTTCGCGGCTGGTGTTTGATGCCATTCGAGCAAGCTTCGGGAATGTCGCACTGGGCCCCCGAGCCGCAAACGTATCCAAGGTGGTCCGGGAATACCACGCCCTGACAGCGGCAGCGATGGAGGCAACCTTCTCACGCTCGTCCAGCAGAATCTGTGAGATCGCTAATCTTTATTACGCCGCAGGCGCGAGGCACGCCCCTAAGGCCATCGAGAGCTGCATGAAAGCTGCACGGGCGGCCAGGAACATGCTGGCATTCAGCGATGCCGTCCAATATGTTCGGAAGGCCAGGGAATGCAGCAATGCTCTGGGGCAACCCCTGCCCATGGAGGAGGAAGAGCTGCTTCTCATCCATTGTCATCAAGCCCATGTCGTGGGGGAGGCTTCTCTGAGAGTCCGGGCGGCCGAGTATGTCCGGTCCTACTTGGAGAAGCATGCCGATCCTTCTGAGGAGGTACTGGCGGCTGCGGCTCGCACGCTGTATGAGGCTGCGAAAGACAAAAACGATCGGGAGCTGTTCGAAAAGGCCGTCGAAGTGGGGCGACGGATGGTCCAGAGGGAGCGCTCGACCCTCGAGAAATCAGAGGGCCTGCACTTCATCGGGATTTCTTTACCGCCTGCGCAGGCATCGGAGCGGGAGAGGTATCTGCGGGAAGCCTATGAAATTCTCGAGACGTGTTCCCGGGATGACCTCGCCGCCCAGGCGCTCCTGGCCAGGGTGGCGAATTCCCTGGCGGAACAACTCAGCTATCAAGTGAGCAGCCAGGGTCACCCAGAGGTTGCGACAGCCATGAGAGACGAGATCAGAACCTTGTTTTTGCTCAGCCTGGAGATCAAGTCCCGCCCTGAATTGCTTGACAAGCCAGGCCAGGCCCGCACTCATGGAGGGCTGGGAAGGATGTACCTGAAGCTGGAGCCCAGAGATCTTCCGTCGGCCAGAAAACATCTTATGAAGGACTTGGAGCTTTCCAGGGATCTTCAAGACATGACTGGACAATGTCAAATGCTCAGCCTTCTTGGAGAGTGTGATCTAGAGGAGGGGAAGTTCTCGGATGCTCTCGATCGCTACCAGCAATCCCTCCAACTTGCGAGTTCCGTCCCGCAGAGGCTCTTCGCGCTGGCAGGAACCCTCGCCTCGGCCGACCGGCTCCATGATCAGGAAAGACTGCAGACTGCCGGCCTGCAAATCCTCGAGATTGTGAAGCATCATGAGCCAATTGACAACGGGCTTGTCGAGAAGATCCATTCGACCCTTGCCACCTGCAGCCTTTGCGCGGGCGAACCGTGGCGCGAAGAACTGCTGGAGATGATAAACAATACGGTTCAGCCTGATGAAAATTGAAAATGGAAGCGCCGTACAACCCATTGGAAGAAAGGAAGTTTTTGGATCCCCATTGAGTCCAGCAGCTAAGCGGCGGAGAGGGACACATCGTGAAAGCGAGATTTGACCGTTCGGCAGCCGTTGAGCCCGGCACCCTTGGTTCAAGAAGGAGGGTGAAAGCGATTGATGATCGGCTGCAGGAGCTTGCCCAACATCTCATCCAGCAAGGGCCGGGCACGCCCACGGAGCCACGGGAATCCGCTCTTCGACCAGAACTCATTGATCTCGAAATACTGCTCGGAGGAACGATTGACACGCTGAGTCAGCACGAGGACTCAAGCACCATTCTCGCCGACATCTGCCGGCTGCTCCTGAAGCGGGGCGACACTGAGTCCCTCAGGTTGGCCCATGGCGTGGCGCTCAAGATGGAAGGGCTCGCTCGCCTGGGGCAGGGCATCGAGCACCCCTTCCACCTCTTCAGGGGTGTCGCAGAAATCGGCTTGGGGTTTCGTGACATAGGCATCAAGCATGTCTCCACCGCATTGCAGGAGGGGCCGACCTCCAGGTTGATTTCCGTGGACCGTTGCCTGGGAGCCTGGGCGCTCGCTAGCGCAGCCCTGGCAAACCGGGAGATTATGCAGGCAGTTCGATTCGCCGGAAGGTGGCGGAGGGCTGCCGACGAAGGCCGCCTGGAAAATGAGTCCTTCCAATCGGCAATGGCTCTTCAGCTTCTCCAGTTGCTGCTTGGAGACTATGAAGAGTGTGTCCGGAACAGCGTTTACATCACAGCCGCACCCCCGGAGGAATGGCGAGAGCTTGCAGCATTCCTCGCGCAGTGGACGGAGTTGGCGGTCGAGCCGGCGCACGGGAGTGTCCTGAGCTCTGCAGAACCCCTCCCCTCTCTTGCCAATGCCTGTCCATTGTTTCTTGGGCTCGATTGGTACCGAGGGGAGCCTGTTTCACTGGAGGACATCTTGCCTGGAAGTCTTCAAGTGATCTGTCGCCTGAGACAAGACTTACTCTACGCCGATGCTGCTGCAACTTTCTCTGTGGATGAACTGGCGGCCTGTGCTGAATTGGCGGCTGCGTGGGAGCTTCCTGGATTCCTCCGGGAGATCGAAGTCCTGCTGAAAGATCGGGATCCAGAACGCTACCTGCGTTTCAACATCGGGCGAGTCCTCGGAAGATCGCTCGCCTACAGTTTGACCTGCCCATGTGGAGGTGAGGCGCCAGAGATCCTTCTCCAAGATGACCTGATCCTGTGTGCGATGAAGATTCAAGGGGGTGCCCCCCTGACAGGGAATCGGTCGGCGGAGCAGAGTTTTACGCTCTTGACCCCCCTGTTCAAAACCCTCATCGAAGAGCTGGAAAGGATCGGGGGCGTGCTCCTCGATTTCGCAGGCGAGCGCCTTCTGATTGCCTTCAATACTCCTTTTGCGCCAGTCGCAGGCGTGGAGGAAGTGCTCTTTCAGACCGCCCGCTGTCTCAGGCGGCTTCACGAGCTCAACGTCTTGTCGCAACAGAGCGGGTGTCCCGAGGTGAAGGTGGGGATTGGCATTGATCAGGGTGCTGCTGCCATCGGTTTTGTGGGAGGTCTCAGTCGATGTCGCCTCGGTGTCTTCGGCGGGACGGTCAAGCAAGCCGGGCGGATTGCCGAACTGGCCTGCTCTATCGACCGTCCCGTGCTGGTTTCGTCTCAGTGTTTCGAGGGTGATGAGCCCGAGGTCTGGCGAGAGCCACAGCAGGTCAATTGTTCATTTCGCAATGCCGGCCGGCACAATCCGCATGGCGTTTCGAATTCTTTCCAGCTCTTCGCCGTCTGTCCCCTGCTGCCTTACTGGGTGGACTTCGTCACCATGGGGTTTGCGGCATCCCCCGAGCCCGGAGTCGTCTACATCGATACGGGGAGCTCTGGTGAGCCCGGCATCATCGATCACCATTTTGAGAACTCAAGGGCCCAAAGCGCCTGCGAGCTGCTGATGCGACAACCCGAGTTGCTCCTGGGGCACCTCCGGGGAATCCCCTCGTCACAGATTGAGTTTCGTCTCCACCAGAAGCCGGACCTGGATTGCGCCGCTACCTTCTATGCAGCCTGCGAGCTCCTGCGGAAGAACCCGCGCCTGAAGCTGCTCGAGAAGCTGGCCGGGTATGTGAGTCGCGTCGACCAGGGAATGATTCCCAGTTCTGGGCACTTGACCGATTCCCTTTATTGCATCTTTGCTGCCCACCAGACTTTGGTGGAAAGACAGCACGGGAGCGGCCTCACTGACCTCATGTTGCTCGAAGCTCAACTGCGGGTCATAGATGCCGCCCTGTACCTCATGGAAAGACACCGCCGCGCAGTTGATCCCGCCCGAATCTTCCGATTCGAACCCGGTTGGTTCACCGCAGAACGCCGCCTGATCCATGAAGATCGCGCCCTCTACCTAGAAGACCTCCGTTTGCGAAGCCGCACCTATAAAGCTCGCGTGCGTGGCCTTACGGAACCGGTCGAAGGCCTCTGGCTGGATCACCCCCAAAGTCTCATTTTCAAGCTCTGGGCTCGAACTGACCCCAACGCCCCCGGAGGCCGGGGATATCCCTTCCTGACCGTCGACTGGTCCCGCCCCGGCAAGAACCGCTTTGTCATCAGCGTCTCCCCCGAATCCGGCACGGACCTCCAGGGCCTTGGCGAACTCCTCGAAGCGGTGGAAGAAGAAAAACGCAGATCTCTCGGCCTGGCGCGCCCCATCGAACCCCGCCGCTACCCCACCGGCAACTCCGATCCCTGGTACTTCGGCTGGGGCCATGCCTACACCATCATCGATTCCCCACGTGAAGGAACGGTGCTCACGGGGGAGGAGGTCAGGGCTATCCACGCGGGCTGGCTCCCTTAAACTCGCACGTGTGAAGGGGATATGTGCACAGGGTGCCCGGCAGCTTCTCCTGCAATTGTTTGAGTCTTGTCGTCTCAGTCCGTACCAAGCACCAGGTGTCTTTCGTCATGGATGACTGAACCCCGGCTTTGATCCGCTATGGAGTCCCGGAGATACTTCGGGAGGGCGAACATGTGCCGGTGAGATTCCACGTCGTAGAACCTCAAATCGAGATTCGTTTGTTCTTTGAGCCTTTGAGCAATGGACTCCGAGGCCATGAGCTGTTCCAGTGGTTGTTCGCTTGCAATGATGAATCCCCATGGGACCCCGAAAAATGGAATCCAGATTTGGTAAGGAACCACGGATTTGAAGCTCGCCTTCAGAGTCCTGATCAAGGACAGGTGGGCATCAAGCTCGCCGAGGTTCGTCTGCTCCGCCTGAACCACGAAAAAGCCCCCGGGGTTCAGCTGCGATTTGGCAAGCTCGAAGAACTCGAGTGTGAACAATAGGGCCGAATGGCTGTCCTCTACGGGATCCGTACAATCCATGTAGATGACATCATATTTCTCGGGAGAGTTCATCAGGAATGCTCGGGCATCGTCGTGCTTCAAAACCACCCTAGGGTTTTCAAAAGCGCCCTGATGCCAGCTTGGCAGGTACTGCTTTGCCGTGTTGATCATTTCCTCATCAATGTCCACCATAACGAGTTTCTCAACGGTCTCATGCTTGAGAATCTCTCGAAGCACAGCTCCCGGACCGCCGCCGGCAACGAAGACCTTCTTCGGCGCGTCGTGAACAACGAGAGCGGGGTGTACAAAAGCCTCATGATAGATGTACTCGTCGAGTTCCGAGGACTGGGGAACACCGTCAAGAAACAGTGCCTTTCCATAACCCACTGTATCGACGATGAGAATTTCCTGAAAACGTGAGGAAGTAGCCACGAGTGTCTTCTTGACCCTGTAAACGCTCGCAAGGCTGTGCGTCCGCAAATCAATGACCCAATTCTGTGCCCTCATGGTGTCGATCCTTATCAATGATCAGATGATGTGACGGTATGCCTGAATCTATCTTCCCGCCCACTCTTCCATTCCCTGAAGAAAAGCCACGAGTTCCTTCGCCGATTCAAGCAGGGCTTCCCTGGGCGGAAGACCATCCACGTGCTCTCCCGTGTCACTATCAATGAAACCGTGCACGTCCTGGCGGGCCAGAAAGTATTGGTATTTCGCGGTCATCTCCTCACCTGGCTGAATATCTCTCAAGGCGAAGCAGATTCCGCAATGGTAAAGCAGGTTGGGATCTGAGGAGTGGTTGATATATTCCTCGTGACCGATAGCATCCAGATACAAAAAATAGTCCCCGACCCAGCGCACAGCCGTCTTCACGATAAGCTCATTGCCGTTCCTCTGGTGCATCTGATACTCATCCTCGCTCATGATCTTAGCCTGGTAGCTGAGGATCGCGACGATGGTCCCCTTCTTGATGGGCTCCAGAGCGAACAGACCTTCTTCAGCTATGGGGGATGGTCTGACTTCCGTCTTTACCAGCAGCATCTGTCCCTCTCAGTGGATCGCTCAGGATGGTCCGCCCGCTTCTTCCATGCGCCGACCACCATCCCCGTGAGCACAAATCGAATACCTTGCCTGCGCCATATGGGCGTCCAAAGGCGCAAACGAATAAACACCAACTATCCCAGGGCACCGGAAAACAACAGCTTCGCCCGACCCCTCCAGAGCAGCATCCAGCATTCAGTAACCCTTAACCGGCATCGATCTCCGCCAGACAGCTGTCTCCCGCCGTCGCACGCTACCGCATCTCTGCAAGGAACCAGCATTTCCAATCCATCGGTTCGAATCTGTCCGCGAAGTCAGCGGGGAAAACGTCTGAATCGAGATGCGCGCGATGGTATTCTCGCCTTTTTCTCCAGATCTTCGAGTCTTTCTGATGCATTTCAGCGAGCTCTACCAAGCCTGCACATGCCAGGGCCGCAGGAGAATGGTACTCCAGGGCGTTCATCTTCTTTTCCGCAGCCGTGAGAAGCCTGACGACGCAACTGCGATCGAAATCCTCTCCTCCCTTGTCCATCAGGATCCGGGCCAAAATCATCCCGCAGAGGGCGATCCCCTCATCGTCATGGATTTTGCATGCCCCTTCGTAAGCCTGCTTTGCGTGGTTCATCGCTTCCGCAAGCCGGCATCGCGGGTTCCGGTAAAACCAAAGCGCCTTGTTCCCCCAGGTCACGTATTTCGGCCATCGTTCCCCGATACGCTTGGCCATCATTTCACTCTTGTCGAACTCCTCCAGCGACCTGTTCCAGTCCTTCTGATGCATCAACAGGAGGCCGGAGCTGAGATGGCTGTAGAGAATCCCCTGGACATAGTTGAGCTTCTGAAACCTGCTGCCGGCCTCGTCGATATCTTGCCTGGCATCCGCAAGGTCCGTTCCCATCAATTGTGCCTTGAGCAATCTTAACAGGCCGCGATTGATGCAGTTGTGTCCCGTCAACAAGTCGTTACCGCTCGATGAATGCACCCCTGTGCTGAAATGATCTTCTGCTCTCCGGACCTTATCGAAAAGGATGAGAGCGATTCCCAGGTTATTAGCTCCCGCCGCAAGCTCTTCGAACAGGTTCAACTCCCTGGCACTCTCGAATGCTTTCTCACAAAGCACGGCGGCTTCGACGCGTTCTCCCTGGTCGTGCAGGACGCTGAAACGGTTGAGGTAATGGCGCACGATATCCTTTTGATGAATGAAGCCCCGACATCCTTCTGACTGGACGACGGCTTCGTTTTCATCTGAATGGAACCGCGCCTTGTCCCAAAGATCCATGTTCTTGAGAAGCACCACCAGTCTGTTGTTGAGGTAGAACCTGTCCGTTGGCGACAGCTTGTTAGTGCGGCGTGCCAGCCGCAGCAGGGCGAGGGCACCCTTCCATCTGCCCTGGACAAACAAAACATTCACACTCTTGAAAACGAGGGCGATGCCGAGATCGGCATCAAGCTTGAAAAGTCGACCAGCAAACTCCTTCAAAGGGAGCGCTCCTGTTGAGCCTGCCCGAGTTTTCCCCACAGACTCAGGTCCCCCCGGATCTTTGCCCACCACATAGTCGGAAAGGTCAACCAGGACCTCTGTGAGGATGGATACGACCCATCCATCAACACCTCGAGTTCGAAACTCAGCTATGCTTTGATCCAGCAGTTCCGAAAAGTGCTCAAAGGAATTGTTTTTGGCCAGACTCCTCATGAGATCAATCAAACCGGCTCTGAGTGATGGATACTCCCTTGCGCATTCGGCCATCAGCGTGATCGCCTCAGCATTGAGCCCCAGGCGGGCAATGGCGCGATTGACCAGGAGATACTGAAAGACCATGTCCAGGGAGAATTCTACATACTCCTCGGGAAGCAGACCAATGTTGTCGGATTGGTCCAGGTGATGCTGCAGGAGAACCTGTTCATCTAACAGCCTGTTGAGCGGTGCCGTCGGCCCGGCAGCCAGAAATACTTCCCGGAGCCAGGGGTCAGAAGCGATTTCGCCCAGGCCAACCTTTCGTGTCCGCTTCTCCAACATCATATCTACGAGGCGATCTACAAATAGCTTTGTGGCCCTGTCTCGGTTTCGGAATATGTACTTCTGACAATAATTGAACAGAATCTTGTTTGAAATGGGGTCAGGGGGGATCTGCTCCTGATTGTACACTTCCATCGCCAGACGCAGGAAAAGCGGATGAGTCAAAGCCCGACGCGCCGCCCTGGGCAGACTCTCCCAGTCGGTTCTGGGGCTGTACCTTTCGTTCTTTTTGTAACACTTGTACGCTCGTTTCAAATCCTTCTTGTCGAACGGCGGAAGCAGTACGAACGGCAGACTGTCGTCGCCGGCCGTGCTTCCCATCCCAAGAAGGGGAGCGTAGTACTCATCGTTGTGCAGGGATACTCCATCCTGTTTGGCTCGGTAAAGTCCCACAAGGGTTGAGGTCGCCACAACCTTCACCCGCAGCCATTCACCTCTCACATCCCGGATCCAGTTGTCTATAGCCTGCATCATGCTGCCAACGGAAGGATGCCGGTCGATGCCGTCAACAAGGACAATCAAAGTGGACTTGAAATTCTGACGCTTCTTTTCAGCATAACCCTTCAGTTCATGAATCCAGTCGTTGAGGGGTGTCTGGATTCCCAAGGAGGACCTGACCAGTCTATCCAGTGATGCATCATTGCTTGAGAAATCATGGGGACAGAGCAGCAGGCAGATATCCGATACATTCTCATCTCCGAGCAGTCTTTCGGCCAGTGCACACATGAAGTTGGTCTTGCCGATCCCGGATTCGCCTCCGATGATCATGCCGAGCTTGTCCGATTTCAGGAAATCATCCACCTGCTTCCTGAATTCTTCACGCTCCGTGTACAAGGTGGGCTCATACGTCCTGTCAGCTTTCATCTGCTCCAGACTGGCCTGCGTCTTGGACCGGGCACTGGCCAAATACGGTTCGAGATATTCCGGGTTCTTTTTGATCCAAGGATTCACTCTGGAGAGGAGGTCATCGAAGGCTTCTCCGTGGTCGAGAACGAGAATGCCGGCATGCAGAGAGGTCTTGTACTCCAATTTCCCGGACTTCCTGCTGTCGAAAAGAAAGACATCACCGGCACCATCTTCGTTTCTTTCGCGCACGACCAGAGGGTGGAGAGGCAATACGGCGCTGTCATCGACCTGCAGGACCTTATCCAGCGCAGGCACGATGTAAAGGGGATTGACCTCCTCCTCCTTCTCCTTCAGTCTGCCATCGAGCTCCAGTTCGATTCGCCTGTGGAAGCGCCGACTCCCGCGAAGCAGGTCCGCTTCGGAAATATAGACCCCACCGCGTTCGACACATTTCAGTATCTCCACAAGCCAGAAATCTTCCACGACAGCCAGAGTCCGAAGCCACTCCTTGAGGTCAGGGTAATGTGTCTTTACCAGGTCTTTGTATTCGCTTGCCTTGACATTCCAGGCGTGTCCCTTCTTCTTGTTGCGCAGGTTGACAATCTTGTCGAGCATGGTGGCGACCTTGGAGAAGCCACCTCCCGACTTGAAATACCTCTCGGCGAGGAGGCCGGGGAGGCACCCCCCGGAAGAATTCTGATGAGCCCTGAGGGTCTCGCGCAGGAGCCTCCACCACTCTCCCGTGAGCATCCCCTTCCTGGTCAGTCTCTCGATGGCATAATCGGCTTCCGGCAAGCGGAAATCTGTCTTGTGGAGATAGCTGGCTGATGCGACCAGCCCGAGAAAGGTGACGGAAATCTCGAAGCAGTTGATCATCCTTGTAAAGGCTTTTTCCCAGTCAGTGTCCAGCCGGGCGAGCTCCCTGTACAGCAGCATGGCCGCTTCTGCAATGGGGGTAGGAAATCGTTCACCCACTCGAACGAGGAGCTCTTCCTCAAGATCCACCTCCTTCACTCTACTGGAAAGCCTCAAGTGGATGCTCCTTTGGGTCGGGAGTGTATTGGGCAGACCCTGCATGCGGCTGCCTTCGCATCGGGCCGACGTCATCGGAAACAGTGTCGGCTGGAGCCCGTGATCCCTTCAGGTACAAATACGACGCGTCCTCCATTCCGTTTCTGGAACAATGAGACGCCTGTCGCCAGCCGGAGCTCCACCCCTTCAAACTACAACAGATGAAAGGATCTGCCGAGCCAATTGCGGCTGCAGAGCAGCCAATGGATCCGCCGTCCGGGCAGAGTTTGGAGAGACAAACCCCTGGTCAGCCGTGGACCTCCTGCCTTCCGACCCGGAGGAGGGACCGGCAGGAAGCCGGGGTTCATCGCCGGACACCTTGACCCTGACCGGCTGAAACAACGTGAATCAGACCTTCAAATATTCGCGGCATTCGCCGATCAGTTTCATGTGCTCATCGGCGTCAGGCCGAGCCTCCAGAATGGCCAGAACCTCGGAGATCTGGTCGTTGTCCGGGATGATCTCGGAGGGGCTCTCCCACATCCAGTCCATGACAATGCTGTATAGCGTCTCGGGAGGCCATGTGGCCACTTCTTCGCGCGTGGGCACATACATCCCTGCTCTCAGTACGCCCCTGTGGCCCTCGATGGCGGTTCGGATGGCGCCTTCGGGCATGCCGAAACGGTCGTCCGCACCCTTCCCCTGCCTCGTCTTTCGCACCACCAGACCTCCTTCTCTTCGGTCACTCGTCATAACGGGGATTTGCACACACACTGGATTCGCAAATGAGAAAGGGGTCACGAGCATCTCTCGCAACCCCTTGATCTTTCTGGTGGAGCTGAGGGGAGTCGAACCCCTGACCTCTTGAATGCCATTCAAGCGCTCTCCCAACTGAGCTACAGCCCCCTGAAGTGGCCGTATGAATATATAAAACCTCCTCGACTGTCAACTGTTTTGTCTGGAGAATCTCGTTGACAAACAGGCGGATGCTCGGTAGCGTCAATATTTACCGTTTTGATAGTGGATTGAGACACGATTTCAGAGACTTGGAGGTGGGGTTCATGAACGAGCGGTTGTTCAATTTCAACGCCGGGCCGGCTGCGCTCCCTCTGGCCGTTTTGCAGGAGATTCAGTCACAGATCGTCAATTTTCGGGGCTCCGGAATGTCCATACTGGAAGTCAGCCATCGATCCAAATGGTTCGAGGATGTGCTCGATGACGCCATCGCCAGGGTGAAGCGCCTGCTCAACCTGGACGACCGGTTTGAGGTCCTTTTCCTTCAAGGCGGAGCCAGCATGCAGTTTGCCATGGTCCCCATGAACCTGGCTCTGGACGGAAAGCCCGTGGACTACGTGGACACGGGAACCTGGTCCACGAAGGCGATCAAGGAGGCGCGGATCCAGAAGAAGGATGTGCGGGTGATCGCATCTTCCCAGGACAAGGAATTCACCTACATTCCCGGCCCGATTACCGTGACCGAAGGGGCTTCCTACCTGCACATCACGTCGAACAACACCATCCGGGGCACCCAGTGGAAGACCTTTCCCCAAACCGGTGGAACACCCCTGGTGAGCGACATGTCCTCGGACATTTTCAGCAGGGTCTTCGATCCGGCCCCCTTCGGCCTGATCTACGCCGGCGCCCAGAAGAACGCCGGGCCGGCCGGAGTGACTCTGGTGGTGGTCCGCAAGGACATGATCGAGCGTGCGCCCGCCGATTTGCCCACCATGCTGAGCTACAGGACCTACGCAGAGAAGAAGTCCATGTACAACACCCCGCCGTGCTTCGCCATTTACGTGCTCCAACTGGTGGCGAAATGGCTCGAGGAGACGGTGGGTGGCGTCGCCGCCATGGAGGCGCTCAATGCCAGAAAGGCCGCACTCCTTTATGACTACATGGACAGCCAGGATTTCTACCGGGGCACCGCCCGGCCCGACTCTCGGTCCCTCATGAACGTGACTTTCCGCCTGCCCACTCCCGAGCTCGAGCAGACTTTCATCGCCGAAGCCCTCTCCGCCAACCTCGGCGGGCTCAAGGGACACCGGTCCGTGGGGGGATGCCGGGCATCCATCTACAATGCGGTTCCCATGGAAGGGGTAGAAGCCCTGGTGGACTTCATGAAAGACTTTGTCAAGAAGCACGGCTAGGCCGCTGGACGCTGTCCGGGAGCTCACGAAGAAGAGCCCTGAGCCTATTCGCGGACAAGCTCCCAGAACGAAAAAGCGCAATACACCGACATGTTGAGGTCAGGGTCACGGCAGGAGAGCAATGATTCTCCTTGCCGTGTACTCGGCGACGTCCGCAAGTCCGTCCAGTGGCATGAACTCGATGGCGTTGGCCGCAAAGAGGCATGAGACCCCTGCCGGGAATTCCTCGTCCGGCAGATGAAAGATGTAATAGAGCGGAATGCGGGGAAGCGGGTACAGGGTGAAAGAAAAATCGCCGCTGATGGCGTCCGTGTTCACGTGGCCGGAGAACCGGGCGATCATGCCCTCCCGGCGCTGATGAATGGCCTCGACGTGGGGCACCAGGAGGAGCTCGGAATTGGCCGAGAAAGCCGCCTGGTACGGCATGCTGTTGGGCAGCTCCTTGAAGGATTTCAGGGGATGGATCTGCACCGGCAGTGCTGGAGCCCGACTGGCGTACATGGCGATCAGAAGCCCTTCGGCCCCCTGAGCAGCCTCGCCCGAAAGGGTGATTTCAGTGCGGCTCAGGATGCATCGCTCGCCAAAAGCTTCGAAAATGAGCCGCTCATCCTCGATCCTTGCCGGGATGTTCTTTTCCAGCTCGTCAATGGACTTCTCCCATGCCTCACTCAGATACCGGTCGCGAATAACGAGATAATTCTGAGCCATTCAACCTCCTCCACGCTTCGAGCCGCCATTGGAGCCCTGCCACGGCTCACTCCTTCCGATCCGCAGCCTCCGATGGACTCCCCCGGGCTGGGGATTTCGCAGGCGGCCAGGATTGAACTTGTCAGACAAATCATCACCTCTCGAATACAAGCCACCTCGCGGCCAGAGCCAGACCCAGCCAGCAACCCGATATCATTACTGAAACCCAGGCAGCCCTGGCTGCGGCACGGGGGAGCCACCTCCTCTGAACAATGAGCCCGACCGAGATGACGTGCAAAGGTACCGGAAGCCTGAACGCAAGGACTGCGACTCTCCGTTCCCAGGCACCCTCCATCCCGCCAACGACATCCATGGAGCCCGGTCCCCCAAACATACCGTAAAGCAGCCTGGCCAGCAGGAACAAGCCCACCACGACGATTCCGCAGCCCAGATACCTGACGAAGATCCGGTACCTTTCAAAGTCCACTCTCTGCATGGCCTGCTCTCGAATGACCTTCAGTCTTGCCGACAAGGGCAATAGCTCCTGCAGACCTCCCCTTCGGCGGAAATGTCGACCGGAACCGGCTCTCAGTCCTTCCAGCTCTTCAAACCCAAGGCCTTGAAAAAGGTGTAACAGAAGACGCCATCGGACGCGGCGCAGCGATAAAGGTCCCTGATGCCCTCGTCGAAGGCGGCTTCATCAATCATCCCGGCCGCCAGCGCAGACTGTCGGACCCCTTCGATCATGGCCGTGAACGTGTTCCGCGTAAAGCCCTCCACCCAGCGCGGGCGGCTGGCATCGACATAGACCATCCGCGGCGACACCTTCACATCCAGGAAACCGGCCCGATTGAGAAGAGGATAGAGCTCCCGTCCGATGAGCGCGTTGCCGCCCGCGCCCGCCTGCAGATCCACCTGGCACTGGATGGCCCTGCGGGCGGCTGCGCTGTCGGGATGGAAATAGGCCGACCCGTGGTCTCCCTCGATGACGGTGATGGTCCCGCCGGGCTTGAGAACCCTCCTCAAATGAATGAGAGCCTCAACAGGCCTCTCCAGATGCTCCAGCAGGAAACAGACGAAGACATGGTCGAAACTCTCCGCCTCGAAATGAAGGTCATAGACATCGGCGATGCCAAGCTCCACATTGGCGATGCCTGCCTCCTCGATTCTGCTCTTCGCCTCCCCGAGGGAAGCCGGAGAGACATCTACGGCCGTGAACATCGCCTGTGGATTGAGTCTCGCCAGGTGAACCGTCTGAGCCCCCGTCCCGCATCCCGCTTCCAGCACCCGACAGTCTGCCGGGAAAAGGCTGTCGTGGTGCAGGAGCTCCGCCAGGGTGTCGGCCTGATCCCGCAGACGCACGGCCTCCCGCTCCGAATAGCCATGTACGTACTGATGCATGTCACCTCCTGCAGCGAAAGTTCCTTCCATACCCAGAGCCGATCCCCCGTCTTCTATGCATCCGGGCAGCACAAGCTGAAAGCGCTGCGCACCCGGCGCCGGAGCACCAGCAGATCCTGCCAGTCATCCAGGCGCGTCTCCTCGGCCGTCGGTGGCCAGAGTCCGTTGGCCTTCATATCCTCGAAGACCCCCTGCTGGAATCGCGAAGAAGATTGGTTGGTGTGGAGGCGAAGCCGGTGCTCGAGCGCCCTCAGTGAACGGAAGGCCAAGACCTGCTCCCGAACCCCCGAGGGAGAAAGATCCAGGTGCAACAGCGCAGGCTCGAGGCCCTCCCGAACGGATCGGACCCTCAGTGACTCGTCGCGGAATCCTTCCGTCATCTGGATTCCCTGGACCAGGAATTCGAGGTCCGCCAGTCCGCCTTCTCCCAGTTTGATATCGACGGCTTCATCCCGTTCCTCGGCCCTCTCGCGCAGCATCCGCTCCCTCAGGTGGCACAACCGCTCCCATACCGACCGTGGATCGCGTGCCTGGAAGCAGATGGACTGCGCATCCTCTTCGATGGCGCGCCCCAGCGCAGAATTACCCGCCACACACCTCATGCGAATGAGCGCCTGGATCTCCCAAAGATCCGCCTTTCGAGTGTAATATTCGAGCCAGCTCCTTCTCGTGACCACCAGCGGGCCATAGCTGCCCGTCGGTCGCAGCCTGGCATCCACCGGGTAACCGGGACCCTCCTGGAGAGGAGTGGAGAGCATGCGCATCAGGCGTTGAATGAGTCGGATGATGTGCTCAGGCACGGTTTCCGAGGGCTCGCCGGCCTTCGGATCGTAGACAAAAACCAGGTCCAGGTCTGAGAGAAACCCCATCTCGCCGCTTCCCAGCTTCCCCAGGCCCAGGATGGCCAAAGGGCAGTCCGGGTCGAGATTCAGGCTGTGGAGAACCCGCTGCAGGGTGTGCTGGATGACGACGTCGGCCAAACGCGTGAGCTCGCCTTCGAGGGACCGGTGGCTGAGATCACCCCGGAGCAGGGCCAGAGCAAGCTGGAGCGTCCGTTCGTTCTTGAGCCGTCTCAGCCACTCGAGTCCTTCCTCGTAGCCCTCGTAGCGGGCCAGAACCTCCTCGCTGCGCTTCAGCCACTGTGAAAATGTCGGAAAGCGCCCGTCCGGGCTCACCACGCCTTCCACCAGGGAAGGGTAGGGAATGAGCAGAGTCGACAGGAGCTCGCTGCACATGAGGCCTCCCAGAAAGGGCTCCAGCCAGTCGCCCGGAACCTCGAAGACCTTCATGAGTCCGCGTCGCCTGAGAATCTTGGCCAGGTAAAGGTCAAGCCGGTTGACGGCTCGCTCCATGAGCTCGACCTTGTCCCCGCAGGCCAGCCGCCCGAGAACACGCATCACCCCCTGGCTCAGCACTGCCGGAACACCTTTCAATCTCTCCTGCAGCCGCTCACAGGGCTCTGGCGCCGACTCGCACAGGCGAGCCAGGGGGTCTGCCGTTGCATCGGCCTCATCGCAGCTTGTCCCTGCCTTGCCGGCATCGCCGGATCGGAACAAATCTGAAAAATGCTCATGAACCACTCCACAATGGTTTTCGAGAGCCGACATGAGATCGGGAACCTTTCCACCGAATCCCAGTACTGCAGCCAGCCGGCCCAGGGCTTCATCGGATTTCGGCAGCTTCTGCGTCTGCCGGTTCTGATCCAGCTGTATCCAGTGCTCGACTCTTCGCAAAAAGGTGTAGGCATCTCTCAGACGCTCGGCAGTCTGACGCGGAAGAACCCCCAGGTGAGCGAGTTTATCCAGGCAGCGCAGGGTGTTCGGTTCATCCAGATCCGGCTCCCTGCCGCCGTAGATGAGCTGCATGGATTGAACGAGAAATTCAACCTCCCGAATGCCCCCGATCCCCAGCTTCACATCGAACTGATCCCAACCCGGCTTCGGTCGCGCCGCTTCGGCCAGGATGCGGTCCCTCATTTCGCGGAGCTCATCCAGGGCCTGGAAATCCAGGAAACGACGAAAAACAAAGGGGCGCACCTGCTGAACGAATGCCATTCCGACGAGGCGGTCACCCGCCACGGGGCGGGCCTTGAGGAGCATCTGGCGCTCCCAGGGACGGCCGAATTGAAGGTAGTGGTCCGAAGCCGCAGCGATGGAAGGGACCAGTGGGCCGTCCTTTCCCTGGGGGCGGAGCCGGAGATCCACCACGAAGACGCGGTCACCCTCGTGGTTGTCCCCGATCACCCTGCACAGCACCTGGCAAAAGCGATTCAGGACCGGCACAAGATCCCCCGGGATACGATCCGACCGGGAGTCATACAGGAAGAGGATGTCGATGTCGGACACATAGTTGAGCTCCTGCCCACCGAACTTCCCGAGACCGATGACCGTCAGGGCCGCCCGCTTCCGAACCTCTTCCCACAGGTGCCCTTCTTCCCCGGCCAGCCACCAGTCGGGATGGTCCTGCAGGGTCTGAAGCCCGACCTGGAGGGATACGCCGGCCAGATCGCTGATTTGAGCCGTCGACTCCACGAGGTCCGCCATCCCCAGGAAGTCCCTGCCCCCGATCCTCAGAAAGTGACGCTGCTTGAACCGGCGCAGATCCGACATCAGCAGGTCCAGGGTCCCGACCCGGGAGAGGGAATGGATCAACTCCTGGTGGAGCTCTGCGACGGGCCAGCGCCGAAAGAGGTTTCTCTCATCCCAGAGCCAGTCCACGTATTCGGGATGACTTCTCAGGAGGGTGGAAAAATATTGCGAGGCGGATCGAATGGTTTCCAGTTCACCTTGTGACATTCACAACCCCGGATGATGGACGCTCCATGAATCAGAATCGGAATCGCGTTCGGTTGGTCATCTCATTTCAAAGGTTGAAGCTCGGCGGGTATCTCGGAACGTTCGGGTTCCCCGGGCTCGGCGAGGAAGCAAAAAGTCCCGGGTCTCAGGAGTGCCCGGCTTCAGGAGTCCCGGGCGTTCCAGGAGTGCAGGGCCTCATTCTCATGCAGCCTCTGGGTTGAGGATGCGCATGGTGTCTTCCTTCATGCCCATGGCCAGGACGTTCCTGCTCGTGGCATAAAGGACAACACGCTCGTCCACGTACAGGGAAGCAACGATGGGCACGATCCTGCGGCCGGCGAATTCCGGAAAGAACTCCCCGAATCTCTCGACCTTGATCAGGAGGTCGTCCACGTCCCGGCTGTAGAGACTGCTTTTGGTCTCGTTGATGAGGACAATCCCCTCGCATATGACCAGCGCATCGATTTCCATGGTTTCCGGACCTTCACGCCGCCTGACCCGAATGGCTGCCCATTGGGGCTCCCCACAACCGAACAGCTCCTCAGCCACGCGAGGGAGGTTTGGTGCAACGATGTCTTCAACCAGGGTGCCCATCTTGTTGGCCAGTTCCCCCCACTTTCGGTTCATCTCCCGGCGGTCCAACTCGGCCTGGGTCTTGAACATCCCCATTTCGTCCTTGAAGTCGCGCATCTCGTCCTTGAAGGCAGACATCTCGTCCTTGAAGGCAGACATTTCATGCTTGAATGCAGACATTTCATGCTTGAATTCACGCATTTCATCTTTGAAATCGCGCATTTCCTGGCTCAAGCGGGCGATTTCCCGCTCGGTTCGCAGGGCCTGAAAGCTCAGGTCCTTCATGTACTCTTCGAGAGTACCCACTCGCTGCGCCAGTTGACCGTTCGGCATGTCCGCTCCTTCTCAGCCCCGATTTTAATCTTGACTCGTCATATCTTATATACCGTTTCGCCGGCCGTCCACTCAAGTCCCCATTTCTGCGAGTGTGGAACGCCTCAGCGCTTCACGAATCCGCAACTTTCCGCTATCCTCAACAAACAAGCATTCCAGGAACCGAACCGAAAGGAAACCCATGAAGATTTACGGGATCATCCCGGCTCGATACCAGTCCAGCCGCTTTCCCGGCAAGCCCCTGGTCGAAATCTGCGGCAGGCCCATGATCCAGCATGTCTATGAACGGTCGGCGGCGGCAGCCTGCCTCGATGGGGTCTATGTGGCCACCGACGATTCCCGGATCGAGGCTGCCGTCAACCGGTTCGGGGGACGCTCCGTCATGACGCGGGATGACCATGCCAGCGGCACGGACCGCCTGGAAGAAGCCTGCCGAATTCTCGGCCTGAACGATGACGACGTGGCCGTCAACATCCAGGGAGATGAACCCCTCGTTCACTCCGAGATGATCGAAAGCCTGGTCCGTGCACTCCTCTCAGATCCCCAATGTCCCATGGCGACCCTGGCTTTTCCGAGCAGGGATGAAGCCCAGTACCACGATCCCAATGTGGTGAAGGTCGTGACCGACATGCAAGGCCGCGCGCTCTACTTTTCCCGGTCCGCCCTGCCCTTCCGGCGGGATCCGGATGACCGGCCCCCGGAGTTCCTCAAACACCTCGGGTTCTATGCCTATCGCTGCGGTTTCCTGAAAAGCTATTCGCAGCTCCCGCAGGGTGCGCTTGAACGGCTCGAGAAACTCGAACAGCTCCGGGCGCTGGAGCATGGCTACAGCATTCGCGTCGCCCTGACAGCCCATGAAACGCACGGCGTCGACATTCCCGAGGATGTCCGGAAAGTGTCCTTGCACTTCATGCAGGAGCAGGGAATGGTGCCGGACCCTGTCTCCCCGGAGAGAGCAGTGACCAGGGAGCGGTGACGAGTGACCCGTAACAAGGGACGAGTGCTTTTACCCGGGTTCAATAGAAGGCCGTGCATGAACACCCCGGAAAACCAGCCTGTGTCGGTTCTTAACCTTTGACTTGAGCTGGCTTCAATGAGGCGGGGGCATGAAAAACCCGGTAAACACCCGACTGAGTGACTATCTCAGAATTCCTTCAGTGCGCAAAGCCTGCGGAACCAAAGTAGAGCGCAGGCCAGTTGGATCAA
>CAZLCS010000074.1:0-21015 GCA_964557955.1 uncultured Syntrophobacteraceae bacterium
CTGGCTCACTTTCTCACCGATGAAAATGGCTGATTCTCAGCCCGCTGTTAATAGCTTGCGTTACTAGGTCGCCTTTACATTAAGAATGCGCATCCTCCAACAAAAGAATTTGACAAATTACAACTTATATATACTGCCCTCAACAACAAACCAGATGATGCTCTTATCCATTACTACCTTGGGCGTGCATTGACTGATACCAAAAAGTTCGACGAAGCTATTCGTGAGATGTACAAACTTGCAATAATAACTTCCCAACCAGAGATGCCATCTCAGCGGATTCAGGGGATTGCCATTAAACGGATTCACCTAGGCGCCCTCAAGGAATTATGTTCACTTATTTGTGAACACATAGATCAAATTGATGAGCAAGGAATATTAAGCTCTAATATTAATATATCTATGGAGGAGCGTGCATTAATTATTGAATATATGATCGAACATTATGATTGTGTCCTTGGTGGTACTTTTTCTCCTTGGTACAAAGCTCCAGATCCATATGTGAGATTGATGTGTATATATAAACAACTAGGTGAAATAGATAAAGCTATAAAATTAATGAAAAATACATTAGGAGAAAATAGAAAAGAATGGTTTAATTCTGATAAGGGCGGACTTGCTGGCGTAAGGATTAGAGCATTTTATGAACTTCTAAGAGATTTGGATAGAAAGGATGAAATTTTTAATGATCTGCACACTGCAGTATTAGAATTGCATACTAGGTATTAGATATATTTACCCAAGAACTAAAATATTTAGAAGTTAATTTATCATGAAAACCAACCCTTTACACGTGGTAATGTGGACTTGAAGCTTTTGCAGTCGTGCGCATAGCCTCCATTTTTCAGCAAGTCGTCAAGGCTGGATTTTCGGTGGGCCAGTAAACCGGGCGCATATAAACGTTGGGGGACAGCGAAACTCTGCCTGGACAATGCTGTACGATCGTAATAGCCTAAGAAAGACGTAGAAGCAGATTTTACAACGTCTTTCATGGAGAAGCGATCGATTCTGTGTCCGAACTCAGTCTGCCCCAGATCCTTGACAGAGCCCCTGCGCTGGCACCGCTTATTGAAAACATCAAGAATGCAACCAGACTGAGCGCTTTGGAGTTGGCATATTAACCCCTCTCATGAGACACCCATCCAATGATCATCCCGCCTCAACCGCGTGCTGACCACATGAGAATGTGAAAGGAGGACCTCGACAGATTGTCGATTCATGCTTATGCGTGAGGAATGCGTCCAATTGCCCCTGAGAGTCAGGGAGACCATTCAGCTGAGGCAAGGAATCGCCCATGCGAGCCAAGGGTTGGATCTGTGTGGCATTTTTTTCCACTGGAATCGTTCTGATCTTATGGGCCGCCAGGTACTTGCCTTACTTTCCGGGCGACGTGACCCTAACCTGCCTCACACAGGCAGTCATACCAGACGATGCGAGCTGGGCTCGGAGCGTATCATCAACAGCTAAATCCCCTTGGATCTTGCTGCTGGCCGCTTTTGCCGTCGCTGTCTCCTGGCGGGTTGCGGGATGGCGCGCGGCACTGGCTGCGCTGGCCAGCTTCCTCGGAATGTGGCTGGTTGGGCTGTGGCTCGGTCCCTTGATAGGCCGGCCTCGACCTTCTCCGGATCTGGTCCGTGTCGCGGAGAGGCTTTCCGGGTATTCCTTCCCGTCTGTTTTCGCCCTCAACTATGCCTCGACCATTGGTTTTCTGGCGGTCCTCCTGTATCGTAAGACCGCGGGAGCCCTGCGAGCGGGAGGGCTCATCGCATGCGTCGTCATTCTGCTTATTGGGTGGACCGCGCGAATCGCTTTGGGCGCCCACTGGCCGAGTGACGTGATCCTCTCTTATTTCATCGGCATCCTTTGGGCAGCGTTCCTGATCCGTCTTGTGTAGCGTCCGAATAGAAGGAGGTCAGACGATGGAGCCGGGTCTTTCCGGAGACTCACGCGGTCGGCTGTGGACTGCAACCCTCGCCTGCTGCACGATGGTGCTGCTCGCGAGCGGTTGCACTTCCCTCGGCGCACGGGCCATGAAGGGTGAGCGGATCAACCTGAACGCGGCATTGCAGCAGACCAATGACGAGCAGCTGCTCCTCAACCTGGTTCGGCTGCGGTATCGGGACACGCCCGCTTTCCTGGAGCTCAGCAGCATCGCCTCCCAGTCCCGGTTCGAAGCAGCCCTCGAAGCCGGCGCGGAGCTCGAGCGCACGGTGGTCAACACGGATCTGTTCACCTTCGGGGGATCCGCGACCTACTCGAGCCAGCCGACGCTCACCTACACCCCACTTCAGGGCGATGCCTTCATCCAGCGTCTTCTGACGCCTTTAACCCTGGAAAAGCTGGCCCTCCTCTACCAGTCGGGGTGGAATGTGAACCGCGTGTTTCTGCTGTGCGTGCGGAGCATCAACGGGATCAAGAATGCGCCCAGGGCCAGCGGACCGACTCCCGGTCGGGCTCCGGAATACAGGGAGTTCGTCCGCGCCCTGCGTATTCTCGTCGATCTGGAGAAGAAAGGATTTGTGGATTTCAGCTACGAGCCCCGGCCGGCGGAAAAAACGCCACCACGGCCCGTTCTGCAGATCGCGAGAGAAGCCCTGGACCTCCCGGAGGTCGCGGAGCTCAGGCAGGTCCTCAACCTCGACCCATCGAAGGCCAGCTACCCCATCATCTATGCCCAAGCGCAGGATATCCAGCCGAAGGCCGAAGACACCCTTCGCATCGATACGCGCTCCCTGCTGGGGATCATGTACTATCTCTCCCAGGTTGTTGAGGTGCCTGCCTCAGACGTCGAGGTGGGTAAGGTGAATGTAACCAAGACCGAGAGCGGTGAGCCCTTTGACTGGTCAACGTTGATCGGGGGAGTCTTCAAGGTCAAGGTCGCAGCCTGGAGACCCGAGAGTGCCGGGATTGCAGTCCGGTATCGGGGACATTGTTTCTTTATCGATGACGTGGATCTCGAAGCCAAGTCCACGTTCGCGATGCTGTCCCAGATCTTTTCGCTGCAGGCCGGCAAGGCCGAAGGGATCGTGCCGATTCTGACTCTTCCAGTGGGAAGATAGAGGAGGTCGCGGCCTTTCCACGAAGCAGCGACAGGTGCGAGCACCCACATTGGGCGGTGGCCGAGCTTGACGCATGGACCACTGAAGAACCAGGGGAGAAGAGCCGGCAGGGCTTGACCGGCTCCTCTCCCGACGCATTGCCGGCATCACGAAGGCAGGAGGTCGCGACCCTGGCGCCGGCAAACAGCGATTGAGGAATGAGCTCCCGAATGCCTACTCTTCGTCCCCCTCACCAACCATCTCACAATTGACGGATCCTCTCGTCTCGGCCCCGGCACGCGTTTTGGCATGCCGCTCTACCCGTCGAGACCGTTCGCTTCCGATCCAGCGGCGCTTTTCAGCTCCATGATTCTGCCCGGCCTCCCTCAGATCCAGAACCGTTCCTGTCCCGGCATCGACCGTGACCCGCATGAACGATTGGTATGGGATCGCCGTGTACGGGCTCACCGCTTTTGCCTCTTAGACCAGAAACCCGTCGCGGGTCTCGAGATCGAGCTTCATGACCCTGCCATCCGTCTCGTCGGCAGCGATTTGGGGGGGGCGCCTGCAGAGTGATTCCGGCAAGCTTCGGGTACGTCCATTCCGCGGCTTGCCGATCGGCCGCAATGGATCCGGGCTGCATCCTCCCCTTCTCCTGAGGTGTGGCGAGGGCCGTTCCGGCCACGGCAGTCCAGATTGCCACGGTGAGTACACACGGTTTCTTCGATTGGCTCTTCACGATCTCTCTCCTTTGAATGTGGGGTTGATACTTTTGCGTTCGATGTCCAAAACGGCGCACCTCGCAAATCCCTGCGGCAGAAAGATATGAGCGCAGCCCATCCATGCAGCGTTTCGCCAAGGCGCACCCCCAGCAACGTTCTGCGGGGCACCGGATCTGCTCATGCCGACCGCATGTTTCTTTCAAAAGCGTAATGTTCGGGAAAGCATCCTGTAATGCCCTCTCTGCGAGGAATGACCCGAGTCTCACGCGATGGTGATTCGAAGAGACCTCGAACCTTTTTTAGGGAGGAAAGCATGCAGGTGGATGCGCTGTTCAAGAACAACCTGGACGTGATTTCGGATTTCAGCTTTGGAGAGCCGGTGGCAGCCGTTTTCGACGACATGCTGGATCGTTCGGTCCCTTTCTACGATGAGATCCAGCGGATGATCTGCGAAATGACTGCGGACTTCGCTGTCGAGGGCACCAATGTCTACGACTTGGGGTGCTCAACCGGCACCACACTGGCGAGCCTACGTGAGCGCCTCCGTGACAAGGTAACGCTGATCGGGGTCGACAACTCGGAAGCGATGATCGAGAAATGCAGGATGAAGTTGAAATTGAACGGCCACCGACATGGGATTGAGCTCTTGTGTGTCGACCTGAACCAGGGAATTCGCATTGAGAATGCTTCCGTGGTGTGCATGGTGCTCACCCTGCAGTTCATCAGACCGCTCTTTCGGGATAAGCTCATCGAATCGATCCATCGGGGACTCAATGAGAACGGCTGTCTCATTCTCGTTGAGAAAGTGATCGGTGAGGATTCCTTGTTCAACCGGCATTTCATCAAATACTATTACGAGATGAAAAAACGGAAGGGTTACAGCGACCTGGAGATATCGCAGAAACGGGAGGCCCTCGAGAATGTGCTCGTTCCCTACAAGCTTCTCGAAAACCGGGAGATGCTCCTCCGGGCGGGTTTTCGATACTGCGACGTCTTCTTCAAATGGTACAACTTCTGTGGAATGGTGACGGTGAAATGATGGTGAAGCTCGGCAATTTCCTGTTTCGATACCGAAACGGCCTGTTCCCTGTGGCCTACGGCCTGCTGCTTCTCGATTCCCGCAGAATGCTCGACGACACCCTGCTCGCCGCCATCCTCGGCTTTGTCGTGGCGGCTCTCGGACAACTGCTTCGAGCCCTCACCATCGGGCTGGTCTACATCGTCCGCGGTGGAAGGCGCAGGCGGGTCTATGCGGACCGGCTGGTCACCGAAGGCGTTTTCGCCCACTGCAGAAACCCGCTCTATGTGGGCAACCTGCTGATCATCGCGGGTGTTGCCATCGCCGCCGATTCGCTTCTTTTTGCAGCCATCGGCATGTCTTTCTTTCTTATTGCCTACCGGGCCATCGTCGCTGCGGAGGAGGCCTACCTGAAGGACAGGTTTGGAAGGGAATACGAAGAGTACTGCTGCAAGGTGAACCGTTTCATTCCGGACTTTTCGGGTTTTCGCAATACCCTGAACGGAATGGCGTTCAACTGGAAACGGCTGGTTCTCAAGGAATACGGCTCCATGTTCACATGGTCCGCCGGCATGATTCTGGTCGTTGCCAAGAACACGTGGACGTCCGCGGGCTACGAGGCTGGACGGCAGGCCATCTGGATATCCTGCTTCCTGCTCATCCTCGTGACGCTTGGCTTCGCCACCGCCCGCACCCTCAAGAAACGCCATATTCTGCATGCAGACTGAGGGGCGGACGTCACGCACGAGACCCTGCTCATCATCTTCAAACGAAGACAAGCCGATCGTACCGACGACCAATCGATGGCCCTCGTCGTGAAAGGCGATGAGGAGGCGTTTCGAGAGATCCTCACGCGATACCAGACCTCCATCCTGAACCTCGCCTTCCGGCTCCTCGGCGATGCGCAGGAAGCCAAGGACATCGCGCAGGAGGTTTTCCTGCGGCTGTTTCAGGCTGCAGACCGCTATGAGCCGAACACCCGGTTCAAATCATTCCTCTACCGGATCGCGAGGAATCTCTGCTTCGACTACCTGGAAAAGAAGAAACCGGTTTACATGGACGAACTGCCCGTCGTGACCGACGGTGCCACCCCCCTGGCTGCAATCGAGCGGGAAGAGCTGAGCGAGCGAGTACGGCGCGCGGTCCTTTCGCTTCCGACAAACCAGCGCATGGCCCTTTTGCTCCATCACTTCGACGGGCTCAAATACGCGGAGATCGCTGAAGCCATGGACACATCCGTCTCCGCGGTGGAATCGCTTCTCGTGCGCGCCAGGCGAGCCATGAGGGACAAGCTCGAGGACCTCGACGAGACGACGGCCGGGAGGTGACTCAGAGCACCTCTTTGACTAACTCGGCAATCTTCTCCTTCGCCTCCTGCAGGGCAGCCTCCCCGGCCTGAGTCGTCCGGTAATACTTGCGCGCCTTGCCCTTCACGACTTCCTGGTGGCTTTCCAGGTATCCTTCTCGTTCCAGTCCGTGGAGGATTGGATAGAGGGTCCCCGGGCTGAGGTCGTAGCCGTGCCGGGCGAGCTCTTCCTTGATTCCGGAGCCGAAGACGGCCGATTCAGCCGCATGATGCAGGATATGAATCCTTACAAATCCAAGAAAGAAGTAGCGCAACATATCAGCACCTCCGCCTGGGCCGAGTCAGACAGCCGGGCTTCCCGCTCAGGCTCAGATCAGTCCCATCATCAATCCGAGAGACAGGGCCAGGAGGGAGACGCCGACGATCCACTTCACGACATCCATGGTGACCTTCTTCATGAGCCGAGCCCCTGCAAAGGCACCGATGAAGGCTGCAAGCGTGGTCGCCCCCACCAGGCCGAGACCTCCGGCGTCGATCACCGTGCTGAAGTTTTTGGCATAAAAACCGGCCCCGTAGCCCGCCAACCGAAAAACGTCCACCACAACCGCACATACCACGCCGGTCGCGATGAAGACCGTTTTTTCCAGTTCACAGTGAATGAGGGCGGCCGATCGGAGCGCACCCTGGTTGCCCGAAACCCCTCCAAAGAAGCCCGACAGTGCTCCGGCCAACCCCAGGTGCTTGCGTTCGAAGCGGATTCGACCTTCCAGGGACGGGACAAGCTCGAGCAGGGCGAACATTCCGATGAGAGCCCCGACAACGATCTTCACCAGCTCGATTTCGAAGGTTTTGCCGCCGAGAACATACGCGGCCAGGACAGGCGTGTCGGAAAGCCGTGTGAGCAGCATCGCTCCGAGGACGGCGGTGAACGCTCCGGGAAGCGCAAAGCGGACCACCAGTCCGAGATCGGCCTTTCGCCAGAGCAGGGCAAGCTTGAAGAGGTTGTTGGAAAGATGCACCACGGCCGTGGACGCGATCGCCACTTCGATGGGGAAGAAGATGGCGAAGACGGGGGTCAAAATGGTCCCCAGCCCGAAGCCGGAAAAGAGGGTGAGCCCGGAGGCGGCAAGGGCGGTGGCGGTCAGCATGATGTAGGACAAGGTGGTTGGAATCATGGCAAGCCTCGTTAAAGTCGCACCCAGTCAATTGTTGTCGTCTTGCGATATCGTATTTCGATAATATAAGCCCGAATTCTGAACGTCAACTCCATCGGCTCACATTCCGTGCATTCTTTCCTGTGTGGAATGCCTCGTGGCACCCCCGCAGGTTTTTAATCCTTGAACCGTTCTCGTATTCAGACTGACGAGGATCCGCGCTCCAACATCGTCACCTGCCTCAAGCTTTCTGAATGGTCACGCGTCAGGGAATGCGGAAATAGACGGGCAGAATACCCCAATGGTGCAAGGTCTCCACGAGATGGAGGAGCCCGTAGAGCCAGATGAACCAGGTGCAGTCAAAAATGGACTTGCGGAATCGAACCGCGTTGACCATGTACCCTTCCGGCTCTTCAAAGCGGCTCCAGTCCGGAATGAAACGGGGGGTAGATCGCAGATACGCTTCATATGACTCACCGAATTTTTTGAGGAGGATTTCCTCTTCGCCCAGGATGAACTGGGGGTAGATACCGGCGAAGGCAACGACCACGCAGAAGAGGAGCAGGAAGCTTTCGGCCGCGCAGCCCAGCCCTATGGCTCCGATCAGGCTGAACACGTAGAGCGGGTTTCGAACCACGGAATAGGGACCCGAAGTGATCAACTCCCTGTTCTTGTAGCCGCTGATGTAGAGCGAAGCCCACACTCTCCCGAAAGATGCCAGAACGGTCAGCACAAAGCCGAGGATGTGCAGGGTCAGATCGATCCCGCCCCCTGTTTCCCACCGGTGCTCGGAAAAGAGAACGACCCCCATCAGCGATGCCCCGAAACACCGGCTGAGGGTGACACGGTGTTTTCTCAGAAGGGGCAGGAAATAGGCGCGGTTGAAGGAAGGAGGTGCCGAGTAAAGCTCGGAGCTCTTCATCATGTTCTTTCCTTTCTTGATCCCGCGTCGCGCACCTGGCCCTTCCTCACCGATCCACTGCACGAGAGGCCGTTCTTGATCACGGGAGATCCATGAGCGGTCAGGATTCGACGGCTATGCTGTACCGAACGGCCTGCTTTCTAAACCACCAAACGCCCAGCAGATCCAGCACGGCGCCTCTTGACTTGCGACACCCTGCCAGGAAAGCAGCCGATGTCCCGAAGCGGCGCGCAAATGAAAGGTAATGATGGTGTGGGTCCGATCTCGCGATGAAGCGGAGGATCGAAAGACTCTCGTCCTCGGAATGGTCGTCCGCCCAGATACACTCCCAGGACCAGGGATGACGATTCATGACCGTGGAAATCTCTTCGGCAAATAGCTCGATGCGCTCCGCATCGTTCCTCACCGAAACGAGGATGGACCCCTCTATCATCGACTGCCTCTCCTTCCGCTTGCGGCGCAACGACTGCCCGGAATGTACGGACAGCACGTGCAGGAAGGTAGACCAAGGAGTATTACGGGAGGCTTTCGAGGAGATTACCGTTTGGTAAGGGTCGGACGCCTGGCGCCATCAGCGTATGCGGGCATACCGAGGCAAACGGGGCAAGGAGGAAAAACCTGCGCGCTTCCGAAAAACACGGGACTTTGCCAGAACACATCGCAGGCTTTTCTTTGTGTGTCCGTTGTGCATGGTTAGAAGAAGGGTACTGGAGCGAACATGGACCGTGTAAGGGAGATTTTCATGGACTGCGAAACCGCAAGGGAAAGACTGGCTGCCTATCTTGACGGGGAGCTTCCGGCTTCGCTCCATACGCGGATCGAAGCCCACCTCGCGGAATGCCGGGCTTGTAACAGGGAGCTCATGTGGATTCGGCTGCTCAACGTCTCCCTGGATAGCCTGCCTGGCCTGCCGGTTCCCGCTCGCTTCTCAAAGGAAACCTTCCGGAAAGCCACGGCCCTCCGCAGGCCTGAGAAAAGCTTCCCTGTCTGGTGACAAGGACTTGGGTACGCCTGGAGGTTCGCGGCCTGCAGCGCCGTTCTGCCGGGTTTGCTCAGTGGCGGGCTGGTCTCGAAATTCGTCATTTTGCCGTCCGGCACGACCTCATCCAATACGTTCATTCTCGTCGACTCCGGCGAAGAGCCTTCGTTGACCGCAACCTACGGAGCGGTGCTGCCTACAGATCTGGGTGACTGACGATGAACCGGACAATCAAGACCATCTTCGTGGTTTCTTCCGTCGCCACGAACCTGTGCTTTTCCGTAGCTGCCGTCTATTTCTACCTTTTGGAGAAGGACGAAGGGGGACTCAAGGCTCGTGGCCAGGACATCTCTTTTTACCAGGAGCTGAGGCTCTCCGAAGCCCAGGATGCAAGGGTTCGTCACCTGGTTCGGGAATATGCCAGGAGGCAGAAAACGCTCAAACGACAAAACGGGAACCTCGAACGGGAGTTGTTGACGCTCCTCATGGCGAAAGACGTCGACCGTGAGCGAGTCGCCCATACCCTTAATGAAATCGCGGATCTGAAACGAGCCCGAGAGGAGATGATATTTGAGCATCTTACGGCCATCCGGGGGCTGCTCACCAAGGAGCAGGCCCGTAAGCTGTTCGAGATGTTGCTCGCGCAGTCGGAAAAACGCAGGGAGTGAGTCACTGGCCCCACTCGCCAAACCTTCAGTCGGATGCCCGTGTGTCGACGGGGAGGTAGACGATGAATCTCGATCCGTGGCCGGGCTCGCTGAAGGCTTCGATCTTCCCCCCGTGAGCGTGAACGACCGCCCGAACCACGCTCAGCCCCAGTCCCAGTCCGCGCTCCGACCGGCTCTTGTCGCAGCGGTAGAGCCGGTCCCAGATCTTGGGAATCTCATCGGGCGGAATTCCCTCCCCCTGGTCGCGGACAATGATGTCGATGCGCTCTCTCCTTCGATACGCTTCCACGTCCACGCGACCTCCCGGCCGTGAATACTTGATGGCATTATCCAGGAGATTGGCGATGACCTGCCGCATGCGATTCTCGTCCGCCAGGGCCGGAAGCGGCTCCATGGAAGCCACGTGCAGACGGACGCCCCGGTCTTCGGCGATATTCTCATAGAGGGACACTGTATCGGCCAGAAGTCCGGCGATGTCGATCTCTTTGAGATTGAGGCGCATGACGCCGCTTTCGGCCTCCGAAATGTCCATGAGCATGCGCAGCATGGATGCCATGCGCTCCGACTCCTCCGCGCAATCCATAAGGGCTTCACGCAGCAAACGGGCATCTTCGCAGTCCGACTGCAAGGTCATTTCCACCGTGGACCGGAGCCGCGTCATGGGGGTTCGGAGGTCATGGGCCACATTGTCGAGGGACTCTCTCATCCCGCGGATGAGCGTCTCGATGCGTTCCAGCATACGGTTGAAAAGGATCACCAGCTCGTCGAGCTCATCACGGGTGTCCCGTTGGGGCACCCGGGCGCGCGCGCCCATTTCGCCTCCCTCGATGGATTGAACGGTGCCAATCAGATTGCGGATGGGCCTGAGGGTCCGCGAGGCCAGGAAAGCTCCCCCTGCAAACCCCAGCAGGATCACGGGGATGAGCCCGCCGAGGAAGATCTCCCGGAAGTGCTCCAGGAGCTTCTCCCCTTCCCGCATGTTCCTTCCCACCTGCAATACCCGCTCGTCCGGCAGGGCACGGGAAGCGATCTCAAGGACTTCCTGCTCGTCGTGCGGCATGCTGAGTCTCCAGGAGGAGCCGTTCTCGTCCAGCCCCAGGCTCTTCATGAAATCCAGCCCCAGACCCGCCCAACGATCGGGAAGACTGACAAACAAGGTCTGCCCTTCCCGGGTGGCAAGCCGCACGAATACACTGTTGTGGCCGTGGGATTCCCGCTCCAGAGCCATCTGGCGTTCGAGGGCGCCGACGCCGCCCGTTGCGTAGAAGGATGCAAACTCGGTGAGCTCCGCCTGGACGGTCTTGCGGTCCCGTTCCCGGACGGAAGAGGAGAGGAAGTAATAGAGGAAGCCGAAAAGGGCCAGCGCGCTGATGCTGAAGAAAACCGAATACCCCAGGGTCAGGCGAAACCCGATCGTCCTGGCTGCGTTACGCAAGCGGCCGAAGGACATAGCCCACCCCCCGGATCGTCTGGATCAGCCTCTCGTCGAAATCCTTATCGATCTTGTTTCGCAGCCTGCAGACGAGCACATCCACCACATTGGTCTGGGGGTCGAAGTGATAGCCGTAGATGTGCTCCATGATCATCGTTTTGGAGAGCACCTTTTCCGGGTTGCGCAGGAGATATTCAAGAAGCATGAGCTCCCGGGGCTGCAGGTCGATCCTGCGTCCGGCGCGCACGGCCTCCCGGCGGACGAGGTCGAGGCTCATGTCTTTGTAGGTCAGGCGAGTGGAAGACGGCGCACAGGTGGCCCTTCGAATGAGAGCCTGGAGGCGGGCGAGGAGCTCCGAAAAGGCAAAAGGCTTGACCAGGTAGTCGTCACCACCGACCTGGAGGCCCTTGATCCGGTCGTCCACGGACTGCTTGGCGCTCAGGACGATGACCGGCGTCTGGTTGCCCTGCCGTCTCAGCTCCTGAATCAGGGTCAGACCGTCAAGCTTCGGCAGCATGATGTCGATGACGGCGGCATCATAAGGCTCCGTCAGTCCGAGGTGAAGTCCATCTTCCCCCTCGGCTGCCCGGTCCACGGCAAATCCCGCCTCTCGCAGCCCCTTTTCAATGAACGAGGCGATCTTTATATCATCTTCGACAATGAGGATTCTCATCCCTGGCATCCCCGAAACCCATTACCCTATCCAAACAAAAGACCCTTTGAAGCATCTGCGTCGGGCACGACCTCACCCCAAATGCGCGTGATCCCACAGCAGAGATGATGCCGACCTTCCATGGGACGACCCGAGAAGACCGGCGAGCGAGCGGTGCATGCATCAGCAGGCATAGATCGACTTCCCCTCGAGATCGTAGAAGCGCTGCTTGATCCATTCCTCGTAGGACAGAAGGCCATCCATTTCCGTGGCCACGGTCTCGCTGATCGTGCTCACGAGATCCTGTCGCATCAGAAGCAGGACATCGCTTCGTTTTCCCGTCAGCAATGCAAAGGCCTCGTTGATCAGGGCCGTCAATTCGTGAGCGCGCGGATCATCGGGGTTCCTGTCTGGATGAGCCGCAAACATCCGACGATGGCAGGCATACCGTATCCGCTCCTCATCGGCCTCCGACGTTACACCGAGCACCTGGCGCGCGCGATCGAAAAGCGCGTTCTCTCGCAGTCTCATTGTTGCATCCGTTTCTTGGTCAATGGCGGTTGATGGGAACGCCGCCCGGGTCCCCGACGAAGGGGAGAATCAGCAATCGCGGGAAGGTCAACCCATCCGGATCACGAAACTGCGACAGTCCGATCGTCATGCCGTCGTGTCCCTTCTCGGGCTGGTCTTTGTACGTCCCGAGAAGCCTGTCCCACCACGGGAGGTTGAAGCCGTAATTGCTGTTCGTCTCCCGGATGATCACCGAATGATGCACCCGGTGCATATCGGGTGTCACGAAAAATAGTCGAAGCACCCGGTCGACGGGTATCGGAAGACGAATGTTGCTGTGGTTGAACATGGAGCCCACGTTGAGGGCGACTTCAAAGAGGAGCACGGCCAGCGCCGGCGGTCCCAGGACCGCGACGGTCGTGAGCTTGATTCCCATGGAGATCAGGATCTCGATTGGGTGGAAGCGCAAGCCGGTTGTCATGTCGTAGTCGAGATCGGCGTGGTGGACCATGTGGAGCCGCCAGAGGGCCGGCACGGCGTGGTGGAGGACATGCTGCAGGTAGATGGAGAGGTCGAGCACAGCGAAGCCGATGACGACATCGAGCCAGGAAGGAAGCCCCAGATGGTTTAGAAGTCCCCATTGCCTCTGCTCGGCAAGGAGAGCCATTCCCACGGGCAGCACCGGAAACACCAGGTGTACGGACAGCGGATTGAGGGCGATGATCAATAGATTGATGGACCAGCGCCTCATCCTGGAGGTTGTCGGAGGCCGACGAGGAGCCATTCTTTCCAGCAGGGCGATCAGGGCGAAAGCTCCGAGGAAGAAGCCAAGGCGCAGCAAAACAACACTATCCATGAGCCCAACCTTTTCTTCCCGCCGGACGTCATGCCGCTCCGACGCTTTCAGAAGCTTTCCATTTCTCGATCATCTTTGGAATAAAAAATGAGAAGACAAACAGCGCAACCGACAGCAATACCTTCCAGGAAAGCAATCCTCCCCATTGGCCGCTCACCCAGACTTCTTTCACCGTTCCCACGAAAAAGGTGAAGATGAACGTCCCGACGATGATGCCGAGCCCCGTCCCGGCAAAGTAATCCCAGAACCGGACTCGCGTCAGTCCCATGCCGAAGTTCATCGGGGTGAATGGAAAGTAGACCAGGCGGAGATAGAGGACCGTGGCAAAGCCCTTTCGCTCGATCGCTTCGTCGTATTTCCCGAGCCTGTCGCCGATGAGCGAGGCCGCGAAGTCTCTCCCCAGGTAACGTCCGATGAAAAACGCCAGGGTCGATCCGATCATGGCACCGACCCAGACGTAGACAAAGCCGAAATACGGACCGAAGATGGCAGCTCCGAGGGTGGTCAGGAGTGTTCCCGGTACGAACAGGCACACCCCCACCGCGTAGACCGCCATGAAGGCCAGAGGTGCCAGAAAACCGGCCTGCGCCAGAAATTGGCCGAGCCTTTCCGCCGTCAGGAATTCCTTGACCGGTGTGTAGCGAACAAGGATCACGGCCGTGATGATGAAGAGCACCAGTACCGCCGCCTTCATTCCCGCCCCGAAATTCTTCTTTTCTGCTTCCACGCTCCGTCCCCTGCAGTTCGATGACCGGCTACTTGAACAAGCGGTCGAGGATGCCCTTCTTCCGCGGTTCCGGCTCCGGGAGTCCCAGACGGCGGCAGATGGCCGCCTCGAGCTTGTGCTCATCGACATCACAGCCCTGAGCCACCAGCTCGTCTCCCAGCATGATGGCCGGCGCCACGGGCAGCCCCAGCTTCGTATAGTCCTCGGTGCGGTATTCCCGGTTCGGTTTGGAGACGGTCTCGATTTCCAGATTATACTGTTTCCCCAGCCTGGGGATCATTTCCCGAAAGTGGGCTCAGGGCTTCCCGCCCGGTTCATTCACAAACATTCTGAGCTTCAGCATTCATCTCTCCTTAAGATCATTGGGAACGCGGAATCCTGTCCACGCTTCTATCTTCCGAAGAGCTTCCCCAGGATCCCTTTTTTCTCAGGCTCAGGCTCGGGCATGCCCAAACAGCGGCAGATGACCGTTTCCACCTTCTCCTGAGCAACGTTCGAGCCCTCGACCACGATCTCGTCTCCCACCATGACGGCTGGCGCCACGGGCAGATCCAGCTCGAAATAGTCGTCGTTCTGGTACTCGGCGATGGGTTTCGAAATGACCTCGATTTCGATGTCTTTGTACTTTGCGCCCAGCCTGGGCATCATCTCGAGGAAGTTCTTTCAGGGCTTGCCATTGGGCTCATTGAGGAAAAACCTTACCTTCAGCATGATTTCACTCCTTGTTCGAATTGTCGCTTCGTAACACTTCCGCCATGCGCCCCAGGAACTGATCGGCGGGAAGGAAGTCGACCAGGCGCAGGTCTCGCTTCTCCTTGCCGCCGGGATCCAGGAACACGATGGTCGGAACCCCTTTCACGTCGTATTGCTGCAACAGCCGCTCGTGCACCGGGTTGCCGCCCTTCGTCACATCCACTTTCACCATGATGAAACTACTTGTTGCCTGCTTGACGACCGATGCATCGTGAAACGTGACGTCCTCCAGCTCCCGGCATGGCGTGCACCACGTGGCGTAGAAATCGATGATGACGGGTTTGTTGAGGCTCACAGCCTCCTTCAGGATCTCCTCCGAATAGGGCTTCCAGGCAACGCCGGGGCCACGCATGGCCCATGAGGTCACCAGAAAGGTCGCCAGCACCATGCAGGCGATCCCGACACCTCCCTTGAGCCAGGGAAAGGCGCGGAAGCTCGCCTGGTTTTTGTCGATCCACCCCAGGTGAAGGCCTGCGGCCAGAGCCACCAGTGCCAGCAGAAAGAGTCCCCATTCACCGGGAAGCACAGGCCTCAAGAAGTGGGCAGCCATGCCCACCAGGACCCAGCCCATGAGCTTCCTCACCCAGATCATCCAGCCGCCGGACCGCGGGAGTCTTTCCAGCTGCCCCGAGAACATGGCCAGGAGAAAGAGCGGAAGTCCGAGCCCCAGGCTCAGCGTGAAGAAGATGAGAAATCCCAGCCAGGGGCTCCCCATGCTGGCCACCCAGGTGAGCAGTCCCAGCACGAAGGGACCGATGCAGGGAGCCGCCACCACGCCAAGGGTGAGCCCCATGAAGAGGCTTCCGAAATAGCCCGTGTAGGATTTGGCGGCCGCCTGGGTGAGGCCGCTCGGGAGCCGCATCTCCCAAAGTCCGAGAAGGCTTGTCGCAAACAGGACCAGGACCGCCGCCACCGCGATGAGCACGACGGGATTTTGAAGCATCGACCCCATGAGACCGCCGCTCAACGACGCCGCGACGCCAAGGACCGAGTTGGTGACCGCCAAGCCCATCATGTAGCAGAGTCCATGGGCGACGAGCTTTCCCTGCCCCGCGCCCGCCTGGGTGGCCTGGCCGCCGAAGTAGGAAACGGTGATGGGGATCAGAGGATAGACGCAGGGCGTGAGGTTCAGGGCCATGCCGCCGGCGAAGATGCCCAGCAGCGTCCAGATCACGGCCCAGCCGGTCAGTGGTCCCGGCGCTTCCGGTGCTTCACTCGTTTTGGCGAGGCCCGCTGGGATGCTCGTAACAGGCAGTCCCCTCGCCTGCCATTCCGGATAGCCGTAAGGATCGCGGAAAACATACTTGTAGCCAAGCTGTACCGCCACACGGGCGGCCGAGTCACTGCGGGCTCATGTGAGGCCCGCTCAGTAAAAGACCAGGAAGCGCTCCTTGTCCGGCCCGAGGAGCGTTTCGAGGGCCGAGGCCTTGCGCCACCTCGACCAGGCGGTGGGCTCAAGGGGAAAATTCACTGCCCCCTGGAGATGTCCCGTTCGATACTCCCACTCCTGGCGGGTGTCCACCATCAAAATGCTATTGGCCTCCTTCCGGTATCGCTCGGAAAGCTCATCGGTGGTGATGATTTTGTAGCCCCCGGCTTTGGCCTCGGCCAGGACATCCTCCCAGGCGGCTTGCCTGGGAGGAGCCACACGATTGGTGAGCCAGAGGGATCCGACCGTGAGCAATACCGCCACAAGGGCGATGAATGTTGTCTTCCTGTTCGGCATAGATAGGCCCTTCCTGTTCGGCGAATCCTTCCCGGTTTCTCAGAGCTTCCCTTCGCGCCGGAGCTTTGAGAGGAGAAACGTTGCCCCTCTGAGGGAGAGCCCGGTCTTTTCGACAAGATCCTCCGGAGCGAGACCTCCATGCTCCCTCGCAAGGGAGATGATCTCTTCTTCCAGCTCTTCAAACCAGTCTTCAAAGAGCACCAGAAGATCCGGGTCGGTCATGGCCATAAGCTGCTTTGACTGGGCAACCTTGTCCACCAGCCTCTGGCACATCTGCGTCGGGTCGACACCTTCGCCCATGCATTCGGCCAGTCAGAGATGAACCAGGCTCGACACCTTGTCGCCTCTCGATTCTCCCATGAGCTCCCACAGAAATTCCGAGCGCGCGTCCTCACCCAAAGCCGGCAAAAGAACCTTCAAGACCTTGGCGATCTCCGCCAGTGCCTTTTCCGGATCCATCCGGCGAACGATCTTCAGCATCTCTTCCATGTGGTCCATGTGGATCTTGATCACCTCGCCCATAGCTCAAAAAGTCTTTCTCGCGCTCAAAAGGTCCGTCGCCACGGTGCTCAAGGTTCGAATGACATCCAGGATCCTCGGGTCAACGAGCTCGTAGTAGATGAAAGGGCCACTGCGCTCGATCGAGACCAGCAAAGAGCGCTTAAGCTCTTTCAGATGATGGGAGACCAGGGGCTGAGACAGACCGAGCTCCTCGACGATGCTCGAGACCGACTTCTTGCCGTTGCTCACACAAAGGAGGATCCGCAGCCGGTTTTCGTCCGAAAGGCTCTTCGCGAGAAAGGCAACCGTCTGATAGTGATCGTCTTGCAGCACCAGTGGCCGCTGAAGCTGCTCCTCGCTTTCTTCCGTCCTATCGAAACCCTTCGATGCCCCTCCTCGGGCTGTCTTTTCCATGGACAATGTTCCATCCTATTCTTATGTCTGGCCGCCAGATACTTCCGCTACAGCTTCGAAGCAAACCGCACTCGCCTTCCTCATCTCGATGAAATGGGCGGCTGCAAGAGCCGCCGTGCAGCCGTCCGCCGCCGCTATTACATTCTGATTGGCATGTTTCTGCCTGAGATCGCCAATGGCGAAAATGCCGGGAATACTGGTTTCGCACTTCTCATCCGTTATGACGTAGCCGCTTGCACTCACTTCAATGCCCACGGGGACCAGCTGGTTGTTGGGCGAAAAACCCACAAAGATGAAGACCCCCTCGGTTGGAAGCTCCCTTTGATCGCCGGTCCGCGTGTCCTTGAGGGTAACCGCACAGACTCCGTTTTCGTCCGATTTGATTTCAGCAACCGTCGTATTGAGGACAACTTCTATCTTGGATTCAGCCATGACGCGCTGCTGGAGAATCCGGCTGGCCCGAAAGGCATCCCTGCGGTGAACCAGGGTGACATGGCTCGTGATCTTGGCGAGATAGAGGGCATCCTCAAGGGCCGTATCGCCGCCTCCAACCACCACAACGGACTTGTCCCTGAAAAAGAACCCATCGCAGGTGGCGCAGTAGGAAACCCCCTTGCCGAAATTTTCAACCTCCCCGGGAGCACCGAGTCTTCGTGCGCTCCCCCCGCCGCCAGGATCACAGCGTAGGTATGCAACACCTCGCCGCTGGCAAGACGAACGGAGTGGAATTCCAGTCCGGGTTCGACGGCCACCGCCTCCTGCCGAATCATTTGAAGACCGTACCATTTGGCGTGCTCCAAGAATTTGTCGCACAGCTCAAAACCGCTTATTTCGATGAATCCCGGGTAGTTTTCCACACCCTTGGTGATGGCCACCTGTCCACCGGGAACCCCCTTTTCTATGCACACAGCCTTGAGTGCGGCCCTCATCGCATACATGCCCGCCGTGAGACCGCCCGGGCCGCCACCCACGATGATGAGATCATGCAGTTCCGTCATCTCTGACTCCGCACTTGGAGGAAATGAGATCAAGCCACAATTATATTAATGTACGTTTATATTCTAATGACAAGAGAAGTCAACCCCAAAGAAAAAAAGATCGCCACACTTGCGAGAATGTGGGCTGAGAGACAAGCGAGAGCCAGTGCGCTGGCCAAACCGCGGGCTTAATCACTCGGGCAGGTCATGCCGAAGTTCGGTCGCTGGGAAGGAGTCTATCGAAACAACCGTAAGCGTAGAAACCCGCATTCATGATCGCGCGTGCCCGCACTCATCCGCTTCTTCGTGCACAGATTAATTGACTCTATCATTGAGAACGTGCCCACATTATCTGACATCCATGATGTGGTGTGCCCACTTTGACTGATTCCATGCCCACATTATTTGATCCTATCCGGTCTTGATGGAACGACTGAAGAGGCCAAGGCGTGGTTTGGCCAAGCCAGGCACATGCTTCGCCACGAGGATTCGAAGGATGTGCTTCGCGATATCCGGAGAGCCATGAAGATGAAGGATTTGCCCGACTCCTGCCGTGATGCTCTTTCCAAGCTGTACGAGTACCTGAACAAGCATCGCAAGCACATGGACTATAAACGGCTCAAGGAGCTTGGCTTGCCCATCGGCAGCGGAATGGTCTAAAGTGCATGCAAGTGGCTCATTCAGCAGAGGTTCAAGGGAGTAGCCACGCGCTGGAGCGAGGATGGCTTCAATCATCTTCTTCACCTGAGACTGGCATGGGTCAATGCTAGTTTCGACAGTGCTGGTTTCGACAGTCTGTTCCTGAGCTCTTGCTCCCCCAACCCTTAACTGCGCCCAGTGAAATCCGCTCTGATAGACTTCTGCCTGGGCAAGGCCCTTCAACATGTTGCCGTTGCCTTTGGCCTCGACCGCAAACACACACACGCCGTCGCTCAGCTGGCCCACCAAATCCGGGTGCAAAACCAGGTCTCCCAAATCGAGGAAGAAACGCTGAAAGGGTTGCAGCCTCTTGTCGAAGAGGAGTGTCGCGTTGGCATCGGTGTAGAGGCGCACCACAGTCTGATGGTGGAAGGTCTGGTGCCTCAGGAACTGACGGGTTCGGCGAAAGACTTCTGCCTCGGTCATGGGATGCCTTCGGAGCATTTGATCAGCGTTGAAGGGCCGTCAGGCACAAAGGACCATTCATCTCAATGCTTGAGAAGCCTCAGGAGATTCTTTCCCAAGACTCTGCAGGTCTTGACCGTGAGGCTGTCCTCCATGACTCCTCTCTTCCACCGCATCTCATCGCCGTCCAGGGAGTCAAACAGTGTCCCCATAGGGCCAAGATTGTAGACTCCCGACCAGGGATCTCTCGCCTCGACCACTCGAAGTCCCTGGTGCTGAAGAAAACGCTCCAATATGAGCTGCGTCATCTCCTGTCCACCATTCCGAAGCCCCGCATGGGTGAGTGCCGCCCCGAGCTTCCCGTCCAAGAGGTTCTCACTCATGTGCATCCAGCGGGTTCGATCCATTAAGGTTTTGAGCATGCTGGTCACATTGCCGAAGTACACGGGAGATCCGATGATGATCGCATCGGCAGCCACCATCTTCTCTGCCACTCCAGAGACATCATCGTCCTGAATACTGCATTCGGTTTTCGTTAGGCAGCGGTTGCAAGCTTTGCAGAACTGGATGTTCAGCTCGGATATCTCCAGGAGCTCCGTTTCCACTCCGCCTCTTTCCATCTCTTCAAGAACAAGCCTCAACATGATGGCTGTGTTCTTACCCTTGCGGTGGCTTCCATTGATCGCCAAAGCCATCATCGAGATCCTCCCCCGAAATCCGTTTCGATTATCTGCTTCAGAATCCCTGTCTGTCTGTCACGATGTCCAAGTCAACTCCGTCGAACCTGCGCCGTGCTCAGCCCTGATTCAGGACATCTAAAACCTTTGCACAAAGACCTTCAGACCCTTCATCAGCTGGCAACAACTCAATTTCAGTCGGGGATGACACTCCCAAACCCAATTCGACCGCCCGGGAGATCTGCTCCTGTTCGAATACCTTCCGGTTCATGATTTCCGGGTTGCTGCCAAGCACCTTTAGGATCGCCACTCCTGTTGCATCAATTGCGACACGGTCGGCCGAGGCCAGAAAGACATCCCCCTTCGCGCGCTTTCCGCTCATGGGACCCCCATCGACGAAGGCATCGATTCCATCCAGGATGACCAGCTTCGGCTGAAATGGTGTGTTGATTTCAGCGATCATGTTTCTCTGGTGAGGGGAACCGTGCAGCTCGCTCATGTAGGTGAAGCCATGGCGGAAAGTCGGAACCACCCCCACGTGCAGCTTGAGGGACATGGTGAAGATCCCGCCATACTGGTGGGTTTTGAGGCAGCAGGTGGAGACCAGGCAATCCGTCTCGATGATGGGACGGGCAATCCGGAATCCATTGGACCAGTGACTGTCTGCGGGTTTGAACTCGACCCAGTCGGATTTGGCGAGGTGATCGAAGTCAATGATCCGGACGTCTCTTTCCTGCATGAGGGGAATGATCCCCTTCTCCTCCATGACTTCGACGGTCAATGGATAGCTCCGCTCTCCCAAACTGACTGTCTTGGCGCCCATCGCTGAAGATCGTCAACCAAAACTGACCCCTTTTCTCAGTGAAAACTGACCCCTGG
>CAZLCS010000075.1:0-19194 GCA_964557955.1 uncultured Syntrophobacteraceae bacterium
CTTGCCCAGAATTGTACTATATAACGCTGACTATTGCAATTAAGCACTAGAAACCAGAAACCAGAAACTCGAAACTCGAAACTCGCCAGGGAGAGCCCCATGGAAGATCTCATATTCGAAGAGCGAGCGAACCAGATTCACCGCAAGGGCGAGCAGCCTTATCGGATGGCCTGCGACCGCGAAAGCCTGGCGGGTGCGGTGAGCCAGCGGGCGTGCGTGTTCTGCGGCTCCCGTGTGGTGCTCTACCCCATCGCCGACGCCGTGCATCTCGTTCACGGCCCCATCGGCTGCGCCGCCTACACCTGGGACATCCGGGGAGCCCTTTCCTCGGGCCCCGAGCTGCATCGCCTGAGTTTCTCGACGGACCTCCAGGAAAAGGATGTCATTTTTGGCGGCGAGGAGAAGCTCTACCGCGCCCTGACCGAGCTCATCGACCGGCACCGTCCCAACGCGGCTTTTGTGTACTCGACCTGCATCGTGGGCCTCATCGGGGACGACCTCAAGTCGGTCTGCCGAAGAGTGAGCGAGGAAAAATCGATCCCGGTGATTCCCGTGGAGTCCGAGGGATTCAAGGGCAACAAACGGGCGGGATACAACGCCGCCTGCCGGGCGATGTTCCAGCTCATGGGAACGGGCGGCACGGAAGACATCGCGCCGCTCAGCATCAACATTCTCGGGGATTTCAACCTGGCGGGCGAGATCTGGATCATCCGCGACTATTTCCGGAAGATGGGCGTCGAGGTGGTGGCCAACATCACGGGAGACGGGCGGGTGGCCGACCTCCAGCGCGCCCACGGGGCGGCCCTCAACGTCGTCCAGTGCTCCGGGGCGACCATCGATCTTGCGAAGATGATGAAGGAGGCCTTCGGCACCCCCTTCCTGCGCGTTTCATATTTCGGCGTGGAAGACATGGCCGAGGCCCTCTACAGCGTGGCCCGGTTCTTCGAGGACAGGGACCCGGAGATCATGAACCGCACACGGGAGCTCGTGCGGGGGGAGCTCTCGGTTCTCTACCCGAAGCTGCAGGAATATCGAAAGGCTCTTCAAGGCAAGAAGGCCGCCATTTATGTGGGCGGCGCCTTCAAGGCCTTCTCGCTTGTCAAGGCCTTCCGGCTCATCGGGATGCAGGTGGTCCTGGTGGGCTCCCAGACCGGGACCGAGGAGGATTACCAGGAGCTCCACGAGATCACCGACGAGGGCACCATCATCGTGGACGACTCGAACCCCCTGGAGCTGTCCTCGTTCCTCAAGGAAAAGGATGTCGACATCTTCGTCGGCGGCGTCAAGGAGAGGCCCATCGCGTACAAGCTGGGGGTCGGCTTCTGCGACCACAACCACGAACGCAAGGAGCCCCTGGAGGGATTTGTGGGCATGCTGAATTTCGCCCGCGAGGTCTACACGTCCGTCATGAGCCCCGTCTGGCGCTTCGTGCCGAGGAAGACCTCCCGCTCGGATGGAAGACTTCCATCGGAAACGATCGGGAAATGCGACCGCCTGGCCGGACTCACAGCCTGAAGAGCGGACTTCGATCTCCCGACTCTGGGCTGTTTGCGGTCAGCTGCCGGCGCCCCTCGAGGCAGTAACGAGTAACCAGTGAGCAGTAACGAGTAACGAGTGACCAGTGACAAGAAACCAGAAACTAGAAACCAGAAACTAGAAACTACAAACCAGAAACTACAAACCAGAAACTAGAAACCAGAAACTAGAAACCAGAAACTACAAACCAGAAACTACAAACCAGAAACCAGAAACCTGAAACCAGAAACCCAGGAACCCCGCCATGGAAACGCACCCGACGACGATCAAACCGAAACCGACCGTTTCTCCCTATATCTCGACGACCAACGCCTGCAAGCTCTGCAAGCCCATGGGCGCCTGCCTGGCCTTCCGGGGTGTCGAGGGAGCCGTTCCCTTCCTTCACGGCTCGCAGGGGTGCGCCACCTACATGCGGCGCTACATCATCAGCCATTTCCGGGAGCCCATGGACATCGCCTCGTCGTCCCTGGGCGAAAAGCACGCGGTCTACGGCGGCGGGGCCAACCTGAAGCAGGGGCTGGTGAACGTCATGAAGAAATACGGCGCCGGCCTCGTCGGGATCGCCACCACCTGCCTCACGGAAACCATCGGGGACGACGTGCCCATGATCCTGAAGGAATTCAAGCAGGAGTGGTCGTGCCGCGAGGGAAGCCCGGAGCTCCCCCTCCTCGTGAACGTCTCGACGCCGAGCTACGCGGGGACCCATATGGAAGGCTTCCACGCCGCCGTCCGGGCCATGGCGGACCAGCTGGCGCAGGGCGATAAGAAACATGACGGCATCAACCTGCTGCCCGGCTTCGTCTCGCCGGCGGACCTCCGCTACCTGAAGGAGATCACGGCGGACTTCGGGCTGCGGGCCATCCTGCTCCCCGACTATTCCGAAACATTGGATGGACCTGCCCTGGAAGACTACGAAAAGATCCCCCGGGGCGGGACTCCCATCCGCGACGTGGTGAGCATGGGCGGGTCCCGGGCCACCATCGAGCTCGGGCGAGCCCCGGCGCACGGTGGAATGTCTGCCGGAACCCTCCTGGAAGCACGCTTCGGCGTGCCGCACCATACCGCAGGGATGCCCGTCGGGCTCCGGGAGACCGACCGATTCTTCGAAGTGCTGGAGGATGCCGCTGGAATCTGCACGCCCGAAAAGCACGCCCTGGAGCGCGGAAGGCTCCTGGACGCCTACGTGGACGGGCACAAATACGTGTTCGGAAAGCGGGCGGTCGTCTACGGCGAAGAGGACCTGGTGGTGGGGCTCACGTCATTCCTCTGCGAGATCGGCGTGAAACCGGTGCTCTGTGCATCGGGGGGACACGGCAGCGGGTTTCGGGAAGCTGTCGAGGCCGTGACGAAGGACATCCTCTTCGATCCCCCCGAGATACGGGAGGGAGTGGATTTCTACGAAATCGCCGAAGAGGCCCGGGAGCTGGCTCCGGATATCCTGGTGGGACACAGCAAGGGCTACCACCTGGCCCGCGGCTGGAACATCCCGCTCATCCGGGTCGGATTTCCCATCCACGACAGGTTCGGCGGACAGCGGACGCTCCACCTGGGCTACCGGGGGGCGCTGGCGCTCCTGGATCGACTCATCAACGAAATTCTCGAACGGAAACAGGAAGATTCTCCCGTTGGCTACGGCTACCTGTAGCGAACCGGTCCCTGCGGAGGTACGATCATGATGCTCGAAATCGACCGCCATCCATGCTTCAACGTGAAAGTGAAAGGGGAATGCGGGCGCATTCACCTTCCCGTGGCGCCGGCGTGCAATATCAAGTGCAACTACTGCAACCGCAAATGCGACTGCGTGAACGAGAGCCGCCCGGGGGTCACCAGCGCGGTGCTGACGCCGGCCCAGGCCCTGAGCTACCTCGATCGGGTCATGGAGCGGGAGCCGTCCATCACGGTGGTCGGCATCGCCGGACCGGGGGATCCCATGGCCAACGCGGATGAAACCCTCGAGACGCTCCGCCTGGTGAGGTCACGGTTTCCGAAGATGCTCTTCTGTCTCGCCAGCAACGGCCTCGGGCTCCCGGCCCACGTGGACGAGCTGGCCGAGCTCGGCGTCACCCACGTGACCGTGACCATCAACGCCGTGGATCCCGCCGTCGCCCAGAAGATTTACAGCTGGGTGCGCGACGGCAAGGTCGTCTATCGGGGGGCCAGGGCCGCCGAGCTGCTGCTGAGCCGCCAGCTGGAAGCCGTCAAGGCCCTCAAGGAGAGGGGCATCCAGGTCAAGGTGAATACGATCGTGATCCCCGGGATCAACGACGAGCACGTGACCGATGTGGCCCGCGCCATGGCGGACCTGGGGGTGGACATCCTGAACTGCATGCCCGTCTACCCCAACGCGGACACGCCGTTCGAAAACGTCCCGGAGCCGACCCACGATCAGATGGCCGCCATACGGAGCGCGGCGGGGGAGCTTCTGCCCCAGATGCACCACTGCACGCGCTGCCGGGCCGACGCCGTGGGGCTACTCGACGCCGACCGCACCGGAGACTTCCAGGAGACCATGGCGGAATGTGCGTCGGAGCAGCCCTTCCTGCCGGAGCGCCCCTATGTCGCCGTGGCTACGCTCGAGGGCATGCTGGTGAACCAGCACCTGGGAGAAGCGTACCGTCTGCAGATCTGGGAGCGGAACGGCGATGGGTTCCGGATGGTGGAGGAGCGGTCGACGCCCGAGCCGGGAGGCGGCATCCGCCGGTGGATGGACCTGGCCGAAGTGCTCGAGGACTGCCGGGCCGTGCTCGTGAGCGGCATCGGCGACAACCCCCGGGCCGTGCTCACCCGGGCCGGTATCATTCCCGTCGAGATGAGCGGCTTCATCGAGGAAGGCCTCAAAGCCGTTTACGGCGGCCGCAACGTCACCCCCCTCAAGAAGCGGCGCACCGTGTGCGGCGCCGGCTGCAGCGGCGGAGGCACCGGCTGCGGCTGATCATGGCCTTTTCAACGTTATTTCTTGCAGACCACGAAGCTCCGAGGTCCGAGGGATCCCCAATCAACACACGAGGGATTCCTCGGAGTCCCCACTCTCTGACCGCAATCCCTTTCCCCACATCAAGAGGCAGAGGCCGCAGGATTTGCGCACAGGTCCACAAGCCTTTTCAGGCACTTCAGGCATTTCCCCAAACTGCCACAGGATTCGGCGGCAGCATTGGGACGCCGGCCATTCTGCCTGTCTTCGACAAAGTCAATGAGTCGAGAGGGATACGCCGGACCAACCTGGCGACCGCATTCTGCTCTGGGTGCCATGTCCAGTCGAATGACCCGCCGGCGAGATCTCCTGGCCATGTTGACCGTCATTTGCTTTGGATCCGCAATGGCCCCTGACAATGGGGGAATGATACCGGCGGAGCTCCCCGGAAAAGAAGCCGGGCTTTCGCGGTCTGCCATCAACCAGGCTTCCGCTGCACGCACGGCTATCCGGAAGCACATGAGTGGAGCAACCGATGGAAGGCTGTTCACACGCAATGGCGGCGTGCACTCCGCATCCTGGTCCAGATCCACAGGAACGATCCAAGGCCTGCGGCGCGCCGCCTCGCTATATCCCTTGATGTTCTCGAACAGCTTCGCCTTTCCGTTCCCACTGCAGATCGTTCCCGCTTGTGCGCCGACATGCGTGACGAGTCTCCGCACGACAGCTTTATCGGCGATTCCTTCAACCGCCGCAGAGATCACGATCCTGGCGCCTGGCATTCCCGCTGCCCTCCAAACCTCAATGACCAGCGTCCGATGCCGATTCGCGCCTTGTCTTCCTTGCGCCCGGTGCTTCTCGATCGCCGAAAAGAGTCGACTGGTAAGCTTTTTGTGGTCGTGTCTGAGGGATCTCGATGTCTGCCAGGCTCTGCCCTTCCTCCAGAAGGGTTCTGACCTCTTCAACAGACCCGGCAGGTCTGACCGTCGTGCCGTCTTCACCCGGGAACAGCAGGAGCGCCTCGTCGAGCCCGATCCCCTCATCACGTAAGATCTCGCTGGAATGGGTGCTGACCAGCACCTGCTGCCCGAACCTCCGCTGGGTGCGGGCAAACATCTGGAGAATGCAGCGGATCACTTCCGGATGCAGTGAAAGCTCAGGCTCTTCGAGCAGCAGCACCGCCTTCGCCTCCATCAGGGCCCAGAGCAGACCGATAAGCCGGAGCGTCCCATCGGAAAAAAAGGGCTTCCGTCTGCCAGGCTCCCTGCGGGCGCCAGTGTGCACAATTACCCCGAAGATGAGGCGCTCCACGCTCATCGCGTTGAAGCTCCAGTTCCTTCAGCTGAGGAACCACGACTTCCAATGCGCTCCGGATCTGCTTCAGCCTGGCTTTTCGAGTCGTTTCAGGGGACTTTGCGATTACCTCGAGAAAGTCTCCTCCGAAAGGATCGTTGCTTCTGCCCACGGATCGGTCCGGTTCCCTTATGAGTTGCGGGACCACGTGCAGGTAGCGGACCGAGCCGAAAAGCTCGACCAATTCCCGAAAGCTCTGGTTCGTGTACACCTGTTCCAGGCAGGTCTGGGTGAGCCGCTCAGGATCCTTGATATCTTCGGCGTCCGGGCGGCTGAGGATTCTATAGCCCTGATGCAGCGCCCGCTCGGATTTGATGAGCAGCCTCCTCTTCTTATCCTGGTTGAAGGTCAGCTCGTATTCCCAAAGAGCGTGCTCATCGCGATGCCCGACCCGCACTCGACACACGATGTTGGGGTTTCGTCGTGCAGCGAGACACCGCAGAGCGGATACTCCGCCACGCCGCCTCACCGCTTCCTGAAAGCCCCCTCCGACGGAAACGATATCGCGCAGGAAACGGAAAGCATCGAGGAAATTCGACTTGCCCGAGGCATTCGGCCCGACGAGAAAGACCCGCAGCGGCAGCGCGGCAAACCGCAGGGCTGAAATTTCGCCAGTTCTTGAGCTCGACATAGGTGAAGTGCATGGGGCTGGTGGACTTGCCATTCTTCATCTGCCACACTCCATTCCTGCCCCTTCCATAACCCTTCAATCCGCGGCAACTATGCTCGTCTTGCAGATTCAATACCGATTGAAGACGAGATTTATGTCCTTGATGATTAACCGCAATAACGCGAATAACACAAAGGAAAACACAAGAAAAGCGACATCCCAGGGGTCGGTCATGCGCGCGCGCCTGGGGATGCTTCCTGAAGCTCCAGGCCACTGCCGCTTGTGTATAATAAATTATTGAGAAACAGGCTCATTCGTTGTACGAAGGGATTAATTTTCCTTTCAGCACATTTCCATCATAGTTGTTGCTTTCAGATCCAGATCCGACGGGGATTCCTGCATGGCAGACAGGCGTGTATGGACAAAGATCCCTTTTCCGTGTGAGCGCTTCCGGTTCACCGCGGAAGTCCGAAGCCTCATGCTGCTTCCGCCTTACAAGGGTGGGGTGCTTCACGGGGCTATGGGCGATGCACTGCGAAGGGCTGTCTGCAGTGACAGATCAGTTCGCTGCAACGGATGCACATCCAGAGCCGGATGCCTGTATGCCCGGACTTTCGATCCTGCGCCACCGCCGGACTTCGCTGATTCAGACCGATTTCAGCAGCCGCCGCGCCCGTATGTGCTCACCCCGCCTCTCACGGCACGCCAGGCTTTCCACCCCGGGGACCTTCTCGAATTCGAGCTCGTGCTCATGGGCAGCCTGCTCGACGCCCTGCCCTATTTCGTCCATGTCTTCCTGGAGGCAGGGAAACGGGGGCTCGGGAGAGAACGAGGCAGATACAGACTCCTGAGGGTCGATCTCCTGAGACCGGAGGGCGGTATCCTCATCTATGACGGGAAGACCGGGACTCTTTCCACCCGATTGCCGGCCAATGCAGATCCTTTCCAGGAAGCGGGTGAACACACCCGGTCCCTGACCTTGAGAATGGTGACCCCGCTTCGATTGAAGGAGAAAGGGTGCCTGGTGACCAGACTCAGTTTCCCGCTGTTCATAGAACGTCTTCTTCAACGCATCTCCCTGCTCAGCAGATTTTGCGGTCCCGGCCTCTTTGCCCCTGAGTGTTCCCGGCTCCTCGACGACGTTGATGCCATCCGCGTCACCGATGACCGGCTGCATTGGTACGACTGGGAGCGCTATTCCAGTCGGCAGAAGGAGGCCATGAAGTTCGGCGGCCTGATGGGTTCCGTCCGCCTGGAGGGGAGCCTGGCCCCCCTTCTCCCACTCCTCCGCTGGGGCGAGCTGGTACACGCGGGCCAGGGAACGACCTTCGGGCTGGGAAAGCTGCACATTGAGCTGTGAGGGTTCCCATGTGGAAAAGAATCCGGAAGCCTTTATGGCAGCTCTTTGAAAAACGGGAGGCATTCGACATGACCCTGCGTGACTTCGTACGCGGCATGCTGTTCCACGACCTGGCCAAGCCCTTCTTCCTGGGCGGCGAGAAGCACGCCCTCATGGGCTTCCTCTTTCTCGACGCCGTCGGCCTCGAGGGGGAAGGTCTCGCGGCCCTCTGGCATCACAACCTCGGCGTCAGCCCCAGCGGCGGACATGACCGACTTCAAGCCACCTGGGAATTCCTTGAAAAATGGAAAAGTAAGGGTCCCCTGCAACTCCCCCGGTGGATCCTTCACACCAGCGTGATCGATCAGCTGGCTTCCTCGGCGTACAGTCTCAGCGAAGAAGGACCGGACATCCAGGCGGGTTCCCGTCAGAACCCCTTCACCCGACTCCCGGTGTGTCATGGCGGCTTTATGAGCTCCTGGAGAGAGAAACCCTCCTCGCTGCACCAAGAGCTCTGGGATTTCACCGGCCTGACAGCATCCTGGCGGTACGAACTGCCGGACGCCCCCCGGCCACCAGGTCAGAAATTGAAAATCAACCAGCTGCTCGACGCCTTCCATAGGGCGGATGTGAACGTTCTCCGCACAGATGGGCTGGAGCCTCTGCTCCAGGCAAGGGACGCTCTGCGCGAATACATAGATGGAATCTCCGCCATGTCCCCCCGATCCGCCTACGCGGTCTTCACCGAGCGGACTTATCCCTCAGCCAACGACACGCCGCTCCTGGAGCATGGCCGCCTGTGCTCTGCACTGGCCCTGGCTCTTGCCATAAACGGGAAACGGGCCGGGGACGACCTCTCCAGGCCGCTGCGGGATGCGGAAGAGGCCCGGGGCGAGATTACCGGCGACTGGATCAGGCTGGTCGCCCAGCGAACAATCCGGCTGATTCGCGTCCGTTTCGATGGGTGGAGGGACCTCGCGGAGCGGGCCGTGAGGCTGGACGACCTGCACGGCATCCGGATGGTCCTTGGCGACCCCGCCGCCGGCGAGACCGACACATGGCAGAGCACGTTCATCCGGGCGTTTTCCCACAGGTTGGCGGTGGCTGCCGAGGAACCCTCCCTCGTGGCGGACATCCTCCCCCTCAACCGATTCGCCTACGACCTGGTCTATCTCCTCCCGGGCGCCTTTTCGGAAGACGTGGTGAAACGAGCGGCCCTCAACGCGGCAGAGGAGGCGGACAGCCGACTGGCCGATCTCCTTCGAGGCAAATACAGCGATGATTTCAACCGCCTGGAATTCACCATCGGGGGTGGGACCGTCAGGGCTCCCTCAATGGATGCCGCCGCTCTCCAAAGAGAGCTTGCCTTTTTACGCCCATGGCTGAGCATTCAAGAGGTCGAGGAGGTCGATGCCGGCAACTTCCCTGAGCTCAAGGGTCGATTCGGGAAAGCCCTTGCCGAGGCCTATAGGCGGCTGCTCACCACCGACTCCGCCCCCGTGAGTCAGCTCGTGGAACCTCCCAAAGACTCGGGCATCGAGCCCGACCCGGACGAACCATGTGCCGTATGCGGGTTCAACGGCGTCTTCGAGCCTTTTTACGGGCTGTATGAGCAGCTTGACGACGACGACCGCAACCCTCTTGAAAAGGTGATGTTCACACAGAAAGAGGAGCCCGAAAAGCTTTGCCGGTTCTGCCTTGCCGTCCGCACCGTTTCCCATGGTGCGCTCAAAGCCCCCTGGCTCCGCGACATGGTGGACCACGACGACGCCACGGGGCACGTCGTTCGGGTGAGCCGGGAGGGCGGCGTCACCCCTGCGCCCGCGCTGCTGGACCGCATTCCCGTCACCAGGGGAGACCGAATCCCCCGGGATATGGGAGCCTGTTTCGTGCGGGTTGATAAGCACCTGGAAGTATTCCCCACCGTCTTCGCCGCGTGCGATGACGGCGGCAACACTGTCCTTCTCCGACTGGAGGCCAACCTCGACGGCCTCACCCGGGACTATGCGTACGACGCCGTGATCGAAGACCTGAATACCGATGACCAGGATGCCGGGAACCTCGCCGGGCATTCCGACGCCAAGCGGTTCCGGGCGGTGTTCAGCCGGGCCCGTCGGGAATTGCGTGACTGCATTGAGAAAGAGCAGGATAAGCCCGAGCACGAGAGAAGGAAGATTGACCCGGACATGATGCACCCGGTTCAGCTTCACCTGGCCCGGGCCCTCGTCCGCGTGCGCTGGGTGGATGAAACCTTCCGCTCCCTCGAACAGGCTCTGGTCGCCGACGGGGGAATCCGGACCCTCGTCCTGGAGAGCGCTTTCCCGGTCTGCCACCTCCTCGTTCCGGCAGCCGACCTGCCTCGATGCCTGGAGGTCCTTGCGGCCCACCTCAGCCGCCGGCTGTTCTCGTCCGTGGCCTTCGACCGCACCCAGAACGAACCTGACGGCGGCCTCACCCTGGATCAGGAGAGCCTGGTCTTCCTGGATGAGGCCCTCCCGCCAACGCCGGTCCTGTTGGGGGCCGCCGTGGTGTTCAAGGCCAGGCAGGCCCTCTACCAGGCGCTTCGGACCGCCCGGGAAGTGACCAGAAGCCTGAAGACCAGCGAGGCCCGGGGGCTGGCCCTGCGATTCGCCGATCTCCGGACCGGCCTGGGGCTGGTCTGCCCGACGCATGCCGGCCAGGTGGACGCCCTTTCCCTGGTGGACCTCTTTCACCTCAACAAGGCCCTGTGCGAAACGGATTGCCGGTGTCTCCTACGCCTGGCGGATTTGGACGCTTCTGAAAAATCCGAGGTCCCCGCCATCGCCCGGGCGAGGGCACACCTCCTTCAGGCCAAATCCGGCTGGAAGGACGACCTCAAGGAAACCCTGCGTCGGCCGGAAGTATTCTCGGCAACCGCATTGGTCAAAACAGCGGCGAAATCGAGTTAGCCGGTTCTTGCGAAAAAGGAGATCAGCCGTGGGAAACGATCCAAAGGAGAAAGCCCGAAGGAAGGCGTACCAGGACCGGGACCGGTTGAAGGCAGAGGCCATGAATGCACACCAACCGCTCGATCCTGCCCAAGTCGGAAAGGTCTGGGTGGATGTGGCGGAAAACGCAGAGAAACAGGCAATGGTCCAGGTCCAGGAAAAAGCGGAGACCGAAGTGACAATAGCGGAGTTGGAGCGGATGGCCGTGGAGTTTGCTCGCTCCCTGCCCAAGGCAGGGGGAAACCCCCTGGTGCGCAGGCTCAAGGCCCTCGATGCCAGGATACAGGGGGCTGTGAGCAAGGAAGAGATCCGCTACACCGTGGCCAGGGTCTTCCCCCGCCTGGACGAGGCGGTTCGAAAGACCCTCAACCGATTTTTGCGTGATTGCTGGCAACACCGGCCTCTCGAACAAGTCAGGCAGGTGTTCCACTGGATGCGCGTCTTTTACGAGGCAAAAACAAAGGATTTCGATCTGGGAGGAGTGCAATGAGCGACCATGGACCATCCCTGGAACGACTCGAATCCCTCGAGATACGGCTTTACCGGCTGACCACCCGCTCTCACCTGACCATCGGTGCCGGGGAGGCGGCGGGAGACCTCCGGCCTGTCGACAAACCCATCATCCGGGCCCTGATCTGCGACCCGGAGCCGAACGGGAGCAGCGGGAAGCGCCATCCCTACATCCCGGCCTCCAGCCTGCACGGGGTCTGGCGCGCCTGGGTCGAAAAGGCCCTGCGGAGCCAGGAAAAGGCTTTGGCCGATCCCGTGGGAGCCTTGAGCCGGCTCAAGCACAAACACCCAGATCTGGCGCCGGTCCTGGAGCGCACCATGAAGAAGGACTTGATGCTGCCCGCCGACACCGAACTGGACCCCCTTAGGCTGTCCGATACCTGGCGCATTTACCCGTCGGCCTGCAACCCCTTCTGGGAGCACGACAAGTGCGACACGCCTGTGGAGCAGCCGTCCGGCAGGGACGCATCTCTCCCCCGGGCCAAATCCGTCTGGGCCAGTCAAGACATGGCCAATCTGACGCGAGGTCCCTGCCGCGTGTGCTCGATCTTCGGGCACCCCGGGCAGCGGGGCCGGGTCCGGTTCACACACGCCTACACGGCGCTCAGCGACAGCGACCCCGACCGGTTCCCCGTGGACGTCATCACCCGTGTCGCCATCAACCGCATGACCGGCGCCGCCGACTCGGGCAAGCTCTTCGACATGGAGGCCGTCCCGCCGGGCGTCGTCTTCTACTTCTTCGTCATCATGGAGAACATGGTGGAAAGCCAGCTTCAGCACTTCGAATACGGCTTCCGGGCCCTCAACCTGAATTTGGCCAACCTGGGAGCCCACGGCACCGTCGGGTTCGGACTGGTGAACGTCGAGCGGGTGGGGAAGCCCTTCTTGTGCGGCCCCAAAATCTTTGAATTCGATCCGGATCCCTGCAATGTGGAAAGACTGAAATCGGAGTGGAGGGACACAACCCTGGTGCATTACCCCTGGGGCCGGTTCCCCAAGTTCCTGAACCTTCTGACGCTAAGCAAAAACGGCGAGCACTGGTGGGAAAACCATATTCCGCAATACACCAAATCTGCGAATGAGCCGTCGGCAACGGGAGGGGGCAAGGGATGAGTCTCGTCGTCGTACGACTGAAGTCTTTCGGGCCTCTTCACCTGGGGGCCGAACGGTGGCGGCGGGTCACCAAGGAGAGCTGGCCCTTCATCCCTGGCTCGACGCTCTATGGCGCCGTTGCGCACACCTTGATGAAGATGACCTGCCGAAAAGGCGTGCGATCCATCACCACCGGGGATTGCCGAGAGTGCCTGGACTCGAAGGAGGCACGATGCGGGTACGCTTTGCTCCACGAGGAAATGGGGAAAGCTCAGGACAGCAGCCTGAGGTTCAGCCCCCTGGTCACCAGTGTGCATGAATCCGGCACGCCCTACACGGCGAGCGCCTACGCCCGGGACGCCGCCGCACTGCAACGCGGTGCGGGTGGCATTCTGCCCCGGGCGCCCCTCGACCGCGGTCGGCTTGCCATTTATGGAGACCGCCTGCACGGCCTCGAGGTCCATCCCCCGGGCCGAGTTTACCGGGGGTTCGTGACCCTGCACCCTGACTTGCTGCCCCTCTTCCGAAAGGCGCTCCGCTGGCTCAGCCTGTTCCCCTTCGGCGGAGGCCGGGGCAAGTTCTCACAGGTCGAGGCCCAGGTGGAGCACGTTTTCGATTCAGCGGGTCCGTTCATGGACGTTTCTCTCCCTCGCCGCCTCAAGCTGCTCTCTCCGGCCATTCTCCGCGGACCCGACGACCTCCGGAGCCCGAACATCGAGGGAGTCTCCGCGTTCCGGTTGCGGCGCTATCGTTTCTGGCGTACGGGATGGTACCCGGAAGGGGGCGGGCAGGTATTGTATGGGACTGCGGATGGCCCGCGCAAGTCGCGACACATGACCCCCCCGCGGCTCGGCCTCCCCGAGGAGACCCGGCTGCATCGCGGGGAGGATGCAGCCGATGCGCAGCGCTGGTTTCTGCAAGGCTTCGGTGACCCGGATTTCACACGCTACGGTTGGGGACAGGTGTACTGGGATGACAGAGAAAGCGAAGAAGCACATGACCTGCAAGCCGTCCGAGGATGAACGGTACTCCACAAGATATCCTGCGGAACGCGAGAAATGGCGGAAGGACGCCTGCCGGGAGCTGCGGCAGTTCGAAGCCCTCCGGACCGTGCTCGACCGGAATGGGTTCTCGCTCGCCTGCCTGATCGTCTGCGACCCGAACCGTCGCGGCATGTCCGGCGACGAGCTGCGCTTTGCCGCAAAGGGTCTGGTCCGGTGCGCACTGGCCGGCCACGACGATGGGAAGTCCTGGCGCCGGCTGTTCGGGGGGAAAAAGGACCACTGGGTCAAGGACGGGAAGAAGGCCGGTTACGCGGCAACCCCCGAAATCAAGAAGCAGTTGGCGGCATGCATAGGGAACAAAGCGCTTTTCGACACCTGGAAGGCCCTCGATGAGAAGGCTTCGAAGGGTTTGCCCGATACCTGGAAGAGCCGGGTGCTCCTCCACGCCTGCGGACATCCCAAGGCCCTGAGGGCATGGGTTGACGGCTGTCCTCTGCGGAGGTGGTGCGGCCCGGCCGGCTGTCCCCTCGCGAAGTTCGAGGTCCCGAAGGCGGCGGCCGAGGGCCCCTTCATGCTCCTCCAGGTTCACGACCACTTCTGGTGCGACGGACGGAAGCTGAGCGATTGTTTGCGGGACGCGTTCAATACCATGCGTCCCTGGGTCTTGGTCGCTCAAGGCGAATGCCCGGCGCCGAGGGGCATGGGAGGGACGGGCCCGGCTGTACCGGTGGAAGAAACGGACGCCGGTGCAAAGATCTCCAGTCTCAACTGGCCCCTTCGCGTAGCTTGGACCATTGAAAATCTCAGTCCCCTCTGTACCGGGTTATCCCAGGATTTCGCGAAGAGCTTTCATAGCTTCGTCCCAGGGCAGGTCACGAGAAACCTGGTTCTGCGGCCCTCGGCCGCGGATGCCCCCACTCCCGCCCTCCTGGTCTCTTCTCTCCGAGGGGTCATGCGCTCCGCCGTCGCGTGGCTCCTGGAAGCCATCCATCGCCGCAATACCCTCTCCACCGCCGATGTCATCACCTCCGACTATGGCCGGCCCGGTGCAAAGCCCTGCCCCATGGCCAGGATCTTCGGCGAGGCCCCGGACGAGACCGGGGTCGAGACGGCGTCACTTCATTCTTCGCAGCGGTCGCCCGTTCGGTTCTTCGTCTCGCAGTCCGCCGGAGGATCGTTTGCGGGGGCACTGGCCGCAACGGCAACGGCCGGCTGGGACACCAGGCCGCTCCGCTACGGTCGGCAGGTGATCGCCCACGAATCCGGGAATGTGCGGATCGAGACCATCCAGTTGGGCCCGGATGTGCGCTTGGTGGCGGAAATCTCGGGTGGGCCCCATGCCCTGCCGGCCCTCGTGGCCCTGTGCCTCGCCGCCGACCTTTTGAGCTCCGGCTTTTTCCGCTTCGGCCGCTTCACGTCCCGGGGATACGGTGTCATGCGGCTGCAGCCGGCCGAGATCACGAGCCTCGCCGCCTGGTATGCCCCTTCGGGCGGAGATACCGCCGTCTGGCCAAACGGCGGCGAAGGTGTCACGACCGGCCTGGACCTGCTCCGCGAACTGGGGATACCGGATCCCCTGGCCACTCTGGCCGAATGGCTCAAGATTTTTGATGACGCGGGGAAGGAGGGAGAGGATGCTGACTGATCGAGTCGGGGCCGCCTTCGATCGGGTCAAAGGCCGCACGCAGGTGACCTGGGAAATGATCGCAGTGGCCATCGGGCTCAGCCTGCTGGTCAACATCCTCGCTTCGCTGCTCCTCGTGGCCCTCGATCCCGACCGAAGGCTCTCGCTGATCCTTGCCGCCGTTGTCTTTGTCACGTTATGCGCGGCCGGCTGCGGACTGGTTCTTTACCTGAGAGGCCGTAGGGAAGAGGAATGGGACGGATTTCGACTGCTCCTGCCGTTCCGCGTCGACAAGGATAAAGGGCTCGCCGAGCTCCTGACCAAACGGGACGACGGGAAGAACACCGGTTATGCACCTATTGAAGAGGCCGGTGAATTCCTGCGACTCATGGATGAGACATCGAGGAGGCGAATCTTCCAGGGTGAACCGTCTGGCGACCCCGTCAAGATCGAGAATCTTCGGCCCGGAACACCGGTCTGGGAAAGCATCGCCTCGCTCGTTGAGGGTCTTGTCTTTGTGGCTTTCAGGAAATACGGCATCAACACCCTGGGTGATCACGCACGAAAGCATGGCGAGTTCCGACGTTTCGCCGGCCGCCTGAAAAAATGGGAGCTCAGCCGGGCTAACTGGCCGCAGTCCCTCAGGGAGAGTGTCTTCCTCAGTCCGCATGCTCACAAGGATTTATGGATCCCTCAGGGATTCTTCCTCTCTGAGGAAAGCGGACCCCCTTCGTCGACCGACCTACCCCGCAGCACCCGGCGCCTCACTCTCAGCGGGGTGCGCTGCTCCATCACCTTCTCCATCTCCGGGGACTGGACCCACTCCAGCAGGAGGCATCGCAGGACGAACCTCGCCGCCTTGGGGATCGCCCCCGCTGAAAACGTCCATCTCCTGATCATCCCCGTTGATATCGTCCTGACCATGCGGGGGCTCTACCTGCGCATAAGGGAACTGGAAGCCGAGCATTTCTGGCTGGAACGGTTTGTGGACAACGTCCGGCGCCGCATGCACTGGGGCGAGCACATGCGAAAGATCGTCGACCGCGGGGAGCCGTACGTCAGCCGTATGGCAGGCCAGGATCTGGATGCCTGAATTTCAAGGTCCGGAGATTCCCATGATTGCCCAGGTAGCCGAATTGCATAACCTTCATGCCGCCTTCGAGCGGGTGGAGGCGTCCAGGGGGATGGCAGGGGTGGACGGGATCTCGGTCGGGAGGTTCCGCCGGGAGCTGGGCTGGAACCTGCAGACCCTCGCCTCTGAGCTCCTGGATGGGCGCTACCTGCCGCTGCCGCTCCTCCAGATTCTCGTGGCCAAGCCTGACGGCTCGCGCCGGGTGCTCCGAGTGCCGGCGGTGCGCGACCGGGTGGCCCAGGCGGCCGTGCTGCAGGTGGTCGAGCCGCTTTTCGAAACCAGGTTCGAGGACGTGAGCTTCGCCTACCGCAAGGGACGCTCGGTCCGGGATGCCGCCTACCGCATCAGGGAGCTGCGGGACCGGGGGTTCCGTTACGTGGTGGAGGCGGACATCGATTCGTATTTCGACAGCATCGACCAGGAAATCCTTCGGGCGAAGATCGGGGAGGTTGTTCAGGACGCCGGGCTGCTGAGGCTTTTGTGGCTCTGGGTGCGGGCGGAAGTTTACGACGGCCAAAGGGTCTTCGTCCTGGAAAAGGGGATCCCCCAGGGCTCGGTCGTGGCCCCCGTGCTCGCTAACTTGTTCCTGGACGAGCTGGACGAGGCGCTCCTCGCTCGCGGTCACCAGCTCGTGCGCTACTCCGACGACTTCGTTGTCCTCGCAAACACCCTCCCCGAGGCCGAGCAGGCGCTGGAACTGACCGAAGAGGTGCTGGAAGGCCTCAACCTGGCACTGGATGCGGAAGACACGGCCGTCACCGACTTCTCGCGGGGGTTCAAATTCCTGGGGCTCATCTTCACCGGGGACGCCATCTTCGCCCCCTTCGACCGGCCGCCCCGGGAGCGACGCGTTCTCTACATGCCGCCTCCCTTCGACCTCGCGGGCTACCTGGCTGCCCGCCGCAAACCTCAATGAGAGGAGACTCGACCCATGGCTTTTCTCTACCTCACCGAGCAGGGATCCGTGCTCCGCAAGGAGGGTGAGCGGATCGTGGTGGAAAAGGACGACCAGGTGCTCCTCGACATCCCCGCCGCCAAGGTGGAAAGCGTGCTGTGCTTCGGCAACGTACAGTTCACGACCCAGGCCGTGCACCTGCTCTTTCGCCATGGCGTCGAAATGGCCCTTTTCACCAGCCATGGCAGGCTGCTCGGGCAGTTGACCAGCTCTTTCCCCAAGAACATCGAATTGCGCCAGGCCCAGTATCGTCGCCACGACGACGAAGCCTTCACCCTCCCCCTGGCCCGGACGATCGTCAGAGCCAAGCTTGCCAACGGGTTCGAGGTGCTCAAACATTTCCGGCACAATCACCCGGAAGTCGACCTCACGAGGGAGATCGAGCAGCTCGAGACCAGCGTGGCCTCCGTGGAGGCCCAATCGGACCTGGCGTCTCTCCTGGGAGTCGAGGGCTACGGGGCCCGCATCTATTACGAGGGTTTTTCGCGGATGATCCGGAAAAGCTTCCGCTTCACCGGCAGGGTGAAGCACCCTCCTACCGATCCCGTCAACGCGCTGCTTTCCCTGGGCTATACCATGGTCTACAAGGAGATTGGCGCGCTGCTGGACGGCGTTGGATTCGATCCCTTCCTGGGGTTCTTTCACCAGCCGCGGCACGGCCATGCCACGCTGGCCTCGGACCTCCTGGAGGAATTCAGGGCCCCGCTGGTGGACCGCCTCACCCTTTTCCTCATCAACGACCGCGTGCTCCAGGAGCAGGACTTCTACGTTCACGCCCCTTCCGGCGGGACCCATCTCAAGGACGAGGCCCGGAAGCGTTACTTCCTGCATTACGAGAAATTCATCACCCGCCCTGTTCCCACAGGAGACGGTGGCTCCGAGACCAGCTACCGCAAGCTGTTCCTGAGACAGGCGGAGCGGGTGCGCCTTGCCGTATTGTCGCGGGAGCCTTATGTTCCTTACGTCTACCGATGGTGTTGAAAGATGTTTTATGCCGTTTGCTACGATGTCACCGACGATCGCCGGCGTCTCGAGGTGGCCCGCGTCCTGAAGGATTTCGGGCAGCGCGTTCAGAAATCCGTCTTCGAGGCCAACATCGATCCCCAGGAGTTCGAAAGGCTGAAGACCAGGGTCCTCCGGGTCCTCCACCCACAGGAGGACACCCTGAGAGTGTACTCCCTTTGCGCCTCCTGCTCGGACCGTGTGGTGGTTTTCGGGCGGGGCGAAGTCACGCGGGACCCCGAGGTCATCATCCTCTAGGGGGGAGTAGAGGTATGAAATTGGACCATCTGGGAAGGCGCTTATCAGTTTTTTCCAACCAGCGGTTTTCATTTGTAATGTGAGCATAATCGGGCTATGGTGCAATCGACGTGTGGAGTTTCTGAGATGGCCATCTGCGGAGGTTATCAGTTTTGGGGCCTTAATCACCTGTTTTTACGTGCAAAAAAATGCCTGCTCTCACAGCTATAAGTAGAGCCTTCGGGCGATTGCGACTGCTCTCTCTTCCCAAGAGAACTCCCCCTTTAGAGAACTCACAGCTATAAGTAGAGCCTTCGGGCGATTGCGACAAGAATCGTATCGTGCTCTTCGGTCATGCCGATGCGTCTCACAGCTATAAGTAGAGCCTTCGGGCGATTGCGACCCTTTTTCGAGGGTGCCTCACGGCCAGTGAGCATCTGACTCACAGCTATAAGTAGAGCCTTCGGGCGATTGCGACTTTTCGCGCCGAAGCACAGGTAATGTTTATTGATTAACTCACAGCTATAAGTAGAGCCTTCGGGCGATTGCGACTCTGCTCGAATCGAATAGGGGAGCAGTTATGGAGAGCTCACAGCTATAAGTAGAGCCTTCGGGCGATTGCGACTTCGTCTTAGGATTCGACAAACAATACAAATTAAAGCTCACAGCTATAAGTAGAGCCTTCGGGCGATTGCGACTTTTCCACGCCCGGCCGGTCAGGGCGAGATACTTCGCTCACAGCTATAAGTAGAGCCTTCGGGCGATTGCGACGCCAGGTACTCCCTGTGTTGGGCCGCTTCGTCGATGTCTCACAGCTATAAGTAGAGCCTTCGGGCGATTGCGACACATCGGTGTGCCCGCCAGCAGCCGACGCCAAGCATGCTCACAGCTATAAGTAGAGCCTTCGGGCGATTGCGACT
>CAZLCS010000075.1:19294-20904 GCA_964557955.1 uncultured Syntrophobacteraceae bacterium
CTCACAGCTATAAGTAGAGCCTTCGGGCGATTGCGACTCAAACAGCATTGCTCGGTGTTGAGCAGCCTGGGAAGATATCTCACAGCTATAAGTAGAGCCTTCGGGCGATTGCGACTACTTCATAGCTCGCAAGCTTCTCACGTATGTAAGCTAAACTCACAGCTATAAGTAGAGCCTTCGGGCGATTGCGACTGAGACAGGCATGCAGCTCGAAAACGCCAGCATTCACTCACAGCTATAAGTAGAGCCTTCGGGCGATTGCGACATGATCTCCATGTCATCCATCATGATGACATCTTTGAACCTCACAGCTATAAGTAGAGCCTTCGGGCGATTGCGACGTAACAATACTCACGGCCTCAGAAGAGCTTTCGGCACTCACAGCTATAAGTAGAGCCTTCGGGCGATTGCGACGGTAATATTTGCGGCTCACTTGTTCAGCCTCACCACGTCCACTCACAGCTATAAGTAGAGCCTTCGGGCGATTGCGACTGGCTCGCAGATGCTGCTTGGGTTTCACGGACTCCGTCTCACAGCTATAAGTAGAGCCTTCGGGCGATTGCGACACAGACCGAGCGGCAGGGTCGTTAAACGGGACTGCTGCTCACAGCTATAAGTAGAGCCTTCGGGCGATTGCGACTACAACCCCTTGTTGGCCAACGAGACGGTTATATTTTCGCCTCACAGCTATAAGTAGAGCCTTCGGGCGATTGCGACTTACTATTCCAAAGGAAAATGTTCTCTCTTTGGTCGGCTCACAGCTATAAGTAGAGCCTTCGGGCGATTGCGACAGTGCGCTTATGACGATATTGGCGATTTCTTTATCTCTCACAGCTATAAGTAGAGCCTTCGGGCGATTGCGACCGCAACCATGACCCGTCGAAGATCCGGGTCACATAGTTACTCACAGCTATAAGTAGAGCCTTCGGGCGATTGCGACTTCTTAGAATCAACCTCAGATCTCTTTATTTTCATATCTCACAGCTATAAGTAGAGCCTTCGGGCGATTGCGACAAATTCGCCAAGGATCGTTCGATGAAGTGGATCCAGCTCACAGCTATAAGTAGAGCCTTCGGGCGATTGCGACTGTTCATGCTCTTCTCCATTCTGGTTAGTAGTTTGATCTCACAGCTATAAGTAGAGCCTTCGGGCGATTGCGACACTCTTTTTTGATGATCGGTCCCCAGATCTTGAAAGGCTCACAGCTATAAGTAGAGCCTTCGGGCGATTGCGACTTAACGAAGCACCGTATGTTCCGGCACGTGCTCTGAACTCTCAGCTATAAGTAGAGCCTTCGGGCGATTGCGACCTGTGGAATCAGCCTTTTTCTCACCAAATCGATCCCTTACTCACAGCTATAAGTAGAGCCTTCGGGCGATTGCGACCTGAATTAAGAGCATTAGACATATACGAAGCAAAAACTCACAGCTATAAGTAGAGCCTTCGGGCGATTGCGACTGTCTAGGTAATCGGTGAAATCGGTCTCGGACGTGGTGGCTCACAGCTATAAGTAGAGCCTTCGGGCGATTGCGACGGTGAGCGCAATCCTCGCCATGCGATCAGGGTTCATGTGCTCACAGCTATAAGTAGAGCCTTCGGGCGATTGCGAC
>CAZLCS010000076.1:0-20473 GCA_964557955.1 uncultured Syntrophobacteraceae bacterium
AACCAGTGATTTTACAGTTTCAGTAAAACTCCGGGACGAGGGGTGGGGCGGTGAACGCGAGGGAGGTGGACGAAATGCATTGTGCGGGTGCCTGGTGAGAGCTTTCTTCCCCCATCATCCTGGTTTGGCAGTGTAAATAAGGCTTGAGGTCCATGCAAGGAGATTTCGGCACACGGGGTGCGTCTTTCGGTAAAACATGCGGGATAGTGGGGTTTTCTAGAAAGGCGCGCCGGCTTCCGGCTCACAGGTCCTTGGAGATGGTGCAGCGGAAGGTGACTCCTTTGCCGCTTTCGGCGTGGACGGAGACGCTGCCGCCGTGCTTTTCGGCGACTTCCCGGACGATGGAGAGGCCGAGGCCGGCTCCTTCGACTCCGCTCGCGGTCGTGCTTCTCTGAAACATCTGGAAGATCTTTTCGGTATCCTCCGAGCTGATTCCCCGTCCGTCGTCGCTGACCGAGAAAACGTGAAAGGGGTCCGACTCCTCGTATACGATCCTGATTTCGCTCAAGCGATCCCCGCCGTACTTGAGGGCGTTGTCGATGAGGTTCCTGAACAGTCTGAGGAGCGAGAGCCTGTCAGCCTTCACCACGATGTCCCCTCCTCCGGGCTCAACCAGGCTCACGGACCGAACCTCGAGCCGCGACGCGAACTCCTCCCTCAGCACTTTCAGAACCTCGCCCACGCGCACGGTTTCAAGGGTCAGGGGCGTCTCCTTGGTGGCGATGAAGACGTTGATCTTCCCGGCAAGCTCGGCCACATGCTCGGAGGCCTTCATGATTAGCTCGCAGTAGTGCAGGCCCTTCTCGTCGAGCACATTCCCGTATTGCTTGAAGAGCAGCTTCGTGAGCCCATAGGCGCCGATGGCCGGACTCTTGAGGTCATGGACCACCGAGGAGGCGAAGGACTTGAGCTTCTCGGCGCTCTGGCGCAGGTCTTCGTTGGCCCTCGCCAGCTCACGGGTGCGCTGCTCCACACGCGTTTCGAGCTCGTTGCGCGCTTCGACCAGCTCATTCTCAAACCGCTTCTGCTGGGTGATGTCCATCAGGACGCCCTGGATGAAGAGCGGCTCCCCGGCTTCGCCCAGTACGGTGAAGGCCTCGTCCCGGATCCACTTCACGCGGCCTTTGAAAGTGAGCATCCGGTATTCGCAGACGAAGAGATCCCTGTCCTTAACGGAGCGCAAAGACTCCGCGAGGAAATTCCCCTTGTCCTGCTCATGGATTCTTTCGGTCCAGGCCTTTCCCCCAGCACAGATGTCCTCCGGGTCATACCCCAGAAGGCTCTCCACCTGGGGGCTGATGAAGAGGATGGTCCGCGATGCATCCAGGGCGGCGGTGTAGGTGACGACCGGGATCTGCTCGACCAGGGCCCGGTATTTGGCTTCCGATCCGCGAAGGGCTTCCTCCATCTGCCGGCGCTCGGCCAGTCGCTTCTCGAGAGATTCCGCCATGGCATCGAAAGCAGCCCCCAGTTTTTCAAGCTCACCCCTTCCCGAGGGCATGCCGGTGCGGGCACTGAGATCTCCCGCTGCGAGCCGTTCGGCAGTCTCGGCGAGGGTGTCCACGCGGCGCATCACGATCAGATGGCCCAGCCAGCAGGCGACCACGAGCACCAGGAGGGTCACGAGGCCGAGGGCGACGAGGTTCCGGGTCAGAGCCCGGTTGGCTTCGGCATAGATGGTGCTCATGGGGATGCCGGTATACAGAATGGTCGAGTGCGCGGAATCGTTCAGCGGTGTGAAGGCGTAAAGCCGCCTCACGCCGTCCAGTCCTTCGGCTTCGACGGCGCCCTTGTCTCCCTTTTCGAGGGATGCCTGGAGAACGCCCGTATTCGGAATGACGCGGCCCACCCACCGCTCGGGCTCGGGATATCGAACCAGGACGGTGCCCTGGCGATCCACGATGGTGAGCGTCGCACCTTCCGGCTGCAGGTACGCCGCCACATCGCTCAGCCACGCCAGGTCCACTGCGGCGAAGACCACTCCATGCGTCTGGCCGTCCCTGTCCCGAACCGGGTAGCCGAAATTGATGGAAGTCTTCCCGGTGCTGGGCTCGAAGCGCGAGCTTCCGATGGCGAGATTGCCGCCCGCAGCGGTTTTCAGGAAATAGTCCCGGTCCGGGAAATTCCGGTGGTCTTCAAAGGGGAGAGCGCTGCAGCGGATCTCGCCGTCCTCTCCGATGACTCCCAGGTTGAGATATCCGGGATGTTCGGCGAGAAGAGTCTTGAAAAGACCGGAGCACTCTTCCCCCTCCCCGGTGTCCGTGCGCAGGGAGGGTGCCAGGGTGGCGAGAAGGCGGTACGCTTCGTCGATGACTCGCGCCTGCTGGCTCGAAACGAGCTCGACGATCCTCCTCGTGCTCTCCTGGGCCTGAAGGGCTGCCAGCTCGCGCTGTTCAAACCCGGAATAGAGAATGAGCGCAATGGCCGGCAGAGCCGAGAACAGGACAACGGCGATGAGCTGAAAGCGAAGGCTCGAAAACAGCCGGGGCATGAAGACTCCTCGCAGCACGAAGAATCCAGGGTCCGTCACGGATCCGTGGAACCGGCGAATCAGGCCCGTCAGAGGCTGGATTGCGCTGCAACCCTTTCCCCGAGGAGCTTCAAGAGATTCTCAAAGGTATTGTTGCTCAGGATGGAGTTGAATTGCTCCCGGTAGTTGCCGACGAGACTGATTCCCTCGATCACCAGATCGTACACCTTCCACTGCCCTCCACGTTCAAGCAGCCTGTATTCGATCCGGATCTCGGGATGGCCGCCGCCCGCGACCCGGGTCCTCACGAGGGCAAAACGGCCTTGAATCGTCTCTCCGTCGTAAAGCATCGCGGTGGTCGGCGAGACATTCGCTTCAATACGGTTGACGTAGACGTTGAAAAGCAGTTGTTTGAAAAGCCGGAGGAACTCCTGCCGATTCTCCGGAGCAACGTCCCTCCAGGACCTCCCCAGCGATCGTCTTCCCATTTCTTCGAAGTCGAAGTATTCCTCCGTGATCGCGAGGATTTCGTCCCTGCGCTGCTGGAGGCTCGGGCCGCCTTCGAATAGCGAGCTTTTGATGATCCGCAGTCCACGGTCGGAGCCGGACTGAACCACCTGGAGGGGAGACAGCGAGGCTGCCGCAGTTGACAGCGGAGATACGAGAAGGGCAGCCACAAGGATGATGCTCGCGGCAAGACGCTGAATACGTTCATTCCGGCACATGTCCATCCTCCATTCGAGCATTCAATGCTCTGGTCATGCTGAGGCCTTTATTCCTGGCCCCCTCCCAGGACTGCATACAGCCGCACCTGGTTGTTGAGCTCCACCAGCCGGGTGGCGATGAGCCCCTGCTGAGCGGCATAGAGCGAGCGCTGGGCGTCCAGGACGTTGAGGTAAATGTCGGTTCCCTTCTCATACCGGGCGTTGGAAAGGCGGTACGCTTCCGCCGAAGCGTCCACGAGGGACTGCTGAGCCTCCATCTGGTCCTGGATGGTTCCCTTCCGCGCGAGGGCATCGGCAACATCCCTGAACGCAGCCTGGATGGCCCCTTCGTATTGCGCCACGGCGATCTCACGGTCCACCTTGGTAACGGTCAGGGCCGACCATGTGCGGGGATCGAAGATCGGCATGACGATCTGGGGTGCATAATTCCAGACGAATGAGCCGGACTTGAAGAGGCCCGACAGATCGCCGCTCGCCGTTCCCACGGCGGAGGTGAGGGAAATGCGGGGGAAGAGCGCGGCCCGGGCGGCTCCGATATTGGCGTTGGCGGCCTTGAGCAGGGCCTCGGCCCGGAGAATGTCCGGTCGACGCAGCAGGACCTCGGAGGAAAGCCCCGGAGAAACATCCGGCAGCGTGGCGATGTCGCTCAACTCATCGGGCAGCAGGTCTTCAGGCACCTGGGCGCCCGCCAGCAGGTTGAGCGCATTTTCATCCTGGGCCACCTGTTCCGTGAAGCGGGCAAAGTCTCTCCGGGCCGCATCCACTCGTGTCTGAACCTGGCGCAGATCCAGCTCCGGGGCGAGCCCGACTTCAAAGCGGCGCCGAATCAAGTGGTAGGAGGTCCTCTGGGTTTCGAGGGTGGATCGGGCCAGCTCGAGGTTTTCCATGTCCGCGGCCAGGGTGAGGTAGGCATTGGCCACCTCGGAGATGAGAAGGATCTGCGCGCTGCGGCGGGCCTCCTCGGTGGCAAGGTATTCCTCCAGCGCCCGCTTGCTGAGGCTCCGAATGCGGCCGAAGAAATCGAGCTCCCAGGAACTGATGCCCAGGCTGGCGCTGTATTGATCCGTGGTGACGGCGCGGGGAGGGTCGGTGCCGGCAAGGTCGGCGGGGATCCGCTGCCGGACGCCGCTGCCCACCGCATCCGCAATCGGAAGCAGTTCGGCGCGCTGGATGCGGTACAACGCTCGCGCCCGCTCGACGTTCAGGGCGGCCACCCGGAGATCGCGGTTGTTGTCCAGGGCCATATCAATGACGGCCCGGAGGCGTTCATCCGAGAAGAAATCCCGCCATTTCAAATCGGCGGCAAGCGGCGCCGCCTCCGGCGCTGCTGTCTTCGGGTAGGCCGGGCCGCTGGGCCACTCGGAAGGCACCGGTATCTCGGGGCGAGTGTATCGGGGGATCATGGTGCACCCGGTGATGAGGAGGAAGCTCATCAACAGAATCACACCCCCTCGAGCCGCTCCTCTACAATGCGCTTTGGATGAACCGCGTCTGTGATTCCGGTGGAAGCCAACCCCCGGCATTTCCAGGGCACTTTGCAAATGGGAGCGCAGTGAGCGTGGACTCGTCATCGTGCTACGCCTCCGAAGGGATCACGGCGTCCGAACCGGGCTCTTCCGTCGGCGCGCTTCTTCTCTTTCCAAACAATTGCACCACCACCACGTAAAAGAGGGGAATGAAGGGAGTCGCCAGAAAGGTGGCGGCGATCATCCCCCCCAGGACGCCGGTGCCGATGGCCGTTTGAGCGCCGGCACCGGCTCCGCCGGCCAAAGCCAGCGGCAGGACGCCGAAGCCGAAAGCGAGCGAGGTCATGACGATAGGGCGAAGCCTCAGCCTGGCCCCCTGCACCGTGGCCTCGACCAGGCCCATTCCTTCCTTCACCTTGTCCATGGCGAACTGGACGATCAAAATGGCGTTCTTGGTGGTGAGCCCGAGCACGGTGAGGAGCCCGATCTGGAAATATACATCGTTGGGGAACCCCCTCAGCGACGAAGCCGCCACGCCCCCGATGACACCGAGGGGCAGGGTGAGCATGACGGAGATGGGGACGGTCCAGCTCTCGTAGAGGGCGGCCAGGCAGAGGAAGATCACGATCATGGAGAAGGCGTAGAGGAGCGGTGCCTGGGACTTGGCCATGCGCTCCTGGTAGGAAAGGCCGGTCCAGTCGTAGCCGATGCCACGCGGCAGCCTGGACGCGATCTCCTCCATGGCCTGCATGGCCTCGCCGGAGCTCTTGCCCGGAGGAGGCTCACCCCAGATGTTCATGGACGGGAAGCTGTTGAAGCGCTCCAGCCGGGGCGATCCCTGGAACCAGTGGCCCGTGGCGAAGGAACTGAATGGGGACATGGATCCGGACATGTTTCGAACGTACAGTCGCTCCAGGTCTTTGGGGAGCATTCGGTATGGGGTGTCCGCCTGGACATAGACGCGTTTCACGCGCCCGCCCTGGATGAAGTCGTTCACGTAGGCCCCGCCGAAGGCCGCCGAAACAGTGGTATGGATGGAGTCGATGGGGACGCCCAGTGCCCCGGCCTTGTCCCAGTCCACATCGATGCGGTATTGCGAGACGTCCTCGAGGCCGTTGGGACGGACGCGGACGAGCCGCGGATCCTTGGCGGCCATGCCGAGAAGCTGGTTTCGGGCCGTCATGAGGGCCTCGTGCCCGACTCCCCCTCGGTCCTGCAATTGAAAGTCAAACCCGCCCGCCTGTCCGAGTTCGAGCACCGCCGGAGGAGGGAAGGCGAAGACCCGGGCGTTGCGAATGGTCATGAATTTCCCCATGGCGCGCTTCACGAGGGCGCCCACCTTGAGATCGGCACTGTGCCTCAGGTCCCAGTCCTTGAGCTTGACGAAGGCCAGCCCCACATTCTGACCGGTCCCGGAAAAGCTCCTTCCGGCCAGGGTGAAGATGGACTCGACGGCCCTGGCTTCATCCACCAGGAAATGGTTTCGGACCTGCCCCATCACTTCTTCGGTCTGCTCCAGGGTCGAACCGGCGGGCAGCGAAGCCTGGATGAACATGATGCCCTGGTCCTCGTTGGGAAGATAGGCGGTCGGCATGCGCTGGAAGAGGAATCCCAGGGCCGCCACCAGCAGGATGTAGACAAGGAGGTAGGGCAGCTTCCGGGCCAGAACGTGGCCGACCATGGAAGTGTACCCCTCCCTGGCCCTGTTGAATGTCAGGTTGAACCAGCGGAAAAAGGGGCGGAAGAGGAAGAACCCGGTGGCTGCGCTCTCATGGCCCGCCGACACCGGCTTCAGGAGCGAAGCGCAAAGGACCGGCGTCAGGATCAGGGCGACCAGGACCGAGAGCAGCATGGCGGCGATGACGGTCACGGAAAACTGCCGGTAAATGACCCCCGTCGAGCCGCTGAAGAACGCCATGGGGCCGAAGACCGCCGCCAGCACGAGTCCGATTCCGATCAGGGCGCTGGTGATTTCCCCCATGGATTTCCGGGTGGCCTCCCTGGGCGAAAGTCCCTCCTCGGCCATGACCCGCTCCACGTTTTCCACCACCACGATGGCGTCGTCCACCAGGAGCCCGATGGCCAGCACCATGGCAAACATGGTCAGCATGTTGATGGAGAAGCCGAATGCCCCGAGAACGGCGAAGGTTCCCAAAATGACCACCGGCACCGCAAGCGTCGGGATCAAGGTGGCCCGGATATTCCCGAGAAACACGTACATCACCAGGAAGACGAGCAGGATGGCTTCAAACAGGGTCTTGACCACCTCATCGATGGCCACCTTGACGAAGGGGGTGGTGTCGTAGGGATAGATGACCCTCATGCCTGCGGGGAAATACCGGGAAAGCTCCTTCATTTTCGCCTTGACGGCATCGGCGGTATCCAGCGCATTGGCGCCGGGGGCCTGTCGGACCGCCAGGGCGGCCGCCGGCCTGCCGTTGAAGAGCGTGTGGCTCCCGTAGCGCTCCGTGCCCAGCTCCGTTCGCCCCACGTCGCGCACACGCACGATGGAGCCGTCCGGGTTGGTGCGGAGCGGGATGGCGGCGAATTCCTCGGGGGTCTTGAGCAGATTCTGGACGATGATGGAGGCGTTCAGGCGCTGGCCTTCCACCGCCGGGGCTCCTCCGAACTGGCCGGCGGAGATCTCCACGTTGTAGGCGCGGAGCTTCTGGATGACTTCCTGCACCGTGAGCCGGTAGTCGGCCAGCTTGTCGGGGTTCAGCCAGACCCGCATGGCGTACTGGGAACCGAACACCTCCACTTCTCCCACCCCCGGAACACGCGCCAGGACCTGCTGGACGCTGGACTGGGCGTAATCCGACAGGTCGTAGTCATCCAGGCTGCCGTCGTCGGAAGTCAGCCCCACGATGATCAGCCAGTTCCGGGTGGACTTGCTGACCTTAACCCCCTGGCTCTGGACAACATCGGGAAGGCTGGCCATGGCGAGCTGGAGCTTGTTCTGCACCTGGGCCCAGGCAAGATCCGGGTCCGTGCCCGGGGCGAAGGTGAGCTCGATCCGCCCCGCGCCCGAGGCGTCGCTGTTGGCGGTCATGTAGAGCAGCTTGTCAAAACCCGTCATCTTCTGCTCGATGATCTGCACGACGCTGTTTTCAACGGTTTCGGCAGAGGCTCCGGGGTAAAAGGCATCGATGGCGATGGACGGGGGAGCGATGGGCGGGTACTGGGCTATGGGCAAATGGTGAATCGCCAGGCCACCGGCCAGCATCATGATGATGGCAATCACCCAGGCAAAGACCGGGCGGTCCAGGAAGAAATTCGACAGCATCAGGAATCCTCCCTCAGTTGGATTTCAAGGGCAGGAGCCCCGCGGTCGGAGGTTGAGCGTCGGCCTTCGGGCCGGCCATGGGAACCGCCTTCACGACGGCGCCCGGTCGCACGTTCAGCATGCCCTCGACAATCACACGATCCCCGGAGGAAAGCCCGGAGGCAACGAGCCAGTGGTCTCCAATGGTCCGGTTGAGCTTAAGAATCCGCTGCTGGACCGTGCTGTCCTCACCCACCAGCAGAGCGAAGGGCTCCCCTCTGGGGGTGCGGCTCACCCCCTGCTGGGGAACCAGGATGGCCTGCTCGGCGATCCCCTCCTGGACAACGGCCCTCACAAACATGCCCGGGAGGAGGAGCTGCTCCGGATTGGGCACCACGATCCGCACGGTGTAGGACCCCGTCGCCGGGTCCACGGTGACGTCGCGAAACTGCAGAGTGCCCTCCTGGGGATAGGGAGACCCGTCTTCCAGGAGTATCCGGACGGCTTTTCCGTTTTTTCGGTCGGCGGCGAGCTGCCCGGATTCCAGGTTGCGCTTGAGGCGCAGCAGCTCCGCAGACGATTGGGTGACGTCCACGTAAATGGGATCCATCTGTTGAATGGTTGCCAGGGACGTCGGCTGGTACGCCGTCACCAGGGCGCCGTCCGTCACGCTGGATCGGCCGATGCGCCCCGAGATGGGCGCCGCCACCCGCGTGTAGCCCAGATTGATGCGGGCCGCCTCGACCTGGGCTTTCCAGTACTCAATCTCGGCTTTTGCCTGCTCCACTGCGGCCGCCGCGTCGTCATAGTCCTGCTGGCTGACCGCCTTGTCCACAAGGAGCTCCTTGTATCGCTCGGCACGGGATCGGATCGAAGGCAGATTGGCTTGGGCCTTGCCGAGGGATGCCTTCGCCGAGTCATGGGCCACCTGGAAGGGAGCGGGGTCGATCTGGTAGAGGAGCTGGCCGGCCTTGACGTCGGAGCCTTCCCGGAACAGCCGCTTCTGGATGATGCCGTTGACCTGCGGTCGGATTTCCGAGACCAGGTAAGCTGAGGTTCGGCCCGGCAGCTCGGTGGTGAGCTCGATCTGCCTCGGCTCGATGGTCACCGTGGCCACCTCGGGAACAGGGGCCGGCCCCTCAGGCTGCTGCCCGTGGCCGCTTTCGCACCCTCCCAGCCACAGCAGGCTCATGACAACCACTGAAGCCGCGGCCCACCTCAGGGGTTCACAACCGAAACGGTCTCGTTGCATCAGGAATCTCCCAAATGTTGGATGATGAGCGTTATCACTGTTCAAACCCGTGTGCGAAATCATGAGTCGATCAGTCCTTTGAAGAGGATGTTCAAAATAATGTCGGGGTCGTCGGGGTAGGGATGGCGATCCGGTGCGTCGAGCCAGAGCAGCAGAAAGGCATCGAAGACACTGTCTAGAGCAATGGCCAGATGATACGGGTCGGAGATCTTCTTGAACCTTTGCTTCCGGATTCCGCTCCTGAAGACTGAAGCCAGTTTTTCCAGGAAGTCATAATGCCGTTTGCGCAAGTCATCATCCAGGCCGGCCTTGATGTTGAAGCTCGCGCCTCGGCGCTCGGCCAGAAACAGGCGAACAAAGGGAAGGTTGGCACGAATCCTTTCGCTCTTGGTCCGGATGTATTGCCGCAGTTTTTCGATTTCGTCATCGGGTTCGTCGATCGCCCGATGAACGGCATCCTCGAAATGGTCACATTGCTCCAGGACAAGGGCCTTGTAAAGATCCTCCTTGTTCTGGAAGAACTTGTAAAGTGTGCCGATGGCGAACTCGGCTTTCTCGGCGATCTGGTGCATGGAGACGCTGTGGTATCCGTTCTCCGAGAAGAGGGCGAGGGCGGCGGCGAGAATCTCCTGGCGCTGGCGCTGCCTTTCCCGCTCACGCCTTGAAAGGTTCTTATCCGGCATTCATTGCCTCCCAAAAAGTGTTGAACGTCCGCGTATGAACATGACGTCATTTTTTAGAATAGTATGTCATTCGAAACGGATCAATCAAAACTTGACAGGTTTTTCGATGTTCACACGGAACGCCAAGGGCTGAGCTCAAGACGGCGCGAACACCGAAATCCGGGGAATGGGTGGGGGGTCAGTGCTTCTGCATGGAGAGATCCCTCAGGTAACGAAAGAGCGCTCGTGAGGACTTGGGGGGCTGATTTGCGGCCTTTTCCTTCCTGGCGCTCAGGATGCACTGCCGGAGTCGGTTCGAATCGGCATGGGGGAATTCCACCAGGATCTCCTGCAAGATCTCATCGTTGCCGTCCACCAGGTCATCCCGCCATTTCTCGATCTTCTGAAAAAGCTGACGATCCATCATGAGACCGCGGCTGATTTCGTCCAGGGCCTTCCGGAGGGGCTCAGGCTCCACATCGCGCATGAGGGTTCCGATGTACTGCAGCTGCCGGCGCAGGGCCTCGCCCTTCTTGAGATTTCTTGCGAACAGCACGGCTTCCCGGAGGTCATCCGGAATCTCAATCTTCCGAATCTGCTCCTCCCTGAGCTCCACCAGCCGTTCGCCAAGGGACTGCAACGCCAGCATCTCCCTCTTTCGTTGTGACTTGCTTTTTCTTTCCTCCAAGATCCCGGCTCCTGTCATCGGTCAGGTTTGAGCAGCAGGGCTGCATCTATCTTTCAGCGTGCGACGACCAGCATTCAACACACCCTCTCCATCAGTGGGTCGGGCAGGGAATGAACCGGTACGATCTCGAAGCCTGCTTGCGGTATGGTGGCGGACCGGATAGGATGGAGCTGCGGGTGATTCCCCCGAAGAGCAGGGGAGAAGCCAGGTTTGAGGTGGGTGCTCTTTTTGAACATTAACGAGAAGGAGATCCTTGATGAATGAAATTGCCGATGTGCGACCTTCGCGAGGCCAGATTGCCGTCCGCCTGCTGTACAGCCTGCTGTACCTGATCATCTTTGAAATTCTGAAGCTGATTGTCCAGATCACCGCCGTGTTTCAATTCGTCTACCTTTTGATCACGCGCACCCACAGCGAACCATTGAGGGCTTTCTCCAACAAGGTCGCGACCTACCTTTACCGGATCGTCCGCTATGTGACCCTGAACGAAAACATCCGCCCCTTTCCCATAAGAGAGTTCCCTTCCGAAATGGAGCGGCCCGTCGACGTCCCAACGTTCGATTAGCACCCCTGACGGAACTCGAGAAGCTCCAAGATCTCGGAGCCCGGTGTGAGGGTGCGGCACGCGGATGGTCTCACCTTTTCCTGTCCCGCTTTGCCAATTCGTCGTGCCACCGCTTCAACCGTTTGTTGTTCGCTTTGCCCAGGGCTTCAACGGTGATGGTTCGTGTTTCATCGCTCGTGATCCTGATGTGGATGTCCCATCTCTCCTCGGGAATCAGTGTTCCGAGCCGTTCGGGCCATTCGATGATGGACACTCCCGTCCCATAGAGCGCCTCCATCCAGGGCAAGGTGTCGAGCTCGGTGAGATCGGTCAGGCGATAGAGATCCAGGTGGAACAGGTGCAGCCGGCCCTCGTACTCATTGATGAAGGTGAACGTGGGGCTCGTCACGGGGATCCGCTCGGGGACGCCAAGGCCCAGGGCCATAGCCCGGGTCAGGAAGGTCTTGCCGGCCCCCAGATCGCCCCATAAGGCGACCACATCGCCGGCTTCGAGATTCTGCCCGATTCGACGCCCCAGTTCGAAGGTCGCATCTTCGGAGCCGCAATCAAATATGACGCGGTTCATTGGAGAGCAACTCCTCATGCCCCCATTTGGGGCTCCAATTGAAGCAGTAACGAGTAACCAGTAACCAGTAACCAGAAACTAGAAACTAGAAACTAGAAACCAGAAACCAGAAACCAGAAACTAGAAACCAGAAACCGCCCCCGCCCTTCGCTCCAGATCCCCTATGACGCGAGGGACCTCGTCGAGGAGGTCGGACGCCAGCAGGCCCCGGCTGGCGACGTGCCCAAAGCATCTTTCTGCGGCGGCCCCGTGCACATAGACTCCGAGGCATGCCGCCTGGAAGGGATCGAACCCCTGTCCCAGGAAGCCGGCAATCATGCCGGTCAGGGCGTCCCCCATGCCTCCACTGGCCATGGCAGGGGTTCCGGACGAATTCAGGGCGACGGCTCCATCGGGCGATGCCACTACGGTGCCATGGCCTTTGAGCACCAGCACGACGCCATGCTGCCGACTGAATGCCGATGCCATTCCCAGCCGATCCTCCTGGACATCCCGCGTGGACCCACGGATCAGCCGGGCCATCTCGCCCGGATGGGGTGTGAGGATCACAGGCTGGGAGCTTTTGCCGAGGACGGACAGATGCTCGGCCGCGGCAGTCAACGCATCAGCGTCCAGCACCATGGGGCAGGGGCTCTGCTGGATCAACTCCATCACCAGGCTCTGCGTCGATGGGTTGAGCGAGATCCCCGGACCCATGGCAAGGGCCTGCTTGCCCTTCAGCACAGCCAGGATATCGGCCGTCGCCGAAAGGCTCGGAGACTGGTCCTCGTTCTCTGCCACCGGCCAGGTCATGGCTTCCGTGAGCTTGACTTCGAGAATCGGATTGAGGCTCTCGGGCACGAAGAGCGTCACGAGGCCGGCACCCACGCGGGCGGCTCCCTGACAGATGAGTGTTGCCGCCCCGGTCTTGCCGCGGGATCCCGAGAGGACCGCCACATGACCCGCAGTCCCCTTGTGGGCGTCCGGGTCTCGGGGGAAAAGCCATCCCTGCAGGAAGTTCTCGTCCAGCCACCAGCGCCGGATGCCGCAGGCCTGTGAGACCTCGCGGGGGATTCCGATGTCCACCCGCTTGAGCTTTCCGACGAACCTCTGTCCCGGATCGATGACGAGACCGGTCTTGACGAAGCCGAAAGTCGCTGTCGCTGCAGCGCGTATGGCGGCCCCCAGAGGCTTCCCCGTGCTGGCGTCCAGGCCCGAAGGCAGGTCGACGGCGAGCACGGGGACGCTCGTGAGCTCATTGACGGCTTCGATGATTTGTCGGTAAAGGCCCCGCACCTCGCTGCTGAGCCCCGTTCCGAGGATGGCGTCGATGAGGACTCCGCTCTCACGGACCCACGGCCATTGATCGCCGAAGTCTGCTGATTCGTTCCAGACGTGGATGGGTATTTCAAGCTTCGTCAGGATGTTGAAGTTGGTGAGAGCATCGCCCTGGAGGCGTTCCGGAGGACGCAGGCAAACGACTCGAACGGAAGCACCCCGCCCGTGGAAGATCCTCGCCAGCACGAAGCCGTCCCCCGCATTGTTCCCGGCTCCCGCCACCACGGTGATGTGACGCTCCAGGAGATCCGGAATGACTTCTTCATAGAAAGCGGCAGCACCTCGAGCCGCGTTTTCCATGAGGACGATACCGGGGATGCCGATCTCCTCGATGGTCTGCCGGTCAAGCTTCGCCATTTCCTGCGCGGTAACCAGCATGCTTTCAACTCGTTTCGCCAAGGCCAACCCTCCAGGCACAGGTTCACCGTTTCGGTTCTCAGGCCGTCTCGAGCACGACCACCGCAGCCCCGTATTCGCCGTCGTCCGTGAGGCTCACATGCCAGGCGCAAACCCCGAGCCGGCTGCAATGTTCGAGCGCCCTCTCGGAAAGCGTGATAACGGGCTTCCCCATTGCCGTGTTGCCCACCTCGATGTCGCGCCAGCCCAAGGGAGCGCGGATCCCCGTACCCAGGGCTTTGACAAAGGCCTCCTTGGCCGCAAATCGCATGGCCAGGCAGGACGCCCGGTGCCTGCGCTCCGCGCACGCCCGGGACTCACCCTCTGTGAAGATCCTCTTCTCGAAGCGATCCCCCCATCGAGCAAGGCTCGACTCCATGCGGTCCGTGCGAACCAGGTCGATTCCAACACCGAAAACGGCCATCAACCATTCACCAGTTCGATCATCTCCCGGACGGCCCGCTCCATTCCCACGAGAACGGCGCGTGCGATCACGGCATGGCCGATACTGAACTCCTCGATTTCCGACAGTCCCCTCAGCCAGAATATGTTCCGGTAGTCGATGCCGTGCCCGGCGTGTACGCCCAGGCCCAGCTTGCGGGCAAGTTTGGCCGAGGTGACCACCCGATCGTACTCCTCTTGTCGCCTGGAAAAGCTCCGGGCCTCGGCAAAGCTCCCGGTGTGGATTTCCACGTAGTCCGCCTCCAGCCGGTGGGCAGTCTTGATGGGCTTGTGGTCGGGATTGATGAAGAGACTCACCGCAATGCCGCCGTCGTGCAGCATCTTGATGGGGTCCCTCAGGGCGTCCTCATAGAGGACGACATCCAGTCCGCCTTCCGTGGTTAGCTCCTGGCGCTTCTCAGGGACGAGGGTGACCACCTCCGGTTTGATGGCCAGAGCAATGCGGATCATTTCATCCGTTGCGGCCATCTCCAGGTTGAACTTGGTTTTGACCGTGCGTCTCAGCACTTCGACGTCCCTGTCCTGAATGTGCCGACGATCTTCCCGGAGGTGCACCACGATGCCCTGGGCGCCGGCCAGCTCGGCCAGGGCCGCAGCCGTCACCGGGTCCGGTTCGTTGGCCAGTCTTGCCTGCCTCACCGTTGCCACATGATCCACATTGATTGCAACTCGAGCCACAATCCTCTCTCCCTTCAGGTCACGCTTCATGTTCTTGAAGCCGTCAGTCCTCGGTACTCTAATGACGACGAAGCTCGACATCCGGTCTCGCCACCTTCGAAACCCATTCAGCACAGGCGCAAGGATACCCGGACGCACGGTTCGGTTCAAGGTTTTCCGCCTCTCTCATTCTCTGTGGACACGGGGATGTCGCGCCCGAAAATGGCGAATCCCACTGTGCCGAGAGCTCCAAAGGCAAAGGCCGAGATGAGGTTCGTCTCCGGGCTGATCCGCCACAGGTAAGCGCCTCCCAGCGCGGCCGCCGAAACAAAGACGTCCCGGATCAGGTAATAGAGCCCGAACATGCCCGCCCTGCAGCTGTCGGGGGAAAGATCCATGATCAGAGCCTTCCTTGTGGGTTCGCCAAACTCCTTCAGTCCCCGCAGGATGAACGCCGCCGCAAGCATTTCCAGGGAACGGCTGTAGAGAAGCGCCAGAGGAAACAGAGTGAAGAACCCAAAGGTAATCAGGACAAAGGGCTTCTTGGTGCTCCTGTCCGCCAGATAGGCGACGGGGATGTAAATCAGCACCGCCGTGGCCATCTCGATGCTCGTCAGAATGCCGAACTGCACGGCCGAAACCGGCTCGGCGATGACCTTCATGCACCAGATCACGACAAAGGCATAGGGGATCTGCTCGCAGAATCGAACGAGAATATCCGTCACCAGCAGCCCTTTCATCGAGGGGTTCATCATCCGGAGCAGCTTGAGGGGGTTCTTTTCCGGCGACAGATTGCAGGTGTCCCCCGAGGATGCCGGTTTCGGGGTGTCGTCCTCGATCATGTGCTGTTGCAGGACCATGGCGACGGCGGCCATAGCCAGGGCTGCGCCGAAGGCAAGGCGCACCCCGTCGCGCTCACCCCATATGTCGATGAAGACTCCGCCGACCAAAGGGCCGAGGGCCATGGGAATGCGCCGCACCAGCGAGTGCATGCTCGCTCCCATGGTCCGCTTGTGCGGCGGCAGCACCTTGTAGATCAGGCTCATGGTGGCAGGAAGTGAAATGGCCGACCACGAAATGAACAGCACCGCGCCGACCAGCACTGCCTCCCAGGCGGGGATGAGGATCACCAGTCCAAAGCCGGCCATGGCCAGCAGGTTGAAGACCAGGAGCGATCTCCTGGTGCCGATGCGGTCGCTGAGATACCCCCCCGGAAAGCTGTATAGCGCCGAGAGCAGGTTGTCCATGGCCTGAAGCAGCCCGACGGCCAGAACGCCGCCTCCCAGGGCCATCATGTAGATGGGAAGAAAGCGCTCGGCCATTCGTTCGCCCATGCCCACCAGCACCACCATGGTCAAAACGCCGACCGTGCTGCGCTGCAGGCCCAGAAAACCGGCGATCTGCGATGAACGATTGCGAGTGAGTTTTCGGCGCTCCAAGGTGGTCCCTCTACATTTCGCCCCTGACCACATCCAGCCTGCACCAGGCATAAAGGGCATCGTAGACCTCGAACTGGTGCTCGATGTTTTCGTGATCGTCCGGATATCGCAGGCTGTAGCCCACCGCTATGGCTTCAAAGCCGGCGGCCAGCGGATCGGCATCGAGTCGGTCGGTGTCGGCCGCATTGATGACCCTGGCCATGCGCAGTAGTGCCTTGTCGGTCAGCTGGTATTCCTGGATGATGACGTCGAATGTACACAGCTCACCCCGGTGATGCAGCTCCGCCCCCGGCGTGTCGAAAGGGATGGCTCCTTCCTTTTCGGCGACTTCCAGCACTTTGCTCTTGGGCACGAACAGAAACGTGGCATCCGAATCCACAAACCGTGTGATCAACCAGGGACATGCAACCCGGTCTACGTGTACATGGGAGCGCGTGACCCACTTCATTGGGAATCTCCTTCCCGGCTTGCTGTGATGATGGGATACGGGGAAAGGAAGCGCCTGTCGTGGGGACAGTCTCGCAAAAGGGAAGGCGCAGGCAATGCACCGCGTTCCCTGGCTGAGACCTCACAGCCAGGGGCTTATCGCTCAGTTGGGGCTGTGATACAACCCGGCCCATGGGAGGTTGATGGCTGGGCGTGATCAGAACTTTCCCGTATCTTTAAAAAAGTCGCTCATGAGGTAGACCAGCCCATCTTCAAAGAAGAACAGGGTCACTCCCTCGTTCTCATAGGGCTCATTCTTCCTGGTGATTCCCCTGTTGGTCCAGTGGACGGCCACCTTGTCCTGCTGGGCAATGGTGTGCACAATCGTAAAGGTGAGCTCGGGATACTGGCGGAAAAGAACCTGGAAGAATTTGAGAATCCTTTGCTTTCCGACCAGGGGCTGTGTCTTCGGGAAGAAGAGGCGAGCATCTTCTTTCAGGAAATCCGCCATTTGCTCCAGGCTCTGAGCACTGAAGAATTCAAAGAACCGATTCACCTTATTGCCGAGATCTTCCATGCACCATATTCCCGATTGAGCGGCAACGCATTGGATGCCGCCATTGAAGTTGACTTATTTCAGCAACCGGGTGAGCCGGCTGTACCGGACCGACGCTGAATTACACGGTGTTGGGGCGCGAAGCTCTGCCGGCTTCAGCAGCGAGACTTCCTCCCTGCCACTTCTTCAGTTCTCCGTTTCTGACCTATACCACCACGCCAGGTTTCCTGCAAACTTCCACTTCCGGCAGGAAGTCTGAGGGGCGGATATCTCACCGGGATGGAATGCCGACCGTCCGGGACGCGCATGAAGAAGATGATTCGGAGGGCCAGCCTTTGTGACTTTTCAGTTTTCAGAACGCTCCATCTTGGCTTGATGAAGAGGGTGAACCCGGTCAGGCCCTGTCGCTGGCTTTGCCGCATAGAGTTGAACACATCAGTATGAGAAGAGAGCAGCACTCATGAAGCTGTCAGCCGAAATTACGGAGCTTTTCTATAAGGTCCAGTCTGCACTGCTTGTGTACGTGAATCGCAAGCTGAAATTGACTCCGGCCGCCCAGAGCCTGGAGGAGATCAGGAACCTGGATCTCGATGAGAAGATCATGATCCGGAATGCCATGTGGAAGAATGACACGCTCCTCGATTCCTCTGTGGAAGCGAATCCTTCTGAACTGGACGGCAGAGAGCTGGAACTGGTTGGACAACGGCGCCGATATCGGATCGAGGGCAGGTTCCTCGTGGTAGCCTACCTGAAGAGTCATACCGTCTCTTTCGAGCAGGTCGGCCAGATTCCATACGGGGTCCTTGCGCTGCAGGATGACCTCCAGATCATCTTGGGCTCAAGGCTTCCCATCATGGTCGATGGGGTGTTGTTGCCGTTCAAAGACAAGATCACCTACGATGGCCTGATCTCCTCCTACAGGGTCACCTCTGGGAGCGGCGCCCGAAGAAGTATCAACGACGTCTTTCAGCAGGCAAAAGCAAAGCGTGGGATTGTCACCCGTCTTCCCTGTTTGCCCGAATCCGGAGAGACGCCCAGCGATCTTGAATTGCTGAAATTTTATCTGAGGAACGAGCGCAACCGGCAGCAATACCGGGAGGAGATCTGGGATCTCACTCACAACAATCCGCAAATGCTGACAGCCTATCATCAGATCATGGGCAAAAACCACGCTCGGCACTACGGCAAGGAATGAGGTTGCTCTATTAAATATATCTTTCCCAGTGCTCTACCGGCATCCAGTGATTCTCTGCGAGATCTGCATGCGTCCATAAAGTCATCATAGGATGCATAATCCTCTCCCATCATTACTACCCTCCCTTACCTTTGGATAAGCAGCCATGGTTGCTTCTTATGGTTTTATGATGACGGCAACGTGAGTTATCAACACAGCCCAACGCCCAGCTTAAGCGGCACGAAACCACGCGCCGAAAGCCTTTATGATAGCGCCAAAAACTGCCCCGCGTGGTTTCGTGTCCGCCTTGAAGCTGATGTTAGGCTGACCTTGTTACTCGTCTCCAACTGCTAGGCCAGCGCCATTTCTAGACTCTCAGGGTTCCCAACGACTTCCCCGTTGCAAGGTGAACCTTTGTAGTGGCCGGTAGATCCTTATCGTACTCCACTTCCAAGTGGCCTTCCGGGATGTTCCAGAATTCCATCAATAGCTCTGAAAACTCTTCCAAGGTGAAGCTGCGGACCGAAAATCGCCAGCCCGGATCATCTGCATCCTCGTCTACGGGAATCAGGTGTTCTTTCCCCTGGCACTTCACACTGGTGATAAGAGGAGGGTCTTTGTCGTCGATTTGAACCCGGACTTTCAGAATCTCGGGCGTTTTGTTGGGCAGAACTCCAAGGCTGCCGCGGTACGGGTCCAGAGTGTACTGTACGTATGCGATAGACCTTTCGTATTTCGCTGCAGTCTCGATAGCGAACAGCTCGGAGAGAAACCTATTTTTAAGCTTGGCCCCCCGAAACTTCCCCTCATGGTCGAAGTACGCCTCATAAAACATCCCGTTCAAGACATGCTCAGCCCACTCGGCGGGAAGCTTTGCGAGTTCACGACGGAGGTTTTTCATGATGGTTTCCGCACTGCGTTCGTACCCGTCGGCACACTGATAGATGTTTCGCCCAAGAACGAAAGCCTCGTCCCCCGTCCGTTTCGACCAATCTAACTTGAAGATTTTCTCAATTGCGGGACTTTGCGTATACCAGTTGTGTGATCTGAGCGCTGTTATTATTTCCGAGACGTCATCACCGTGCTTAATGGGAAAATCAACGTCCGCTCGGGCTGCATCCGAGTACGAGAAGTGAATCTCGGTGACGAGCTTTACTCCCGAGGCCTCTAGCTTCGCAACAATTTTGTCAGCGAATTGCTCAGGCTTCAGCCCTGAGAGGTCAACGTACCCGGTAGTCTTAAGCACTCCGGGCACTTCGACGGTGGTGTTGAAAAACGCTGGGAGAATATATTCCTTGTTCTCCGAGAATGCCCGGGCCTGAGCACTCTTGCGCTCGTGGTTGGTCCACAACTTTTCCTTGTAGGCTTCGGAGATAAACATCACAGTGAAGAAGGCCTGGTTCTGGTAGACGTCTGAAAAATACGTATAAAGGTCTTTGCCCCAAAGGTTGGTCTCTTCGAACCTGTCGTAAAAAACTTTCACGCGTTGCGCCAGGAGGCGTTTGGCCACCTCGTCGACATACTCTCGATCTTCCCCTGCGAACGAAAACGCAATGTCATACTTTTTCATGGAGGTACTCCAATTTCAAGGTCGAAGCTGCACGGTCAACCACCACCTGAGTTGTCGTCTGACAGGGGCAGAACCGGCGGCCTAACGCTGCGGTTGAGCGGCACCCGACCGCGCGGCTACCGATCCTGAGGAAATGCTATGAATTGTCACCGCGTGGTCGGGTGTCCGGCTCGAACCGCTTGTTATGAGACACACCATGTTGTACAATAAGTGGTACAAACGTTAACCACAGGAGGACCATAGATGAACGCGGTAACCTACTCACAGGCACGCCAAGACCTCGCCAAAACCATGGACAAGGTCTGCGACGACCACTCCCCGGTCATCATCACACGTAAAAGCCAGCGATCGGTCGTGATGATCTCCCTTGAGGACTACCAGGCCCTCGAAGAGACTGCATACCTTCTGAGAAGCCCGAAAAACGCTCGAAGGCTCCTGGAGTCCATTGTTGAGCTTGAATCCGGTTGCGGCAGGGAGCGGGAGTTGATCGAGTGAAGATCGTCTTCTCCGAGCACGCCTGGGATGATTACCTCTACTGGCAACGGACGGACCGAAAGATCCTGGAGCGCATCAACAAGCTGATTAAGGAAATACAACGCTCACCCTTTGAGGGAACCGGCAAGCCTGAGCCCCTCAGACATGGTCTGTCTGGATATTGGTCCCGCCGCATTACCGATGAACACCGGATCGTGTACAAAGTTGAGAAGGATTCCCTCCATCTTGCACAGCTTAGGTACCACTATTGACACTGGCCTCCTGCTCATAACGCCGGCGATAACCAGCGCGCGCCGTAGTACCTGTAATCCTGCTAAAACCGA
>CAZLCS010000077.1:0-18582 GCA_964557955.1 uncultured Syntrophobacteraceae bacterium
CTTGTTGTCGTGACAGTCGTTGCAGGCCGCCCCCAGCTGACGAAACTCCGGGGGGATCTTGGCGTGCACTTCGAGATAGGGATCTGCAAAATACTTGATCCCCATCTCCTGCTCCAGTTTGGGGGCAAATGGGCTCTTGCAGGTCAGGCATGCGCCTCCTGCCTTGAGGCGCGAAGGATCGATTTCGAGCTGGTCGATGACCATGTAGTGATGGCCCCTCGGCTCGTTGTACTCCACACCAAACCCCCACCCATTGAACAGGAGGGGCATGTAAGGAAATTGGCTCAGCTTGTCGTAGATCACCAGGTCCGTGTCGTATCCCTTTTTGTACTTGCTTTTTCCGGCCGGCTTGGGATCCTTGGTTTTGAGCCAGGTGTCGTACTCCAGAGGATAGATGTTGCCCCATTTGGCCGGATCGAGCTCGCCGTCCGCAATGGTACCAGGTCTTACGGGCACCGGCTTTTCAGGGGCGCATCCTACCGAGAGGACGCCCACGGAGACAAAGCCGAGCACAAGAACGGCCAACCAAAGTCTGTTTCGCTGCATAAGCTCTTCCTCTCCTTCCGGTATGAGGGTTAAAGGCTCCCGCTGGTCCGATGGGACAAGCGGCGATGACATTGCCAGCACTTCCGATCTTCGTTCACTCGCGAGAGAGTCTCTTCATGACATCGCAGGCAGTTCTCCTGCAGGATGGCCGCGCCATGATCCGATAGCTTGATGTTGTCGGGAACCCGGCCGGAGTAGAAGATGAACGCGTCCCGCATTCCTTCGATCCCCTTCCAGACGACATGCCTTGGAAGGTTGTCGTTCGGCAAATGACAGTCGATGCACTTTACCCGGCGGTGGCCGCCCTGATGGAACCAGGCTTCATACTGGGATTCCATGACATGGCAGCTTGCACAGAACTCCGGCGTTCCGGACCTGGCATACAAGCCCGGGGGACCGAAGCCGACAAAAGCCCCCCCCAGAGCCAGGACCAGGATCAGAAGGCCGGCCCAGTACCAGGATCTCCTCCTTTTTCGAGAATGCTTTTGATTATCCATGCTCCTCACTTTCCCGACCGTCCAGAGGTTTGGTGTTGGGTTAACCGATTGACAGAGAACCTCGGCGAGAACAATACCCCATATGTTCAGGATTTCTTTTGACACAAGTCAAAACTTGTGAGCTTGCGAGAAGGGCAGGATGAATCAGCGTTGGGAACCGAGATGGGATCTGTGAAATCGAGATACGGACAACACACGGCACGGGAAGGATCAGAGCGTGAACCAGTGACATCAGCAGGAGGGCGTGCACTGCATGCAGCAGGCGTCTCTGCCCGCCACCCAGATTTTGACACTCAGAATCATGAGTACTGGGCTCTGCACAAATCGAGAGACTTGTACATCAAATAATCCGAATAGAAAATGGTTAAAGTCGGCCGAGCAAGCCCTTTCACCAGGTTGCACTAATTCAGCCGAGCCTGTCTGCTCCGGCAGCTCTTGGCAAACAGCTCGCAGTTGGATCGATTATCGGCGAGCACGTTTTCTACGTCATCCAACGATTCCACAATGACCACCGCCGTCCCTCGGTCCGCCCAGGAAAAGAGCCTGGGAGCCACGAAGACCGGCAGATTGATGCAGCCGTGGGAGCAGTTGCCCTGGGTGATGTCCCCTCCATGGATCCACACATGCTCGTAGATCCTCAGGGCCCAGGGCATTTGGGCCGGTTCGCCATAGGCGTTGGTGTAGCTGCGGGAGACATGGTCGGGGTCCTTGTCCTTCACGCTGTATACGCCTGCCCGCGTCCAGCCGTCCTTCTTGCCGATGCACACATGGCTGTCACCCACCAACCGCCCATCCTCGTACCAGCCGAGAAAATACTCATCCTTGACGATAAGTATGAATTTTGGAATTTCGGCGATTTCGGGAATGAAAGGGTCCAGTGGGCTCCACTGCTTGTAAGCCCGCAGATCATTGGGCACAATGAGAAGTTGGCCGTCGCGGATGTCATCCTCAATATAGTATGCGGCCTTGGCATTGATGCGCGAAAGGATGTGGCGAATAACGCTCGGGCTCAAATCGGGATCCCTGGCACTGATCCGCTGGATCTCCTGGTCGGTGATGGTCCTCAGTTGAAGTCCGATGTCCATCTGGCCTGTCGATACGGATTTTGACGGCGCGTAAGGAGCGCTCACCGCCGCCACCGTGGAGAAGTGCATGCCCCGCACCGGGTATGCATCATATGGATTTTGCTGCACCATCGCCCTGTTGCCGCTGCAACCCGTGGTCAGCGCCGCTATCAGCACGCCCAGAATGATCGTCTTCTTCTGCTTTGAAAACATGGCTCCCCTCTCTTCGTACCGGCCCGGTCCGATCGCCCTGAAGCACTCAGGGGCTTTATGACTACGTGGACCGGATATCGGGTCATCAGCGGGATACTGTTAGACCAAAATTAAGGACAGCTTCCGACCCCGTCCAGAATCCCCGGCCGTGAATCGATTCAGGTGAGGAAGAGCCATACCCAGCAATAGATGGCCCCAAATACAGGCCGGCACAATAGAGTGCCCAATATCTGGGTCGTCATTCCGGCAGTTCTCAAGCCGGAATCCACAAAGAGACCTGGATGCCGGCCAAAAGACTGCCGGCATGACGGCGTGATCATGGACACCTTCTTGTGTGGCGCTGTACTTATGAAGCGGTCGACTTGGAGGGAGAAGCGGTGAAAAGTCTTCAGGAATACCGAATTTCACGTCTCAGAAAGCGGCAAACTCCAACCTTGCGAGGAGGTGGAACGATGCCCGAAAACAACTCGGAAGGAATAGCGATCTGCGGGCTGATCTTTCTGTTCGGAATCAACGCCACAGGGTTCAGGGGCTTCCGGATTCGAGGTCCAATTCCTTCAAGGAATGCTCCTCTCTGTATAAACCGAAACCCCTTGACAGATAATGAGACAGTGCTGCCGGATGATCCAGGGAGCAGGTGTGAAGCCATACTCGCCGAGCTCCAAGATCCCATGCCCGGTCGACGGCAGAGGTTAACAGGTGGGCTCCCAGCCCATTTCCCGTGTATCCTGCCAGCAGGCCGAAGTAGACGATTTCGACCTCCCCGTCGGACTGAGCATCCAGCTCAAAGTAGCCTGCAGGACATCCACCCACCGAGAGAACCCAGGTCTCAATGCCAGCCTGGTTCAGATACATCAGCCAGTCGTCAGTCGTCCAGCGCAACCGGTCAGTCCAGTGCCAGTCACCCCCAACGGTCGTGTAGAAGTACCGATTCAGCTCGGGCTTCGGCGGACTGACCTTTGAAAGCGCCAGCCCTTCCCGGGATGAGAGGCGGCGGTTCAGTTGATCCCGCGATGTCATCTGCAGGTAATAGGTCGTGACAAGGACTGTTCTCAATCTGACTTTGCCCTGGTCATGCCGTGATGAAGCAATGCTCGCCGGTTCCGGGAAGCCTTGCTCTCACTTCAAGGAGAAACCCCGGAAGCCCGACACGGCGCCCCGCGGACGATACCGGCCGGCCCCCGATCCAGATCGATCCACTGAGCAAGCTGCCGCGCTGCCAGGATGTTGTAAATGTTTGTTCCAATGGCTTTGACTACGCCTTTCAAGAAAGGCAGCGGACACTTTCGGAGGAAGAAGTTGGCCTTGATAAGGGATGGATCGAAATGGCTCAACACCATCTCCCTCTTGAGAACGCGGTACAGATCCCTGTTCTCCAGGTGATGCGTCCGGATATTGCACGAAAAGCCGTCGTACTTGCTGTAGTCGTCCAGGTTTGTAATCAACCCGGCGGCCAGCATTTCTTCACGAAGGACCGTCTTGGGATAGGGCGTCAAGTACTGGGCATAGATCATGTCCGGCGTGAGGGATCGGATCAGCCGGAGATTCTCTTTGACACTGGCTGCCGTGTCCTCCGGATAACCCACGATACATCCGGCGATGATCGCCATCCCGTGTTGACGCAGAAGAGCGGCCGCCCGCCGGTTGATCTCGGGATTGGTCGGCTTGTTCACCCCCTTGAGCGCCTGGGGAGTCATGGCTTCAAAGCCGACGAACACAAAACGGAAATTGGCCCGGTCCATATCGGCCACCAGATCGGGGTTCTGAGCGATGCCAACGGCCGTCACTTGAACCAGATAGTGCATATCGTTCAGACCGTGCCGCACGATGGCACGGCAGACTCTCTTGAAGTGATCGATATCGTGGGTAATGTTGTCATCCACAAAGAAAACGGCCTTGCTGCCCTGATGCCTGATGCTGTAAAGGTCTGCGATGATCCTATCTTCCGAGTGGGTACGGAATGTCCTTCCGTACATTTGCGTGATGGAGCAGAACTTACAGTTGTAAGGACATCCACGGGACGTTTCTGCCACATCCATGGGCAGATGCAGCATGAAGAAGTCGCTTTTGAGCCGCGCGCGGCGATTGGGGAGCGCCATCCCGCCAAGATCCATCAAGGGCCTCATCGGGTTATGGCGCCAGGAAATCCCGTTGAAGTAGCTGAGCCCGAGGACTCCGCTGAAATCCGGCTCGGGCCTGCTCAGCTGCGAAACCAGTTCAGCGAATGTGACCTCGCCCTCTCCTCTCACCAGAAAATCCAGTGGCAAAGGTTCCCTGGAGCTCGTGATTTCCTCCGCCATGAGCGTCGCATGGTACCCGCCTGCAACCAGCTTCACTTCCGGGTCCCGCGCCCGAACAAACCGGGCCACCCGTAGAAGGGTCCCAAACTGGAACGTCATGCCGCTCAACCCCACAACGTGAGGTCGAAATTCATTCAAAGTCTCTTCGAGGGCCTGGCGAATCCGGGGCTTGTAGAGGACCAGATCCAGGACCTTGACCTCATGACCTGTCAGGTTGCCCGCTATGGACACGACGGCCAGGTTGGGAAGCCTGGCCACATAATCAATGACATCCGCAGTATCCGGCATGGAAATGAGCAGAACTCGCATCAGATCTCCCGTTCGAAAATGCGAAACGTCTTGTAACGCTTACCCCCAAAACGCTCGACGGTGCGAATGAAATGGCCGAGGGACTCCACAATGAGCGAGCAGTCGCACACCTCGCACGAGGTGGTCTTCAAAATGTGGAGGTAGGTCCGGAGAATCAATGCATGATGCAGCAATCGGCCCTGGTAAGGGCGTCGCACTCCCAGCAGCAGCACACGCGCCTTCTTGAGCGGTTTGAACTTCGCCTCATAGAGCAGACGCAGCATCCCCCATGGGGTCAGCCTGCCATTGAGCTTCTGGATCGCAGGATTCAAATCCGGGATATTGATGACGAAGGCTGCGATACGGTCACCGTCCAGAATCAGGTGGATCATGTCGGGTCGCAGAATGGGCCTCAGCTGCCGGAAGATGTGATGGAACTCCCTCCGGGTGAAGGGCACATGCCCCCAGTTGTCATCCCAGGATTCGTTGAAGATTTCCATAAGCTCGTCCGGGCGGCGGGAGAAATCCCCCACCGTCGGGGAGGTGAGCACCAGCCTCTGCCCCTTCATGATGGTCTTCAGCCGCTTCTCCATGGCCTCCACATCGACATCCCGCTGGGTAACCCTGAAGGCGTACCAATCGACGGCCTTGCGGAATCCCCATTGAAGCAGCAAATCCTGATAGTATGGGGGGTTATGAGCGTGCAGGATCACGGGAAGCGAGTCGAAGCCTTCCACGAGGAGTCCGACCTCATCGTAGATGGAGAAGCTCAGCGGCCCGAGGATGCGCGTTTTCCCCCTCGATCCCAGCCAGGCCGCAGCCGCATCGAACAGTGCAGCGGACACACGAGGGTCATTCACGCACTCGAAAAACCCGAAAAAGCCGGTTCCAGGGTCATGCCGCTCCTCGTACCGGGGATTCACATGGGCCGAAATCCGGCCCACCGGCTTGCCGTCTCTCAAAGCCAGGTAATACTGAGCGGCTCCATACTCGAAAAACGGCCCGGTCCGGGGATCAAGAATGCGTTTCTGCTCTGAAAGGATGGGAGGAACCCAGAGAGGATCCTTTTGCTGAATGGTCCGGGAGAGACCCAGGAAGTCAGACATTCCCTTTCCAGCATCAACAGGGATCACCTGGACACTGTCCGGGGCAGGAACAGAAGACTCAAACTCCATCTTCATAACGCGAGACGCGGCAACCCTTCTTGGCCAATCCACCCATCAACGCCCGTTCTGCTTGCGAAGCATCACCTGACCTTTCAGGCCCTCTCTCAATTCCAGGTCGGGGTTCGCAACCGAGAGCTCCAAACCGTAGTAGGTCGGCTGCTCCACGGCCGGCGTCAGAGGCGCCCACGAGATTCTCGAAACCCTGGCCTCGAAAACCCGGTCGGGGAAGGAATCCAAGGTCACGTCGGCCGGGTCTCCAACAGAGATCTTCACGGCTTCGAGCTCATGAACCTGGGCCCTCATGATCATGGGCTCCATCACACCGATCGTAAAAACATGACTGCCTGGAGGGAGCTCCGCATCCTCCCTCATTTCAGGTGCAATCCAGATGACCTGGCCGGAGATGGGAGCCAAAATCTGGACAGACTCGGAAGTCCCCACCCCCCTGAAGGTCCCGCCCAGGTTCTCTCTCAAGAGAGCCTGGTCTTCGTTGAAAGCCTCTCTTTCCAGGCGGAACTTCTGCTCAAGCGTCAGCTTCTGCTTTTCGGCGATCTGGATCTCCCTCTCAACCTGATTCAGGCTTTGAGCAGGGGCCAGATCCTGGGAAGCGAGCTGTCTCAGCTCCCGCCTCCTCGTGTGAAGCAAGTTCAAACCCTTTTCAAGATCCGCCAGCTGGATCTCCATATCCTTGAGGTGCACACCGGCGATCCGCTTCTTGAGGCCCGGGATCATTTCCGGCGCCAGCCGGTATTCAGCTAAGACTTCCCCCTTCTTGACGCGCTGCCCCTCCTGCACATGGAGGTTGGTGACCGTACCTTTGAAATGCATGATCGCCGGCTGCTTCAATGGGCAAACCAGTTTGCCCTGAAAAGCGTCAACGTATGTGGAACCCCCTCCCTGGTTGGAACGACCATTGGTCTCACTCCCCATCACCTGGCTCGCCGTGAGTATCCAGGATACAGGAACGGCGATGAGCCAGAATACAAAGGCTTTCCTCTTTTTGCTTCTATTCGACTGTCGTGTCCACATAGCTTCTGACCAGGTCTCCGGAAAGAGCTCGAACCGCCAATACGGCCTTATCATACTCCAGTGAATGCCTCACCACGGCTTTCTGGTTCTCCAGAAGGGTTCTGCGTGCACCCAGAAAGTCCGTCACACCAATCCTTCCTGCGTTGTAGCCAATCTCTGCCTGGCGCTCCCTGAGCTCCACCAGCCTCTTCTGTGCTCCGGCCATATCGAGCCCCACTGCAGCATCAGCCATGCCCCTTTGTGCGGCGGACCACCGGGTCTCGAAGCTGATCTCCTTGCTCTTGCCCTCGGCATCCACCTGTCTCATGACCTGCTTCTGTCGAAATACGTTGTGGTAACGTTTGAGACCATCCCACAGGGGCAGCTCAAAACCAACCGAGAAAAAGAGACCGCTTTCCTGCTCGCCGCTGAGTGGATCAGTGGTCTGCACACCCCACGTGAGGACGGGAAGAAAGCGCGTGTACGACAGAGTGATGTTCTTCTCCTGGAGCTCCCGTTTCAACTCCTGAATGCGAAGCTCAAAAGAGCTCTTTCGGGCTTGCTCTTCTGTTACGCTCCCGGGCTCGAAACGTCCCAGCACCTGTTCGCGGACGTTGTGGAGCTCCAGAATCAGGACCTCATGATTGCCGACCCCCATCAGGCTCCTGACTCCCTCCAGAATGGTCGTCTTGGCGCCCTCGAGCCTGTCGAGCTCGATTCTCACCATCTGAACGTCCTGCTCGGCAACCTGGACATCGAGCGGCGATACCCCCCCGGTGTCCAGTCTCGATCGAACAGCAGCCAACCCCCCTTCAGCCAAACGGATGAGCTCTTGCTGGAGAGCCGATATCCTGTCCAGGGCTTCCAATTCCAGAAAACCCGCCCCCAACCGTTGAAGGAAGTCAGAGGTCACTTGAAAATGGGCCAGGATGCCAATCTTTGTGAGAATCTGCCGCGCTCGCAGGTTGAAGTAGATTTCGACCGGGTTGTAGTTCTCTGTCACGAATCCGTATGAATACCGGCGAAAATCCGGGTTTTTATTACCATCCGGCGGGTTGAGGAGGTAGCTGGTGCGAAGCGAGAAGGAAGGAATGAAAGCGTACCGGCTGTCAGACTCGTCAAGTCGCCTGAGCTCAATGTCGACGGTGCTGCCCGTCAGGACCGGAGACTCTTTGAGCGAGAATTTGACACATTCGGCGAAGTCCATACGGCCCCGGGAAAGAGGCAGGTCCTTCCCGGGCACGATCTCATCCTGGGCATGAGCATGCATACCGCCGCACGCCAGCAGGCCCAGGAAAGACAAGAGCACGGCAGGCCCCAAAACACGCAGGAAGCAGCCCCGTGTATTCCGGGCACTCCCATTCCGTACAGCACCAGGCCACAAGTGCAGCGAGTCCCAAGCTCTGCGCCACCACAAGGCTCGAAAAACAACAGGATGAAGCTGATTCATACAGGCCCCGCACTCTTCTCATTCAAGATGCGAACGTGCTCCACCGTGCGCCGAAGTCCCCAGGTGTTTCAACACATCACCAGGCCTATGATAAAATCGTATCACCATATCAGCTCACCCGTTTGCGGCTCGTTCCGTCAACACTCCGTCCTGAAGCAGGTAAATACGATGGCAGTACGCCGCCACCTCGGGATCATGGGTCACAATCACCAGCGCCGTCTTCCCGTCCTGTGCAAGCTTGGAAAGCTGTTCCAAGATGAGATGACCGTTTTGTCTATCCAATTGCCCAGTCGGCTCGTCGGCAAGGATCACGCTCGGCTCGTTCACCAGCGCTCTCGCTATGGCTGCTCGCTGCTGCTCCCCCCCCGAAAGCAGGCTGGCGCGATAGCCCATCCTGTGTGACAAATTGACCCTCTCGAGGGCGCCCCGGATTCTTGCGGGCCGATCCTTACGCCGAACTCCGGCATAAATCAAAGGAAATTCGAGGTTTTCATAGACCGTCGCTGCTTCAACAAGATTGCATTTCTGGAACACAAAGCCGACGCAGCAGCGTCTGAAGGCAGACTGAGCAGAACGGTTGAGGCTGAGTACGTTCTGCCCGTTCATTCGATAGGCTCCGCTCGTCGGAGCCAGAAACAGCCCGAGGATGGAGAGCAAGGTGGACTTGCCCGACCCCGAGGGTCCCATGATGGCCACCATCTCGCCCTCATGGACGGAAAGATCGACCCCCCCCAGAACTCTGATGACGCCCGCTTCCGTGGCATATTCACGAACGATATCAGCCACCTGAAGGACGGGCTGACACTGTCTCGTCTCAGACAATCCGCCGAAATTCACGTTCATCGATGCTAAGAATCGTTACCCCTGGAGCAGTCAAAGACATGCTCGACTTGTCCCGACCACCAATCAGCACCAGGCTTTTGACAGTCTCGAATGCGACGCCCAGTCCTCAACCCTGTTCTCATCCTATTGAACCGACCAAGACTATCAGCATACCGCCGAAAGGACCTGTTCAAAGCCTGTCACGTTGTCGGCCCCCTCCATCTTAGAGGAACGAATGTCGTACTTGCGCGTCAGTTTACCGATGACCTCCAGAACAAAATCGATGTGGCGATCCTCGTGGGTACTCATGTAGGCCGTTCGAATGACGGCGCATCCCCTGGGCACCGCAGGATACACCGCCGGCAGAGCAAAGACCCCATGCTGGAACAAATCCTGGGCAAACAGGTAGGCCTTCATCTCCTCTCCCACAAGGATCGGAATAATGGGCGTGTCCGAATCCCTGACAGACAAACCTATCTCGCGGTAAGCCCCCCTCACATGTCTCGTGATGGACCTCAGCCGTTCCACACGCTCAGGCTCATCCTCCAGGACATCGAGACTGGCCTGTACGGCCGCTATGGAACAGGCGGGAAGGGCCGCTGAGAATATGAGGGGTTTGGAATGGTGCCGCACATATTCGAGCACCTCCTCATCGTCGGATGCAATGAAACCGCCGATTGACGCCAGTGCCTTGCTGAATGTACCCATGATGAAATCGACCCGGCCGGCAGCATCGAAAAGAGCAGCAGTCCCTCTCCCATGGGGTCCCATCACTCCGAGACCGTGAGCATCATCCAGGTAGATGAGCAGCGAAGGGAATTCTCTTTTCAGGGCCAGGAAATCCGGGAGTGGGAGCCCGTCTCCGGACATGCTGAATACGCCCTCGGTAACCAGGAGAATGCATCCCTGATGATCTCGGTCAAGGGCTCGGATCAGCTTGCTTCTGGCATCCTCTGCATCATTGTGCTTGAACGGCAGCACCCGCGCGCCGGAAAACCTGCACCCCTCGAAGATGCTCGCATGGTTCTCTCTGTCGCAAAGGATGGTGTCCCGACGACCGAGAAGACAGGCAATAGCTCCAACATTCGTGGTGAAGCCCGTGGTGTGAACAATGGACTTCTTCTTGCCCACAAAATGGGCCAGCCTCTCCTCAAGGGTCTCGTGAAGCGAGAAGTTTCCACAAAGGAACCTCGACCCGCCCGGGCCCGTGCCCCATTGTCTGAGTGCCCGCTCCGTCGCCTCCTTCACGCGCGGATCATGGGCCAGCCCAAGGTAGTCGTTAGAGCCGACCATGACCAAGCGCTGGCTGCCCACCTGGACTTCCGGCCCCCAGGATTGAGAAATGGGACGGAAATAAGGGTAAAACCCCAAGTCCTTCGCCTGGCCGATGTAATCAGCAAAAGGCTTACATCTCTCGTTGAGTAAAGTCATCGTTTCCTTTCAAATCAGGTGAGGATCACCGACCTGTGGTCGATACATCACTCATGATTATGAGCGCCAGGAACATACTTAACGTCCTATCACTAGCCCGCCAGTCCTGTCAAACCGATTGTGTGAGGCTTCCCGAAAGCGCAGAATGCAATCCAATTCACAAGCTTGTGGGGCTCCGCCGTTCGCGTCCTCTCCGCCCCACGGATCTGCCCGCCCCCCCAAAAAATGCTTCTTCTCGGCGGAGGCCAAAACGCACGATCACTCAAAGCGAATGGCCGAGACCACTTCCATGCGGCTGGCGCGAAGTGCCGGATAGTACCCTGCGCAGGCACCAAGGAGGACCGCGAAGAGCAGGGCGAGACCGGCGTGGTGGAGGAACACCTCCTCGGGCACCGGGCTGTTCAAATGAAGGCCGAGGAAATGGATCAGGATGCGGGCGAGGATGCAGCCGAAGAGAGCGGAGCCCAGACTCAGACAGAGAGCCTCAGCCAGGAACTGGATGAGGATGTCCCGATCTTCTGCGCCCACGGCCTTCTTCAGCCCGATCTCGCGCGTTCGGGTTTGAACCGAAGCCATCATTCCATTCCATATCCCAAAGCCCCCAAGCGACAGGGTGGCTGCAATGGAAAGATAGATGAACACCTCGACCCACCACGCAATTCGCTGGACCCGGATCAGATGCTCCCAGTTCCCTTCGACCCGAAGCCCCTCGTGAGGCTGGTTGGCCTGCACAATCTGCGGAATGGCATCCGCCACAGGCTTCACGTCATCCCAGCCCCGACAGCGGATGTAAAGCCGGTCGGGATGCCTGATGCTCTGGATGCGATGCGAGGCCGTCTTCAGTGGGACAAAAGCATAGTCAACGCGCGTCGCGACCCCCTCTCCACCGAGGATGCCGACCACCTGGTAAAGGTCATTGTCTATGGGCACCTGCAATCCCACCACATCGGTGTGACCGAAGATCCTGCGGGCCAGTTCGATCCCGAGCACGCACGTCCTCCGCCCCTCCTCCGCATCCTCGGCATCGAAGAACCTTCCCGACACAGGATCGAAGCCCATCAAATCCCAGAAAACCTCGTCAACACCGAACAAAATGAAGAACTGCGTCCTGTCTCGCCATGTCGAAACGGCCGATCCAGCCTTGACGGCTGTCAGACTCACGCCGGTCACCCCGGGATGCCGCCGCAGCTCATCCACGGTGGCAGGCTCAAACCAGCGGGGCTTGGCTCCACGGTCATGAGTGGCGGAATACGGCTCGAAATAGGCCTTGAGGATGGTCACTCTTCCCAGGAGATCGAGATCCTGGTTCAAGTTCTTCTTGACGTCGCGCCCCATGATGATGACGACGATGAGTCCGGCCGTACCCAGGGTGATGGCCAGAATAACACCCAGATATCGGCGCTTCTGCCGGTAAACATGGCGAAGGCTGACACGCAGGAGGTCGATCAGTTTGCGCATGGCTGGAAAACCGAATCAAATCGAGAAGTGAGGCCCCATTTTTCACTTTGCTTTCTGTGGGCGTTCGTATAACTCTTCACCCCTGTGTTGTCAATTTGCATGAGCCGACGCTCTGCCCGATCAACCAGCGGGGAACTCGACATCAGGCGTGCCAATCCGGAGGCCGGGTATTCCATTGAATCATCAATTTCCATCTGACTCCGAAGACACTCAGCCGGCGGCCACAATACCATTGCATGGAGCTCCTTCGAGGACGCGAGTCACCGCAGGCTGGGCCCTTCTCTTGAGCGGCCTGGCCATCTGGACCTTTGCCCAATGTTCGTTGACGTATATTCCGATGGCGACGCGCAGCCTGCCGCCCGAGGTGGACGACAGCCTGGCCTTCCTGGTGCGAACCCAGCAGATGGAGGAGTGTTTTTTTCAGGGCTGCCCGGCGCTGCAGGACCTCCGCGCCCAAAGAGAGATCGAGGCTTCCGACCCAAAGGTTCTCCGGGCTCATGACCTTTCAGCCTTCCCGTTCCCCATCTACCATCCCGGTTTTTCCCTGCTGGTGCTCGGGGCCAAAGCCCTCGTGGGAGACCTGACGACTGCCTACAAGGTCCTCTGGGTTGCAAGTCCCTTGTTTTTCGGAACGGCTTTCGCCTGTCTCCTGACGGCACTCTGGGGCAAGGAGGCCGCAGGCATCGCCTTGATGCTTCTCGCCTCAAAGGTGTTCCCGGATACCGGACTCCATTATTTCACACCCGCGAACGTCGCCATGGGACTGGCAGTCTTCGTGTGGGCAAGGGTCATCTTCCGCCGGGGGGATGCGCCCTGGACCCTCACCCTCGGGTCGGCGGTTCTGCTCCTGGTTCATCCCATTGGCGGCCTGTACGCACTGATGTCAGCGGCATTCGCCCTGGCCATGCCCCGACCGGTGTCACGCAAAAGGCTTCTATGCGGCCTGGCGGGCGTCTTGATCGTCCTCGTGCTGGCAGCGCTTCTGGCCTCTTCCGTCAGTAGCCCCGCAGTGCTGGGCGTATTCGGAAGCATCCTGGCTCTTCCCTCCGCGAAGCAGATCTTCTTTGGCGCTTTTTCCAACATTGAGGGGATCCTCGCGAACATCAGCCGACTCAAGGACAGTCTATTGGGTCAGCCGGCCCTTTTGCTGCTCGGGATCACCACTGGGCTGCTCCTTTCCGGGCTGGAAGCCAGGAGGCTGTTCTTCCGTGTGACCGTCACCTATGGTTTGTTTCTCATCCTCAGCATTTTCCACAGGCATGCCGTAAGTCCGCCGGGGGATCTTTTCTTCAGGTTGTGGATCCCCCTGGTGGTGATGGCATTCGGCGCCGTGGGAACCGCTCTGGCCCGCCTTGCGGTCGAAACCCGGCAGTTGCTCAGAGATCACCCGGAAACCGAGTCGGCCGGCCCTCAGTCCACCCTGCAGCGAATTCTGCCGGCCCTGCTCTTCGCCCTGCTGGTCGGATACTCCGCTGATGCGGCGCTCTCCGGCGGTGAGCATATGGCCGCAACCGTCGAGTACATGCGAGACCGACAGCCGCTGCGGTTTGAGCAGAAACAGGTGCAGACTCTGCTTTCGCAGGCTGGGTCAGGAGACGGTGTCCTGTACACGGGCACAATGCCGATGGCATTCTACTTTGTACACGGGGCCATGGAGCTCGGCGCCGTATACTATCATCCAGCCTATGATGAGACGCCCATCGCGACGGACTGGCTTCACCGGCCCAGTCTGCGGTTTGCCGTGGCCTACCACCCGGGGGTTCGACACCCCACTCTCGATGGCCTGGACGAGAAGGATCAGAGCATCTCGAGTCCTGACTACAGATTTTCGCCTCTCAGCAGACGCCGCCGATATGGCCCCATTCTCAGGGAAGGCATCATAACCGCAGCGGAGTTCACCTGGATGACTGTCGAGCCGAGGACAGGGGACACTCCCGGGACTATGAGAGTGCTGGTCACCAACCCAGGGCAGGCTCTAGACCTGCAGGCGGTCCCCGTTGGGGCGGACGGCAGCCTCCGGACCCACCAGGCTGTCAAACGCTCCGTGCCTTCCCGCTGGTCCGGCTGGCTCCAATTCGACCTGGAGCCCCTGCAACCCGGCGAGGGCTGGCGATTGCTGCTCCCCAAAGAGCCCAATGCACTGACCGTAGGCGGCCTGGTTTTCGGCGACACCCATCACCACTGGCCATGGCAGCAAAAGGCGAAGATCACCCTGCTCGCCAAAGACCCTGCCACCGGTCAAGTGAGCCTCGATTTTGACCCGGCTTCCCTCTTGCCCCGCCCCTTGAAACGGGGCGACTGGGTCGTGATCGACGACACCGGATCATCCGTTCTCCTGAAGATCACCCGCTGACTGCGCTACGAAAACGCCCGTGGCTTCAGGCCCTGCGATGTTTTTCCCATCCGGCTGGGCGGCAGATCAGCGGCTGCCTCGCCTCAAATGCCCGTGCTACTCTCCTTCGGTTTCCATTTTCGGCCATGCTCCACAGGTCGCCCGATAACGGTGCAGCCTCAGCATGCGCCGGTATTCCCGAACCGAAGCATGAAGCGGCGGGAGGTAGGGCCTGAGCCCCCTGTCCGAGACGGATCTCGCCCCCTGGACAAAGCGACGCTGCTCCATGAGATCCGGGAACCGGTCCAGTGTGTCCGCATAGCCCCTGAAAACAGCCTGCATAAGATCTCTTCTCTTCTGGACCATGAACCGCCCTACCCTCAGGGCATCGTAGGCCGCAGAGACCAGAAGCCCTCGAATCAGATTGCAGACCTCCAGGTTCTTGACCATATTCGCCAGTCGGTTCTTCTGGCAGAAATAGGTTCTGGAAGGGTTCTCATCAATGCCCTGGTAGCAGCCTCCCCCGACATGATGGTAGACGATGGACTCCGGAACATGCATCACCGAGTAGCCGAACATCCGGAACTTCCAGCAGAGGTCCACATCTTCATGGTAGAAACCATAGTGAGGATCAAACCCCCCAACTTCCAGATACGCCTCCCTGCGAACCAGAAGCGAGCAGCCCGTTCCAAAACCCACATCGAAAGGTTCTCCACCTGAGGAAAGGTCCTGTCCCCATTTCCCAAATTCCAGCCCCGACCCGATCAGGGTGAAGACTCCGCCGGCATGATCCAGGACTGATGGATCCTCCATCAGGAAAACCCTGGATGTGCACGCTGCGACCTCCGGATTGGACTCAGCGACCTCCACGAGCTTCCCAAGCCAATCCCTGTCCACCATGGTATCGTTGTTGAGCAGCACGACGTAGTCATGGGCTAGGGAGCGGAGCACCCGGTCATAAGCAGCCGCAAAGCCCAGATTGCCTTCATTCAGGATGATCCTCACCATGGGGAATCTTTGCTGCACGAGCTTCACCGATTCGTCCTGGGACCGGTTGTCCACGAGGAACGCATCGAAACCGGAGTAAGACCCCTGCAGCAGGGACCCCAGGCATGCCTCCAGGAAGCGAGCCCCGTTGAAATTCAGGACGGCCACAGCTACCCTGGTTTCACGAGAAGGTTTCACGGTATTCCCTGGAGGAGGAACTGAGTGCATCAACACGGATGAATGCCTTCACCGGGTGGACCGGAAGCAAGCTTCGGGCGCTTGAGGACGATCGGGATTCCGATTCATCTCGCTCTTGAACCCCGGCGCCGATCCATGAATCCGAACGAATCCGCCTGGGCTGAAAATGATTTGAGTGATCACGGACTCTCTGACGATTTGAGGACTATGCTTTCCATGGCTATTCCCACCAGGCCCGTACACACACTGCTGGTATGGGACTTGAAAAAAAGAGCGTCATGAATCCAGTGATGCTGGACGTGATTCTGCTGGGTCCCCTCTGCCAAAGCAACCGTAAGGCTGTACTCCCCCACGGGCAGGATCGGCATCCTGAACACGAACTCGGCCGTGAAACACTCCCCTTCATGGATCTTCAAAGGGCAGTCTCTCTGTGACAGGTAGGTGTTGTCCCCAAACAAGGTCTGGCCCAGCCTGTCTCTCACGAAGAATCCGATGATGGGAGAGTGGATCGGTCCATGGGCCAGACAATCCACCATGATGGCGACTTTTTCACCCCCAACCATCCACTTGATGGGCGATCCGGATTCCACATCCACCAATCGCACATGGACGATCTGGGCATTCCCCTGACCGAATGCCGCTGAATCGGGATCGAAACTGAATACCTCGATATCATTCCGCAGCGGTGATGCATTGATGTATTGGATGCGCTGATCGACGGAATCCGCCGACTCGATGCGGACGGGACAGGCCTTGAGCTTCGATACCTTGCGCGTTTCCTGGTTTTCGGCAAAATAGGATTCCAGGTAGACATCGCACACTTCCTTGGGAGAACCCTCCATCTTGAGAAGCCCGTTTTCGAGAAGCAGGGCTCGATCGCAGAGGTTGATGACGGCCCCCGTGTCGTGACTCACGAAAATGATCGTGCCTTCTTCCTGAAACCTCCGCAGGAATCGCATGCACTTCTGGACAAAGAAGGCATCCCCGACGGCAAGGGCTTCGTCGATCACCAGGACGTCGGCATCCACGTGCGCAGCGATGGCAAAGGCCAGCCGGACATACATACCGCTGGAATAGGTCTTCACCGGTTGATCGATGAACTGCCCCAGCTCCGCAAACCGGACAATGTCGTCAAACTTTTCATCGATCTCCGACTGGGAGAGCCCCAGTATGGCCGCATTCATGTAGACGTTCTCCCTCCCGGAGAACTCTGTGTTGAACCCCGCGCCGAGCTCCAGAAGGGCAGCCACACGTCCTCGAATATGGACTTCGCCCAGTGTAGGGGCGAGGGTACCGCAGATGATCTGCAGGAGCGTGCTCTTCCCCGAACCGTTGCGCCCGACGATTCCAAGGGTCGTCCCCCTGTGGACATCGACGGAGACATCCCTGAGCGCCCAAAACTCCGTGTGAAAGGAACGCCTTCCGAAATAGAGCGCCTCTTTAAGCCTATCCTGAGGAGACCTGTAGAGGTTGTAACACTTGGCCAGGCCACGGACCGAAATGGCAACTTCCGCAGGCTCACCGTCGACTTCCGGTCCCGCGGCGAGCGCAGACTCCTCCGTCGTAGCTTCACTACAGGACATCAGCAAACGCCCTCTTGCTCTTCATGAACCAGACGTAACCCAGTTCCATGGTCAGCAATGAACACAGCGTAACCAGACCCCACCACTGCCATTGAAGCGGTTGGCCAAAAATGAGAGTAGCTCGAGCATCTTCGAGGATAGTTGTGAATGGATTCAGCCTCAGGTAAGGCCTGATCACAAGCGGCGCAGCGCCGGCCGGGAAGATGATCGGAGAGAGGAAAAACAGCAGTTGGACGAAGATGGTCACTGTATGCCCCATATCGCGCAGGAAGACACCCAGTGAGGCAAGAAACCAACTCAATCCCAAGCTCAGGGCGCACAAAGGAACGAATACGAGCGGGAACATGAAGATGGTTTTGGAGACGCCGGGGACAAAAATCAACACCATAGGGATCAATATCACAAGGCCTAAAAGAGCTGTGATCAAGTTACCAACCAGGAGCGCTACTGGAAGGATTTCCAGTGGAAAGACAACACGCGTTGCATAAGTGCTGTTTGATGTGATCAGGGAGGGCGCCCTGGAGACACAACCGGAAAACACATCATAAAGTATTAGACCACAAAACAAATTAAGAGCGAAAAACATCTTCCCCTCATTAGGATCAGTCCCAAACCTGGCATTAAGAATAACGCCAAATGCAAATGTGTAGACCCCGAGCATCATGAGGGGGCTGAGAAGAGACCAGAAAAAGCCAAGGTAAGTACCCTTGTACCTTGCCTCTACCTCCCGCCAGGCGAAAGTCCAGATGAGGTTTCGGTTGCTGTATAGGTTTGCCATCAGATGCGATGGTTTGAGAAACTCAACGAACGAAGGGAGCCTCGACGTAACAATCTTATAATTGGGGTCTATCATCTCGTGATCTTGTCCAGCTCATGCTGTGCGACAGCAATCCCTCTACGTCCAAAAGGGGCGGCGACTCGTTCGATGTCCGAGATTGCACTTGGGGGGCCCAAACTGCTTGCAAATTCAGCGCCCCTTTATCATATCAGAACCCAATGTTCAATGATATGCAAAGAGGAACCCACCAAGAGTGTGCACTCCGGACCCGAAAGAGATCCCCAAGGAGAGGCTCGGGCTCAGCAACCGAAGGATCCGGCTCCGGAAGGTCAGACACATCGAAGTCAGGACGGCGTGGATGAACGGGCTCTTTCCTGAAGACGTGATGTAGCCGACTGCTCCTTGGGTGTCCTTTCGGTAAGGGTGCATGAACCGCGGCGGGCGCTCGCGTTAGAATCGGC
>CAZLCS010000078.1:0-17951 GCA_964557955.1 uncultured Syntrophobacteraceae bacterium
TCATCATCGGGAGCGAAGAGCAGGGCGCTTCATGACTTGTTTAGCCGGCATCCAGCTTTTTTGTGGATTCCGGCCAGAAGAATGCCGGAATGACGGCTCGAGAGGTGGGCACTCTATTGTGTTGGCCTGTACTCAGCCCATGGCACCCAGCAGCCAGGGGCCCGCGAGCTGAAGTCAACCCCCATGGGCTTGCACCCACAACGAAGGATGTAAAGAGAGTCCGCCTTTCAGACAAACGGCATTGAGGGCCGGAGTGAGGGTGGGGCGGGTAGGCTGCGCCAATTCATCCCGGTCCGTACCAGGGCGGAACGAGTGGATCTGGAAGCGTCGATCAGAGGCGTTCCCGCCGATGGTGGAGACGAAAAAAAAGAGGCAGCCGCTCTCCGGCAAGAGTCCGCGACTGCCTCCCCGTGATGAAGCGCCTCGTGGCGAGGCGCGCTTCGAGGTCACCATAGCACCGAGGCCGCCTCTCAGTCAAATTGATCACGGAAGCCCCGAGCGCATCATCCGTCGGAATGTCCACAAGATCCCGTGCAATTGTGGGAGCGGCATGAGGAAACCGGGAGGCTTTCTTCTTATTCTCACCTCGATTTTGGCCTGTCAGGCCCAAACAGGGGAGCCTGTCATTCGGGAATTGGCTTTCGGTCGGGGGATTGTTGCGGCTCGAATGGACGCACCGGCCCTCGCCCGAAAAGCCACAGTTTACGAGGACGGGACGGAGCTTTGCTCAAAACGGGACCCCGGCACCATGTCCGAGATCGTCTTCGAGTTCGACTGGCGCGAGGGACGAGTCTACCGGATCGAAATATCCTTCGAGGGCCGTCCCGTCCCGCTGGTCGCTGAGGCATCCGCTCCTTCCGCACCATCCCCGTTCCGAATCATGAGCTGCGAGCTGGAGGAAGTGGATCCGCATGAGCTGTGGGAGACGGCTTACATCGGCGGTCTGGTGAGCTTCTCACCGGAAGGGAAGTACGTCGCCGCTGTCGAATACCCGGTGGATGTGGACACGAGGGACGAATTCGAGGAGGTGAAGGGTGGGCACCGCCTGCACCTGCTGCGATAGCGGGCTGGAGAAACGGAAGAGAAGATTCACGGCGGAGGACGCGGAGAGCGCTGAGAAGACCTGAGTGCACCGCCACGGAATGAGGTGTCCGTAATCAAAGTGAATGTCATCCCGGCGGTCTCTCGGCCGGGATTCAGGCATTTCAAGATTGGGGTGGATTCCGGCTTAAAGACTGCCGGAATGACGGGAAAAGGAATTTTTGGACAGTTTCTGAGGAAGTTTTGATCGTTACTTCGGGAGAGTTTCCGTCTGGAGCGTTCTTCAACAATTTCAGGAGCTCGGATGAGCTCGGGAGGGAGCATGACGATGAAAGTCAAAGTCGTATCGTTGACCTGGAAGAGTCACGTGGCGCCTCTGGTGCGGGCGGCCGCCAAGCTGGACTGGCTGGAGCTCACCGCCCATTCGAGCACCGGCCTCGACGACGATCCCCTGAAGGTGCAGGAAATCGTCAAGGGATTCAAGGATGCTGACCTGCTCCTCTTCTACCGCTCCAGCGAAGGCTTCTGGTCGCTCATCGAAAAAGAGATCGCCGAGCGTGGCTCGGCCATGCCGCCCATCGTCTGTGTGGGACACGATCCTTCCCTGTGGGCGCTCTCGACCGCGAAGCCGACCCTGGTTGCCACCTGCTACAGCTTCATGACCTACGGCGGCGAGGAGAACCTCGGGAACCTCCTGCGCTGCATGGCCCATGAAATCCTCGGGGCGGACATTCCCTACGATCCCCCCAAGCCGGTACCCTGGGAAGGGTTTTATCATCCCAAGGCGCCGACGAATCATTTCGAGACGCTGGACGACTATCTCGCCTGGTACCGGCCCAAGGACCGCCCGACGGTGGGAATCCTATTTTCGCGATTCTACTGGGTGGCGGACAGTGTCGCCGTCGAGGACCACCTCATCGGAGAGCTGGAAAGTCTGGGCCTGAACGTCATCCCCCTCTTTTCCTACAGCATCCGCGACGAAGCCCTCGGGACCCGGAGCAGCGGAGAGGTCGTGGAGGATTTCTTCATCGATGAATCGGGCAAGGCCCGGATCGAAGCTCTGGTCAAGCTGCAGCCCTTCTTCCTGGGCGGGCGGCGCGGCCGGGATTTGACCGACGGCAGGGAGGCGGCTTCGGGCGTCGGGCTGCTCAAGCAGCTGGATGTCCCTGTTTTCCAGCCTATCACCGCCTTCCACAAATCCATCGACGCCTGGGAAGCCGACGCCCAGGGGTTGGGGACGGATATCGCGTGGTCGGTGGCCCTGCCCGAATTCGAGGGCGTGATCGAGCCGATCATCATCGGGGCGAGCCGAAAGACCGAGGACGACGAGTCGGGGGCCACCCTGGAGCTGAGGTCGCCCATCGAGGAGCGTTCCGCGCGTCTGGCACGGCGGGTCCGAAAATGGGTCGACCTCCGGCGAAAGCCCGTTTCCGAACGGAAGGTCGCCTTCGTGCTGCACAACAACCCCTGCGCATCGGTTGAGGCCACGGTGGGCGGCGGCGCCAACCTGGACACGATCGAGAGCGTGGCCCGCGTCCTCCATCGCATGAAAGAGTATGGGTACAGCGTCACGCCGCCCGAGAACGGCAAGGAGCTCATCGAGACCATCATGGACCGCAAGGCCATTTCCGAGTTCCGCTGGACGACGGTGGACGAGATCGTGAACAAGGGTGGGGTCCTGGGGCGCGTTTCCGTAGACGACTATCGGCGCTGGTTCGATACCTTTCCGGAGCGGACCCGGGTGCGCATGTCGGAAGCCTGGGGAAACCCGCCTGGGGAGGAAATGAACGGCATGCCGCCCGCCATGGTTTTCGAGAACGACATCCTGGTGACGGGCGTCCCCTACGGCAACGCGACGGTCTGCGTCCAGCCGAAGCGCGGCTGCGCCGGACCGCGCTGCGACGGGCGGGTCTGCAAGATCCTCCACGACCCCGATGTGCCGCCGCCCCACCAGTACCTTGCGACCTACCGCTACCTCGAGGACACCTTCGGCGTGGACGTCGTAGTCCACGTGGGCACCCACGGCAACCTCGAGTTCCTGCCGGGAAAAGGCGTCGGGCTCTCCGAGGCGTGTCTCCCGGACCTTTCCATCCATGAGCTCCCGCACCTGTACATCTACAACTCCGACAATCCACCGGAGGGGACCATCGCCAAGCGGCGGAGCTGCGCCACGCTGGTGGACCACATGCAGACCGTCATGACCCAGGGCGGGCTCTACGAGGAGCTCGAGGAGCTGGAGCGGCATCTCGCCGAATACGAGCAGGCCAGGATCACGGAAAGAGGCCGCGCCCACAGCCTGGAGCACATGATTCTGGACCTCATCGAGAAGACCAACCTCAAGCAGGAGATCCGGCTCACGGACGACATGCCCTTCGAGGAGGTCGTGAAGGCCACCCACGAGGCCCTGAGCCGAATCCGGAACACCCAGGTCCAGGACGGCATGCACATCTTCGGGGAGCTTCCCGAGGGAGAAAGCCGGGTCACGTTCATCAATTCCGTCGTGCGCTATGACGCGGGCCAGGACGTTTCGCTGCGCAAGCTCATCTGCAAGTCCATGGGACTCGAGCTGCAGCAGCTCATGAAGGACCAGGGGGCCATGCACCCGGATTATCGCATGAGCCACGGGCAGCTGCTCGAAGAGATCGACACCATGAGCAAGCGTGTCATCGCCGAGATACTCGACTCGAGCAACGGCGGTCTGCGCCAGCGCTTCATCGAAATCCTGGGCGAGCGGCTCCGCGCCGATGTGCTGGACGACGAGATCGAACTGATCCGGGATCAGGTCCTCGACCTCGATTTTCGGATCGACGCTTCCAAGGAGATCGAGGCGCTGCTGCACGGCTTTGACGGCGGCTACATCCCGGCGGGCCCCTCGGGCCTGGTCACCCGGGGTCGGGACGACGTGCTCCCCACCGGCCGGAACTTCTTCTCGCTGGATCCCCAGCGGGTCCCCACCAAGGCGGCGTTCCAGGTGGGCGAGCGGCTGGCCCGGTCGGTCATCGAGAAACACCAGCGAGAGGAAGGCCGATTTCCAGAGAACGTGGCCATCTTCTGGATGTGCACGGACATCATGTGGTCGGATGGCGAGGGCATGGCGCAGATTTTCTCGCTGCTCGGCGTGCGGCCCACCTGGCTCTCCAACGGGCGGGTCAACGGCTTCGAGATCATCCCGCTGGAGGAGCTGGGGCGCCCGCGCGTGGACGTCACCATCCGGGTCTCGGGGATCACGCGGGACAATTTCCCCAACTGCGTGGAGCTCATGGACGAGGCCGTGCAGGCCGTGGCGGCCCTCGACGAGCCTCTCGAGATGAACTTCGTGCGCAAGCACACCCTCGAACAGCTCGAAGCCGAAGGCCAGGATCCAACCAATAAGGAGGTTTGGCGCAAAGCCACCTACCGCGTGTTTTCCGCCAAGCCGGGCACCTACATGGCCGGTGTGAACCTCGCCGTCTACGCGTCCGCGTGGAAGGACGAGGCGGACCTCGCGGACATCTTCGTCTACTGGAACGGCTACGCCTACGGCAAAGGAGTCTTCGGCGAGGAATCCCAGAAGCAGCTCATCCACAGCCTCAAAAGCGTGGACCTCACTTTCAACAAGGTGGTGACCGACGAATCCGACCTTTTCAACTGCTGCTGCTACTTCGGCACCCATGGAGGCATGACGGCAGCCGCCCGGTCCATCTCGGGCCGGGAGGTCCGGACCTACTACGGCGACACCCGGGAGCCTGAGAACGTCGAGGTAAGGGACCTCGCCGACGAAGTCCGGCGTGTCGTGCGCACCAAGCTCCTCAACCCGCGCTGGATCGACGGCATGAAGCGGCACGGCTACAAGGGCGCCGGCGACATCTCCAAGCGGGTCGGCAGGGTCTACGGCTGGGAATCGACGACCCGGGAAGTGGACGACTGGATCTTCGACGACATCGCCAAAACCTTTGTGCTCGACGAGGAGAACCGGAAGTTCTTCGAAGAGAACAATCCGTGGGCGTTGGAGGAGATCGGGCGAAGACTGCTCGAAGCCTACGAGCGCGGCCTGTGGAAGGCCGATCCCGAAGTCCTGGAGGAATTGAAAAACTACTACCTCGAAATCGAGGGCTGGATCGAGGACCGCATGGGATACGTCGCCGGCGACTTCCAGGGCGGCTCGGTGGACATCCTCACCACCGAGGATGTCGAGAACTGGGGCGCCATGATGAGTGAGGTCAAGCAGAAGCTGAGTGCGCTGAGAGCGAGCAAACCGGTGTGACAAGTGAACGTCATCCCGGCAGTCTGCCGGCTTGGAGCCTGCCGGGACAAGCTTCAGCCGGGATCGAGACCGTTCCAAATGAGTGTGGGTACCGTCTTGACAATTGCCTGAATGAGTTTCTCGGGGCTTGGCTCGCGTAATGAGCACGCTTTTGTGTCGCTGTGTATGGGCTTTCACCCTCCGTTCGAAGTGACAGGAGGTTGCCTTCCTGCCCGTGAGGAGTATCGCATGACCTGGAGGAGAGATTGTGAAGGCCATGATCGTTCATTTCTCTCAGATAATTTCAGCATGCGCCTCTTCAATCAGCGCGAGCGTGAATTGGCAATGAAGCCGGAACGAAAGGACGACGTCGAGAAATTGGTCACAGGCCCCGAGCATCGAGTGGATAGCCATCGTGTGCGCCGTCCACGACCTGTACCTGGGCTCACGGTTCTCCCACACCATCGTCATGCTCAAGAGTGGCCGCGTGGCGGCCATGGGCCTGCGGGAACGGGTCATCACCGTGTCGAACCTCCGATCCGTCTACGGGATCGAGGCTTTCGTCCGCCACAACGGAGGATGCCTGCACGTTGTCCCGCGAAAGGCTTCCTGAATGAGAGACGAAGTGCCCAATGGTGAAAAGGTTCAGGAGAAAATGAAATCGCTGTCGCGCACAACCGTTTTGCTGGCGGTCTTCGCAATCCTGACGGGTTGCTCGACCCAGTCTCCCGCGGAAATCAGGGGGGTGGTCTTCGGCCGGAACATCGTGGCTGTCAGCCTGACCCGCTCGGCCTCGGTCATGAGCATCAGCCTGTATGATGGGGAGATGGAGCTCGTACGTCGGACGATCGAGGGGGAAGGGGAGACCTTCGTTCTGGACCAGAGCTGGGAGCCCGGAAAAATATACACGGTCCAGGTGACCCCGGCGGGCAGGCAGTCCCCGATGACCGTTCGATACAGGAGCCCGGAGAAGCCGTCCCCCGTCATCCTGGGAAGCATTGATCTCGAACGGGACGTGGAGCCGAGGGGTCTCCGTGAATCGGCCTACCTCGGAGGGCGCGTGGCCATGTCGCCGGACGGTTCATGGGCGGCCGTCGGAACGGAAACCAGCCGTCTGCGCGTTTTCAGAGTGGGGGACCAGCGCGAGCTCTGGAGCAGGAGAATTGGGGAAGGGCGCATCCTGGCCGTGGCCTTCGCCTCGCGGGGGAAACGCCTCCTGGTGGGCGAGCAGAGCCGGGATGCGTTCATCTACTGTTTCGACACCCGGTCGGGCAGGGAGTTGTGGAGACATCGGACAGCAGATGACGTCGGGGAGATGGAGCAGGGGGACCCCAGGGCCCGGTGGCCCGTGATCGCGGGTGTCGCGGTGGTCGAACCGGAAGACGGCGGCACGGGTGCGCGCTGCTTTGTCGCCGCCAAGCGTCAATACGAGGTGCCGTCCGGGCTCGTCGCTGCCAGCAAGATATACGGCATCGAGGTTGAATCGGGTGCGCTGCTCTGGACGTTTCCCGATGAGGGCGCCATGGACGGGAGTCCCTCCATGCTGTCGACGGATGCGCGCGGCCGCACCGTCCTCTTCAACAACTGGAAGAAGGGGAAGAACTTCGACAAGGCCCTCTACGGCCTCTCGGGTGAGACGGGCCGCGAGCTCTGGGGCTGGGAAATGGAGCAGCTCTATCCTGGACGCGACTATCTCATCTGGCACGGGTTCGGGATTTCCCGCGACGGGGGCCGGGTGGTCGTCTTCAGCCAGGACGGTCGCGGGTTCCTCCTGGACCACGAGACGCTTGTTCAAAGCAGTGGCCGCTCGGGTGTCATCTGGCAAATGGAGATCTCGAGTCCCGTCATGGTCAACGGCATGCGTTTGATCGGGCAGGGGTCCACGGCGCACGTGAACGACCAATACGTGGTGTTCTCCACGGGAAGCACCATCGTGCAGCAGGCGAGCAATGCCAGGACCTCCATCGAGCACCCCAACGGGAACTCCCTTTTTGTCCACGATCTCGAGGGACGTCTTCTGTGGACCACCAAGCCGGGGGGGCTCTGTTACGAAATCCCCCTGTCATCGGACGGACGCTATGTGATCCTGGGCGCCACGCACGGAAGGGCCCAGAAGGACACCTCGGGACAGGGCATCTACGTGTTCGACCATTGGCGCCCGGGCAGCGCTTCGGATCGGCTCGATTGGTTTCTCAACACGGAAGGAATCTGTATTTCGGTGGCGGCATCCGAAGACGGCCAACGCATCGTCGCCCTCGAATACCCGCTCGACATGGATCCGCGCAGCGAATTCGAGGACGTTCGCGGGAAGCACCGACTCTATTTTCTGCGCTGAAGCTGACCGCAAGAGGACTGAACCCTTGAGCCTCGCAACGACCATCCGTTCGACGATCCTCGGTACAGCCGCCACACTGGCCCTTCTCGCCTGCTTGCTCGAAGGCGCCCTGGCAGCCGGACCGAAGGTGCTGCTCAAAAACGAGGTCCCTTACGGGGAGCGGGAGGGAGCGCTGATGGCCCAGGGATCCAGCATCAGCGCGCTGCTGTGCGTGGAGAGCCGGGGGCAGGAGGACGTGCGGGTGGAGCTCGCGTTGCGGGTGCCGCATCCCTTGAAGGTCTCCACGGAGGACCGACGGATCGGCGTTTCGGAGGAGGGGAGCGAGCAGATCGCTGAGGCGGAGTTTCACCTTCGCATCGAGGGGGAGAAATGGTTCAGCTCCGTCACGATCATCATCCCCGAGGACACTCCTCCGGGGGAGTACGCGGTGCGCTCGTCGGCCCGGACTCATAGCGGCGACGGAGAGGAAACGATGGACCAGGTGGTGCGGTTGCGAGTGGTTTCGAGGGAGACTATCCCGAAGCTGTTTCACCTCGGGGAGCTCACGCTTCCCTCGAACGAAAAGGGATGGCCCGAAGAGCGCCAGGAGCGCGGCACGGTGCTCATCAAGGGGAAGAAGACCTTCTGGCAGGGTCTCGTGGAAGACCGCAGGCAGTCCTCGCGGTTTGACACCAGGCCCTCCACCTACCTCAGCGTGCCGGTTCGTAACACCAGTCGCCAAAAGGCCATCGTGCTGGTTCGGATGGATGTCCTTGACCCGGCAACGGGGGAGCGCGTACCGGGCTTCGAGCTGCCTTATGCGGCTGAGCACGGTGACACACTGGGGGAGGTCGCCGTCTACCAGGTGGTGGAGATGGAGCCGGAGAGCACGGAGCAGGTCGTGCTTCCCGTTTACGTCAGCGAGACGGTGCGCCCCGGGATGGTCACGGCGCGTGTCAGGGCCGTCCTTTTCGGGACGGATATCGAGGCTGACCGCAGAGAGACCGCCGTCAGGGTGGTGGGGACCCGGTGGCTGCCGGCCCTCATGACGGCCGTGGCGCTTCTGACCGGACTCGGAGGTGTGGTGGCTTCGTACCGGCAGCGGAAGCGCTGCTTCGAGATGAAGGGCCGCGACCTCATTCTCATCGCGCTTTTCGGGACGGTCATGTTTGCCGTCGTATCGATCCCCGGAACGCTCCTGCTTCATGCGGCCCACATCATTCTCGGCCCGTTCAGTTTCCTCGTCACCGGCTTCTTCCACGAGATCCTCTTCTACCTGCTCCTGGTCTCCCTGGTCGTGCTGATCCCCCGCGTGGGGGCCGTGTCCCTGGTTGTCGCCGTTCGCTTCCTTCTGAGCAGTTTCGTGCTCGGTGAATTCAGTCCCATTTCGTTGATCCACTATGCAACGACCGCCACGTGTCTTGAAGCCGCCGTGTATTGTTCAGGACTTTCCCGCGCGTCGAGCGGTACGTCCTCCAATCCGGGGGCCATCGAGGAAGCGTCGGGTCCTTCGGACGAGGTCGACGGGTCCTCGGGTCCCGTCGACGACGACCCGGCAGTCGCACCACCGTCCGACTTCAGTCGGAGGCGAATTTTTTTGGCGGCTGTCGTCCTGGGGATCACGGATGCCTTCCTGAGCTTCGTGTTCTTCAATCTCAGCATGTTCTTTTACCGCCTTTACTATGCCACTTGGTATCTCGCCGCCTACCTTGTCATCGACGGCTTCTGTTTCACTCTCATCGCCGTGCCTTTCGGATTCAAGCTGGGAAGCCGGCTCAGGGTGACCGCCAATGTCTGATCCTGCGATCGAGATCCACGATCTCAAGGTTTCGTATTCCGGCAGGACCCGTCCGACCCTGAAGGGCTTGAGCCTGAGGGTCGAGCCTGGGGAATTCGTTCTCCTGACCGGTCCGACCGGGTGCGGCAAGAGCACGCTGCTCAAGACCATCAACGGCCTGATTCCCCACGTGCTCGGAGGGACCCTTCGAGGGCGGGTCGTCGTGGACGGGATCGAAACCCGTCAATCCGCGATGTCCGCCATCAGCCAGAGGGTAGGGCTTGTTTTCCAGGACCCGGAAGACCAGATCTTCTCCACGATGGTCCATGACGAGGTGGCCTTCGGACCGGAGAACCTGGCATTGCCGCGCGAGGAGATCCGGCGACGGGTGGAGACGGCCCTGGAGGCGGTGGGGCTTGAAGGGTTGGGCCGGTGCGGCACCCAGATGCTTTCGGGAGGCCAGAAACAGCGGCTCGCCATCAGTTCGGTGCTGTCCATGGCCCCCGACATCCTGCTGCTCGATGAGCCTTTCGCCCAGCTGGACCCGCGCGGCACCCGGGAGGTCCTGGAAGTCGTCAGGAAGCTCAACGCACAAGGCATGACGGTCGTCCTGGTGGAGCACCGTATCCACGAGGTCATCGACGCCGTGGACCGGGTGGTGGTCATGGATCGCGGGCGCATCGTGCTGGACGGCGAGCCCAGGCGAGTCTTCGAACGAAGTGAGGTCGTCGGCCGACTGGGACTCCGCGTTCCCGACAGCGTCGCGTTTTCCTGGAAGATGGGATTCGAGGAGGTGGCTCTGGGTCTGGCGGATATCGAGAGAAAGCTGAACGGACAGCAGGGTGTTGAAGCCGTGCGAGGGACTGCCACATCATGGCCCGGACCGGCCTTCCGTCCGTTTCTCGACGAGCCTGACGAGCCGGTCCTGGAGGCAGAGTCCGTGACCTTTCGCTACGACCGGAAAAAAGCCTCGATCCTGGACAACGTGGGCCTCACGATCCGAAAGGGCGAAATGGTTGCGCTCATGGGCAACAACGGCTCCGGCAAGTCGACGCTGCTCCTCCATTTCGCCGGGCTTCTGAAGCCACAATCCGGATGCGTCAGGGTGTGCGGCCATGACATTCGCAAGTCGAGCCCGTGGAAGCTCGCTGGTAAGGTGGGCATTGTCTTTCAAAACCCCACCCTCATGCTCTTCAACGAAACCGTGCGCGAGGAGATGGAGTTCGGCCCCAGGGCGCTCCTGGTGGACGAGACGGTTTCCTCCCGAACTGTGTCGGAGATCGCAGACCGGCTCGGCCTCGCCCCGCTGGAGCGGGAAAACCCCCTCGCCCTCAGCGGAGGCCAGCGGCTGCGGGTGGCCCTGGCCGCCATCCTGACGCTCCGGCCCGGGGTGGTGCTTCTCGATGAGCCCACCTCCGGGCAGGACAGGGGCAACTGCGACAGCTTGCTCCAGTATCTCCGGTGGCTCTCGAGAAAAGGCGTGACGGTCCTTTTCAGCACCCACGACGTGGACGCAGCTATCTGCTATTCGGATCGGCTGGTGGTCATGAACGACGGGAAGATCATCGCCGACGATGCGCCGGGTGAGGTCATCCGGAGAGGGGACATCCTCGAGCAGGCGTGTTTGCGTCCTCCTCTCTCCTTCGAGATCGGGCGGCTTCTGAACATCGAGGCCTTCACCTGCGAGGAGCTCCTGGGGAGGGTGGCATGCTCCAGTTGAGAGCGCTCGTGACCCCCGAGCGAAAAGACGGCTTTATCTACCGGCTCGACGCGAGGGTCAAGGTTCTTTTCATCGTTGCGGTCGGCCTGGTGGTTATCAGCCTCGAGGAGGCCGACCACCTGCTGATGCTCTTTTGCCTGCCCGTGCTGGGACACCTCCTGGCCCGGTTCGAGCCGGGGAAATACAAGCTCACCTTTGTGATCCTTTGCATCGGTCTGTGGGGCGTCGCTCTGTCCCAGGCCCTGTTCTACAAGGATTGGCCGAGGACCGTGGTGCTCACCCTCGTTCCCGAAGACTTCCCGGTGCTCGGCTGGCTCACCGGAGGGATCTTCTTCTATCGTGAAGGGTTCGTGCACGGGATGGTCCAGGGGCTGCGCTTTTCGACCATGACGGCCTTCGGCCTGCTGCTCACCTGGACGACCGAGCCCCGGGCCGTCCTCATGGCATTGATTCGCCTCAGGATGCCATACGGGCTGGCCTTCATGTTCATCACGGCGGTGCGCTTTCTGCCGGTGCTGATCTCCGAGATCGCGACGGTGGTCACGGTGCAGCGACTCCGAGGGGCCGACCCCGTGAAGCTCGGGCGCCATTCCATCACGAGCGCCATTCGCATCCTGACGCCCGTGCTGGCCAATTCCGTGAGGCGGGCGGGGACCCTCGGGGCCTCGTGCGAAAGCAGGGCCTTCAACCTGATGCGGGCGAGGACCACTCTGGAGGAGTCGCAATGGACCGCAAGGGACTTCGTAATCTGTGCAGTCCCCCTGGCGGCGGCAGCGGCCGTCCTCCTCACCAAGCTCTCCTTCTGGCTCTACAAGACGGAGCTCCTCTATTTTTCGGAGCTGCGGTGGCTCTACCAGTTTGCCCGGGAGCTCTGACGCGCTGCAAAGTGATTCAGGCTCTCCCGATGTCGAAAAGGAGCGAAGTTTCGACCCATGAAGACAGCAATGAAATGCGCCCTGTTTTTGCTCCTGTTGGCCGGAGCCGGATGGCTCCTCCATTCTCTCGTCGAGCCCGAAGAAGGCGGTTCGCTCTCCTACCGCACGGCCGCCGTGAGGCGAGGGGACATCCAGGTTGCCATCAGCGCCACAGGCACCGTGGAGCCCGAAGAACTGGTGGACGTCGGGGCCCAGGTGGCCGGAAAGATCGTCTCTTTCGGAAAGGATCAGTCGGGGAGACCCGTCGATTACGGCTCCGAAGTCGAAGAGAGCATGGTCCTGGCGCATATCGACGACGCCCTGTATTCGGCGGATGTGGCAACGGCCGAGGGCCAGCTCGCCATGGCCAGAGCGGGCCTGGAGCGGGCTGAAGCAGACTTGGCGCAGCTGCAGGCCAAGCTCGACCAGGCCGAGCGGGACTGGAATCGCGCCCGCAGGCTTGGGCCGTCCGAAGCCCTCTCCCAGTCGGCCTACGATGCGTCGCTTTCCGCTTTCGAAGTAGCCAAAGCGAACCTGCAGGTGGGCAGGGCTGCTCGCTCACAGGCCGTCAGCTCCGTCGCCCAGTCCATCGCTGCCTGCAGGAAAGCCAGGCAGAATCTCGAGTACTGCACGATCAGGTCGCCCGTGAAAGGGATCGTCATCGACCGCCGGGTGAACATCGGCCAGACGGTCGTGGCGAGCCTGAACGCACCCAGCCTCTTTCTCATCGCCAAGGACCTGAAAAGGCTGCAGGTCTGGGTGGCGGTGAACGAAGCGGACATCGGGAGTATCCATCGGGACCAGCCTGTCACGTTCACCGTGGACGCCTTTCCGGGAGAAACTTTCGAGGGGCGTGTGGGAAAGGTCCGGCTCAACGCGAACATGACCCAGAATGTGGTTTCGTACATCGTGGAAATCAACACGGACAATTCGAGCGGGAAGCTCCTGCCTTATCTTTCGGCGAACGTCCGCTTCATTGTGGCCGAGCGTCGCCAGGTATTGGTGGCTCCCAAGTCAGCCCTCAAGTGGGGCGAAAAGCACGCTTCAGGCACCCTTGACAGCAGCGGTAAGGCCGCAGCGGTCGGCCCCTCATCGACTCCTGCCGGCACAGTCCCTGCCAGGGAAGAAGGCGACATGGCCGCCGTATGGGTGAGCGAAGGTGATACCATTCGGCCGGTAAAGGTCCGGGTGGGCCTGAGCGACGGCAGCTCGACGGAGCTCCGCGGCGACGGCATCCAGGAGGGAACATTGGTCGTCGTGGGAACGCGCAAGACTGGGGCTGAGCGGGATGCACAAGGACAGGTTAACCCGTTTGCACCGAAGATGATGGGCCAAAGGGGAGGGCCTTCGCGCCTTTAGCGTTGCTCGGCGCCATACGGAGCACATCGCATGAGCTTCATTCGTCTGGAAAGAATCGGGAAGCTTTATCCTTTCGGTGGGTCCGAAGCCGCCGTGCTTCACGAGGTCTCGCTGGAGATTGAGCGCGGTGAGTACCTGGCCCTTATGGGCAAATCCGGGTCCGGCAAAACGACGCTGATGAATATCCTGGGATGCCTGGACCGGCCGACTTCGGGTGAATACTGGTTGGCGGGGGAGAATGTGACGACCCTGTCTCCGGGGCAACGGGCTCTCCTGAGGAACCGAAAGATCGGCTTCGTCTTCCAGACCTTCAACCTGCTGCCGAGGACGACGGTTCTCAACAACGTTCTGATGCCCCTGACCTATTCGCCGGGTGTATTCTCGGAGCAGGAAGCGTACTCGAGGGCCGAGAATCTCCTGCGGCGCGTGGGATTGGGCGATCACCTGAACCACGAGCCATCCCAGCTTTCGGGCGGACAGCAGCAGCGCGTGGCCATTGCGCGGGCGCTCATCAACCAACCCGACCTGCTGCTGGCCGACGAGCCCACCGGCAACCTGGACTCTCGGACGAGCGAGGAGGTCCTGAAGATCTTTGAGGAGCTCAACGGGGAGGGAGTCACCATTGTCCTGGTGACCCACGATGAAACCGTCGCCCGTCATGCGGAACGGGTCGTCCGCATCCACGATGGGATCGTGGATGCGGTGGGAGGTCCGGGTCCCCCTGATGCGGCGCCGGCAGCCACGGAGATCCCGGGCGGACGCCCGAGCCCGGCGAACGGCTGCCGAGCGGGCGTTTTATCCATCGCGACACTGCGCCGCGTGCTGCGGACAGCCTTGACTGGCCTCCGGCGAAATGTCATGCGGGCATCTCTGACCACACTCGGCATCGTGATCGGGATCGCCGCAGTGATCTCCATGATGGAGATCGGGCGCGGTTCATCGAGCTCCATCCAGAAGACCATCGCCGGCATGGGGGCGAACAACCTCCTCATCCTGCCGGGAGCTGCGGCAAGCGGGGGAGTGAGCCACGGGAGCGGGACCAAGATGACGCTGACTCCCAGCGACGTTGAAAGCATCGATCGTGAGGTCGAGTCGGTCCGCGCGGTGGCCCCGGCCGTCAGGGCTCGAACCCAGGTCGTCTACGGGAACCGCAACTGGATGCCGAACGAGGTCACCGGTACGACGCCGGCCTACCTGGATGTTCGCGAGTGGAGCGTTTCAAGGGGTGAACCCTTTTCCGACCAGGATGTGCGCAATGCAAACCGGGTCTGCCTCCTCGGGCAGACCATCGCCAGGGAGCTCTTCCAGGAGGAGGACCCCGTCGGGAAGGAAGTGCGGATCAACAACGTGCCCTTCAGAGTGACGGGCGTCCTCAGTCTCAAAGGCGCCAGCATGATGGGAATGGACCAGGATGACACCATCATCGCTCCCTGGACCACCATCAAGTTCCGGGTGACCGGCAGTCCGCAGACGAGCTCAAACGAGAGCGCCTCATCTTCGGGATCATCCGGCTCCCAGCAGAGCAACACGACAAGCCGGTTCTATCCGGGCTCCCGGGACAACCTGTACCCGGAGCAGTCCCCGACCCAGGCCGCCAATACACCCTTGCCGATCCGGTTCACGAACGTCGATCGCATTCATGCCGCAGCCGACTCGACGGCTCAGATCCAGGAGGCCATCGAGCAGATCACAGAACTCCTTCGGGAACGGCACCGCATCCGTCCCGGTGAGCTGGACGACTTCCACATCCGGGACATGGCCGAAATGACCAGGGCCCTGTCCTCGACCGCTGAAATGATGACTCGCCTGCTCCTGGCGGTGGCCTTGATCTCGCTGATTGTCGGCGGCGTGGGGATCATGAACATCATGCTGGTGTCCGTAACGGAGCGCACGCGGGAGATAGGCATCCGAATGGCCGTGGGGGCCAGTGCAGCGAATATCCTGCAGCAGTTCCTGGCCGAGTCGGTGTTCCTCTGCTTCTGCGGCGGCGCCGTCGGCATCCTGGTGGGAAGGGGGGCGTCCATGCTCCTGACCATGCTGTTGCGGTGGCCGACCGAGCTTTCTCTGGACGCCATTCTGGCCGCCTTCGCCGTGTCCGCTACGGTGGGGATCGTGTTCGGCTATTACCCGGCGTGGAAAGCGTCACGCCTGGATCCCATCAACGCGCTTAGATATGAATGATCGGTGAGTCGGTGAATGGGTGAGTCGGTGAGTCGGTGAATGGGTGAGTCGGTGAATCGGTGAGTGGGTGAGTGGGGGGCGTCTGGGGGGTTGCAGGGACAGCGGGTGCGTCGTTGGAGCGAGCAGGTAGGTTTGGGACTCACCGATCTTTACATTGGATTATGACATGTGTGCCTTTTCGAGCCATAACAGTCGGAGCTTCGCGGGCCATTTCAGCTTGAACCGGGTATTGCTGTCCGTTTGTGCGCTGATCCTTGTCGGATGCGCGGTCGGTCCCGACTTCGCCCCGCCGCATGTCCGCGTACCTGCGGCCTGGAAGGGAGTTTCCCGAGCAAATGACGGGCCGGCTGTCAGCACCACGGTTGAGGCCCCGGTGGATGAAGTCGCATGGTGGAAGGTGTTTGATGACCCTTTGCTGACCTCCCTCGTGGAAAGGGCCATTGAATCCAACCTCGACCTGAAGCAGGCCAACGCGCGCATCCGTCAGGCGAGAGCGGCGCGTCGGGCGGGCTCAGCCTCCCTCTGGCCCACGGTCGACGGATTTGCCGAGGTTGCCCGCAAAGGCACGGGCGGAGGCTTCGGGAGTCGAGCCGGGACGCTCAGCCTCGAGACGGATCTCTTCGAGGCGGGCCTGGATGCCGGTTGGGAGATCGACGTTTTCGGGGGGGTCCGGCGCAACGTCGAGGCGCTCACCGCCGACCTGGAAACGGCCGTCGAGGCTCGCCGGGCCGGCACGCTGGCCATTGCGGGGGAGGTAGCACTGAACTATTTCACGCTTCGCGGCCTTCAGCAGCAGATCGCCATCGCCCGGGCCAACTACGAGGTTCAGTGCAAGACCGCCGAAATTACGCGTCAACGGTATGGGGCGGGGCTGGTGAGCGGCCTCGACGTGGCCAACGCCAACGCTCAGATGACGACCACGGCTTCCCGGATTCCCTCACTTGAAGCCGGTGTCCGGGAGGCCATTCACACTCTGGGCGTCCTCCTGGGAGAAGGGCCGACAGCCCTGGACCAGGAGCTCGACACTGCGGCTTCCGTTGCGCCGGTCCCGCCCGAGGTTCCGGTGGGGCTGCCTTCCGACCTGCTCCGCCGCCGTCCGGACATCCGGGCCGCTGAAGCTCAGATCCACGCCGCTACCGCCCGCATCGGGGTCGCGACGGCGGATCTCTTTCCCAAATTTGCTTTAACGGGCTCCTTGAGCTTCACGGGGGACTCCTTCAGCTCCATGACGGAATGGAACAGCCGGGTCTGGTCCATCGGCCCGGGCATGCAATGGCGCATTTTCGATGCCGGCCGTATCCGCTGGAATATCGAAATCCAGAGGGCCCTTGAGGAGCAGTCACTGCTGACTTATCAGCAGACGGTTCTCACCGCTCTCAAGGAAGTGGAGACGGCCCTGATTGCCTATGCCAAGGAGCAGGTCCACCACCAGTTGCTGGGAGAGGCCGTTCGCGAGAATCAGAAAGCCGTCGAGCTTTCAAAGAAGCTTTACAGCGCTGGCCAGACGGACTTCCTGAACGTCCTCTCGGCACAGGGCGCCCTTTTTGCCAGCGAGGAGGCACATGCACTGAGCACCCGTGCCCTGTCGGTCAACCTGGTAACCCTTTACAAAGCCCTCGGCGGCGGGTGGGAGTGTGCAGAGAGTGCGCGTATGTCGGGTCCACAGACCCGACCGGCCCACAGTAGTGTCAAGGCAAAGGTGAATGAGGATCTCAAGGAAGAATGAGCGTGCAGGTGCTCCTCACCGTCCTGGAGGGGCTCATGCGCTTCCTCCTTCAGATCGTTCCCGTCACGTTCGTGGCCCTGTTTGGAGTCGAACTGCTCGTGCAGCTCGGCGTCATGAAAAAGCTGGAGCCCATCGGAAAGCCGCTCACCCGGATTTCCCGCCTGCCGTCGGTCAGAACACTCACCTTCATGGCGTCTATCGGCTCGGTCGTTGCCGCCAACACCATGCTGGCCGCTTACCGGAACGACGGCCTCATCGACGACCGGAAAGTAGTTCTCACCTCGCTTCTGAACAGCGTCCCCATGTACCTCCGGGAGCTGCTCACCTACCATTTCCGGCGATCTTCCCCCTGTCGGGCGTGCGCGTCGGAATGGTTTACATGGTAAACTGTTCTTGCACGCCCGGAGGGTAGGGCACTGCTGGGGAGCGACCCGAGGTCGCGCCGGCCGGCTGCGTGGGTGCAAGCTTTTGGCAGCGGGGTTCTCCAGATCGTCAGGCGCCCCGAAAGTCAAAAGTGCTTTGGGTGCGGCTCTTTTGGAACGACGATAGGTCACAAGGACGCTTACAGCTTTTGACAGGAAAATCAAGGGACTGGACTTTTTGCCTCCGTTATGGGAATGTACGATGGGAACCCGTAACTCAAGGAGGTCCCTTCGTGAATCTTGGCTTTGGGGTAGCGACGTTATGCGAAGTGTTC
>CAZLCS010000079.1:0-17472 GCA_964557955.1 uncultured Syntrophobacteraceae bacterium
CCGGCATGACGAGCGGCGAAATGGACATCTTTTTCTGTGGAGGTGTACTTAGCCCGTGGCACCCAGAGCTCTGGGCAGCAAGGTTGCGGCCGACCAGACCTCACAGAACGGAAAGGCGGATCATGTCAGTCCCCCTTCAACCCAAGATCCTCATACTGGCCACCGAAAGCTGTGCCTACCCCGGCGCCAACGCCGTGGGGCAGGCACATGCTTCCTACCCTGCCAACACTTACATTCTGCGAGTTCGGTCGCCGGTCATGTTTCCCGAGCGATTCTACCTGGACTGCTTTCGGAAAGGCGTTGACGGGATCATCATCATGTCCTGCGGAGTGGAGTGCCCGTATGAGGGCGCCTATGAGGCCCTGGCGAAGCGGGTGGACCGCGTCTATGGACTCATGAAGCAGGACGGTCTCGACATACGGCGGCTTCGCCTGACCTCTATCTGCACCGTATGCACACGCTCCTTCCTGAAAGAGGTCCGGCAGATGAACGAGCTCCTCGCCGAGCTGGGTCCCCCCGGAGCCGAGCGCTCCTCCCCAGCAGTCGCCGAAGCGGTTTGATGACGTTCATCTGATGACGTTCAATCGAGAGGAAGCCCATGGGCACAAGACAGCAATACACCTTTGACGCCCTCGTCCTGGGGGGTGGGATCGCGGGTCTCCAGGCCGCCCTGGACCTGGCGGACCAGGGACACAAGGTCGCCGTGGTGGAAAAGGATGCATCCATCGGGGGCAAGATGATCCGTCTTTCGAAGGTCTTCCCGACCCTCGACTGCTCGAGCTGCATCACGACTCCCAAGATGGCCGCGGCCGCTCACCACGAAAACATAACCCTGTTCACCTTCTGTGAGCTCGAATCTCTCTCCCGCAACGGCGACGGGGTTTTCAGCGCCCTTGTGCGCCAGAACCCGCGTTTTGTGGATCCGGACAAGTGCATCGGCTGTCGACAGTGTGAGTACGCCTGCCCTGTGCTGGTTCCCGATGCGGAGCAGGGGGGCTTTTCGGCGCGCAAGGCCGTCTACATTCCCTTTTCCAATGCCATCCCGCCCATCGCCCTTCTGGATGTCGAGAACTGCATGCTGTGCGGAAAGTGCGAGAAGGTGTGCCCCACCCGGGCGGTGGACTACTTCCAGGAGGCCGAGGACTTCACCATCGAGGCGCGTGCGGCCATCCTGACGACGGGCTACGAGATCACTCCCGTCGAAAACAAGCAGCAGTACGGCGAAGGGAAGATACCTAACGTCATCACCGCCCTCCAGATGGAACGGCTGCTCGCCCCACATGGACCCTACAACCGCGTCCTGAGGCCTTCGGACGGCATGGAGCCCGACTCCATCGCCTACATTCAGTGCGCCGGCTCCAGGGACCGGAGCATGGGCGTTTCCTACTGCTCGCGGGTTTGCTGCATGTACGCCATCAAGCAGGCCATGCTGCTGTCGGGTGCGCTGCCGCTGGCGGACATCACCATCTACTTCATGGACATCCGGGCCTTCGGAAAGGGTTACGAGCAGTTCTTCCAGAACGCCATGGCCATGGGGATCCAGTTCGTTCGGGGCAAGGTGGCTTCCATCAGCGGCGGTGAGGACGGCAAGGTGCTCCTCCGTTACGAGGCGCAAGATGCCGACGGGGGTGTCCGGTTGGCCGAACATGACCTGGTCGTGCTCTCGCTCGGCATGACCCCGGGATGGGAGCCGCGGGAGGCGAGCGGCGTCACGACGGCATCGGACGGCTTCATTCACAGCATGTCCCCCAAGATCTCCCCTGTTCTGACCAGCGTGGAGGGAGTCTTCGCCGCCGGGGCGGCCCTGGGTCCCAAGGACATCGTGGACACCATCGTGGAAGCGGGTGCGGCCGCCATGGCGGCATCCCGATACCTGCGCGGCACCGAAGGTGTCCGCGGGCACTGATGGCGAAATATCAGGGAGAAGGTGTCATGGCTCAAGAGAAGCGAGAACAGCGGGATTGCCCCGAGAAGAAGATCGGTGTCTACATCTGCCATTGCGGGGGCAATATCTCGGACCACGTGGACGTGGAAGCCGTATGTGATGAGGCCGGTCGGATCCCCGGCGTCACTGTCGCTCGAACCAACATGTTCATGTGCTCGGACCCCGGCCAGGAGCTCATCATCGAGGACCTCAAGAGTGGAGCGGTGGACCGGGTGGTGGTGGCCTCATGCGCTCCGAGCCTCCACGAGGAGACCTTCCGGCGCGCCATGGCCCGTGCTGGGGTGAATCCTTACGTTTACGAGCACGCCAACATCCGCGAGCAGGTGAGCTGGGTTCACCACGGTGCCCCGGCCACCGCCAAGGCTGCACAGCTCATTTCTGCGGCCGCGGCCAAGGCATCTACCCTGAAGCCCCTCGATCCCATCCGCGTGGATGCCAGGCCGCACGCCACCGTGATCGGGGCCGGCATTGCCGGGCTCAAAGCGGCAAAGGACCTCGCCGACCAGTCCATCGAGGTCGCGCTGGTCGAGAAGTCGCCCTTCCTGGGCGGCCGCACCGCTCATCTGGATCGGCTCGCGCCGGCGGGCGAAAGGGCGGCCGACCTCGTGGCGGATCTTGCCGCAAAGGTTATGGCCCATCCGGGAATCACGGTTTACCCGTGTACCGAGGTGACCGGGTTCGAGGGCTACATCGGGAACTTCAGCCTGACTCTCACCCGCCGCCCACCAGAGCCCCCCGAAGAACCGGACCGCTTCAGTCATGAAGCTTTGGCTCGCCGAGGGGGTGGGACCTTGATCCCCTTTGTCGGGGTCGTGGGCCCGGATCTCCCGACGCGCGAGGAACAAATCTCAGTGGAGACCGGGGCCATGATTCTGGCCACCGGCTTTCGCCCCTACCAGCCCCGCCGTGGTGAGTACGGCTATGGCGAGCTCGAAGAGGTGGTGACCCCCCCGGATTTTCTCAAGATGCTGGCAGACGCCGACGGAGTCGATCCTCTGGTGATCAACGGGCGTGAGATCCGCCACATTGCCATGATCCACTGTGTGGGAAGCCGGCAGATTCCCGGCATCCACGAAGAGGACGAAAATGGAAACCTGAACGAGCATTGCTCACGCACCTGCTGCAGCTCCACTCTCCATGCAGCCCATCTTGTCCGGAAACGGCATCCCGGCACCCGCGTGTACGAATACTACCGGGATATTCGGACGTATGGGCGCGGGCAGGAGGAGCTGTACACCGAAGCCGCCCGCAACAAGGTGATCTTCTTCCGTTTCGAGCCCGACTCGCCGCCCACGGTGAGCCGCAGCACGGCTCGGGGGGGCTCCCCTCTGACCGTGACGGTGGCGGACACGCTGACTTTCGGCGAGGAAGTCCAGGCGCCGGCGGATCTCGTCGTCCTCTCGGTCGGCATGGAGCCCAACGACGTGTCGGACCTGGTCGGCATGATGAAGCTTCCTGTCGGGTCCGACCGCTTCCTTCAGGAGGTGCATCCCAAGCTGCGGCCCGTGGAGCTTGCCGTCTCGGGGATCTTTCTGGCTGGGACCTGCCAGGCTCCCATGGACGTGAGCGAGGTCTGCTCGGCGGCCTCGGCGGCGGCGGTCAAGGCGACCGCGCTCCTTTCCCGGGGCTTCGTCGAGCTGGAGCCGTTCATTGCTGAGGTGGATCTGGAGAAATGCAGAGGCACCGGCGCGTGCGTCGAGGCCTGCCTGCGCGAGGGTGCCCTGACCATGGTGGACATGGAGCTGGCCGGATCAGTGGTTCGGCGCCCGCGGGTCAACCCGGCCCTCTGTCTCGGGTGCGGAGCCTGCGTTGCCGTGTGCCCGGAAAACGCCATCGACGTCAACGGATGGACCCTGAAGCAGTACGAGGACATGGTGGACCGAATCGTGTCGGATAAGATCGCAGCGTGACTGCGGTGAAAGGAAAATAGGGGATGAACGAGACCAGCGAAAGCACCGCCGAGCCCCGGAAAGAAGCCATGAAGAGGCTTCGCGAAGCCCGGCGGGACATCATTCAGTCCGTCGCTCAACGCGTCAAAAACCAGAAGAAAGAAGCGGATGCCATCCGGGAGGTCCTCAAAACTGGGGGGCTGACGGTTCCCGAACTTGCGGAGCAAACTGGAATAGATCCCTCTGCCGTTCTGTGGCTCGTGGCGACTTTGAAAAAATACGGGGAGATCGTGGAGGGTGAAAAAGACGGCAGCTACTTTCGCTATGAGGCCGTTCAGCCCTCGGTGGAGACATCGGCCCATGACGCCCCGTCCACCGCGAAAGGATGATTCATGGCCCGCGTGAACCCACAATTTGCCGACGAGGTCGAGCGACTCAGCCCCAACTCCAGCCTCGAATGTTTCAACTGCGGCACCTGCGCCGCCATCTGCCCGCTGCTCCATGAGCACTTCCCGCGCAAAATGATCCGCTACGCTCAAATCGGAGCGCGGGACCGGATCCTGGAAAACGCTCAGGAGCTTTGGCGCTGCCTGCACTGCGGCCTGTGCACTCAAACCTGTCCGCGAGGCGCCAACCCCGGGGACCTCATCATGGGGCTGCGCCGGTTCGTTCTCAACCATTGGAGAACTTCCTCCGGACCATCTCATTGACTGGTGCTCTCTCTGCGTCTCCGCGTCTCCGCGCGGGGATGCCTTTGAGAACTGATTGTGGAGGAGACCTGCTCATGTATCACCCCAAGGACATCATCGAGCTCATCGCCGGCAATCTCCAGAAGTCACGCAACCCCTTCGGGGTGTCCGGCCGCGTCCTCAACGGCTGGTGGAAGGACATCCCCCTGCGAAGGGAAGGAGAGGCCATGCTCTTCACCGGACTCATGTACCAGTCCATCCCTTACATCCAGCGCATGACGGACCGGCTGGCGCGCTTCGAGGATACCTTCTGGGCAAGGTACCTGTCTCTGGGACGCCATGTCCCCGTTTTTGCCGCCAGCCTCGTCTTCCGTTTCATGGCGCCCGCCGGGGAGAAAAAGAAATTCAACGGCATCGTCCGGGACATCCACCATGTGCTGGTCAGGTCCAACGTGGACTTCTTCTACCGCCCCGAGCTCGATTTCTACAGCGGCATTCTGCTCTACGACCTGGGCGACGTGGATGGTTTTGCCCGTCACGCGAGATTCGTTGCAGGCACCTTGAAGGCCAGGGGCATCCGCAAGCTCATCACCGTGGATCCGCACACGACTTATGCCATGAAAGTCCTCTACCCCGAACATACCGGGGAGAGCTTCGAGGTGAGCACTTATTTCGAGCGCCTGGATCTAAAGGTCAAAAACGGTGGACAGAGGGTTGCTGTGCACGATCCATGCTTTTACGGCCGCTACCTCGAGCTTTCGGACGTTCCGGTCAGAGTGCTGCGCAATCTGGGGATCGAGACGGTTCCCGTGCGCAATTCGGGAAAATTTACCCATTGCTGCGGGGGGCCAGCGGAATCGATCTCTCCGCGACTCACCGAGGAAGTTCTGGGGCGGAGGGTTGAAGAGCTGAGGGAAACGGGCGCTCCTGTTGTCGCCATGTGCCCAATATGTCTTGGGAATCTGCTGCGGGCCGGAGTCCAGGCCGAGGATCTATCGACCCTGGTGGCGCGATGTGCGTGAGATCAGGAGGTCAGGCGTCGTGGCCGGGCGGGGCGGTGTGGGAACGCAGTCCTGTCCATCTCTTCAAGATCAATCGTGTCCCCGCGCAGAGAGGCGGAAACGCAGAGGAGGAACCACCGATTGAGTCGTCTCTCCCTGAGCTGCTCCAAAGCTGGACTCGTTCACGGACAGTGCAACTTTAACGACAGAGGAGAATGAAATGGCGGAAAAAGAGAAGATCATCTACATCGTGACCCACGCCGGCGAGGACCCGGAGCGCGCCTCGCTTCCGTTCGTGCTGGCGAGTGCCGCGCAGGTCATGGAAGTCGAAGCGGTGGTGGCCCTCCAGGGAACGGCCGTGTATCTGGCCAAGAAGGGCTACCTCGAGCATGTCTTCGCCGCTGGTCTGCCACCCCTGCAGGACCTCATCGCCAATTTTCTCAGAGAGGGAGGCAAGCTGCTGGTTTGTGTACCCTGCATCAGAGAGCGGAAGATCGACGAATCGGATCTCATTGAAGGAGCCACACCCACGGCTGCAGCCGCTCTGACCCAGGAGATCCTCAGCGCCAACGCAACACTCGTCTACTGATCGAATGTCGGCAGGCCTTGCTGACTCACATTCGACCTGCGGAGCGATCAAAGCCTTTGACAAACGGGTGCCACGGGCAAGTCCCGCCCCGAGCGGGATTGCCCGTGCTCCACACCGCCTCGGTGATGCCGGTTGCAGGAGCTTTGGGCTACTTGGTTCTGAAACGGCTGTCGATATGGCTGGCGAGGTCGAAAAAGGCGTCCATGAAACGGTCGCCTCGCTCCGCGTCGACCTGGTTGACGAAAAAGCTCCCTCTCCCGTTCTTGAAGTTTGTGCCGTCAGGAATCACGATGATCATCTTCTGGATGTCCTCTTTGGCAACCAGAACATCCAGCGCTGCCTTCATCCGCGAATTGGTCATACTGGAAAGGGACATGTTGTACCCACCCAGGAGATAGAGAACGGGATAATGGGTTCCATCGTTTCTCTGGTATCCCGGCGGCAGATAGATGCCATACTTCACCTTTCGATTGAGAGAAGGGCTCTTGAAGGAGGCGGTGGACATCTTGCTCGGATACCTGAGCATCTCGTATGCATTGGTTCCGTATTGACCGCCCGGGAAATGGTCTGACACAAACGAGAAGAGCGTCGTGAAACGATTGGCCACGAGTATGGCTTCCTTGACCCCCTTGATTGCCTTGGAGAAATTCAGGCCGATATTCTCCTTGTTGAAACCGATGTGCCCTCCCTCGTATCTGACGTAAACCCTCTTTTCATCGAAGTGCGAGACCCAGGGGAAATCCTCCGGGAAGCCGTTTACCGTCCGAACATCGAGCCCTCTCTCCACAAAGGCCTGGACAAACCGTTCGGCGTGGATGTTGAACTGAAATTCATCCTCAGTGCCGGCATCGATATACACGTTGAGATCCTGGAGGACTTCGGCGGAGAGGCCACGGACGTGCGACGACGGATCCTGGGACATGAAACTGGATCGGCGGGGGTTGAAAGAATACGCTCCATCCGATTCTCCATCATCTCCGGTGCCCGGAACTCCGTCCAATCCCGCATTCGAAAAAGGCTCTTCCGGATCCCACATCCCATTTCCGTTGAGGTCGGTGTAGGGTTCTCCAAAGCGGCTCAAAACGGGTTCTCCATGGTCCCGCTTTCCATTTCCATTGACGTCCAGAGCCAGCAATATCTCGACCCAGCTGCCCGGTGCACGGTCTTCGAAGGTGATGACGGGCAAGGCCCCGGTTGGGTTGTACCGGCCGTCGAGGAAGTCGAACAGGGTGGTGGGGGCTCGGGCATTCTCGCGGGTGATGCGAGGGGGATAGTAAGGTGACTCGGGATTGTAATAAAACGGATTCCCAAAACTGATGGCCAGATCTTGAAGCATTTCGATCCGGGTCCTCCGGTCGGGGTACGAGGGGAAGTGATCGAAATTTCCAATTATATCCACTTCAACATATTTCAGCAGATAAGCCATATCCAGGGGACCGCCCAGGCAGGCAACGGTTCTGAATGATTCGGGGTGGCTCAACCCGATGTTCGCTGCGCCGTATCCACCCATGGAGACCCCTGCAATGGCGCGGAACTGCGGGCTCCCTCTGCCCGCTGCCGCCCCCATGGCCCAAGGGATTTGGATCAACAGGAGGGCCAGCCCCATCAGTCCTATTGCCAGTGCTCTTCTCATGCGCCTCTCCTTGTGTCAGACTTGTGATCAGGTTAGCCCATCGACAACGGAGATTCAAACGCATCTTGAAGCCCCCGGTCTGCCCATGAGATGGCCTTGTCACCTGTCCTGTTCCTGTCACCCGTCACAGGGCGCCCAGGGACAGCGTCACCACCGGCGCCGCGTCGTCGCTCAGCGGCTCGGGCTTTTCGATGGCCACGCGATTGGTGGCAATCTTTCCTGCTTGATCCAACTCCCCAGTAACAGCCCCGGCCCGATCCTCAGCCAGCTTCACCAGCCTTTCGTCCGGCAACGACTCGCTTTCCACGAGCCTGACGTAAAGCTCTCCCGCCCAGGCTGCTGCTTCCTCGGGGCTCTTGCCGCCCGGCACGATCTTATAAAGCTTGAGGTTGTTCGCCATTTTCGAGAAGAATCCTTTCTTCTTGCGCTTGCTCTCTTCGGGCTGCCGGATCTCGGGAGCTCTCGGCTTGACGGCTCCGGACTTAATCCCTTGCTCCAGCTCGCGAAGGGCCTTTTCCCCGAAACGCTCTTCGAAAAGCTCCTCCAGCTTCTTGCGCGTCTCCGAATCCGTGAGATCGATTGGCCCCGGGTCCTCTTCGGGCTTGACCTCGCTCCCCAGGCGCGTGGCTATGGTACGGCGCACACTGAGGTCTTTGAGCTCTGCCCCATCGGCTTCCGGGCTGTAGCGTCCCTGCACGATGAGCTTGAGCTCAGGCCGTTTCGTCAAAGCTTCAGCCAGCTTAAGCAGCTTCTCTCTTTCCGGAGGCGGCAGCTCGGCGCTGCCCGGCTCGAACTCCAAAGCCTGGAATTCTTCGTCCTTGCCGCCGAATAACGATCCCAGCGCCCGGAATGGGGCCGTAACCGCCCGTTTGATGACGCCCACGAGCGTTTTCCAGATGAGCGGTCCGATGCTGAACTCGGGGTTGTCCAGATCTCCCGAAACCGGCAGTCCAAGGTCGATCCGTCCCTGGGAGTCCTTGAGCAGCGCAATGGCCAGATCCAAAGGCAGATTGACGGCATCGGGGCTGTCAACATGCTCGCCCAGCACCAGGTTGTCGACAATGAGCTTGTTGTCCCCCACCAGCTTCCTGTTCTGAATGCGGTATTTCAGGTCCGTAGAGAGCTTTCCGGACTTGATCTGTCGGCCAGCGAACTTTCCCGAATAAGGGGACAGCGATGTCATTTCCACATTGCGAAACACCAAATCGATCTCTGAGGATCGCTGGAAATCATAAAGCTGCATCTCACCATTGATCCTGGCGAGGCCGAACTTGTCCACCCGACCATCCAGCTGGATCCGGGCTCGGGCGTCCTTCGCCGAAGAGAGGCCGGTGATGAACCCCTTGAGGCCATGAATCCGGGCGTTGAACTTGGGCTTGAGGCTGAGGTCGGCAAAAAGCACGTTGCTGTCTTCAACCTGGACTCTACCGATCCGAAAGGGAAACTCCTCCTCTTCCTGCTTGGCTTTTTGCGGCTGGGAGGCGTGGGGCTTGTCCTGGCCTTCCTGTTTTTTCAGAACCTTGGTCAAATTGACGGTATTGTCTTCCGCGATAATCAGCTCACCCACCAACCCGGACAGCTTGACCTCAGCTGCCTCGAACCGGTTTGGCTGCACCGTCAGATTCAACTTGGGAATCTGCATGGCCTCCAGGCCCAGGTAGGTCTGGTCGGTTCCAGGCTCCTTGAGGTTGAGCTTGCTCAGCTTGAAGCTTCCGTCATAGCCAAGGTTTGCTGCACCGCCCGGAACTGCATACCTCAGCTGGCCCTGCGTGCTGACCGCCGCCGAATGCAGCACCAGCGTTACGAAAGGCTCGAGATAGGGCTGCAGGGGTGTCAGCGCTAAATCGGCCACATTGACCTGCGCTTCAACGGAGGGGGCCTTCGGGTCCACCTTGCCGCTCAAGCTCACACTCCCGCCCTGCTGCAGCTGAAAATCCACCGCAAATCCCATGGGGGACTTGCCGTCCACATCCGAAAGCCGGGCCTTGAAGCCTTGGACGTCGAAGAGAGGCTTCTCCGGCTGTACCGCCAGGTCCGAAAGCCTCGAGCGAAACCCTTCCATCTCGAAGGATTTGACCAGTACCGTCCAGGCGGCCTCCGCATTTGACGGGGCTTGGGATGCCGATGGCTTTTCGGCCCCATCCCTGGCTGCAAAGAGCTGAGTCCAGTTGATTCGGCCTTCGCTGTCCCGGCCGGCGTCCACGTGGCCGTCGCTCAGGGCGATGCGCGGCACCATGACGGAGCGGGCGGCGAGGTTGCACTCTGCGCCTTCAACGGTGACCTTCCCGGTGCGGAAAAGCGGCTCAGCCGACTGAGCCTCCCCAAGATGTATCTCCTTGATCTCGCTGGATAGATCCGACACCATCCCCACCGGGTCACCTGCCCCCGCCTGGATGTCTGCCTTGAAATGGAGGCCGAAATCAGAGCATCCCGCCTTGATGGGCGTGGCTCGACTCACATCGCTGAAGGCAAGGGCGATCCCCTTGATGTCAACGGCATCTGCGCTCACCTTGAAAGGAACAGGGGTTGGAGGGGAATCTGCAGGTTCGGGAGTTGCGTCCGGTGGGGCCACAGAAGCGGCTGCCTGTCCTTCTTCCGGCTGCTGCCGCCCCAGCTCGCGAACAATCCGCTCCAGGTTCGTGAGGCCTGACGAATCCGTCTGCACATCCACCGCCCCGCCGTCCACCAGGAGCTTTGCCACGTGAACGGTCTTTTCACTCAGATCCAGATGCGGCGCATCCAGCTCAAGCTTCTTCAATTCCAGGACGGGTCTGTCGGAGTCGGCCGGCTTGAGGTAAATGTCCCCGAGACTCAAGGCGAGCCCTTCGAGTGTGAGCCCCGGAGGAGACGGCCTGGCGCCGCTCGCCCCCTCGGCGGAAACATTGCCGGTTCCCTGGTCACCTGTCCGCAGGGATGCCTTGAAGTTCAGATCGATGCTGGAAACCCCGCCTTTGAAGGGCGTTGCCGGGCCGGTATTGTCAAAGGCAACGGACATGCCCCTGATTTCAAGTTCATCCGCGTTCACCTGGAAAGGCGAACCGCCTGCCGCCGAGGTTGCGGGCTCCGGAGGCGTGGGGGGGGCAGGCTGTGCTTCCGGGGCCGGTGTCGCTTCCGCCCTCCCCTGGTCGGGAGAAATGTTGCGGACAATCTGCTGCAGATTCATCCGGCCTGACGGATCGCGGCGGACATTCAGGACACATCCGTCCAGCAGAATCCTCTTCAGCTGGAACTTTCTCTGGATCACATCGAAACTGGGTGCATCCACCTCGAACTGCTTCCATTCAAGAAACGCCTCGGCGGAATCAACCAGTTTGAGCGAGAGATCCGAAAGGCCCAGGTGAAATCCTTCCAGCACACAGATCGTGGGAGAGCAGCCCGCGTCAAACCGGTATTCGGCGGTGATATCGAGGAGTCCTCCGGGCGGCTCGAGATTGACGGCATCTCGGAAGAACTCCCACAAGGTTGCCGTCTTCAGAGCGGCTATCGTGAGCTTGCCGCTGGAACGAAAGGGAGCGAGACTGATCTCTCCCTGCCACTCAACCTTTTCGCCGCTGGCTGTGGTGGTTGTAAAAACGTACTTGCCGTCATAGTCCTGGAGTGTCGAAAGATTTGTCAGGCAGAGATCAAACATCTCGACGAGGAGCTCCGCCGGCTCGCTTTGACGCCTGTCCTTCACCACGACCTTTCCCCCGAGCACCGAGATGTTCTCCAGCAGCATGCGAAAGGGTCTGGAATCGGGCTTCTCGGGTTCCTGTGTCTCCTGGGCTTCAGGCGCGAGCGCTCGAAGGTTCAGCCCCCCGTCAGGTTCGATGATGGCGTGGACGACAGGGTTTTCCAGACGCAGATCCCGGAAAATCAACGCCCAGCGAACCAGACTCTTCATTTCCAGGTCCGCAAAGAACCGCTCAAACGAGGCCAGGGGTGATCCGTCACCCTTCTTGATTTCAAACCCCCGGGCTTCAAGGGTGAGGAGGAAGGGGTTCATCCGGACTTCACTCAGGGCGGCCTCACATTTCAGGCTGTCTCGGGCATATCTGGGCACATACCACCGAACGATCAGCGGCGTCACGACAAAGCCCATGAGGGTGTAAAACAGCAGGGCGCCCACGGGAATGAAGAAATACCTGCTGGTCAAAACGCGTCGAATCTTTTGTCTCATCCCTCAATCCCTATGGGTTTGGAGTTGGGTGGAATGGTGATTGGGGACGGGAAGGGGGCTGGAGCCGCCCTCACGACACATGGGATGCCTTTACAAACATGAATTTCAAAATACCTGTCAAGGTGACTTTGATCAAGGGGGAGAAAGGGGAAAGCATTGATCACAAGACCCTGCAGGGCCTGCCCCCAAAAGTGGAACAGGGTGCTTCTGAGACCTTCCCTATGGCAGCATCTTTCACAACTGGCTATATCGAGCATGGCCAGCTCGTCAGCACCCTCGCTTTCATAAAACCCTGCATTCTCCATCGGATCACGGGCATCTTTCAAATTCACAAGATTTACGCCCTTTACTACGCGACCGTCTTTCATATCAAGGCAAGGCATCATATTCATCGTTTCCATTTCAATTGGAGCGGGAGACGGGCTTCGAACCCGAATTCAGCCTTCTCGCATCACAGGAAAAATAGCGCAAATACTAACGTTTACAACATGATAGTCCCTTTTTCTGACTGGTCGAAGTTCGCAAAAAATCGGTGAAAGTCGTTTGGATTTGTCTCGTTTGGGGAAAGTTTAGGGAAAGGTCGGGGAAAGTGGTCAAGGGGGTCTGGACGGTGCTATAATGTCGCTCTAGAAATTCACGTAACATGGTGTTACATTCCTCTTGGCCACCGACCTTTACGAGGATTATCATTTGGGTGAGCCGCTTTCCTCTTCGGAGGCAATCAGGCGTATTCGGGAAATCGCCAATCTTGGTGATGTGCGGACTACAGGGCACTGCCGAATGAGGGTGGCTGAACGAGGGTTCGGTTTTCAAGATCTCCTCTCAATACTGTTGAACGGAGAGATAAAGAGTCAGCCCGAATACGACGAAAAGCATGATCAATACAAGTATCGGGTTGACGGAAGCACAATCGATGGGGATTCAGCTGTCGCCGTAACCGTCATTGTTAGCGCCCGTGCGGTTTTGATTGTGACCATTTTTTGAGGAGCCGATCTTGGATCATCCAGAGAAATGCCCAACCTGCGGGAGTGAACATTTTGTCTTCGAGAAAGCACACCACCATTTCCTTGAGAGTGGGCTTGAAAACGTTCACTTGACACACGTTGATATCGGGACATGTGGTAATTGCGGCGAGAAGATCGTTTCCATTCCTCGCTCGACGGAATTGATGAGATTGATCGGTGAAAGCATTCTGCTTAAGCCCACGAATCTCAACGGAGCCGAAATCAGGTTCCTTCGCAAGAATCTCCATCTGAAGATCAACGAATTTGCTCAACTGCTCGGAGTGGATCGGGTTACGGTGTCCCGATGGGAGAACGAACATGAAAAGCCATCGAGAGCCGTTGATCGACTGGTTCGACTGACTTATGCCGTGGAAGCGAAGATCGCTGAAACGATAATGAATCAGTTGCGAAAGAATCTCAGGAAAGAAGAGATCGATTCCAAGGTGGATTTTTTCGTGTCGCTTCCGTTAGCATCGTAAGCGCTGCCTTTTGAGCCAGTCCAACATAGAGCCTTCTCCACATTTTCATCAATGAAAGTGTACTTTTCATTTCTTTCTTTGCTTCGGCGCTCAAGCGTTCGGCAGAGCAGCAATTCCCGGAGAAAGGAGAAAAGTCAATTCACCCGTTGGCAAAAGGGTGAAAAGGTGACCTTCATGGTCAGGGGAGCGGCCAAGCTGTCAGCTTGGGACGCTCCGGGAAGTCTAATTTGGCTGAAAACCCTTGCCAGTAGCCGAAAAAAGGCAAAGCATCCCCGCTCCTCCCTGTTGGAGGCTGTGAAGCGAGGGATCGATCGGCGATATTGCAAAGACCTGGCGCTCCATCATGATGAATCCAGCCTGATGACGGGCTCGTGAAGCTCGAAGCCGTGGAGGATGGCGCGATAGAGCATCTCCATGGATTCGAGCTTGAAACAGTGAAAGAGAGAGCGCATCTGCTCCCAGAGACATTTTTTTGGAGCCGGTCTTTTTGAGAACCGCCTGGAAAAGAGAGCAACAGAGCTGTTGGGCCTGATCGACCAGGAATGCTTATGTGGCGCGCAGAGTTATGTGGCGCTCATCGAGCAAATTCTCCCCATCTTTACGATACGGGAGGATGAACGCCACATAAACAAGTGAGAGTTTCACAATGTGTGTAGGAAAGCCATTAGCTCTTCATTCTCTCGCCAACGTTTAACGGGTATGGGAGAGATAGTGCTCTCCTGCACCTCGCAATGCGCCAACGCTTTGGCCTTCATCTCCAGGTCTACTTCGGCATAGATATTGGTTGTATTGATGGAGACATGGCCAAGCCATGCACGGATCGTGTTGATGTCCACCCCTGCTCGCAGCAAATGTGTTGCGGTCGTGTGTCGAATTGTGTGCGGACTGACTCGTTTGGTCTTCAGTGATGGCATCTCCTCCGAGATCTTGTTGACGTAGCGCTCCACGATTGTGTGAATTCCAAAACGAGTGAGCGGCTGCCCATTGCGGTTAAGAAAGACGGGCTCATGGGGACTACGCCCTTGTACCAATGGGATTATCTCTCGGACAGTTTGCGACCATACCGGACAGCGACGCAGCTTGTTTCCTTTGCCGCGAATCAATACGGAGGAATGATCTCTTTGTGGTGCGTTAGCCAGGGCAAGATCGGCAATCGTCAGTTGCGCTGCTTCGTCAGCACGTGATCCCGTGTTGTAGAGGAACAGCAACAGCGCATGGTCGCGGCGCCCCTGAGCCGTCGCAGGGTCAGGAGCGGCCAGTAAAGCGTCCATCTCTGCTTTGTCCAGATAAGTGATGATTGGGCTGGTTGTCTTCTTGAAGGGAATCGCGCGGATCTGCCCGCACCACTCCAGGTGTTCCGGGCTTTGCAGGCCAATGAAGTGGGCCAATGAATGGATGGCAGCCAGCCGTTGGTTTCTGGTTGCGTTGCCACAATGCCGTTGCTGGGCCAAATGAACCAGGAACTGACGAGTACACTCGGTGCTGAGGTCAGTGACAGCGAGTAAATCAATCTCCTTGTGGGCCTGTGCCGCGATGAAGGGCAACAACAGGCGCAGTGTATCTCGATAACTGCGTTGAGTGTTGCGTGCCAGGTTGCGTTCCGTAACCAGATGCTCCAGGAGAAAGCGACGCACCCAGGGAGCAAGTGCTGTCTGAACAGTCATCGGAGACCTCCTTTCAGGGCGTAATGCTCAAAGCGTTGCGAGGCCTGTGAAAGCAGCTCCGGTATCATCGTGAGATAGACCAGAGTGCCACTCAAATGCCGATGGCCCAGGTAGACTGACAACTGTAGCAGGAGCTTCTGCACATCCTTGCCTTCCCGATACCAGGATGTGAGCCTATGGACTGCGAAGCTGTGACGAAGGTCATGCAGGCGGGGTTGATAGCGCCCGCCATCTGTCCTGCTGACACCGGCCTCTTTGCGGATGCGCCTAAATGCCTTCTCGATGTTCCAGAGGTTTACCCTCTGACCATTGTCTTTGACAAAGAGGGGTGCGTCCTTGCTTTGTGCATGCCCGGCTTGCTGACGGGAAGCGGCGTATCTTTGAAGTCTTTCGTTCAAGAATGAACTTATCGGGACCAGACGAGAGGTGAAGAATTTTGAATCGCGGATGGTTAGGACAGCTTGCTCCAGATCAACGTCGGCCAGCCTCAGGGAGAGTGCTTCGCTACAACGCAAACCTGCACCGTAGAGCAAAAGCAGCATTGTTTGCACCGTCTGTGGGGCAAGATGGTAGCCGTAGTGTTTTTGGTAGGTCAACGCAGCAGCCAGCAAGCACCTTAATTCCTCGTGAGTGTAGATGTAGGGCACAAAGTCTTTCGTAATCCGGGGTTTGACCTTCGGCAACGGAGACGTCTTGACCAAGCCCCGACTGATAGCGTAACGATAAAAGCCAGCCAGAGCGTCATGTCTGGAATGCCAAGTGAGCGTACTCCCACCAGTGCCATTGAGGAAAGCGTTGATCTGCTCAGGTAGGATGTCGGTGACCTCGGCTTCATCGCCAATAGCGCGACAGAAGGACTTGAGCCACATTGCCTGTGTGTCGAATCGGTCACCAAGCGCTTTCCGGTAGGCAATATAATTGGCTATCACGGCGTCTAATCGCATAGCAGACCTCCGAGGTCCAAATCTGCGACCTCACGCAAGTGAGAGAGATCGACTTTGGCGTATATGCGTGTTGTATTCAGATCACGATGGCCAAGTTGATCGCCGATCTCCTTGAGGGAGACACCCTCATTGATCAGCCGAGTGGCACAAGCATGGCGTAGCGAATGGGACCCGTAGTGTTCAAGGGTAACGTCGAGCAACCGCCAGCGAGTGATGACAATCATCGAGATAGCTTGACTCGTGAGCGGACGGAGGGGAGCGCGAAGTGGAAGAAAGACCTCCCGGAAGGTCGAGCGGGGGCGACCTTCCCGCAGATATCGCAGGATGGCCTCTCCGGCCGTGTGGGAAAGTGGTAGTTGCTGCACCGGTCCCTGCTTGACACGTCTAATACGCAGCAGTTCGTGCTCCCAATCGAGATCATCAAGTTGCAGCCTGCGGACTTCGCCGGCGCGCAAACCGTAAACAGCCAGCAACAACAGGATCGCGCGGTCACGTATGTCTCTCCGGGAAGTGCTGTTTGCGGTGGCAAGCAGACGTTGAACATCTTCCCAGGTCGGACTGAAGGGGAGTGTCTCATGTCGGTAGATACGCGGCGCCTTGATGGCCTTGGCCAATACACATTGACACCAGCCGCGCTGTTCAGCGTAGTGAAAGAAAGAGCGCAGAATTGACGCTTGGAACTTCACGCTGCGTCGAGCATACCCCGCTCGATCGATGCGATGTAGAAAGGCCTCATCAAAGTGTGTGATGGTCAGATCAGAGAGCGAGAGTCGTTGGCCGCAGAGTTCGGTGAGAAAAATCTCGACCTCTCGGCAGCGGCGATTGATCGTCTGCGGCGACAAGTCTCTCTCTTCGCGCATATATCTGGCAAACTCGCTTATGAACTGTGCAAAACGGTGGGGTGGTGATACACTCGTTTCAAGAAGACCGAGAAAATCAAGCCATTGAGTGGCATGCCAAATAAAGCGAGGTGTCGACTTTGGCGAGGCCGCATCTTCCATGCCGTCCGGGTCTGCTTGGCGTTGCGCCCATCGTTTAGCTGCGGCTTCAATCTCGGTGCGGGTGATCCTTCTCCTTTCCTGAAGATCGAGCTGATCAATGAGAATCAACTGGTGTGAGGCGAGATTCCGAAGCGAGCTTCGCGCGGCGCCTTGCGCGGCACAATGGGTGAGGAACTGCAGTCGCTCATTCAGGAGTGGGCCGGCAACATGCCGTCGGATCTCACGTGGACGTTTAAACAGTACTTGAAACATAGTCGAGTCCTCCTTGTGTGAGGTTAAATTGAATCAGACTCGACTATACCCAGGATCGACTTATGTGGTGTAAAATCACCACGAGAGCAAGCCAGGACGGAATGAATACGGCTTACACCACATAATTGTGGGCGCCACATAAGCCTTTTTATGTGTTCAAACACATAAGAATGCGAGCATCATGATCTTCACAAAGACCATGCTGAGGTATTGCTTTCCGAGG
>CAZLCS010000080.1:0-17382 GCA_964557955.1 uncultured Syntrophobacteraceae bacterium
GGCTGATTTCCTAACCGTTGATTTTGGCTGACTTCCTCATCGGTGGCAATAATCAACAACTTAGCCCCTCTTTCTTAAAGGTTACAGGTGGTTAGCAGCTGTCAGGTCACGATTTTTTTGGAACTTCGGCTTAAAGCAACCAGGGTGGAAAGGGAGATCGCCGTTGCCCAATATGAGAAGGCGATCCAGGCTGCATTCAGAGATGTTGCCGATGCCCTTGCCAGGAAGGGGACCCTGGGGGATCAGATGGAGGCCCAGCAATCGCTTCTTGATGCCACAGCGGAAACCTGCCGTCTCTCCAACGCCAGATACGAGAAGGGGACCGACATATACCTCAACGTGCTTGATGCACAGCGCTCTCTTTACTCCGCCCAGCAGGGACTCATTGCCGTCCGCCATGCAGAGCTCGCCAACCAGGTGCGCCTCTATGCGGTATTGGGAGGGGGCACGGATTGACAGTGGAACGATTCCTCGAAAAGGAGTATCCGCATGCACAGGGGTAGAAAGATCGACGAGGTTTCTTCGTTTCGCTGCAGCCTTTCTCTTCTGGAGAGCCGTAAGTGCTCCCCGAGGATCAAGATCCGACCACGACGGAATTGGCCGATAGGATCGGGATTTTGTGAACATTCGTTTAAATATCAACTTGATGATGATGGAATTCTTCAACCTCGGGGGTGCCATCATCATGCTGATCAACGTTGGCGAGTCGATTCTGTGGCAATTCCGCTCCTGTTTTTCGCGTAAGGCGGCTTCTTGCCTGGTTCGTGATTGTGGTCATGGCTTTCATCATCCGATGCGATCATCGTGGAATCAGCAGCGTGGTCCGTTGGCTCTTCCTGAATCCGGATTACTACGACCCGCTGCTTCGATTCTTCCGGACAACATCCTGGCAACTTGAGTCCCTGTTGGCTTCATGGGTGACCATCGCCATGAGCGCGTTCCCCATCCCGGAATTCAATGGTCGCCCCCTTCTCATAGGCGACACCATCAAAGATGGCGAGATACCGAGCTCGACATGGCTGCCTGAGGACTTCTCGATATGGAGAACCAACGACTCTCCCGATAATAGAGTGCGACCGCAAGCGCCGCCTGTTGCTGCTGAGCAGGTGTCTGCTCTTTCGCCTGCAGCTTGAGAAGAAACTGTTGGAGACTGGTCCGGTCTTCATGAGGGCAATGGTATTTCTCGCAAAAATCCAGGTAGTAACGCAGCCACTTCACATAGAATGGATGCCCATTGCCAGCAAGAAATGGGGTCACACCTACACACTTGACAATGTGAAATGTGTAGGTGTGACCCCGTGCGAACAGCAGCCCCGTAGTCCACTGTTGCCTTCATGCTGCATGCTCTGCGGTGCTTGCCAATCGAGGTACCACAATGGATTGTACCGTGCTATAGTCGCATGTAAAGGAGACTTCATATGAATGCTACGACCAAAATATGCCGAGACAAAGTACTTGCGGAAATCGATGCACTACCCGAAGAATACTTGCCATTTCTGCTACAGATGATGCGAGCTTTCCGAGAGAGCGTAACCTTGAAGTCGGCTGCAGAAAGCTTTCGGCAGGGCTGGTGTGAAGCTCAAAACGGCATGACATCCCCAGTTGAAACTTTGTGGGACGGTATTGATGCCCAATAATCCCCAGGCACTTGAGCTTGTCTACACTCCAGAGTTCAAGCGTAATCTTCGGCAGTTGGCGAAGAAGTACCGGCACATAAAATCAGATGTGCAGCCGATCATCCAGGATCTTATCGAGGGGAGAACTCCTGGAGATCGAATTCCAGGTATCCAATATGAGGTCTTCAAAGTCAGAGCCAAGAACTCAGGTTCAGCCAAAGGCAAGAGAGGTGGTTACAGGATCATCTACTATCGAGCCATTATCGGTCCCATCGTATTGGTCACCATCTATTCCAAGACCGAACAATCAGATATCACACCAGCAGAGATTCGGCGCATCATCTTAGAATGCGAACTTCAGGGTTTTGTTGTAGACGACACGGTACCTAAACCCGATGAAACATGAAGAAGCCTCAGCCATCTTAATGCGGGAAGGCCCAACAAGGTCATGCACTCAGACACGCAACCACGCCGCAACCACGCCGGGATTATTTTGTGGCGTTTCCTGAAGTTCCCTGGCGGCGTGGTTGCGTGCCGGTGATGACCGGCGTTGTGTGGTAAAAAGACCTTAATAACGTTCCCATTGTGAGTCCTCCTCCGGGTCGGGAAAGACGATGCTGGACCGGCGAAGCGAACCCATCAGTGTAATATCCCTTGAACCTCCAGGGTAAATCTGGGCACTCGTGGATCATTGGTCAAAACAAGAGACCTTCTACTCTTGGCCTTTTGACATGCACTTGGATGGAGTCTTATACTCAGTTTCCCCTCGGCCCCCGGGGGAATGGCCTTATCAAAACTGGCCACCGAGGTTCCTCACCCGGCTTGGACTTTTTTGATTTCAAGGACCCCGGTCCCTTTGTTCCTGATCACGAAGGCATGAATGTAGTCGGTCCCCTCCTTTACTTCTCCAAAATCAAAATACGACTCAGGGACCTCCAGGGCAGGAGTTCCAGTGGTGACTGCTGAAGAAAGGGCGGTATCCGTTTTTGCTGCTTCCTTTGCATTCTCGGGGGTGTGTGCACATCCCGATGCCACCATAACGAACAATATCAAATTGACGATCAGTCTATTCTTCAATGGATTCTCCTGACAGGTTATTGACCTTTTTTCAATTCTGTAATGGACACATATATATTCATCTTAATTGGATTGGTTTCGGATTTAAAGAGAATATTCTGAGAGTCAGGGCATACCTCCCGAATGGTATTCGATGATGGCCACTCTTTCTGACGCTCCAGTTCATGAAAGATCGGGTCCGATTGTTTCCGACCCGGAATGGAAACCATGAGAGGCTCATTGTCCGGCGGGCCCTGCTCATGGCGGTGGTTGGGACCACCCCCGGGACCGCTTCTCTTGGCTTGTGTCAAAGACCCTCTTCTGCGCCGGGCCATTATGCCTCACGAAGACGGACTGCTTCTCGGGCCGGCAGAAGTTGGGATTTCCAGCACCCATGTATACTCGAGCTCTTTTCGCTTTTCCTATGTCTGAACCGAGCGAAGCACAGCAGGGCTTCAACCAGGAAGAGTCTACAAACTGTCGGCTGATGAGACTGGATACTACGCCTAGTCGCGAGAGCGGGTGGCAATCCTCGCGCCGTCGGAGAGGGCGCCGTCCAGGCCGATTCGAAAACCTCGCGAGTCTTCGACGACGACCCTGCCGTCCGATGCCGCCGCGTAGGTCTCCTGGTCGAAGGCGATGAGGGCGTGCTTGACCTTCATGCCTCGAGGGATTCTGACGGGAGCCCCGTTGACGAATACCGTGATCTGTTCGCGCATCTCAGTTCCTGAATATCATGCGCTTTTCCACGGCCGGTCGCACCGGTGAGTGCTTGATCAGATAGCTGGAGACGACGTCGCGCAGCGGGTCACCATAGACCAGATCTGCCCCCTCCTTGAAGGTGGTGAACCGGTCTCCGCCCACAGCCAGGAAATCGTTGGTGGCCACACGATACTGAGCTTCCGGCTTCAGCTTCTCCCCCTTGACTTTCGCCTCGAGAACCCGGGAGCCTGCCGGTCGGTTCATGTCATACACCACGGTGAGCCCGGACACCTGCAGGATCTTTGCGTGCTGGTCTCCGCTCGCCTCGAGGAGCTGCATCACCTGTTCTCCTTTCAGGGTCATGGTGACCACCACGTTGTCGAAGGGGAGCAGCGTATACAATGCCTCCAGGGTGATGTCACCCGCCGCAAGATCAGCCCGGATGCCGCCTCCGTTCTGGAAACCGATGTCAGCAGCCCCTGCCTCCCGCAGGGCGTCGGCAATGAGATTACCCACGTTGGATTCGGCCATCGGCTCCCGCACCAGATCGACCTCGGTTTTTCCGACCACCCTGGCAAACTCGGCTTTGATTTCGCTTTCATAACGGTTCACCACGGCTGCGATGGTGCCGTCGGATGGCGCCTGCTCTCCGGCCACCACCGGGCGCAGAACATCCTTGGTCGTGTATCGCACGATCTTCGAGGTTTCAGGGTGCACCTCCAGGCCGAGTGCGCCCACGTAGATGCCATAGTATCCGGCCTGGACGATGATCGTGCCGTTGATTCGGACGGGATCGGTCACCGCCGTGTGGCTGTGCCCGCCGACGATGATGTCGATGCCCGATACCTTCCGTGCCAGCTCCTCGTCAGCATCCAGGCCCAGATGCGATAGAACAAGGACCAGCCCGGCACCCTCGCGGCGAACTCGCTGGATCAGCTCCGGCATGACGGCAGCCGGTTCCAGAAATGTCAGGTCGGCCACGTGAGCAGGTTTCGTGGAATAGGCTGTTTCCGTCGTGGTCAGGCCGATGACGGCAATGTTGATGCCTCGCCGGTTTAAGAGAATGTAAGGCTTGGTCCCCTCCAAACCGCCGCCGTCGGCGGTGATGATGTTGGCCGCCAGGAACGGGAACTTTGCCGCGGTTCTCAACTGCTGGAGAGCGTCCCGCCCCCAGTCGAACTCATGGTTGCCGAGGGCCATGGCATCGAAGTGGAGCGCATTCATGACCTCCATGACGGGCTCTCCCTTGAACACGTTGGAGATCGGAGTGCCCTGAAACATGTCCCCGGCTGATAACAGAAGTGTGCCGGCCGGGTTCTTGGCTCGCTCGTGCTGAATGACGGCAGCGAAATAGGCGGCCCCGCTGACTTTCTGGTCATCCCTGATGGTTTTGTCCAGATAGGGGATGATATGGCCGTGGAGATCGTTCATGTGGAGAATGGTTATGGGTACGGCCTGGGATGCCGGGAGCCGGCCGGGGATCGCCCAGATAGTGACACACCACATTACAAAAAGGCAGGTGCGGAATTTCCTGTTCATGCTGCTCTCTCCCTTGTTTTCTGATTGCTGAGGGCGCTGTGGCCGATGGACCTTAACAGGATTCAAGCACAGACGGGTGTGTGAGTGCCTCAGCTAGCGCAACCTGGTCCGGCAATTGGGGCAGCGGTCAGGGTCCGTCAGGACGCCAAAATAGAACTTGTCGTGCCCCTTGACGATCTCGTCGCACACGGGACAGCGATACTGCCAAAAACCTCTGAGCGCCAGAAAGACTCCGAAGACCAGCTGGATTGCGGCAAAGGATTTCCACGCGATCAGCTTGACTCCCAGGAAGGTCGGTCGGTTGTCAAGGAGCTGCAGAATGAGAAGTCCAAAAGCGATGAGAAGAATGCAGAAGCCGAACGATTGCATCATTCGTCTTCTTCTGTGCTGGAACTCCTCGATGATCTTATCTTCCCGCGAGTTTGACATGTCCACCTCCAGAGTCAGGCTGCCGGCGGAGCCTGAACACCTCAATAGGGGCTTGCTTTCGCACAGGACGAGGGGGGTCCGGATTCCGCCCCCTTCTCTCGGACCTTTCGCCAAGGCGCCTGAGTATCGGATTCAATCGATCCGAAGTGTTTGACAATGGACTCAAATATCATGAGAATCAGTCAACCTGCCAGTGTAAAGCGATCCTGTCATTCGGAACTTCTTCTCACGGATCGGGACCATTGCCATGGGGAAGCACCTGGTACTCGCAGGCGGCGGGCATGCGCACATGACAGTGCTCGTCCGCCTTCGCGACTTCATTCAGAAGGGCCATCGCGTCACGCTCGTCAGCCCGTCTCCTTACCACTATTATTCGGGAATGGGGCCCGGCATGCTCTCCGGGATGTTCCGACCGCAGCAGGTGCGGTTCCACATCCGAAAGATGGTTGAGGATTCGGGGAGTGCCTTTGTGGCCGCTCGGGTGGTCCGCATCGATGCGCCCAACCGGTTGCTGTGGCTCTCCAATGACGCCCGGCTTCCGTTCGACGTGGCTTCCTTCAACACCGGCAGCCATGTGCCCGTCGCCTGGACGGAAGGCTCGCTGGAAAGACTTGTGCCCGCGAAGCCGGTCCTCAACCTTTATCTCGCCCGTCGCGAAGTCCATGAGCTTCTGAAGCGTGGGCCGCTGAATCTGGCCGTGATCGGGGGCGGTGCAGCAGGCGTGGAGATCGCCGGTAACCTGTGGCGGCTCGTCAGGGACGCTCGGGGGGAAGCTCAAATCACACTCGTGGCCGGGAGCCGGCTCCTGCGCGGGGTTCCTCCAAAGGCCCGTGAACTGGCACGCCGGTCCCTGATCCTGCGGGGATTGGAACTGCGCGAAGGGGTACACCTCAAATCTTTTCGAGGCAGTGAAATGCTCCTGTCCGACGGAGCCAGCCTCCCCTGTGATCTCGCTTTCATTGCCGTCGGCGTTACCCCATCCCAGTTATTCGTCAATTCGAACATTCCCGTGGGACACCGTGGTGAGCTTTGGGTAGACCGCACTCTGCGCTCACCCGATTACCCTTATCTGCTGGGTGGGGGGGACTGCATCGCCGTGGAGGGGATGCGGCTGGCCAAGGTGGGGGTTTATGCCGTGCGGCAGAACCCCATTCTCTACCACAATATCATGGCAGCTCTCGAGGGGACCGGCTTCAAGCGGTTCTCTGCGGGGAGTTCGCCCATGCTCATCCTCAACATGGGAGACGGTACGGGAATTCTGTGGAAAAAGGGATTTGCCGCTGCGGGAGAGATGGTATTAAGGCTGAAGAATCTCATCGACTTGCGGTTCATGCGCAAGTTCCAGGTTTCGGGAGAGCTTGAAGAGACTGAAGAACTGCCCGGTCGGGTCGGCATCGAGCGGGAAGGTCCTGTCACACCATGAGGTGGTGAATCACCGCGGTCCCCCGTGCTCGTCCGGGGAATCTTGAACTGTCAAGAGGATCGATCGCCAACAACGGTCTTCAACTTGAAATCCGAAACCTGAAACCTGAAACTCTTCGCACTTCAGGTGAAGAGAATAGAACGGAGGAAACGCGTATGAAGTACGTCATTCTCGGAAACGGGGTGGCAGCCATCCACGCGGCCGAGGCCATACGGAGCCTGGATCCTCAGGGTTCCCTCACCATGATTTCCGACGAAGTGTGTGATCCTTACTGTCGTCCCATGATCAGCATGGTGCTGGAGGGCGTTATATCGCCCGACCTGTTGCCCATCCGCGGGTCGAGCTTCTATGGCAATCTCGGAATCGAGCCGGTCCTCGGAAGCCGCGTGGCCTCTCTGGATGTGGCTGGCAGGCGCGTTATCCTTGGCGACGGCCAGGCGTTCAGCTTCGAGCGCCTCCTCATCGCGACGGGAGCCGACCCTCGACCGATCAGAGCCACGGGCACCGAGCTCGGCGGGATATTCTTCATGCGTACCGAGCGCCATGTGCGGCAGATGCTGGACGTGCTGCCGCGCGCTCGAAATGCCCTGGTCCTGGGAGGCGGTCTGGTAGGGTTCAAAGCGGCTTATGGGCTTCTCAAGCGCGGCCTGAGGGTGACCATGCTGATCCGGTCCGGCTACCCCCTCTCTCTGCAGGTGGACGAAACCGCAGGCAGCCTCATTCAGGGCGAGCTCGTCCGCCGCGGCCTGGAAGTCCGGGTGGAGGTGGAAGCCATGGCCTTCGAAGGGAACGGTACCGTAAAGGTCGCGCGACTTTCGGACGGCAGCACGGTCGACTGTGACCTGGTGGTCATTGGCAAAGGAGTGCTTCCCGCCCATGACTTCGTTCCCCGGGATCAGGTCCCCATCGATCTTGGAATCCTGGTGGATGAGCACATGGAAACGGGGGTTCCCGGGATCTTTGCGGCTGGAGATGTGGCCGAATCGGTGGATATCGCACGGAAGACCCGCTGGGTGAACGCCATCTGGCCCGAAGCCGTCCAGCAGGGGCGCATCGCCGGCATGAACATGGCCGGCCGCCGGGTTTCCTACAGGGGCAGCCTGAGCCGCAACGTGATCCGCATTTTCGGCCTGGACGTCATGACCGCCGGCTGGGTGAAGCCGCCGGAAGGCGATGGGTTCGAGATGATCAAGCGCACGGATCCTCGAGCCGGCACCTATCGCAAGCTGGTCTTTCGGGAAGACCGTCTCGTGGGCATGACCCTTGTAAACGACGTCGAGCATGGTGGGGTGCTCATGTCGCTGATCCAAAGTCAGCTGCCGGTGAAAAGACCGCGGGAAGCGCTGCTTGGGAAGTCATTCAATGTTGGCCAGTTGTTATGAGGGCCTGGTTTCTGGTTCTTAGTTTCTGGTTCTTAGTTTCTGGTTTCTAGTTTCTGGTTTCTGGTTTCTAGTTTCTGGTTTCTGGTTTCTGGTTTCTAGTTTCTGGTTTCTGGTTTCTGGTTTCTGGGTTTTGGCTTCTGCTCTTTGGCCTGGCCAATCTTTTGAGATATCCAGGAAATCTTCAGTGGACATGGGGGCTGCTCGAAAAGTTTCCCCGTCTTCATCCGGGCGCCCCTGAACAATAGGAAGCTCGATCGCCCTGGGGTTCAGGACATGGGACCCGAAACTCGCAACTATTCGTAGCAGAGGAGGTGCTATGAAACAGGTGGTGGTCCATCCGGAGAGGTGTGTGGGCTGCATGCAATGCCGCGTGGCCTGCGCGACCGCCCATTCACAAACCAAGAATCTGCTGACGGCGGTGCTCGAAACACCCCTTCCCAAACCTCGTATCCACGTGGGGGTGGGGCTGCATGCCGAAGGCTTCCCCAACCGGTGCCGGCACTGCGATCCGGCTCCCTGCATGCTGGCCTGCCTTCCGGGGGCCATACGGAGGGACAGGGAACGGGACACCGTGCTCATCGAGCCGGATGTCTGCATCAACTGCGCTTCCTGTGCCATGGCCTGCCCCTTCGGGGTCATCCGCTATCATGAGGATAGCCTGGCCGTGCCCGGTAAGCGCATCGCCGTCAAGTGCGACAACTGCATCGAACGGCAGCGCCAGGGGTTGATTCCCGCCTGTGTCGAGGTGTGCAAGGCGGGCGCCTTGACCTTCGAGGAGTTGTCCGACGCCATGAAGCGCAAAACCGATGAGGTGGCCCGAACCGTCTCACAGGGAGCTCTTCAAACCGAGCTCTCCCCCGGCTTCACACTGCTCCACGCCGTCAAGCGGAGGGAGATCGAGCTGAGAGGAGTAGTTTCTAGTTTCTAGTTTCTGGTTTCTGGTTTCTGGTTTCTAGTGTCTGGCCATTCGTTACTTGTTACTCGTTACTCGTCACTGCCTGCTGCTGAGCCGGGGGAGAAGTCCGAAAAGGGTTTCGCTCTGCGTCTCAGCGTCTCTGCGCGAGGATATGTTTTGGATTCCTGCCCACATCGTAGAATCAGCCGTCTGCGTGGGTGAATCTTTGAAGAAGGAGGCTTCTTATGGGTCGGGAGTTTTCGATGAATACCATCACAGAAGATGGTCAGCTGCTCCTCAAGAAGGCGGAGCGGGATCAGGTGGAGACGGTCTGGGACCGTTATGCGGCGCAGCAGCCCAATTGCGGTTACTGCGAGATGGGGTTGAGCTGCCGCATCTGCATCATGGGACCCTGCAGGATCGACCCCTTCGGGGACGGACCCCAGCGGGGAGTGTGCGGGGCCGACGCCGACATCATGGTGGCCCGCAACCTGGGGCGGATGATCGCCGCCGGCGCGGCATCCCACTCGGATCACGGTCGGGATCTTGTCGAGGTCCTGGGTGAGGTGGCTCATGGCCGGGCGCCGGGCTACCAGATCCGGGATGTGGAGAAGCTCAAGAGGCTGGCGGTGGAGTTCGGTGTGGCGGCGGACGGCAAATCGCCGGAACAGATCGCCGGGGAGCTCTCGGACGTCATGAGTGAGGAGTACGGCACGCGCAAAAAGGAGCTGACCCTCCTCAAGCGGGCGCCGGCCAGGCGCCAGGAGATATGGAAGAAGATCGGCGTGACACCCAGGGGCATCGACCGCGAGACCTCGGAAATGATGCACCGCACCCACATGGGGGTGGACAACGACTGGGTGAGCCTGCTCCTTCACGGCATGCGCAACGCCCTTTCCGATGGCTGGGGCGGCTCCATGATTGCGACGGAGGTTTCGGACATTCTTTTCGGGACCCCCAAGCCGGGAGCCAACGCCGTCAATGTGGGCGTACTCAAGAAGGATGAGGTGAACATCATCGTTCACGGGCACAATCCGGTAGTTTCGGAGATGATCCTGCGGGCGGTTCAGGAGCCCGAGCTCGTGGCCATGGCCCAGGCCAAGGGCGCGAAAGGGATCAACCTGGCGGGGGTGTGCTGCACGGGGAATGAACTGCTCATGAGGGCGGGGGTTCCCATGGCCGGAAACCATCTCACTACCGAGCTGGTCCTGACGACGGGCGCCGTGGACCTGATGCTGGTGGATTACCAGTGCATCATGCCGTCCCTGGGAACGGTGGCTGCGTGCTACCACACCAAGATGGTGAGCACCAGCGACAAGGCCAAGTTCCCCGGCATGGAGCACCAGGAGTTCCACCCCGACAATGCAGCGGTCAAGGCCGTGGAACTGGTCAAACAGGCCATCGAGAATTTCGGACGGCGCGGGGAGGTCTACATCCCCGTGGAGCCCGTGGCATCGGTGGGCGGGTTCTCTGTGGAATCCATCGTGGGTGCTCTCGGCGGGACGCCCCAGCCCCTCATCGAGGCCATCAAGGCCGGAAAGATCCGCGGGGCCGTCGGCATCGTGGGGTGCAACAACCCGCGCATCAAGCAGGACTATGGCCATGTGACCCTGACCCGCCGCCTGATCGAAAACGACATCCTGGTGGTGGACACGGGGTGCGCGGCTGTGGCCAACGCCAAGGCGGGATTCAAGCAGGCCGAGGCCGCCAGGCTCGCCGGCCCGGGCCTTCAGGAAATCTGTGGCGCCCTGGGGATCCCGCCCGTTCTGCACATGGGAAGCTGTGTGGACAACGTGCGCATCCTGGTGCTCGCTTCCGCCCTGGCCAATGCCCTCGGAGTCGACATCAGCGATCTTCCCATCGCCGGCGCCGCCCCGGAGTGGTACTCGGAGAAGGCTGCGACCATCGGTGTCTACTTCGTGGCTTCGGGAGTCTATACAGTGCTCGGCCCCATGCCCCCCATCACCGGAAGCATGAACATCGTGAAGCTCCTGACCGAAGGCTTAAACGACGTGGTGGGAGCGACCTTCGCCGTGGAGCCTGACCCGGAAAAGGCTGCAGTCCTCATGCGGAAACATATCGAGCAGAAGCGGGCCAAGCTCGGGCTGCCTTATTTGGAGATTTAGTTTCTGGTTTCTGGTTTCTGGTTTCTAGTTTCTGGTTTCTAGTTTCTGGTTGCAGGTTGCAGGTTGCTCAAGGCGCATGGGGGGATTTGCGGGCCGTTTCGGGCTGCTCCCCATGCGCAGCGCAGCCACGGCCCCATTCCAGTCGAACTGGCGCCATCATGGAAAACGAGGCTGGAGTAACCGACCCGCAGGAGCGGCTTCCAGCCGCGATGGATGTTACATCATGGTTGGAGGCTGCTTCCCTAACAAACCTTCTACTCCTTTTCAGGTGCAGACTTCACCAAAGCCTTGTTGTGTGACCTTTGATTTCTGCGCGCGATGATTCCAAACTGAGGTGCAAAGACATGCGTGGCCGTACACTGGTCCTCCTGGTTTGCCTGCTCTCACTGTCGGTGGCGGGTCACTCTCTTTCGGCAGCAGCCGATGTCCCTGACACGTCGGTCATTCCTTCGGAGCTTGAGAAGTGGAAGCCCTGGGTCCTCTATGGCCACGAGGAGCGCTTCTGTCCTTCGATGGTCGATCGGGAAGGCGCTTCCCAATGCCGATGGCCGTCCCGGTTGAACTTGGAGCTGGACTCCTTGGGAGGCCGCTTCAGCCAGGAATGGCTGATCTACGTGAAGGGCTGGGTGGGGCTTCCCGGGGGCTCGGCCCAGTGGCCGCAAGATGTGAAGGCGAACGGCCAAAGCATTCCGGTCATCCTGCACAAGGGGTCCCCGGCCGTCTTCCTGAAACCTGGAAGACACGTGATCTCGGGGGTGTTCTCCTGGCGCGAGCTCCCCGAAACGCTGCCCGTTCCGCCGTCGAGCGGTCTCCTGGTCCTTGCCGTGGAAGGCAAGACGGTGGACCATCCCGGATTTACGCAGGACGGGAGGCTCTGGCTTCAGAAACGGGCTGCCGGCCCCGACGAAGCGGATCGCATCGAGGTACGGGCGCTTCGACTCATCGATGACTCCATTCCCATGGAGGTCACCAACCTGCTGAAGGTGACCGTCTCCGGCAGACCCCGTGAGATCCGAATCGAGGGCGTGCTGCTGGAGGGATCGATCCCCATGCAGATCGAAAGCCCCATTCCTGCCCGGTTGGGGCCGTCCGGGGAGCTCCTGCTCCAGGGGAGGCCGGGCCGATTCGACGTGTCGATTCGGACCCGCTTTGCACGCCCGCTGGAAGAAATAGGCCCCGCCGCCGCTCCATTCGGGCCGGAGATCTGGGCATTCCAACCCCGGAATTCCCTCCGGCTCGTGCAGATCGAAGGGGTTCCCGCCATAGATCCCAAGCAGACGGAGGTCCCGACCGATTGGACGTCCCTGTCCACCTATATCGTGCAGCCGGACTCCGTCATGACCTTCAAGGAGCTGCGCCGGGGCGATCCGGACCCGGCGCCGGACCGGCTCAATCTCAAGAGAAACTGGTGGCTGGATTTCGACGGCAGGGGCTTCACCGTCCAGGATCAGATCGACGGGACCCTGAGCCGCCAGTGGTATCTGGCCATGAATCCCCCTGTCCAGCTCGGGCGGGTCACCGTGGATGGAGTCGATCAGCTCATCACGGAGCATGGGCCTGAAAAGAAGGCGGGGGTGGAGCTGCGCCGCGGCGAGCTCCACCTGACGGCCGAATCGCGCTACCAGGAGAGGCCCGGGACACTGCCCGCCGTCGGCTGGGACCACGATTTCCAGAGCCTGAGCGGCGTACTCAACCTGCCTCCCGGCTGGAGGCTGCTCACGGCCGGCGGCGTGGACGTCGTCCCGGGGACCTGGTTTCAGCGCTGGACTCTCCTGGATCTTTTCCTGGTGCTCATCGTTTCCCTGGCCGTGATGAAGCTCTGGAGCTGGCGGCTCGGCATCCTGGCTCTGGTGGCCCTTGTTCTCATCTACCACGAGCCGGACGCGCCGAGGCAGGTGTGGCTGCACTTTCTGGGGGCCGTGGCCCTGCTCAGGGTCCTTCCCGAGGGCCGATTCCGGCGATGGGTGAACCTGTATCGCTGGGGCGCCGTGGCAGTGCTCCTGGTTCTGACGATCCCTTTCATGGTTCATCAGGTGCGCTGGGGGATTTACCCACAGCTCGAGCCCGTTCATGAGATGCCCTCGCCAAGGATCGGCATGATGCTCGGGACCATGGCGCCGCCGCCGGCGCCCGATGCGGGAGCCCCGATGGAATCCTACGAGCAGAAGGCCATGCCGAGGGGACTGGCGCAGGACTATCTCGTCAGGAAAGGTATGAAATCTGAAAGGGAGGCCGTGTCTCAGCAGTCGTGGCTTCTGCAGGATCCCAAGGCGGTCATCCAGACGGGCCCCGGACTGCCCAGATGGAGCTGGCGCCAGATCCCCCTCCGCTGGAACGGCCCCGTTTCGAAAGAGCAGGAGGTGACCCTCTGGCTCCTCTCCCCAGGTATGAACCTGGTGCTGTCCTTCGCACGGGTCCTTCTGCTCGCATTCCTGATCGTCCCGCTGATGGACTGGAGGTCGCTGAGGGACCGTTGGGTGAAGCCCGGGGGCGCCGCCGCGGTCCTCTTGCTCATGGCTTTTGCCCTGTCATGGCTTGCTGCCCCGGCCAGGAGCCGTGCCGAATATCCCCCGCCGCAAATCCTGGAGGAACTGAGGCAGCGGCTGCTCAAGCCCCAGGAATGTCTTCCGCACTGTGCCGAAATCCCGCTCATGGAGCTGCATACGGAGGGGGAGGCCTTTCGAATGACGCTGAGCATCGACGCTGCGGCCGAAACGGCCGTGCCTTTGCCTGCCACGACCGGTTCCTGGATGCCTGCGACGGTCACCTGGGATGACCGACCTGCCGAGGGGCTTCTTCGGGACAGCAAAGGGCAGCTCTGGATACGTGCCGTGGAGGGAGCTCATCGAGCCGTGCTGTCGGGAAAGGCCCCCAAGGACGAGACGGTGCAGCTGCCCTTGCCCCTGCGGCCCCATCGGGTTGCCGTGTCGGGCTCCGGCTGGGAGGTAAGCGGAATCCAGCCCGACGGCCGGCCGGATGCCAGCCTGCGGCTGTCGCGCACGGTGAGGGGCGGCGCTCCCGAAGCGGAAGCTACCGAGAAGCGGCTTCCCCCCTTCCTGCGCGTGGAAAGGGTCATCTCATTGGGTTTGAGCTGGGAGGTGACGACCACGGTGACCCGGGCCACGCCCACGGGAACGCCGGTTGCCGCCCGGATTCCGCTCCTGGAAGGGGAGTCGGTCACGAGCGCGGGTGTGCGCGTGGAGAACCGGATGGCAGTGGTCAACATGGAGCCTCAGGCCACGGAAGTGCAGTGGATGTCGTCTCTTGAGGAGCGGTCCGAGCTCCGCCTGGTGGCACCTCAATCCCTGGAGGGGCCGTCGTGGGTCGAAACGTGGATTCTCGATGCCAGCCCCATCTGGCACTGCGAGGCCACCGGGATCCCGGTGATTCACCACCGGGACGATTCAGGGATCTGGAGGCCCGAGTGGCGTCCGTGGCCCGGTGAGAGTGTCACGATCAGTGTTTCGCGCCCCGCCGCCATTGCCGGGCAGCGGATCACCGTGGACCAGGCCGCCCTGGAAGTGACCCCGGGCGAACGGTTCCGCCAGGCTCGGTTGACGGTCAACATCCGCACCAGCGAAGGGAGCCATTTCCCCCTGATGCTGCCTCCCGGATCGTTGCTGGAGCAGGTGACGATCGATGGAAAGATCCAGCCCATCCGGCAGGAAGACCGCAAAGTGACCATTCCGCTGGAGCCGGGGGCGCGCTCCGCGATCCTGGAGTGGCGGGAGCAGGGGCCCATGTCGTCCGTGCTGCAGGTAGGGGAGGTCCGCATCGGGTCGGAAGTGCAGCAGGCCGTTAACGGCGACATCACCGTGATGATGCCGAGAGACCGCTGGATACTCTGGGTGGGCGGCCCCGGGCTGGGTCCGGCAGTCCTCTTCTGGAGCAGCCTGGTCGTTGTCATCCTGGCGGCTTTCGGTCTTGGCCGGATCTCATGGACGCCCCTGAAAACTCACCACTGGCTGCTCCTCGGGCTGGGCCTGACCCAGGTGCACCCCGTTGTCGCCCTCATCGTGGTGGGCTGGATCCTCGCCATGGGCGTACGCGCCCGCGAAACCATTGCCGAGGGCTGGTTCACCTTCGACCTGGCCCAGATCCTCCTGGTCCTCTGGACCCTGGCCGCCCTCGGGTGTCTCTACGCGGCGGTGCACAACGGCCTGCTCGGAATCCCCCACATGCAGATCGCGGGCAACCACTCCACCGATTTTCAACTCCATTGGACCCAGGATCGGTTCACAGCCGTCCTCCCTCAGCCCTGGGTCCTTTCGGTCCCGCTCCTGGTCTACCGGCTCCTCATGCTCCTCTGGGCCCTCTGGCTCGCCCTCTCGGTCCTGAGCTGGCTCAGGTGGGCGTACGAGTCCTGGAGCCACGGCGAAATCTGGCGCAAGATCCCCTGGCGCTGGACACCCCGCAGGCGGAAGTCCCCGTGACGGCAAATCCATGGCGTGACATGCCTGTGAAGACTCGCGGCAGTTTTCTCAGGTGGTTGCCGGTCCGGAGACTGTCGGAATGACGATTCGAATTTTGGGCACTCTCATGTGTTGAGTTGTATCCTTCAGTGTTGGAGAGCCGTTGATGTATAGGTATGTTCTGGCCTGGGTGCCCATGGTGGTCATCGCCATTGCCAACGGAGCACTTCGGGAAGCGACTTACGGCAGGCAGATGAGCGAGCTGCGGGCTCATCAGGTGTCGACTTTGTCGGGACTGGTGTTGTTCACGGTCTACATATGGGTCGTGACGGCGGCCTGGCCGATGACAAGCTCCGGGCAGGCCATCACGGTCGGATGCACCTGGCTCATGCTGACCCTGGCCTTCGAATTCCTGTTCGGGCATTACGTGGCCGGCCATTCCTGGGGCAGGCTCCTGCAAGACTACAATGTTCTGGCCGGGCGGGTCTGGGTGCTCATTCCCATCTGGGTCGCTGTGGCTCCCTACGTCTTCCACTCTCTTGGCAGGTAGTGCCTGCCGGCCGAAAGCAGGATTCTGTCTTACGGTCAAAAAACCGTGGGTCACAGTGACGGGGGGGCCGTCCAGTCCCCATGTGTCGGAGACGCTCAGGGCACAGGTCCAGATGCGCGCCGATGAGCTTTTTGCGCGAGCCCAGCACGGCTTCCATGGGGTTAAGGGGACGTTCTTAACTTATTAACTTGCAGGGCGCATGGCCCGGGAACCGATGTATTGACGTAGTAATGCCGAAGGCCTTGCATGAGAAGTACGAACTGCTAACCCAGGGCTGCAGGCGACGGCGGACCACGCCCGTAACGTGAGGGCCAAGTCCGCAGCCGCCGAGCCTGAGTCCTCTCGCTGGGGCTCAGTATCCGACGCCCAGACAGTATGACACGAAGTCATGAAGATCGGTAGCATAAGGGATGCAATCCAAAGAGGTCACGTGCGGATCAGTGAACACGCCGACGAAGAGGCGGAGGCCGATCAGCTTATGTATGACGAAATCTACTTTTCTATCCTGCATGGAGAAATCATTGAGGACCATCCAGATGACAAGCCTTCTCCGATCTGTTTAACATGCGGTATGACTTTCAGTGGCGATCCTGCACATTCTGTTTAGCCTACAACGAAGAGAACCAGTGGGCAGTGCCGGTTACGGTATATCGGTCTGATCCAGACCTTTGGATCAATTGGCGTGAGAGGAAGAGATCATGATGCCATTTGAAAAGTGTCCAGTCTGTGGTGGGGAGATGGTGACAAAGGAAGTGGAGAAACTGCTGCGTGGTGGTGTCAATACGGCGGTTCTGAGAGTCCATCCCGAACTGGGTCTCCGATGCGGCGAGCGACCCTATGCACAAGAGGCAGTCCGCTGCTTCGAGCGAATCAGGGCAAAGCTGAAACATGACGACACCAGCGGCTTTCAGCCCATAGGACAGGCCTTCCAAGTGACGAAATGTGACCTTGAGAGCCTTGGGCTACAGTGAGAGAAATGCCTCAGAACTGAAGGAACACCTTACCGCAATAGCTATCGCCGAGGAAGTCACTGAAATGATCGACACTCCTTTTTGAAGGAAGTATGTTGTAAATGGAGCATTGGCTGCACCCAGCGGAATCAAAGCACGGGTGCGTGCAGTCTGGATAGTGGAAGCGGGAGAGGATATTCCCCGTTTCGTCACAGCATACCCGAGAGAGGAAGAGAATAGAGGAGTGGAAAGTGATTAGAGAGTTAGATACCGTGGTACTCACCCGGGATCTCCCTGAGTAT
>CAZLCS010000081.1:0-15626 GCA_964557955.1 uncultured Syntrophobacteraceae bacterium
AGGCATGAGCCCACTGTCAACCAGAAACATGAAACCCGAAACTCGAAACCATCTTCTACAGCGGCTGTCGCGATTCGAGCGCACGCCGCAACCGTTGATAAATAACGGTCTGGGTGTGAATGACCAGGTAGAGTATCGCCAGGAGCGGAGCACTCTGCCAAATCATCGTTCCCCACAAGCACAGGATCATGACGCTCATACGCGTGCCTTTGCTGGCCAGGGTAGGGGGGCCGACATCGATTCCCAGGTGCTCCGCGCGTGAACTGGAGTAGCTGATCAGATTGCTGCCGATGACGGCCAGCGCCCCGAGAAGGGTCAATATCCCTCCAGGCAGGGGTTCAGGAAACCGGATGAGGTAGATGGACAAGCCTATGACCATGGCTCCATCGCCATAACGATCCAACACCGAATCCCAAAAAGCTCCGCCCCTGCTTTGTCGACCGGTCAGCCTTGCGAATTGGCCGTCCACTCCATCCAGGATCTGCGCCAAAGCGGCCACGGTTCCCGCCGTCCCGGGAAGCCCCATGGCTGCCAGCAGCCCTGCCAGAACACCCAGTGAATTCGAGACGATGGTGATCATCCAAGGCTCGAGCCCCTGCCACCCCACCAAGTGCGGGGTGATTCCAGCCGACAGATTAACCTTGATCCATTTGAGGATGAACCGATCGGAGGGTTTGGTTTGCCAGGAAGTCGTATTCAACGAAGACTCAGACCTTTCCAGGCAGGTGATGCCCTGCCGTCCTGGAATGCCGGGCATCACGTTGCCGGCATGCATACGAACAGAAGCTGCCCAAGCACCCCGTTGTCCGGTGTGCTCCAGATCAAAAGGGAGGCGCTACCGGCCTCATAAAATGCCATACGGCTTCACCAAGTCAATCTTTCTCCCGTGTCTGAGCTCCTTTCCGGCACTCAGTCTCCAGCGGTCGTTTCGTCGGGTTTGATCCGCCGTGCCCCTTGGCCTGACATTGCGCAGTTCTTAAATTCGTATATCGTCAAGACGCGTCCACAGTGGCTTCGATGATCAGGTTGCAGGCTTTCGGCTCGAAAGGATTTCAGAGAGAGGAGGGTAGCATGGATGGCAGAGCAGAGGGAATGGTCCTGGCCTCATTCGCAGGTGACTCACTGGCGCTCGGGCCTCACTGGATCTACGATGTCGATGAAATCGAAAGACGTTTCGGGCGCGTGGAAAGATTGGTCAAACCCTCGCCTGATTCCTACCATCCGGGCAAGGATGCTGGTGAATTCACACACTACGGAGACCAGACCCTGGTGCTCCTCGAATCCATTGCAGAGGCCGGAGGGTTTGACCTGGCCGATTTTGCCCGCAGGTGGCGTAAATTGTTCTCTGATTACCACGGATATTTCGACCATGCGACCAAGGGGACCCTCCGCAACTTCAATGAAGGCGTCGGACCTTCAGAATCCGGAGCTCCTTCCGTCGATCTCGCCGGAGCGTCGAGGGTCGCTCCACTGGTCTATCGTTACCGGGGGGACTCGGGCGCCCTCGCGACCGTGGCCAAGGCTCAGACGGCCATGACCCACAACCACCCGGTTGTTGTTCAGTCGGCGGAGTTTCTGGCTCGCACAGCGCTCGCAATCCTGGATGGAGAGGCGCCTGTTGGAGCGATGAAGAAGGTTGCCAGCAGCTGGTTCAAGGGCGGTTTTGTGGCGAGTGCCGTTGATGAAGGTCTGACATCGTTGTCTGCTTCAGCCAAAGAAGCGATACTGGAATTCGGCCAGAGCTGCAACAGCAAGGGGGCGCTTCCCGCCGTAGTGTTTCTGGTGGCCAAGTATGAATCGGACCTCAAAGAGGCCCTTGTGCAGAACGCCATGGCGGGAGGGGATTCCGCTGCGCGCGGCATGGCGGTGGGAATGCTCCTCGGTGCTCATCTCGGTGTCGAGGCGATTCCCGAAGACTGGGTTTCGGGAATGAAAGCTTCCCGCTATATCCGGGATCTGCTCGCACGCATCGACAAGAGCCGCAGCGAGTAGAGCTTCTCGGGCCAGGCATGTCCGGGCGCCGTCCTTGCCAGGAATTTCAGCCGCACCCCGAGTTGCGGGGGGATCAGACAGATTTCCCTGAATAGAGTATGCGTTGGATGGCTTTCCGGCGGTAGTCGAAGATCCGCTTGAGCTCCATGCGCACGACGGGGTGAACCCAACGGCCGATGCATCGTAGCGGCAGGTCGTAGAGAACCTCGTCCTCCATCAGGGTTGAGCTTCCCAAATCTGTGAAGCGGTGTGTGTGAATCCATGTTCGGTACGGACCCGAAAGCTGTTCGTCCACAAATCGATGAGGGGGCTCCCACGCGGAGATCCTTGTTTTCCAGCGAATGGGAATCCCGAAGAGACGAAGACGGTACTGAATGAGTGTGCCTTCCCGCATGATGATGGGCTGTGGAGTGGTGATGCGAAACCTGAGCTCCGGCGGGGTGATGCGCTCCAGATTGGCGGCTTCTCCGAAGAAGAGGAAGACATCCTCTATGGGCAGGGGAAGGACGATGGATGTAGTCAGTCTAGGCATGGGAGCTCAAAGCTCTGAGCGCTTCGGCCGCCAGGTAGGCCTTCTTGCGTTTGGGGGACATGATCCGAAAGACCCGCCGGTTGACGGCATCGAATCCCTGAATGTAAGGTCTTGCCAGGGGCTTTCCGTAAAGGCTGAGCGTGATGATGGTCTTCAGGGTTGGATTGCCGGTCATGTGGATCCCGCGGTTGAGGGGATAGGTGTGAGCCGATTCACCGGGCCCAAGAAAAAACCTTTCACGCTCCTGCAGCTCGGCGTACCCTTCGCGGCTTCCGTCATCCAGTCTCGAGTAGTTGATCACCTCGAAGCCTTCCGTTACAGTGCCGATGACGCCCCAGGAATTGTGATCATGAATGGCGGTGTACTCTCCCGGCCCCCAGAGATACATCCTGAGTGAATAAGTTCTGCCGGGTCCCGCATGGAGAACCACTTCGTTGTCGAACAGCGTGGGGCGATGAGTGTCGGGAAAGGATCCTCCGTCCAGTATGGATTGCATGAGGCCTGACAGGAGACTTCGGTTCAGGAGGAGCACACGCAGCTCCCTTCTGGCAATCTCGATGCAAAAGTCCGGAATCTGGGTCTGCCCGAATGCCTCGTCGCAGCGTTCACCCAGGGATCTTATTTCGTCGGGTATGGCGGGTTGCATGGGATTCGCTAGACCTTTCTATGCCGTTTCAAGAGGCTGAGAATCGTTTTGCAGTCGCACGTACTGATCGTAATACGGGGCGCCTCCCCCGACGTCGGTGAGACCGGCGGAAATGATCCGATTGACGCCTCCCCCAAACTTCCACCAATCTCCTCTCCTGTAGATGACGGTTCGCGGGTGAATGCCATCCTGCACTTCGACACGCACTTCCATCTGCCCGAGGGAGGAGACCAGATACACCGGTTTGCCGAGCTCAAGATCCGCAAGGGCCGGGCAGTCCGGAGAAATCCGCACCACAGGGGGGATCTGCTGCTCGTCCTTTGGAATCTGGGAGTGCAGATGATCCCGCCGGATCAACGTCAGCAACCGCAGTGGATAATCAACGGGCGGGGGAGCTTCGTCATGGAAGGCTGCTGGCAGGTGGTACCTTCCGTCGGAATGATCGAATTGCATTCCGGCATAAACGACCGATGGCCTTCTGGCCCTCACCGATTTGTTCGCGCGAAGCTCATCCCATGATATCTCAAGATAAGGCGTTTGCAGGGACCATTCAAAGCATTGATCGGGTTCGGGCAGAATAAGGGGTGGATCCAGTCGCTTGCCGAGCTCGGAGAGAATCCAGTTATCGGTGCGCGCCTCACCCGGTGGGTCCAGCACCCGGGCGGCATGGTGCACATAGTCGTGCAGGTAGGAGCCGACCACGTCCTCCTGCTCGAGCATGAGTGTGCAAGGCAGAAAGATGTCTGCTCGATCCGCCGTGTCGGTCATGAACGCATCGACCACGACCTTGAACGGGATCTTCTCGAAAGCGTAAGCGATTTCCAGAGACGATGGCGCCTGATTGACCACGTTGGACCCATTCACCCAAATCATCCGAACGGGCGGATCGGTTGCTTTGAGGATGTCGCGTCCGATCGTGGGCATGAAGAAGGATCGCCGGGGAATTGGAGGAGAGGGCCTGGTCCAGTCGAGATTGAAGTTCCTGAGTGAATGCAGATGAAAGTACGAGCCACCGCCGGATAGACCGATGTGGCCCGTGAGCATGGCCAGTGCGTTGACATAACGGACGTTCTCGCCTCCATAAGAGTAGCGCTGGACTCCAGCTCCGACGAAAGTTGCCGTCGGTCCTTCGGACGTGTACCAGTCGAGGATTTCCTGCACGTCCTTCAAGGTGACCTCGCAGGGCGATACCCATTCAGTTGCAGAGCGGGTAAAGATCCGCTCCCGGAAGGTGTCCCAGCCGGATAATCGCTCGAGAATTCCGGGCGGGACGCGACTCTGTTCAAGATAGTGTCTCAGGACTCCCGCTGCCAGGTGACGGTCCGTTCCGGGCCGCAGTCGGATGACCCTGTCTGAAAAGCTTGCGTTTCCATCGCCTCCGGGCGAAATGCTCAGCACCCGGGCTCCACGACCTCTAGCCTTCTTGACGATGGAAGCGGTGTGAAGGGAGCCCCGGGACAGATCCTTGCCCCAATTGACGATGCGTGCGGCATGGAGGATATCTTCGATGTCATGGTTCAGACGCGATCCGAAATCCTGGACCGAGGCGATATACCCCGCTGCGTCACACAGCGAGCCCTTGATACGGCTGGCTCCGAGCATCCCGAAGAAGAGCTTGCCCGCCTGCTTCAGGACGCCTTTGGCCCCCTCTCCATGGAAGTGGAGAATCGATGCAGGCTCCGAGCGGTACTCCTGAATGGCCCGCGCGCACAAATCCAGCGCAGACTCCCAGGAAATCGACTGCCATCGGTCCCCGACCCGGCGCAATGGCCGCGTGACTCGATCCGGACTGGCCAAACGCCTGTAGAAGTTTTTGCCCTTGTTGCAGATGAATCCCCGGGTGAACGGATGATTCGGATTGCCGCGAATGCGCGCTCTTCCCGAAGTGTCTCGACTCACCAGCAGCGAGCAGGTGTCGGGGCAGTCCATGGTACAGGCTGTAGTGGTCTCGACGGAGAGAGGCTCTTGGGCTTTGGACATCTGCAGGTCCATCGCTGATGTGAGGTTTTCTTCATGCCCGCACTTCCATTTCGGGCGATTTGACTGCCTCAAGTCCAACAATTCAATATAACATTTATACAGCCGGCTTCGCTGCGTCAATGCGTCCTTCACTCAAAGGCTTGAACGGGGGAGGGGGTATGGGTATCTTCGGGAAGAAGACGTGGACGCAGCTTCGGTTTTTCGTCCTGGTGCAAAAAGAGACTGGAGAGTTTATGGTTACGAAAGGAGGGAGTGTGGAGAAGATCCGTTTGGGAATCAGTACCTGTTTGCTGGGTGAGCCTGTTCGATATGACGGCGGGCACAAGCTGGATCGCTACCTGAGGGATACCCTGGGGCAGTACGTTGAATACGTCCCGGTCTGCCCCGAAACCGAAGCCGGTTTCGGCATCCCGAGGGAATCCATGCATCTCGAAGGAGAGGTGGATGCCCCTCGACTCGTCACCAGCCGAACGGGCCGGGACATGACGGAGCCCATGGTGCGCTGGGCCGAGGAACGGGTCAGGCAGCTCGAGTCCGAGAACCTCTGCGGGTTCGTCTTCAAGGCCAATTCTCCGAGCAGTGGGATGGAGCGGGTCAAGCTCTTCGACAGGAACCATGTTCCTCGCAAGATTGGTGTGGGAGTATTCGCAGGGATCTTCATGAAGCACTTTCCGCTCCTTCCCGTTGAGGAGGACGGCAGACTCCACGACCCTGTGCTGCGCGAGAATTTCATCGAGCGAATCTTCCTGGCCAAGCGCTGGCGGGAAATGCTGGAGAAGAAACCGGGAGTCTCCGAGCTCATCGATTTTCACACCCGCCATAAGCTGCTCATCATGGCTCACAGCCCCAGGCATGGCTCGATCATGGGAAAACTGGTCGCTGCCGCCAGGCAGACACCTCGCGAAGAGCTTTTCGAGCGCTACCAGACGCTGTTGATGGAGGCCGTCAAGCTCCGAGCCACGGTCAGGAAGAACACCAACGTCCTGCAGCATCTCATGGGCTATTTCAAAAAAGTGCTGACGGCCGACGAGAAGCAGGAGCTCCTGGAAGTGATCGACCAATACCACCGAGGATATGTGCCTCTCATCGTTCCCATCACCCTGATCCGACACTATGTCCGCAAGTACGATCAGCCCTACCTCAGGCTCCAGGCATATCTGAACCCCCATCCCCTCGAGCTGGCGTTGCGCAACCATGTCTGAGCGCGGAGGGACCTCTCGAACTTCGCGGACTTCGCGAGACAATGCTCTCCAACTGCCATATCGATCGACCCCTGGCGATGCTTCCGGCTGCTCGGGAATGGAACGGCTCGGTAGCATAGAAGAGGCCTGCCGGCCTGGCTTGACGCCATGCCCGACATCTGCTAAAGGACATCCTGTGCGGGAAATTCCGCTGTTTTTCCGTACGCTTTTCTTTTCATCCCACGTATCAAGCAACCAAACATCCCAAACATCAGGAGGAGGGAGCACATGAAGAAGTGTCTCGCGTTGGCCGTTCTTTGTCTGCTGGTCGCCGGCTTTGCCGCTGGGGCGCCGGCTCAGGAAACCAAGCTGGTCCTGGCAACCGGAGGAACCGCCGGAACCTATTATCCTTTTGGCGGCGCCATGGCTCGCATCTGGAACTCCAAGGTCGCCGGCATGAACGTCACGGTTCAGGCCACGGGGGCTTCGGCGGAAAACGTTCGCCTGGTGGACAAGAAAGAGGCGGAGCTGGCCATCGTGCAGAGCGACACCGTGGACTTTGCCTTCAACGCCAAAGAGGCCTTTAAGGAAAAGCTTGGCAACCTGAGAGCCATCGCAGTCCTATATCCCGAGATCATCCAGCTGGTCACCAGCGGGGATTCGCCGGTCAAGAGCTTTGCAGACTTGAAGGGGCTCAAAGTCGGAGTGGGTGCCCCGGGCAGTGGGACCGAGGCCAACTTCAGGCAGCTTCTGGATGTGTACGGGATGAAGAAGGAGGACGTCAACGCCCAATACCTCTCCTTCGCCGAGAGTGCCGAGCAGTTCAAGGACAAACATATCGACGCCTTCATCGTGGTGGCGGGCATTCCCAATTCGGCCATCATGGATGTGGGTACGGTGCGCGATCTCAAGCTCCTTTCCATCGAGGCTGACAAGATCGACATGCTGGACAAGAAATATCCTTTCCTGTCCCCGGCCACGATCCCTGCCGAGACCTACAAGGGGCAGGCGGCGGCGGTGAATACGGTGGCTGTGAACGCTGTTCTCATTGTCAACGCCGAAATCAAAGATGATGTGGTCTACAACATGACCAAGACGCTGTTCGAGAATCAGGCGGACCTGGCCGCGGCGCATGCCAAGGGCAAGGAGCTGAACATGGAAAAGGCGTCCAGAGGCGTGTCCATCCCGTTTCATCCGGGAGCAGAGAAGTTTTACAGGGAAAAGGGCGTGATGAAATAACGTTACAATGACTGGCTGCCGTGCAGATGGTATCACCGTTGCCCGGCAGCCATCGAATCAATATGCGTCTTGTCCCTGGATTGCTGTTTGGTGCTGCCTGTGCTTTGATCGGCGGCTGGGCCTTGTGGGGTGATGCCAACAGGGTCGTGGAGCTGGTGGATTCGAAGGCGGGCGCCGTTGTGCTCTGCGCTGAAGTGAGCGAAGGAGAGGAGTTCGTCCTCTCTTTCATTCATTCGGTCAACAGGAGACCCGTCTACGAAACGTTGCGGGTCGAGGGCGATCACCTGGTGGTCGTTCAGTCGAGATACGATTCCTTCGGTGCGGGGATGCCGGAATTTTCCGGGGACGAAGGTCAGCTCACCTGGGATGATGAAGGCTGGTTGGTCTGGACTGTCAACCGGCCGATTTCGTCTTTGGACCTTTTTGTCGGCCGCACGGCACAACAGAGGATTGCCATCAAAGGCGCTGAGAGAGTGTTGGCTGATCTGGTCGAGCCCGGAGCTTCCCTCTCTATTCGAATCACAAGCTGTACCCGGGCTCAAATGTGGAAACGGAGCTGTTTGAGGTGAGAGGTCAGGAAGATTCTGCAGGGCTGAAAAAGACAACGGGTGTTGAAGGGGCCGAGCCCGAGGTTACTGAAGAGGAGCTGCACGAGATTCTCAAGAAGGTTGACAGGGAATCGACCTTCCGGAAGCTCGGTGGCTACCAGCGCCAGATTGTTTTCTGTGTTGCCGTGGCTTTCTCTGTATTCCAGGTCTACACGGGAGCCTTCGGAATGTTTGCGGCCCAGATACAACGGTCCATTCACCTGGGCTTTGCACTCACCCTGGTCTATCTGCTATACCCTTTCCGCATGAAGGACGCCTCGGATCGACTTCACTGGTACCACTACCTGCTGGCAGGATTTGCTGGATTTGTGGGTCTTTACATGACCCTGAACTACACGCGCATCATGGAAGCGGGTGGAGACTACTCACAGCTGGACTATGTTGCGGGGGCCATCGGAACGATTCTCACCCTTGAAGCGGCGCGGCGGGTGGTCGGGCTCCCCATGGTCATCATTGCGGTGACGTTTCTGCTTTACGCATATTTCGGTCCGTATTTTCCAGGCTTCATGACTCACCGGGGTTACTCTGTCCAGCGTATTGTCTCCCACATGTATTTCACCACGGAGGGCATTCTCGGGATACCACTCGGTGTTTCAGCCTCTTTCATCTTTCTGTTCATCCTGTTTCGCACCTTTCTCGACAGGACGGGGATCGCCAAGCTCTTCATCGACATCGCCAACGCCATAGCCGGTTGGGCATCCGGCGGCCCCGCCAAGGTGGCGGTGATCTCGAGCGCCCTGGAGGGGACCTACTCGGGCAGCTCCGTAGCCAACACCGTGGGCTCAGGCAGTTTTACCATTCCCATGATGAAGAAGCTGGGGTATCGTCCCGAATTCGCCGGCGCTGTGGAGGCGTCAGCTTCGACCGGCGGCCAGATCATGCCTCCCATCATGGGTGCGGCTGCCTTTCTCATGGCTGAGTTTCTCGGGATTCCCTATATCGAAATCGCCAAGGCTGCAGCCATTCCCGCCTGCCTGTATTTCGTGGGCGTCCTCATCGAAGTGCACCTGGAAGCCAAGCGGTGCGGTTTGCGGGGCCTGAGCCGGGAAGAAATCCCGAGGTTTTTTGATGTGGTCAAGCGCAGGCTGCATCTGTTCATACCCATGGTGGTCCTCTTCTGGATCCTCATTGAAGGCTACACGCCTTCTTTTGCCGCCCTCATGGGACTCCTGGTGGCCATTGTGGCGGGGCTGCCCCTGAAGGAAACCCGGATGGGCTTCACCGACATCCTTCAGGCTCTGGACGCCGGAGCCCGGGGCGCCCTTGGCGTTGCCATTGCCTGTGCTACCGCCGGAATCATGGTGGGGGTGGTCACGCTGACGGGTATCGGCCTCAAGATGGCAGGCGGTCTGGTGGATCTTGCCGGCGGCAACCTTCTGCTGAGTCTTGTTTTCACCATGTTCGCCTCCATCATTCTCGGCATGGGGGTCCCCACCACTGCGACCTACGTCATCACTTCCACCATTGCTGCTCCTGCACTGGTTCTGCAGGGAGTTCCCGAACTTGCCGCTCACATGTTTGTGTTTTATTTTGGCATTGTAGCGGACATCACTCCTCCCGTGGCCCTTGCCGCCTATGCCGGAGCAAGCATTGCGCGCGCGAACCCCTTCCGCACAGCGGTGGAGTCCACGAAGCTGGCCATCGGAGCGGTCATTATCCCATATGTGTTCTGCTACAACCCTTCCATGCTTCTGATCAATACGACAGCGCTCCAGTTGACCCAGAACCTCATCACTGCGAGTTGCGGCATGTTTGGGGTTGGGGCAGCGATGATCGGATACTGTCTCACCAATATGTACCGACTGGAGCGCCTCCTGTTCGTGGGCGGCGGGCTGATGCTCATCGATCCCGGGACATTCTCCGATATCACCGGGCTCAGTATTCTTGCGGCAGGCGTTGTGATTCAGTGGCGAAGGAGGAAGGCTGTAGAGCTTCCCCAGGCTGTTGACCTGCGTTGATGTGTCAGGATCCGGAAGTTGACGATCCGAATTCGCTCTTTTGTCTCTCGCTGCTCATCACATGCTGACCTACCAGCTGAAAGCAAGGATGAGAATCCGGCTCAATCGCCGGAATGGCTCGAGATGAGGACGGAATCATGAGCGATGTTGAGCCAGAGATCCTTATCGAGGAGAACATGCCTCGGGATGGTCTGCAGAATGAAACGATGCTTTTTTCGGCTGAGGATCGAGCGGCAATCGTTGAGAGATTTGTGGATTGCGGTTTGAAGAGGATACAGATCGGATCCTTCGTCAATCCCGAGCGTGTTCCCCAGATGGCCGGCACCGAAAAAGTGGCTGCGCTTCTCAGGCCGCATGCCGGAGTGATCTATTCCGCTCTCGTGCTGAACCGCAGGGGACTCGAGCGGGCGGGGGAGTGCGGAATCAGGCATGTTTCAGTGTTTGTCTCAGCCAGCGAGACACACAGTTTTCGAAATGCCCGTTGTTCCGTGCATGAAGCCATGGCGGTGGCCGCCGAATTGATTGCGCTCGCAAGGGAGGGTGGAATCACGATTCAGGCAGGCGTCATGAACGCTTTCGGCTGTCGTTTTGAGGGGGCGGTGTCGGCCGAGCGCGTCCTGCAAATGGTTCGTGACTTTTCGGATCATGGGGCCGACGAAATCAACCTCGCCGACACCTCCGGTCTCGCAAATCCTGTTCAGGTTCAGTCCCTGATCCTGGCGACTCGATCGGTGACGAGGCTTCCACTGGCTCTTCACCTTCACGACACGTTCGGATTTGGAATCGCCAACGCCTATGCAGCCTGGAATCTCGGAGTGAAGCGATTCGATGCCAGTTGCGGCGGGCTTGGAGGATGCCCTTTCATCCCAGGGGCCGCCGGCAACATTCCAACCGAAGATCTGGCGTGGTTTTTCGAATCGATGGGTGCTCGCACCGGTGTGGATCTGGATCGCATGGTGGAAACGGTGATCGAACTGGAGCGGAAGTTGGGGAGGAGCCTGCCGGGCAGACTGGCACATGCCCGGGTCAATGGGATTTCCCTCGGATGTCACAGTGGTTGACTCGGTTGCTGCGAGCGTTCCGGGCGCGATGAAAACGGGCCATCTGGAAGCCTGGTTCTGGAGGCTGCTCACCAAAAAGGAGTAGGTCATGAGTTCGAGGAGATGGGCATTGTGGGGTGTGATCCTCTTGACAACATCGTTGTGCGCCTGCACCCGGTTTCCCTATCGGCCACTTCCCCCGGGTGAGGTGAGGCTCATGCGACTCGAGGTCCCCGAGATCATGCAGGTGGATACGGACTACCAGGCGGTTTTGGGCATTCGTGCCGCTGGGGTCCCGGTGGTCAGAAAAGCATGCTTCAGGTGGCTTTCCGAAGTCCCTTCCGTTGCGAATCCCTCCATGTACTGGTACAACTACGAAGCCTCCAGCAACGAGCCCCTGGGTTCCGCGCGCTCACGATGGCTCGCCAAAGGTCCCTATTACGACTTTTCAGGACCCATCTGCGTGGAGGCCGAAGGGATTATGGTGATCCCTCCGAATCGAGTGAACATTCGCTTCCAGGCCAAAGAGCTCAAACCACACTATAACGCGCTGGAATGCTACATTGAATATGTCCTGGATGGGCAGATCAGAGAGAGTAATCGTGTGAGCACCCGGATCAGTACACCCCAGTAGGGCTCGGAGGAGAGTGTCTTCAGGTTTTCGTCCACTCCAATTCTGGCGGCTGAGCGGCACACTGGTTTCTGCGGGAACAGAGATGTCTTCTCGGAATTAGATATTATGTTTTGGTGAATGATGCGGGGAACAAGGCGGCACCCTGAAAAGGGTGAAAGGACGCTTTTTTATAAAGCAAAGGAGGGACCCATGGGCAGCGTTTACAAGATCATCGAACTGGTCGGAACGAGCGAGACTTCCTGGGAAGAAGCCGCAAAGACGGCGCTTGAGACGGCGTCGAAAACCCTGCGGGATCTTCGCGTTGCGGAAGTCACTGAATTGGACGTCAAGATTGAGGAGGGCAAGACCATTTACAGGGCCAAGCTGAAAGTCTCCTTCAAGTACCAGTCAGGCAAGTACGAGGCCGGTGAGTAGAATTGGTGTGAACGATTCAACCAGAGCAGTCCCCGAAGTTTTCATGCGAGAGATGGTGTGGGTGCTTCTTTGTTCCGCGATGCTTGATCGAACTCAACGTTAACACCCCTCGCAGGCACGGCCCGGCGTGGATCGCAACCAGGATCGCGCCGGGTGTGCCCCCCTCCACCTTCGCTCCGCCGGGCCCGCTTTCGGCACTTTTTCATCCTCCCCCTGCTGAACTGCAACACAGTGTGCCTGCACATCAAAGCCGAGTGCTCAGAACCTTTAGCCTGCCCTCTCTGAGACACAGGCTCAACCCCAGCTTCCGTTGATCCACGGGCAGCGCCCTGCCTGACGAAGATCTTTCACGTTTTACTCCAAATGACCGCCAAGGCCTTGGCCGGCGTCTCGCTCAAACAGCGAAAGCTGTGACTGATGTCCGATTCGAAATAAATACTGTCGCCGGCCTCGAGAGTCTCCACTCGGTCAACGGTTCGAAACTCTACGGAACCCTCGGTCACATAAAGAAATTCCTCGCCCTCGTGGCTGTTAAAGACCATGTCCTCCGTATCCCGGATGGGGAATTCCACCAGAAAGGGCTCCATGCTCTTGTTGGTCTTCTTGGTTTCGAGCGCGATATAGATGTAATCGACTTCCCCCTTCTCCTGGTGGGGGCGCTTCTCCACGCGGATGCGCTCCCTCTGGCGTGTAATGGAGATCTTGTCGCTCCCGATTTCGTCCTGAAAGAAGAAAGCCATACCGACACTCAGGGCGCGGGCGAGCTTCAAGAGGGTCGCAATGGGAGGAACGACGTGGTCGTTTTCAATTTGAGAGAGAAAAGGTTTGGACAGTCCCGTCTTCACGGCAAGATCCTGGAGTGTGAAGCGGTTTTTCTGGCGCAGTTCTCGGACCTTGTTTCCAATCTTGAAAGCTCTCACGGCAAGACTGATTTCCTGGTCTCTGCTCAGGGTCATCTCTCCTCCTCACAAGTCCATGAACTAGCCCGGCGCTCTGCCGGACGCCTCCCCCCAGCGAGGGCGTGAAGCTCCCTGTGCCCTCTGTGGAGGTCCTTATTCCCAGTTCGAATTTAGATCATTGTAAACTAGGTTTTATGAGAATAAAAACACAAAAAGAACGGAAGATCTTATGATTCACAGCTGCATTGGGGACTGGGAGAAGGATGGAAGAGGTGAAGGGCTTCCCGCCATGGGTGTATTCCTGCCTCCACCCCATGCTTCACTGGAGTGGAGGCGGTGCTCTCATGGATGACGGTCGAACGAGGAGTTCAGGGGTCATTTAGAAACGTTCGCTGTGAGTAAACTCGGCGATATCTCTTCGTTTGGGGGCTGAAGGCTCCTTGGCCGGAAACCCTATGGGGATCAATGAAACCAGTTCGTATCCTTCAGGTATGCCCAGGATGGCCTTGGCTCGGTCATGGTCAAAGAGCCCCACGACGACTGTTCCGAGACCCAGGCTGCGGGCTGCCAGGCACAAGCTCTGCGTGGCGATGCCGAGGTCGTACATGAACCAGTCCCCAAACTTGGTAGTCACTTCGCCCTTGTAATAGCCTGAGCTCTGCAATTTGCCGCAGAGTGCGAGAACAACCGGAGCACTGACCACGGCCTTGGTTGCAGGGTTTCCTTTGGAAAGGGTTTCCTGAAGTTTCGTTTTTGTATCGGAATCACGTATGATGATGACTTCCCAGCACTGAGTATTGGCCCAGGACGGCGACCATTGCACGGCTTCGAGGACCTCGTTGAGGAGCTGGTCTGTGACGTCCTGTTCCTGGTAGCTTCGAATACTTCTCCGTTCGCGGAGCACATTCATCAATTCAGCCATTTTCTCTCCCTTCTTCCTTTGCTCGACGGGGATTTCAGACTTTACAGCAACCCTCCCGGACGAGCAGATTGAATCCCCTCGAGAATCTCTCAATTGCTGAGGCAACCCGGCTGCTGTTCCCATTGTCTTTGCAGCGCCGGCTCCCGGATGCCTCCACTCACGGGAAGGGGTGGGCAGGGCTTCAAGTTGATAAAGTATAGGACAGGTTGGTGAAGGGGTCAATTGCGCGCGATGCCCCCGTTAGAAGAATCGATCTTGTTCCAGGAGATGCATGAGGAAGGCTGAGTTATGGCATGGGAGGAGAATTTGCAGGCAAGAGTGAAGCGTGTTCGGGTGCAAAGATAACTTAAAGTGATTATAGTAAAAACATGACATGTTGTACGTGGATAAACTGAGCTTCTTTACTTGCTTAACAGGGTGTGGAAAAGGCACGGGAGCTGGACGTGGAGTTCCATTCTCGAGATTCCGTGCGGGCATGGACACATCGGTGCCTTTGTACCTTAGGTCGGGAACCCGATCAGGTCGGATGAGATATTCCAGGTTTGGAGACGGAGAACATGTCGCTTTGAAGAACGGAAGCAGCCGTTCTCAAAGGTTTGTGTATGAATAGGAGTGTCTGATGGAGAATGAATTTCTGACATGGGGAAACCTGATCACCTGGGTCGTGTGCTCGGTGCTGCTCTATTTGGCTCTGAACTTCCGTCTGTACATGATCTTTCGCCATCCCGACAAGAAGCTGCGGGCGCGTTCGCGGAATCGCAGGCGCAAGACGTACTCACAAGGATGGCGTGTTGACCAGTGCACGAGCTGCTGATTCGTTGAAGTGCAGACAAGCGAATTGCGCGGTCGGCACTGCGGCTCTAGACAGGCTGGGTACATTTCCATTGCGATTGCGGCCCGAATTGGTTAGGTTCAACCTTGGTCGTCCAACAGAGGGGGAGAAGTTGTCAGCCTGACCCCTGAGGAAACCTCGAGGAGTGCGACATGGAAACGGCGACGAAGGACTGCGGCTGCGTGACAAAGAAGGAAGGTGAAGCAATGGAGGAGCGGTGCAATCGCGCGAATGAACTCTGCGAACAGGCCTGCGAAGAATGCGGCCTGAAGGTCTCATCCTGGGAAGAGTTCAACGCCCGGCAGGAGTTCATTGAGGGCCGAATCGACGAGAACGAGCTGGCAAAGAGGGCCAATTCGGAAGTGGCCCACCATGCCCAGGCTTTCGGGAAATATCTGGTCATCGACAAGGAAGAACCGGAGGCTTCCAGCGAGGAAAGCCGCAAGAGAGACCGTGCCAAGCAGGCGAACAAGATCTACCGCAAGGTCTGTGATGAAGCGGAGATGACCCTGTGCTTCTTCAACGATTTCTCCAGTTGGAGCGACTACGTCAAGGGGACGCTCAGTGATACGGAGCTCTACGACAGGGCGAAAGATGAGGCGCAGAAGATTGCGGAGGTTCAATAGGTTGAGGTAAGATCAAAAGCTTCGCATGACGCTGGCCTTCCGAGCAGCGACTGAGCACCGGACGGACGGATTTGTCGGTCAAAGACCAGGCACCGGTGCTCGGGTCGCTGCTCTTTTTTGTCC
>CAZLCS010000082.1:0-15308 GCA_964557955.1 uncultured Syntrophobacteraceae bacterium
GTACACCTCCACAGAAAAAGATGTCCATTTCGCCGCTCGTCATGCCGGCAATCTTACCATGGAAATAGATTTCCATGCATGGGGGTGAGCGCCGCGGATGCTCATGGCCGTTAAGCCGGCATCCAGCTTTTTTGTGGATTCCGGCCAAAAGACTGCCGGAATGACGACTCGAGAGGTGGACACTCTATTGTGATGAGCTGTACTTAGATGCTGGGCATGAATAGAGCGTTCCCGAAGTCAACGCGGATAGGTCATCCCCGCATGTCTTTGGCGGGGATCCAGGGTCTGGAAGGACTCTGGATTCCCACCAGGAGCGTGCGGGAATGACGTTCGAAGTCCGCTGTTATTGGATGACCATTTCATGCCCCGTGCCTTACGCCGATTTCCTGCTCGGCAGGAGCTTCGCAAACAGGTGCTTCACCTGCGAGAAGCCCATCTTGCGCCTGAGCATCCCCAGCTGGTCCTGGAGCGGAATCCGCTTCGGGCACACGTCCTCGCAGCCGAGGAGACCCAGGCATCCGAAAATCCCGTCTTCGTTGCCGACCACTTCGAAATACTCGTCAGCGGTTCTCTGGTCGCGCGGGTCCAACATGAATCGGGCGATGCGGTTGAAGGCCACAGCGCCCATGAAACCTTCGGGCAGCATATTCGCCTTGCCGCAGGCCGCAACGCAGCATCCGCACTCGATGCAGCGCTCGAGCTCGTAGATTTCCTCGGCCAGGGCGTTGTCCATGCGCTCCTCGACCGCGTGCGGATCGAACTGCCTGGAAGTGTGCACCCACGACTGGACCTTCTCGTTCATGCCCCGGAACCAGGTCCCGGTATCGACGGAAAGGTCGCCGATCAGTTTGAAGACGGGAAGCGGCATCAGGGTGATATGGGCCGGCAGGTTCTTCGTCTTCGTGTGACAGGCGAGGTCGGGTCTCCCGTTGATCATCATGGCGCAGGAACCGCATATTCCGGCCCGGCACACGAAGTCGAACATCAGCGTCGGGTCCTGCTCCTCCCTGATGCGGTTGAGAGCAATGTAGAGGGTCATGGCATCGGTTTCTTCAAGGAGATAGGAGTCCATGTGCGGGACCGAAGCCGGATCCTGCGGATTGAACCTGAATATACTGAAATCTAGAATCCGTCCCATCAAGGCACCTCTCATTCGCTTTCCTCGGTTTCCGGCATCAGAACACAGACATCAGGATCCACGGTACAGATGATCTTGCACGAGCCGTATCCCCTCTCTCCCGGCGGAATCTCCCAGACCTTCGAGGGTTTCTCGTATTCCAGGGTGGGCAGAGTGTCCCCTTCGCTCCTCCAGTAAGCCAGAGTGCGCTTCAGCCAATCCCTGTCGTTGCGCTCCGGAAAGTCCTCGCGGGCGTGGGCCCCGCGACTCTCGGTTCGCATGAGCGCCGCGTAGGCGATGCACTGCGCAAGCCGCAGCATTCCCGGCAGCCGAAGGGCCAGCGACAGTTCGGGGCCTGCGCCTGCGGGCGAGCGCTGAAGTCCGATCTTCTTCGATCGCTCGTAGATCGCCTGAAGGTTTTCGACCGCCTTTTGGAGCTCCTCGCCGTTTCTGAAGATCCCCACCCGGTCCATCATCTCGTTTTGCATGTCGTTTCGGACCCGGTAGGCGTCTTCCCTGCCGTTCCGCCCGGAGGCCAGGTCATCGAGGTGTCGCTGCTGCTTTTTCACGCTGTCGGCGATCACCCCGGTCTTGAATGAGACCTCGTGGCCGTCCAGAAACTCGACGATCTTCTCTCCGACGATCCGGCCGGCAACGATGGTCTCGGCCAGGGAGTTGCCGCCCAGGCGGTTGAACCCGTGCATGTCCCAGCATGCGGCTTCGCCTGCCGAAAACAGGCCCTTGAGGCCATAAGCGGCTCCGTCCTTGTTGGTGCGGACCCCGCCCATGCTGTAATGCTGGGCCGGTCGCACCGGGATCATCTGGGTGATCGGGTCGACGTCGAGGAACTCGTTGCATATTTCCTCGACCTCGCGAAGCTTGGTCTTGATGTGAGGCGCTCCGAGATGGCGGATATCGAGCCACAGGTGCGGGCCGTAGGGGCTGGGGACACCCTTGCCGATGCGAATGTGGTGGGTCATCCAGCGTGAAACCACGTCGCGCGAAGCCAGCTCCTGCTTCTCCGGCTCGTAGACGTCCATGAACCGCTCGCCGTTGACATCCTTGAGGGTCCCGCCGTCGCCCCGGCAACCCTCGGTCACCAGGATGTTGGTGGGTACAATGCCCGTCGGGTGGAACTGCACCGCCTCGGGGTTGCCGATGGGGACCACTCCGGTATCCAGGGCGATGATGGCGCCGTCGCCGGTGTTGATGACCGCGTTGGTGGTTTCCCGGTACAGGCGCCCGTAGCCCCCTGTAGCGATGAGGGTGGCCCTCGCCAGGTAGACACGGAGCTTTCCGGTTTTGAGGCAGCGGGCCACAACGCCCATGCAGGTCTCGCCGTCATGTATGAGCGATATGGCCTCGACCCGGTCGTGCACCTTCACGCCGAGACGAACCACCTCGTTGTCCATGGTGAAAAGCAGGGTATGTCCCGTCCCATCGGAAGTGTAGCATGTGCGCCATTTCGCTGTTCCGCCGAAATCGCGCGCCGTAATGAGCCCCTCTTTTTCCTCGGCCTCGATCTTTTCGAATGGTTTCCCGGCCTTGAAGTAGATGCCCTTTCCAGGGACCACGCGGTTCCACGGAATGCCCCAGTGAGCCATCTCGCGCACGGCAATGGGCGCCGTTTCAGCGAACATGCGCGCCACTTCCTGATCGCAGCCCCAGTCGGAGCCCTTCACCGTATCGGAGAAATGCACGTCCGGACAGTCGCCTTCGCCCTTGATGCAGTTGCCCAGTGCGGCCTGCATCCCGCCCTGGGCGGCGGAAGAGTGGGAACGCCTCGGAGGCACCAGGCTGAGGCAGACGGCCTCGTATCCGGCTGACGCCGCCGCCACCGCAACGCGCTCACCCGCCAGCCCCGCACCCACGCACAGGAGATCAGTATACAGAGTATCCAATTTTCAGCTCCTCACATTGCGTTGACCAGAAAGAAGAAGGTGAAAAGGGTGACAAGGCCGATTCCAACCATGGTGAGAGTGAGCCTGTTCTCAAAACCGTGAAGCGCCTTTCGGTTCGCCCTTCGGATCCAGCCCCACTTGACCCCGATCCGGTAGATGCCGATCCCTACGTGGAGCTCGATCATGGGGAGCAGCACGACGTAGAACAGCAGCCACCATCCCCCCTGGATTCGTGCCGCGCTCTTTGCTGCGGTGATCGGAAGGTTGGTCAGCACCACCCACATGTGGATGCATCCCATGATGAGGATGACGAAGGCCGTGGCCGCCTGGATCACCCAGAGCCAGGTGTCCAGGTGGTTGAAGGTCACGCTGTGGCGCCACATGGCTTTCTGCTCCCGGGCGCGGAAAGGGAGCTTTCGAGCCGCGAGCACGAAGTGGGCGAGCATCACGAAGGCGATCAACGGACCGCCGACCTGGGCCATGTAGGTGGCCTCGAAAAAATGGGCGATGGCGTTCATCACCCTCCCGCCTCCGAGATCCAGGTTGACGCTGGCTACCAGAATCATGTGCGCCCACATGAACGCTACGAGCCCGACCCCGGTGAGCATCTGGAGAAGGTCCAGATACGCCTCGGTTCGTACAGGTTCTGCTGGATTCACTGTTTGATCGGTAATCATGGTCATCCGACTCCTGATTGAGTGTCTGTCTTCGGCAATATACCTGTAAAGGATGAGGACCTGCGTTGTGTGAAGGTCTTCTGGATTCCGGCTTGGAGACCGCCGGAATGAGTGCGGCGAAATGGAGACCTTTTTCTGTGGAGGTGTACTAGCTCCGCATCGCGAGGTTTCTTTTGTCAATCAGAATTCAGTCACCTCATTGTTTTTGACGGGAATCAGACCACGTGCTGCCCGAAGAGATGAATAACGCGATTTCGGATCTCCAGAAAATAAACCATTACGGGTGCCGAGCAGGATCTCTTGTACCCCGCCGGATGCATCACATGGCGGAGAGCGGCTGTACTCAGGGCTTTCCCTGGATGGGGGCGCCGGGTAGCCACGAGTTTTCGTGGCTCTTTGTTCTCGAAACGACAATGGGACCGTGCAGGGTCAATTCAGCGGCCTCATGGCCCGGGTGCGTGTCAGCCCGCCGCAGGTGGGACCAACTTCTTCATCGTGGCTGCGTATTACCACTTCGCCCGCGCGGAGCGTGGAAAGCCCCGGGACTCAGATGTGCAATGAACAGCGATCCTGAGAGCTCATGAATCGCCGTCCACTGCACGTTTCATCCGTTAGTAACCCGGGGGAGGGTTGACGACGATGTAGGTGACGTCAGCGCCCGAGTAGGTGGGCTGGTACCAGGTGGAGCCGCACTGAGAATAGGTGATTCCGTTCACCACCACGTTCGTGCAGGACATGGACGAGTAGGTCGCAGCGGAAATGATGGTTCCAACGGCGTAGGCGCCCGCCGCCACCGCTGCGCCGGCCGCCACATAGCCCCAGGGTCCCCAGTGGTCGTCCCAGTCATCCCAGTCGTCATAATAGCCATGCCCGTGGGACCAGTCGTCACTGATATCGTGTGCGGCATCCTGGCGATTCTGCTGCCGGTCGGTGACTTCCTGCTGCCGGTCGCTTCGCACATCCTGGCGCCCTTCAGTTCGCTCCGTCCGGTTATCCTGCCGGGACTCGGTTCTGTCCGTGCGGCCCTGCTGGCGATCCCCCTGTGCGTCACCCCGCGTTGCAGCCCGGTCGGAGCGCGAGGTCTGGCGGTCACTCTGAGCCTGGCTCCGCGATGCCGTCCTGTCGCTCATGCCGGCCTGACGATCCTGGGCTCTGGCCGTCTGCCCCACCTGTCCAGTTCGTTCAGAAGCCCCCGCTCGTCCACCCTGCATGGACTGGCGCTGAGACATGCCGGCACTGCGGTCCATGCCGCCGCCGGGACGACTTCCCATGGACGAGGCTCTTCCTCCCCCGAAATCGCTCCTGCCGCCTCCCCGCGAGGAGAAGCCGCCGCCGGCGGCCGGGCCTGAGCGGGAGAATCCCCCGCCGCCACCACCGCCGGAGAAACTGCGCCCCCCGCCACCGGAGAAACCGCCACCTCCACCGCCTCTGCCTCCACCGCCGCCCCCGCCTCGTCCTCCCCCACCGCGGGCGTGGGCTTCGATGGCCAGGGAAGCCACAAAGAGCATAATCGTTGCAACAGAGAGAGCTTTAAGGAATGTATGCTTTCTCATTTCTTTCCTCCTTTCCTGGCGGCGGGTTTGGCAGGTTCAGGCGCCCTCGCCACCCGCGAAAGGAATTCAATGCGTTGGGCATCCTTGGGAATGTCGAGAGAAAAGAGCGTTGCCGCTGGATTGGGAGTCAAATTCCAGTCGGAGAAGCTCGCCCAGAACTGGGGCTGTCCCTCGGCATCCTTGTATGTGAGGACGATCCTGCGAGGCAAAGGATCTCCGGTCGTCGGCAGCCACAGCTGGAAATCCACGGTTTCTCCGCGGCCCGCTATATGCGTGCAGGGAACATCCAGCAGGTGAGAGACCTCGACAATTTCCAAGTCAAAGAAGCGTTGCTCGAGCTGCCTGGGCAGGGTGGTGGTCCAAAGCATGGCGAGCGGCACGCGCAGCTTCAGGTCACGGATGAAGTGCCTGAGCACCGCATCGATATCGCCCTGAACTTCGGTTGTTGCGTACATCTTCTTCTTCGGGCTGAAAACCGTCACGCTCTTCCCGTCGAAGGCGCTCACGAACGATTCCCCGTCACTCCGCACCACGTCCACCCGGAAACGGTCGGGACGGACGACGGTCATCTTTCGGTCCTCGGCGAATTCAATCTTCTGGCCGGATTCCTGGACCACGTCATAGCCCGACTTCATCGTGACACTGAACTCCTTGAGCTGCGCCAGGAAATTGGCCATGCGCATCAACTGCTCCATGGCAGGGTTGGGAGGAGCAGGAGTGGAGGTGGGAGCTTCAGCCGCCTGCAGCGGGGCGGCCGCCAGCACGGCCGCCAGAAACAAGGTTACTGTAATGATGTTCCTTTTCACGCGATGCATGGACAACCTCCTCATGTGTGTTGATAAAACGAACACAGATACAGCCCTGGGCCAGTCGTCACAGACGCCGTCACCTCCTCCGTCACGAAAGGTTTCATTTCTCGAGTTTCATGTTGAAAACCTGTATTGGCCTGAGGTTCTCTTCATAACATGTATTAATTATGCAACCGATGGCTGCCAACAGCTAATGACTGGAAACTGGACTTGCTTCCAGGTAATCCGTGTATAGGCCCACCTGCACCGGCAGGCCGGCGATAGTTGCGTAGGCCATCGCCCCTGGGATGACCACTGCCGCTGTGGTCAAGCCCGCAATCACGTCCAGCCGCAGCCATTCTCCGCGGACCTCACTGACCCACTCAAAGATCGGCAGAACGCTGAGGCCCTGCGGAGCCTGTATAGAGGTATCGTCTCTCACTTCGCCCTTCCGTCCATTGTGCTGCCACGGCATGAGCGTAAACGGGCTGGAATCCTTCACGACCCCGCCGGGACTCCGGTTGGCGATCTGGACAAACTGGTCGGCCCCCTCATCGATGATGACATTAGAAGACGAATTCGATCCGCTTGTCGACGGCTTCGGAAACCTGGGCCCCGAGTTTCGCCAGCTCTTCTTTTGCTGTCTTGCTCAACGTGCCCGTAACCCACACATCGAATTTTTTCGCGCCGGGACTGGCCGCCTTATACGCCGCGAAGGCCGCCGGCACACGCTGGCTCGCCCGTTGAGTCCAGATGCCGCGATCCAGCGGCAAAGGAATGAGCACACTCCCATTGGATGCCTTGGCGAACACGAGGGGCCCAAACGTGCTGAGCTCCTTAATGGGAGACACCTTGGCATGATACCCTCTCAGCGTTTCGGCCAGCTGCATGAAGAAGTTGGCCGACTCCTCGTCTTCGGCCGTGAGCGCCTGCTGGATGAAGGCATCGCGGCCCCTGGCCCCCGAAAGCGCTTCCAGGGAATGAACGATGACGGTCTCGTGGGTGGCGGTGCAGGCCTGGTGGTCCAGGAACTGGGACACGAGCATGGGCGAGACCCCCATGGCTTCCAGTTTCTGCTGGTTCATCTGGCGCAGCCTCTGGGGTGGATACTCCCTGAGCACCTCGGTGAGCTGCTGGGAGACTCTGGTGAGGGAGACCGCAGTCACAGCGGGGCCGCCGATGGGAGCCAGGGCCACCGAAAGAGAGAGGGAGCCCACGGCCGTTGCCCATGCCACAGAGTTAAGCTCCTTCTGCAGGACGCTGTTGCTGGAATACACGTCCACGCCCAGCTTGGAGGCAAGCTCCCGCTTGTTGGAGGATACCGCCAGGGCCTGTTCGACCTTGCTGTCCTCTCCCCGGCCGGCCTGGGTGGTGAGGCCGGTCTTGACGTTTTCGAACAGGCGGGAGACGCCCTTGGGAATGCCGCTCAGGGTGTCCACCGGATCCGTGAGCAGGTTCGCTCCGAACTCGATGGGTTGAGCCGCCGCATTCTTCAGCCCGTCCAGGTAAGCCTGGCTCTTCTTCACTTCCCGCAACTGTGCGATGGCGCCGATCTCGCGGACCAGCTTCCGCAGGGCCATGTCTCCCGTGACCTCGAAGACGCCGAAGTCGGAATCGACCACGAAGTGGTGCATGTATCCATAAGACACCACCGTGTCGCGGACCCGGTGGTGCGGGCCTGAAAGGAGCTGAGGCGGCAGAATGCTGGACGCCTGGTATTTTCCGGGGGTTTCGACCCGCGGTGCCGCTTCCGTGGCGGCCTGGACCGGAGCCTGGAACAACGCCAGGGCCATTGCTGAGACCAGCAGGAACCATTTGGACCGTTTGAATCCTGAACCTTCAAAAACCATGATTGTCTCCTCTCCATCTTCATCCTGTTCAAGACTGTGCTCATGGAACCATGCGCCATCAACCTACCGGAGTCCAAGTGCGGAAGATATTGGACCTTGGTCCAATAACATGGGATAAGCGTGAGCATTCGACAAGACCGCAATTTCAGGTCCGAGCCGACCTGACGAGGACCGAGGGGAGGCTGCGCCACCGGAGAATCCGGCGTGCAGCGGTCGCCGGGCGTTTCCCGTCAGTATTGGACCAAAGTCCAATTGCATGGTTTGCAGGTTGCCGGTTAACTGTCGCATTGGATTACCCTAAGGATTTTGAGCAGGATGGATGGATCCCACTGGGCTATTGAGAGAGGGGGAGTGACGTGAAGGCAAAATGGATTTGGATTCTTGCATGGGGGTTCTTCGCAGCCGTACAGACCGGATGGGCACAGGAGAAACCGCCCGCTGCACCGCCACCGCCCGAAGTCGAGGTCACGAAGGTCATCCAGAAGGACCTTCCGGTGTTCAAGGAGTGGGTGGCTTCGACAGACGGCCTGGTGAACGCCGTCATCCAGGCCCAGGTCCAGGGTTATCTCATCAGGCAGAACTACAAGGAAGGGGACTTCGTGCGCAAGGGAACCCTCCTTTTCGAGATCGACCCAAGGCCTTTTCAGGCGGGAGTGGATGAAGCCAAGGCCGCCCTGGCCAAGTACGAAGCCGTGCTGAGCACCCGGCAGGCCACCCTCAAGCGCATTCTGCCGCTCGCCAGGGCCAACGCCGTGAGCCAGAAGGACAAGGACGACGCGGTGGGGGCGGTCCAGGCGGCCGAAGCGGAGGTGCTCCAGGCCAAGGCCAACTACAAGAAGAAGGCGCTCGACCTGGAGTTCACGAAAATCACTTCGCCCATCGACGGCATCGCCGGCATGGCCAACGCCCAGATCGGCGACCTGGTGGGGACGCCCCAGAGCAAACCCCTGACCACCATCTCCACGGTGGATCCCATCAAGGTTTACGTCTCCCTCAGCGAAATGGAGTACCTGCAGCTGGCCCCTGAAGCGAGGGAGAGGGGAGCTTCGGACAGGGGTCAGATGCCGCTCGAGCTCATCCTGGCGGACGGCACCACGTGGAAGCACCCGGGCCGCTTCGCCTATGCGGACCGCCAGGTGGATCCCCAGACGGGCACGCTCAGGGTGGCCACCGTCTTCCCCAACCCGGACAATTTCCTGCGTCCGGGGCAGTACGCCAAGATCCGGGCCACCATCAAGCAGGAGGCCGGGGCTCTCCTGGTGCCGCAGCGGGCGGTCTCGGAGCTCCAGGGACGCTACCAGGTGGCCGTGGTGGACGCGGACGGCGTGGTGCAGCTTCGGAGTGTGAAGGTGGGCGAGCGCGTGGACAATCTCTGGATCATCACCGAGGGGCTCAAGCCCGGCGACCAGATCGTCACCGAGGGAATTCAGAAGGTCAAGGACGGGATGAAGGTGGTGCCGAAGGCGAAATAACGCCGTTAGCGGTTGGCTGAACGCTCGGAAAGGAAAGGCGGTCCACACATGGCAAAATTCTTCGTGAACCGGCCCATCGTGGCCATCGTCATCGCCATCATCACGGTGATCGTCGGGGTGGTGTCCATTCTCGGGCTTCCCATCGCCCAGTACCCGGACATCGTGCCTCCCGAGATCGTCATCAACACCTTCTACACCGGAGCGGACGCCCAGACCGTCGAACAGTCGGTTGCGACCCCAATCGAGCAGGAAATGAGCGGGGTCGACAACATGAACTACATGTACTCGCTCAACGCCAACAACGGCGAGCTCAAGCTCTACGTGAACTTCGACGTGAAGACGGACCCGAGCATCGACCAGGTCCTGGCCCAGATGCGGAAAAGCCAGGCGGATTCGAAGCTCCCCTCCGAGGTGCGCGACTACGGCGTCACGGTCAAGAAATCCACATCGTCGCCCCTGATGCTGGTCTCGCTCTTCTCCCCCAAAGACTCCTATGACGCCACGTTTCTCGCCAATTATGCCTACATCAATCTCAACGACCAGCTGACCCGGGTTCCGGGCATCGCCAGCGTCACGGTTTTCGGGGCCGGCCAGTACGCCATGCGGTTGTGGGTGAAGCCCGACGTGCTCGCCAAGCTCAACATCACCATCCCCGAAATGGTCGAGGCCGTGCAGAAGCAGAACACGGTGAACCCGGCCGGCCAGGTGGGCGGCGAGCCTGCACCGCCGGGCCAGGAGTTCACCTACGCCATCCGTGCCCAGGGGCGGCTCGAGACCGCGGAGGAGTTCGGCCGCATCGTGGTGCGGGCCAATCCCGACGGTTCTATCGTGAGGCTGAGCGACGTGGCCAGAATCGAGCTCGGCTCCCAGACGTACGCCATGTCCGGACGTTTAAACGGAAAGGCTTCGGCCGTCCTGGCTCTCTACCAGCTTCCGGGGACCAACGCCATCCAGGCGGTGGACGGCGTGAAGAAGCTCATGGAGGAAGTGAAGCAGACTTCCTTCCCCTCGGACCTGGATTACGCCATCTCTCTCGACACCACCCAGTCGGTTCGCGAGGGCATCAAGGAAATCCTCCACACCCTCGTTGAGGCCCTGGTGCTGGTCATCATCGTGGTGTTCATCTTCCTCCAGGGCTGGCGCGCCACCCTCATTCCCGCTCTCGCGGTGCCGGTCTCCCTCGTCGGGACCTTCATGTTCTTCCCCATGATCGGCTTTTCGGTAAATACCATCGCTCTCATGGGGCTGGTGCTCGCCATCGGCCTCGTGGTGGACGACGCCATCGTGGTGGTGGAGGCCGTGGAGCATCATATCGAGCACGGCCTGTCGCCCAAGGAGGCGACGCTCAAGGCCATGGAGGAGGTGTCGGGGCCGGTGGTGGCCATCGCCCTGGTCCTTTCGGCCGTCTTCCTGCCGACCATTTTCATTCCCGGGATCACGGGCAAGCTGTATCAGCAGTTTGCCGTCACCATCGCCATCTCGGTCCTGATTTCGGCCTTCAACGCCCTCACCCTCAGCCCGGCCCTCTCGGCCCTGATCCTCAAGCCCAAGAAGCAGGCGCGGGGTCCCCTCGGCGCCTTTTACCGGGGCTTCAACAATGTGTTCGGGGCGGCCACCAACGGCTACGTGAAACTGTGCGGCTTCTTCATCCGCAAGTTCGTCATCAGCCTGCTGATCCTGTTGCTCTTCACGGGGGCGACGGGCCTCCTCGGTGGAAAGGTGCCCGGCGGATTTCTCCCCGAGGAAGACCAGGGCTTCCTGTACGCCGGCGTGCAGCTCCCCAACGCCTCCTCGCTCCAGAGAACCGACGAGACCTGCAGGGAGGCCGAAAAGATCATCCTGTCCACCCCGGGCGTCGAATACTGCACCACGGTCGTGGGTTACAGCATGCTCTCCGGCGTCACCAACACCTACAGCGGTTTCTTCTTCATCACCCTGAAGCCGTGGCATGAGCGCAAGAAGCCCGAGGAACAATACAAAGCCATCATGGCAAGCCTCAACCAGCGTCTGTCCCAGATGCCCCAGGGCGCGGCCTTCGCCTTTTCGCCTCCGGCCATTCCCGGCATCGGCACCTCGGGCGGCGTCACTTTCATACTGCAGGATCGGTCGGGAAAGGACATTCCCTTCCTCTGGGAAAACGCGCAGAAGTTCCTGGCGGAAGCCGGCAAGCGCCCCGAAATCGCCCGGGTGACGACCACCTTCCTCCCCACGGTCCCCCAGATTTTCGTGGATGTGGACCGGGACAAGGTCCTGAAGCAGGGAGTGGACCTGAAGCAGGTCTACGGGACGCTCCAGGCCTTCATGGGCGGATATTTCATCAACTACTTCAATCGATTCGGGCGCCAATGGCAGGTGTACCTGCAGGCCGAGGGGGAATACCGCACCGAGGCCGAGCAGCTGGGCCAGTTCTACGTGAGGAATGAAGCGGGTGGATCGGTTCCCCTTTCGACCCTGATCCGATTCGAGGACCGTTCGGGCCCCGAGTTCACCATGCGGTTCAACCTGTACCGTTCGGCCCAGATCAACGCCACGGCGGCACCGGGCTTCAGTTCGGCCCAGGCCATGCGGGCCCTGGAAGAGGTTTTCGCCCAGAGCATGCCCCGGGAGATGGGCTACGACTATCTGGGCATGTCCTACCAGGAGAAGAAGGCCCAGGAGGGCGTGCCCGTTTCCGTGATCTTCGCCCTGTCGCTCATCTTCGTATTCCTGATCCTGGCCGCTCAGTACGAGAGCTGGTCGCTGCCTTTCGGCGTGCTGCTCGGGACTCCTGTGGCCATCTTCGGGGCTTTTGCCGGCATATTCCTCATGCGGCTCGAGTTCAATCTCTACGCCCAGATCGGGCTCATCATGCTGATCGGGCTCTCGGCGAAGAACGCGATCCTGATCGTCGAGTTCGCCAAGGTGGAGTTCGAGAAGGGGAAGAGCATCGTGGATGCGGCCCTGGAAGGGGCGCGGCTGAGGCTTCGGCCGATCCTCATGACGAGCTTCGCCTTCATCCTCGGGTGCGTGCCGCTCGCCATCGCTTCGGGGGCGGGGGCCATCGCCCGGCAGGTCATGGGTATCGGGGTCATCGGCGGGATGCTGGCTGCGTCTTTCATTGCGATCTTCCTCATTCCGGTGACCTTCTACGTGGTGGAGCGGTTGGCGCACCGCGCGGAGTCCTCAGGAGGGCACGGGGGGGAAGCGGTCCAACCTGCTGCAGAGAGCAAAGAGGAGGGAGGGGAGCATGCGTAGAGAGGTTCTCGCCTGTGTGCTTGCAGCGCTGCTTTCGGGCTGTGCCGTGGGCCCGGACTACCGGCGCCCGGCAGTCGATGTCCCGGCTGGGTGGCGCTATGATGTGACGGAAGCGAAGGATCTCGCCAACACGGCCTGGTGGGAGCAGTTCGGGGATCCGGTGCTGAATGAGCTGGTCGCCATTGCGCTTGAGGAAAACAAGGACCTTCTCGTCGCCACGGCCCGCATCGAGGAGTTCATGGGCCGCTACGTCACGACGCGCGGGAACCTCTTCCCGCAGGTGGGTGGAGGGGCCACCGCCGCCCGCCAGCGGGTGAGCCAGGACGGTGTCACTCCCGTCCCGTCCACCCGGGCGACTTTCGACACCTACGACGTGTTCCTGAACGGGAGCTGGGAGATCGATTTCTTCGGACGCCTGAGGCGCGCCACCGAGGCGGCCCGGGCGGACCTGCTCTCCACAGAAGAGGCTCGAAGAGTCGTGATCCTGACCCTGGTCTCGTCCGTCGCCGCTGCCTATGTGGACCTCCTGACGCTCGACAAGCAGCTCGAGATCACCGAAAAAACTGCCGAGGGCCGCAGGAAGAGCTTCGAGATCTTCCAGATGCGCTTCGATGGCGGCGTGGTCTCCGAGGTGGTGCTGAGCCAGTCGGACGCCGAGTACATGGACGCTCTCTCGAAGATTCCTGAACTGGAGCGGGCCATCGTCCAGACAGAAAATGCGCTGAGCATCCTGCTCGGCAGGAACCCGGGCGACATCGTGCGCGACCGGCACCTGGACGAGCTGGAGATCCCCGCCGTGCCGGAGGGGCTGCCATCGGACCTTCTCGAGCGGCGCCCCGACATCCGCCAGGCCGAGCAGAACCTCATTGCGGCCAACGCCCGGATCGGGGAAGCGAAAGCCCTCTATTTCCCGACGATTTCGCTCACCGGGCTCCTGGGAAATTCCAGCACGGACCTGTCGAATCTCTTCATGGGCTCGACCAAGATCTGGAGCCTGGCTGCGCCGCTCACCATGCCGATTTTTACGGCGGGCCGCATCAAGGGGCAGGTGAAAGCGGCCGAGGCCTTCCAGCAGCAGGCGCTTTTCTCCTACCAGGCTGCGATCCAGAACGGGTTCCGGGAGGTGGAGGATGCCCTCGTCGATCGTGTCAAATTCAAGGAGCAGTTTGATATCCTGGGTGAGCAGGTCGACGCCCTGCGCACTTATGCGAAACTTTCCACCCTGCGCTACGACGAGGGCTATGCGAGCTACATCGAGGTGACCGACGCCGAGCGGAGCCTCTTCAACGCGGAGCTCATCCGTGCCGGTATCCAGGGGAATGTGCTCAATGCCTACATCAACCTCTACAAATCCATGGGGGGCGGCTGGGTGGAGAAGGCTGAAAGGGGCGTGCCCGCTTACTCCGGGGAGCCGCCCGCCGGGGAGTGGTTCAAGAAGGCCCCGTCTGCAGGCTGAGCATAAGACCAGGGAATGAGCAACCGTATTCCCCGTACGTCATCCCCGCATGCTTGTTCCTGTGAAAAGCCGGGCACAACGTCACCCCCGCGTGTTTCCGGCGGGGGGCCGGGGTCTTCAAAAGGCCGGATTCCCTGCAGGGAGATGAAGGAATGACGATGGAGACACCATCTCAAGCGATAGATTCTCCCGCGAATATATGCTAAGAAAGGAGCACGTTGCAGGGCGCCTTCCCGGCCCCACGGCTTAGATAAGGCAACGGATACGTGATGAGGCAGAGGATCCGGCTTGAAAATCAAGCGACAGGAATCCGCTCTTGGACTCAAAAGGGATCCATCTCTTCAGACGCCATGCACTCAAGATCTCCAGACGTTTCATAGTCTTTGTTCTGGGGGCTGTCTGCCTTTTTGCCTCTTGCAGCGCATGGGCGTCGCTCCCGACCAAGCGCGTGTTGATCCTCTTTCCCTACGAAAATAATTTTCCCGGTTTCTTCTATTTCGACAGCAACCTCCGATCCGTCCTGAGAACCTCTCCGTCGTTCTTTTTCGACTTTTACGCCGAGAGCATGGACCTGCTCCGATTCCCACAGGAGCAATATTTTGAGGAGCTCGTCCGCCTCTACCGGCAGAAATACGCCGGGCGGAATCTCGACCTGATCATCGCCATCCTGGGTCCTGCCCGTGATTTTCTGGCCAGGTACCAGGAGGAGCTCTTTCCCGGGACACCTGTGCTGTACGTCGACATCGACACTCGGCTGGTCGATGAGAGCTCCGTGCAGCCCCATGCCGCGACCGTGACGGGAAGGTTTGACCTGGAAGGCACCCTGAATCTGGCTTTGGGGCTACACCCCGAAGTGCGGGACGTGTTCGTCGTCTCCGGGGCATCCCAGGTGGATCGGGAGCTGGAAAGCCTGGCCAGGAAAGCATTCGGAGGGTTTGAAGACCGGCTCGGGTTCCACTATCTCAGCGGGCTCCCCACGGACGAGCTCCTGCACAAGGCCTCCCAACTGCCCAGCCAGTCCATCGTCTTCTTTCTTTCATTCTACCTGGATGCCCACGGAAGGACCTTTCTTTCTCCCCAGGCCGTGTCCATGCTTTCGGGAGAAGCAGGCGTGCCCATCTACGGCATGTCTGAGCACTTCATCGGGACAGGGATGGTCGGCGGGCGCGTATACAGCTTCACGGAGCTTGGAGAAAAGACAGCCCAATCGGCGCTGCGTCTCCTTTCCGGTGATAGGCACGAGCAGATCGAACCGCTGGA
>CAZLCS010000083.1:0-11618 GCA_964557955.1 uncultured Syntrophobacteraceae bacterium
GGCACGCCCACTTGGTCTTGATCACTTCAAACCTCCGTTCAGTTGTGGGGTTTACTTGCTCCTTTCGATTGCGCGAAGTTCGCGCCTGGTCGGTGCCGCCATGGACCGGGCCTGCTGCGCGAGGGACCCCTTTTTGATATAGGGAATGATCCCCGCCCTTCCGGTCGCCTTAACATTCTCGTTGTACTCGGATATGGCATCCAGGATGTCCTGCAGTTTCTCGGGCTCCCTTTTCTTCGATGCGACATAGAGCCTGTATTTCTCATAAATGGATTGCCGCCTCGATGCGAAATTCGCCTCCTCTTTTTTTATCTCCCACCGGCGCTCTTCAACGGTCGCCCTCCTGCTCGGCCTGAACCCCGTGGCGCGGAGGCCCGTCTCCAGCGCGCCCGGGATATATGGCCGCCCCTTCTCGTCCCACACCATGCGGCCCTGCCGGGTTGTCGCCCCGTCCAGTTCCCGGATCGCCCTGGACACGTTGGCGAATGCCGTCGGGAGAACTTCCTCCGTTGCCCTCTGCAGCTGCCCTCCTTTGGCGAACCGCCCGGCCTGCATGAGGTTTTCCACAACGCCCCCGAACGGCCCGGTAAGGTCCATGAGTCCGCGAGGGACCCCGACCCCGACCGAAAGCGAACCCGAAATGTCGACGCCCGCAAGCCCGAACACCCCGTGGCGCCATGCCTGCTCGGCACTTTCCCCGAGTCCTGCCCGGATGGTGTCGGCGATCAATCTCTCAGGGTCCCGGTCATCCCCGCCCGCCGACAGGATGGCCTGCACGACCCCGAGGATCACGGGCGAGAGGACTGACGCCCCGGCGCCCGAGAGCACCGCCGGCGCCCCAAGCGCAAACGCCAGAGCCTTATAGTTTTTCTTGTCGAATCCGAGATCGACCAGCATCTGAACGTAGTTGTGCGCAAACTTCATATACGTGTAGCCCATTTTCCCGATCCTGGCCGCGGGGTTCGCCCCCATGGCCCACATGGGGTCCGAGGCCTTGCTGTAGATGCCGTTTGCCCTGCTCGATGCCGCCCGGGCAAGCCCCATGGCCTCCTCGTGGGTCTTCCCGTTCGCACGGGAAAGCCTGTACGCCGCAAGCATCGTCGTTCCGCGAACCCACTGCTCGGTTTTCTGAAAAAGCCACATAGCTGCACTCATGGCCTGGTGCCACCCCCGCCCGTAAGCGCCCGCGATGTGCCCGATGGCCTCCCGGGTGTACTGCTCGAGGTCCGCCGAGTTCTGGATGGATTCCATGAACGCCTGCTCGTCGGCATTGGCGAGGGGCTTTCCACGCATAACGCTCACGAAGTCCCGCCCGGCCCGGTGCAGTTGGTCGCCGACCTTGAGCAGACTCCCTTTCCCGTCCATCGCGTACTGATGGATGGCGGGGGGCGCCGTGGTCAGGATGGATGTCACGTTCACGAATGCGGTTTTCGGCCCAAAGCCGAGGTACTTGAAGCTCACTACGGACTTGGCGAGTCCGATCATCCTGTCGATCCGGTCGGGGTTCTTCAGCTGCTCCGCGATGTACTCCTTGGCAAGGTCGTAGCGTTCCGGGTCCTTGCGTTCGTCTATCCCGCCGGCCACCTCCTTGATCATCTTCGCGGCGGCTTCGGACTTGGCGATGCCTCCCGCCAGTGAAGATGCGTAACTTCCGACGGCCTTGATCGGGTCTTCGATGAAGCCCTTAACCACCGGTCCTTCGCCTCTCTTCATGCGTGATGACCTGAACCCGCGTTCCTTGAAGAGGTCCGCCACCTCGGAGAAGATCTCCTTTTTCAGCGCAAGTTCGGCCTTCGCGCTGAACCCGATCCTCGATATGGCCTGCTCGATGAATTTTTGCATGTCGAGCATATTGAGGGACTGGTACACGCTTTCCGGTTCGCGTTCCACAGGGAGGGGGGGCCTCACGTCAACCCTGCCCTGCGCCTTGAATTTCATGATCGCCCGGTTTGCGTGGTACCTCGTCCTGAAGTGCTCCCGGTATTTCGTCCCGTCCTTACCCGTGGAGAGGACGGCCCAGTCCCCGGGTTCACGCTTGCGAGGGAAGTAGGACCCGCTCAGGTCCCCCATTTGCCGGTAGTAATCCCATATGGTGACGTCCTTGCCGCCCTCGTCCTGGGTGATGACGAAACCCTTCGGATCAACCCCTGATGACTCGAGCTTGTCGATCACATCCTTGACCTGGCCACGCTGGAGCTCAAGGGCCTCATCGAGCATGCCCCGGACGGAGGAGACGGCCGCCTTGACCGAGCTTGACGCCTGCAGTGTCTGCGAATACTCATCCCACTTGACCCCGGTTTCGTCCATGTGGAGCAGGGCATCGCGCACCGCATCGTAATCCTTCGGCGAATCCTTCTGCATGGCCGCCAGCGGGGTCAGTACGTCGTTGAGCTTCAGGACGCCGTGGATGATGTTGTGGACACGTTCGGGCCTCTCGACCCCTGCGATCTCGAATATCCGCTTCAGCGTGGGGTGCTTCCACCATTCGGGGGACCTGAAAATGCGCTGAAAGACGTTTGCCTCCGACCTGCCCCTGTAGGACTCGAGGATCGTTTTTGAAACCGTGGAGAGCTCCTCCTTTACGGATGCGATCCCCTTTTGCGCCTCGCCGGTTGCAAGCGAGTATGAAACCCCGTCAGAGAAGCGCACGATGGCTTTGCTTGGCAGGATGTTCTCGCTGGAATACGGGGGGGTGTCGCGCCTCTTTTCAGCAGTCAGGTCGGCACGGGCAGCCGTGTCACGGGCTTCAATCTCTCCAGCCAGGTGGCGGTAAAAGGAATGCGACTCATTGAGCGTTGGCTTCCTACCGACCCTGAACTTCTTGATCAGTTCATAGGCCTCCTCTTCGAGCTCCTCCAGTTCCTTGAGTCGCTTTTCGAGCGCATCCTTCCCTTCCCATTTCCGCATCGGTTCCGAACCAATCAGTGACTCGAAAGGATCGGACGGCACGAAGTCCGCCGCGTAGTAGACCTTTCGTCCGTCGGAAAGTACGGTGGGCCTCGCCAAAGCGGACTTGATCGCGGAGATCCCGCGAACTATCTGTCCGTGATAGTGCTCAACGCTCCTCTGGGTGATCGAAAGGCTCGCAAGCCCTCCGCCCCTCGCCCATCCTTCCACCTCCTGGATGTAGTGCTGGATCTCGTGCAGAACGGTTTTTCTGGCCTCGCGATCGTTCAAGGAATCGCTTACCTTGATGACCTTCCCATTGAAGGACCCCCTGTACTGATCCGTCTTCACCTTGACGAACTCGATATCCTTGGCTGCCGGATAGTTCTCGAAGAGTTCGTCGTGTTTCAATACATCTCCTAGCTTGTATTTCCTGTTGTTGAGCAGTTCGGCGAATCTCAGTTCAGCTTTGCTGTCGTCAATCTCAAACCGAACTTTATGATCGTAAGGTCCCTCAAAAGTTCTGCCCTGGGCGTCGGCCTTGATGAAACCAGTAGCCTTTGGGCCTGCGTATGCGTAGGACGGGTCTGCCGCCCGGAACGCTTTCAACTCTTCAGGGCTTAGCAGGACCCCTTGATCCATTGCCTGTTCCGCAGCCAGTCGTGTCTTATATGGCCCAGAGTAAGCCGGTACACTGCCCCTGCGTCTGAACACCACATATTTTCGTCCACTGCCTTTGCCGCGTTCAAGAATCGAACGGGGTTCCTGCCATTGCACGTGGGTTCCGTGTCTCACATACTCTTGAGCCCTTGCAAGCAAGGACTGAATGTCTGCATCGCTGAAACTCACGCGAAAGCCCATCTTCCTGAGGGCCTCCCGGATTGCTTGGTACAACCGCTTCAGAAAACCTGGTCTCTCCCCTGTTTCGGCAATTTGCGCGATCTTTTCCCGGGCCGCATTCAGCCGTCCATCCCTGGTCCCGAGGTCGAACCCGTAGGCCTCCGCGATATCCTTCAGCCCGCCCTTGCCGTAGAGGCCGACCACTTCCTCGAGACACGGGCGGAACCGCTTCCCGAGAACCGCCTCCACCCCGTGATGCCCCACTGTTTCATGCAGGAAAATCTGCTCGGCCCGTTCCACGGTGGGGAGGTTGTCGGCCACGAGCCAGACATGCCCGTTGTGGTAGGCGCCGGCGATGCTTCGGCCTTCCTGGTTGATATTCTCGGGGAGATCTTTCTGCGATTGGACCACGGTGACGGCCGGGAGGTTCCTGTGCCCCTTGGTGATCCCCTGGATGTGCGCCTCAAGCCGGGCCTGGTCTTCGCCCTTCTTCCTCGGTGGGTTATCCCGGGCTAAAGAAAAGCTCTCGTCCCATGAATTGATCTCATGCAGCATCAGCGCTTCGGCGTCGGCGTCCCCTATTTCTCTGAGTGCTTCCAGCCGCTGGTCATCGTCCCCTTCGAGGAGGGCTTCCCTGGATAAGTCGTTTTCGGTGAACCAGTCCGAGGCGAGTTCGTCATCGATCCGGTACACAGGAATATCAATGCCAGCCCTTCTTGCTGCGGCAATCCTGTGGCTGCCAGTCAAGGCATAATCGGTTTCACCGTCAAAGAACGTGAGGACGGGAGGACCATCCCACCCCTCGGTTTTCATGGCCTCGGCCAGGCGGTCAAGCTTCTTGCTGTCCCGGACCTCGTGCAACTCTATTATCTGCCGATTTGGGACCGTGTCCGTTGGCTTTACCGCGGCGGCTTTCTCTAGGGCGTAGCTTGGTCTGTCTCCTCCTCCTTTTTCCCGTACCGCCTCCTCAGTTCCGCCCTGATTCTCCCTCGCCTCCAGGGCCTCCTTTCTCGCCATTGCCAGCTTGTCGAAGTCTTTCCCTCCGAACATGTCTGTCCTGGGCTTCCGGATACCGCTTTCCTCAAGTGCGGAGAACGACTCACCGGAATCCATCACCTGAGACACATCCCAAAAAACCCCGTCCTTGACATACTCAGCGGCAAGGTCCCTCGCCGTCTGAGCCATGCCCTTGTGAAGGATTAGGAAAGACGCCTGCACCCCGAAATGGCGAAGGTTCTCGGGGATCTTCTCCCTCATGATCGCGGGATTCAGTATTGCCTTGTCACTCACCTCCTGGATGCCGCGAACTCGGTTGTTCGAGTCGAGATAAACCACCAGGGAGATATTGCGGTCCTTCATGAGAGTCTTAGCGTAAATGGCAACATCACTGCTTAACAAAAAACTGGTTCCTCCGACCATCTCTGCGCCGATTTCTGGTGTGAGGATCGGGTCCTGCCAGTTTTCGGGAAGGCCCGGCAGGTCGAGAATCCTGGAGCTCCCATAAGGCTCGATCACCGCGTATTTGCCCGAGTTGATGACAACGTGCCCCTTCAGCCTGGGGATCAAGTCCGACAACTTCCGGGTTGTATCCTTGTCCGTCTGCGAAGGTTTCGGGTCCCCCGTCGGGTGGTTGTGGACAACATAAAGAGTGTCCGCCCCGAGTGCATCCATGCGGTCGTTGTAGTGCTTCGCGGCCTCGCTTATATCGTCCTGAACGTAGGCCACAGTCCTCCCGGGAAGCCTACTTGTAACCACATCATGGCCGACAATCACCCCGTCCTTCACCATGATGTAGCGGAAGGTTTCGTACTTGGGGTTCCGCACGGCCTGTGAGAGAACGGCCAGGTCCTCCATGGACTCCACCCTGAGCCCGACAAGCTGGACCGCGCCCGTGTCCTCTATTTCCCTGAAGGCTTTGGCGATTGTGGTAAAATGATGTCCGGTAGGTCCCCGATCCGCGGGAACTTGACCGGCTTCGGTTTCTCCTTCTCCTGCGAGCTCGGCCTGGAGTCTCGCTCTTTCGGCGACTTTTTCGAGCAATTCCTGTTCATAGGCAAACGGGACCCCCAATTTCTTTTTGAGGCGCCGCACGTTGGCGCTCAGTTCCTCAACGCGCTCCCTCTTCCGGTCGATGTCCCGGGGGAGGCTATTCAAACCGTTGATGATTCTCGCCACGATGCCGATGGGGTCGATGTCGCTGTCTCCGAGGAGGTACTTGTCGGAGTTCTGGTTGTAGATATCGACCATGATGTCGCCAGCCATCACGTAGAGGCCAAAGTTCGGGGTCGTTTTGGCCGTCGGGATGTCGGCGTACATGCCGACCGCAAATCTCCCGTTCACCTTGGCGAACTCGCCGAGGTCGTGCCACCCGCTCTTCTTCCCCTTGAACCCGTTGGCGGCTTCACCGAATTTCGCCTTGATGGCCTCGGCAAGAGCCTTCCGTTCGGTGAATGTCCGGTTGCCGATGGTCCCCGACTCGAACGAGACGTGTCCACCGACCACCTTTTGCGCGGCTTCGAGTTCGGCAAGTTTCCTCTGCGTGTTCGGGAGGTAGTGCCGCTCGATGGTCCTGAGCTTTGAATCGATCTCCCGCTGTTCGTTCTCGTGGGCGCCAGCGAGCCGCTGAAGCCTCTCGATGTCCTGCGTGAGCCCCGCGAGCTGCACCATGCGCTGGTCCCCGGACGCGAGAGCCGCGGCCATTTCGTACTGACTCGACTCGGAGATGTCCTCCATGGTCCTCATGGAGTCGTCCCCCGAGAAAGCCTGGTCGATGAAGCGTTGCTTCCGGGCCACCATCTGCCACATGGTGGAGTCGTAGGTGCCCCTGGTCGCGTACCACTTGATACGGACAATCTTGTTCTGGTTCTTCTGGCGGATGATCCGCCCGTGGGGCTGTTCCACGTCGGCGGGATACCACGGCGGGTCGAAGTAGTGGAGCACCGCGAGGCGCTTTTGGACGTTCACCCCGGTCCCCATCTTCTTGGCCGATCCGATCAGGACCTTGATCTTGCCCGACCGCATATCCTTGAAGATGGCTTCCTTCTTGGCGTCGGTGTTGGCATCGTCAAACCACGCAATCTCGCTTGCGGGAATGCCGCCGTTCAGGAGTCGGTCCTGCAGAGCCTGCCTTGCGTTGAATCCCCTGTTTCTCTGTGACTGCGCCCCGAATCCCAGGTTGTAGAATACGATCTGCGTTCCGCCCTTGATGGCCTCGGGGTTCCCGTCCGAATCATAGAACTCCATATCGGAAACCCGCTTGTACTCCTCGATGATCCCGTCGGCCATCTTGTTAAGCTTCGAGGGGACGTCCGGGGGGAGGGACGGGTCAAAGAACCTGGGATCGAGGGACGAAAACCTCCCGTCGCTGATGATGGCGATAATGGGGTCCGGGTTCCCCCTCTGGCCCGGGGAAGGCTTCCACTGCCTCGATGTCTCCACCCGTGGTTGGAGCACTTCCGTCATGTACCGCTTCAGTTCGGGGGTTGCGTCCACCAGGACCATCTCGGGCTTCCCGCCTTCGAGGTCCGGCCTCTCCACGATGCCGCCCAACTGGTCGGACGTGAGCACGTCCATGAACATGCGGACACGCTTCATGAGCTCCGGGACGTTCACGAAGGTTGAGAACCGCTCGACAGGTTCGTATTTCCCGGCGGCATTGGACTCGAAGTCCACGGCGGTTTCCCCGAACATGGCCGCCCAACCGTCGAAGGTGCTCATCCCGTCGGCGTCCATCTCGTTCTCGGAGAAGAACCGCTGCAGGGTGTAGAGTTCCCCCATGGTGTTGGTGACGGGCGTCCCGGAGGCGAAGACCATGGACCGTCCAGGGTTCATTGATTCCAGGTAACGAGTCTTTACATAGGTGTCGAGGGCCTTTCTTGACCCCTGTGGGTCCACACCCTTGACATTCATGTTCGTGTGAAAGTCGAGCTTCCTGAACTCGTGCGCCTCATCCACGAAAAGGAAGTCCGCGCCGATGTCCTCGAAGGAAACAGTGGTGTCCTTTTGGGACTGGTTGGTGATGGAGTCGAAGCGCCGCTCCACCTGTTCGATCTGCTTTTCAAGCTGAGATCGGCGGATACGGTCGCCCTCCTCTGTATCCTCCAGCGCCGCCGTAAGTTCATCCACGATGCGCTTGCGGATGGGCGCAACGGATTCCGGTTTCACGGAGATCCGGCCGAAAGCGGAGTGGGTGATGATGACGGCATCGGGGTTGTTCATGGCGGCCTGGGCCACGAACTGGCGCCGCCTGTCCGCGCTGAAGTTCTCGTCATCCGCCACCATGACATTGGCGAGCGGGTAGAGCTCCATGAACTCGTTCGAGAACTGCTCCAGCATGTGGTTCGGCACCACGTACATAGGCTTCTTGACCATCCCGAGACGGCGCATTTCCATGCCGGCCGCGATCATCTCGATGGTCTTCCCGGCGCCCACGGCATGGGCGAGGTAGGTGTTCCCGGTCTGGATGATGCGCCATATGGCCCGCTTCTGGTGCGGGTAAAGCTGATAACGCATGCTGACGCCGGGAAGGGTCAGGTGTGAGCCGTCGAACCGCCGGGGGGCGATGTTGTTGTACTGACGGTTGTAAGTGGAAAGGAGGGCCCTGGTCCTGTCCGCGTCGCTCCATATCCATGTCTTGAATTTCTCCCGGATTCTCTTGGCGATCTCGTTCACCTGTGCGGTCGCTTCTGCGTCCGTGTGGGTCTTCCCGTCCTCGTCCTTCCATTTGATCACGATCTTTCTGCGGTTCAGGACGCTCTCAAGGATCTCGGATGGGGACCTTTCGGACGTTCCATACTCCTCACCGGCGTTCCGTTCCGTCCTGAGATTGCCTCCTTCAACCCGCCACGTTTCGGTTCTCCGGTCGTAAGTGACATGTCCAGCGCCGATCTGCTCCGCGAACTCGGATATGTACTGGTCCGATATCCACCCGGCGCCAAGGCTTGCCCGGATGTCGGTCGGGCCGAGGGGTTTGGGGATGACCTTCTTGAGGGCCTCCACGTTCCGGGCATACTGCTCGTTTCCCGCCTCAACCGCAGCCTCTGCCTGCTCGAGCTTCCTGACCACGTTCCCGGAGAGGTACTCGTCGGCCATCTGCCACCCGGCCCCGGGAGCGTCATAAATAAGGTCCCCTAGAGACTCGATGGCCTCTTCCTTCGTCATCCCCATGCGGCCGGCAATGTCGCCAAGGTCCAGCACGCCGTTTGCGTCGAGTGAGACGGCAAGGGCGTCGTGGAGGGTCTTGACCTCGGGCGTCACGGGCCTGCCGATGGTCCTGCCTTTGAGGAACGGGGACTTTACGATCTCACCGTCCTCGGTGATTTTCTCCAGTTGCAAAACTATGGAAGAGTCGTAATCCTCCTTCCAGAGTTTCTTGTTTTTGAAAATCTTGATCGTGTACTCGACCTTCTCGCCGTTCCCGTCAACCTTGGTCCTGGTCTGCGTCCTGAAGTCCCATATCGGTCCGTGCTTTTCCCTGAATGCGTCATAGGCTGCGTTGAGGTCCTTCAGGGCCAGCTGCCAGTCGCCGTCATTGAACTGCGCGAGGCGTGCGTCGTTGATCTTGTCCTTGAGTTGAACGTAGTCCTTCAGCCACTCCTGCTGCTTCGCAGTGACCTTGGACACATTTGCAATGGGCTTCCCGACCCCGTTCTCCACCTTTCGGAGGTTCCCCTTACCGTCCAGGTAGATGACGCCTTCCCGCTTGACCTTGGGGTCAAACTCGATTTCCGCCACATCCCGCTTGATCTCCTCGGCGGACCGGCTCATGGCGGAGTAAATGTTCCTGGGGAGCTTTTCAACCGCAGCCTGGAATGCCTTCTCGAACTCCTGCGTGCTCTTGTAGTAGGACACCACGGTCGGGTCGTTGAAGCCCCTGCCTCCGCCGATGCGCCGCCCCTCATCGTCCATGTTCCCGGTGAGGCGCATTTGCCCGAGGATCATGTCGGGGTTTTGGACGAAGTATTCGTTGACGGCAATCTCCCCGTCCTTGGAATTGAGTTTCGCGAGTCCTTCCCACTTGGCGCCCCCATGGGCTTCGCCCTTCATGCGCTTCCTGAAGAAAAGAACATCCGTCACGACTTCTGTGCCGGCGTTTTCCCGGAAGGCCGTCTGGGGAAGCCTGATGGCGCCCACAAGGTCGGCGCGTTCGGCGAGGTATCTCCGGGCCTTGTCCCGCTGTTTGTCCATGGTGTAGCGGCTGGTGACAAAGACCATGAGCCCCCCAGGGCGGAGCATGTCTATGGACTTGGCGAAGAAATAATCATGGAGGGAAAAGCCGTGCTTGGCGTAGTCGGGGTCGTCGAGGATCTTGGTTTTAGAGAAGGGAGGGTTCCCGATTACGAGGTCGAAGAAGTTCTGAGGGAACCGCCGCTTCACGAAGTCTGCGTGGAGGATGCCCTGCTGCGGACTCAGGAGTTTTGCGATGAGTGCGGTCGGGCCGTCGTACTCAACGCCCGTGAAAGATGATTTCTTGTGAAGGGCCTCGGGCATGGTCATGTGGAAGTTGCCGATTCCCATGCCGGGCTCGAAGACTTTCCCACCGATGAAGCCGAGCCGTTCCAGTGCCGCCCATATGGAGCGGGTCACGGACTCAGAGGTGTAGTGGGCGTACTGGGTTGACCGGAGGATGCTCTTTTGCCAGTCCTCGGGGAGCTCCGAAAGGGTCTTTGCGAGGTCCTTCCACTTGTCATCCTTGATGGCTGTGTTCGGCCAGATTTTCCCCGCCTCGCTCCCGTACTGGACAGGGAAGAGCCGGTTCCTGATCTCGCCCGCACCGAAGCCCGTGTACTTGGAAAGAACTTCCTGCTCCTGCGGGGTCGCCTGGCGATTCTCGCCCGAAATCTTCAGGGCCAGCAGGATGGCGTCCACGTTCCGCTTTGCGGTGTCGTACCACGAACCTTCCCGGGTCAGTCCTCCAGGGGCTGGCCGGAAGTCTCTGGATCGAACGGAAGGTGATCCCCCACGATCTCGTTCCACAGCTGCAGACGTCTCGTGTTGTACTCCTTCGGACCCTCTTCGGTTCCCCAGGATTTCTTGCCCACCAGTTCGTTCAGGAGAATGTCCTCCTGCTCGTCGAACTCCTGCATCATCGCGTCGTCCTTGTCCTGAATCAGCTTCTGGAGTTCTTTGTTCTGGTCCGGGTCCGGGTATGCTTTCGGGTTCCGGTCGAGTATCCACCGGCGTATCGACCGCTTCCTGATCCCCTCGTTTGGCGGTATCATCCTTTGACTCCTTCTCGGCAAACTTCTCCTCGATCCATCTCTCAAAGTACGGCGCGGCCTTGGTACTGAGCGAATCCAGGACCATGGAGACGAAATCCTGGACACTCTTCCCCGCGTCAACGGCACTGCTCCACATGTCGTCAAGTATAGCGGAAACCTGTTTATATTTTGATGTATCGAGCTCAAATTTACCAGTAGGTTCCTCGGCAAAAAGGGCGTTGATCTTGTCCACCCCCGCCTTGATTTTGTCCTCGATGGACTGCTGTTTTGCGATGTCCGGGTATTCTTTCAGGACTTCTTCCGGGACCGGCTTCCCGGACTGCACGGCCATGGCCACGAGGTTCTTGTGTCTTTGGTAATCGCGGTCATCCGCCACCCCACCCCCAGATTTGTTCTCAACATATTCGCCCCGCGTCATCTGCCATGGTTCGCGGGGCTTGGGGCCTCCTTCTTTCTGCTTCCGCGCCTCAAGCTGTCGGGCCAGTTCGGCCTTGAGGTCCGCAGCGGTCGCGCTTGAGAGGGGTTTGGGTTCGGGTTTCTTTGTGGGGGCCTTTTCCTCTGGCTTGGCCTTGGGTGCGGGCTTTTCGGAGGGTGACTTGGTCACTGCCTCGGTTGATACACCTTCGGGCTTGGTCACAACCTGGTCAGCCGGTTGCGCCCGGTTCAAAACCC
>CAZLCS010000083.1:11628-14913 GCA_964557955.1 uncultured Syntrophobacteraceae bacterium
CCTTGGGTGCGGGCTTTTCGGAGGGTGACAATTTGATCTGATCCGAATAATGCGCCCGGTTCAAAACCCTGTCCGCCCACGGTTCGCCGCGAAAGACTTCCAGGTCCACCGATTCATCCGCCGGGACGTTGTGCGCGGTCAAGTGGTTGCTGACGCTCCTCGCTGTAGTCTCGTCAATCCCGAACCTCCTCATGAGGTAGGCATCGAGATCCCCCTTGGTGGTCTGGTTGCTGTGCTGCATGCGCTCTTTTTTGAGCCCGGAATCGGCAAGCGCCCGGTCAGCCTTGAACGCCGCGCCCTTCCATTGTGCAGCGGCCTTGACCATCTCATCCATTTCGGGGGGGGTTGTTTTAATCGGGGGACCTTCTTTGGAAGAAGGCACTTCCGGTTTGGCGGTTGTTTCAGCCGGCTGAAATGCCCCGAGCTCGATTGCGGGGGTTCGTTCGGCCTGCATGGGTTCCTGCGGGATGAATCCGGTCATCCTGCGCCGTTCGGCCTTCAGCCCCTCGATCTTCGCCTTTGTGGCGTCGATCTGAGCCGCGAGGGACTCCTTCGCCTTACCCTTCCTGGCCTTGCCGTGGTGCTTCTCGAGGACGGCGAGGTTCTTTTGAAGGTTCGCCATTCTCCGGGTGACGGTTTCCATGGCGGGCTCGGGGAGAAGCCCCGCCACCCCGCTCTCGTCGGGCAGGGGGATCGTGCGGCCTTCTGCTTCCTCCCGGGACAGGCGGTCGCGCAGCAACTCCCCTCCCTGGGGTGATTGCGTTGTATTGAATTCGTCCTCGAAGACCCTTGCCGACTCCCGTGCGGGGCTCTCGGGCTCAGGCAGGAGAGGCGTCTCCCTCCCTGCCTTCACCTCGCCCGCAAGTTCCGGTGAATACGGCTCGGCCTCCGGTGGTCCGAGTTTCCCGCGTGAGAGGAGCTCCTGTTCCCTCGCCCGCATCTCCTGAGCCTGGGCGTAGATGGCATCCAGTTCGGCCTGGATCTCCGGCGTCTGCTCCTCCTTCTCGAGGGCACGCGCCCGCAAATAGAGGTCCTGGATCTGGTTGTCGAGGCGGTTTGCCTCCTCGTCTTCCGTGAGGGGAGCTCCCTGCCCCTGCACCCTTTCCCTCGCCCGCTGGTACTGGTCTTCGGCGCCAAGGGCCATTTCGAGGTTTTTGATCCTTGTGTCGATGGCCTCGGTGTCCACCCCGCCGTCGGGGCGCGCGGATTTCCTCACCGTCTGCAACCAGTGGATCTCGTTCTGGAGTTCTTCGGGGTCGGTCGGGAGGTCCTTCTCGTTCACCCAGGAGTAAAGCAGCCTCTCCCGTTCCTTCTCCAGTTCCGCAAGGGTCTTTTTGACGCCGTCGGTCGGGTTCGGGATCGACTCCAGGTTCCGGATCTTCGCGTCGAGAGCAATAAGGTCCTCGTTGGTGCTGATGGCCCGCTTGTCCCGGATGGCCGCTACTGCGTTCACGGTCCACGTTGCGGCAATATCCGGGTCAATCTCCTTGAGCGTCCCATGCACTTGCGCCACGGCCTGCATGCGGGCCTCCACTGGCGCGGTCGGGTCTTCGAGCGCATTGGTCACTTTGGATCTCTGCCGCTTGAGTCCTGCCCCGCCGATGGCCGAAAAGATGAGCGAGGCCACAACACTCGGCCCCATGGCGTGGGTCGCCGCATCCCAAAAGGTTTCGTCCCCGAGCCCGAGCTTTTTGTCCTCAATGGCCTGCATGCCCGCCGTGACCATTTCGGTCGAGGTTTCCCCTGCAACAATGGAAGCCGTCCTCGCCGCCACCTGCTTGAGAGAGTCCGTCAAAAGCGGCTTGAGTCCCTGGGCGAGCGCAGCCTTGCCCACTGTGGTGAGGGGTGACATGAGTCCGAGGGAAAGAGCGGTCACGGTATTCGAAAGCGCCTCGAAGCCCGTCTCGTAAGCGGCCTTCCGGATAGCAACAGGCTCGCTCACGTTCCTGGGAATGCCCTTGAGGTCCGCCTGCTCCAGCGTCTGTGAAAGTTCACTTGCACCAAAGATTACAGGCGCGCCGACAATCCAGCCGACAACCGCCCCGGGAAGCCCGCCGATGGCCGCGCCCGCCGCAATGGTCGGAAGGGACGCGGTGAGAGACTGCGCCACGGAACGGACGCCCTGATGGACCCACCTGGAGGCCCCCTCGTGCTCCCCTTCCGCGAAGAGGTAGGGGTGTGAGTCCCTGAAGCTCTTCATGGACTCGATCATGCGCGTGCCGGGCTGCTGCTCTGTCGGAAGCTGCGAGGACGGCCCCACAAGCTGCAGTGCCCTCACGCCCATCTCCGCAGCATCCAGGACGCCGCCTGCAACATTCGAGGCCATGGTGCCGAGGAACCCGCGATCCCTGGTGACCTCCCGAGTTCTCACTTCGGCGGCCTGGTCCCGCGCCTTTTCCAGCGGGGATACGGGTTTCGGCTGCGCTACGGGAATGCGGTCCCAGAAGAGGCCCTTCTGTTGTCCCCCCATCTCCGGGGCCTGCACCCCATCCTGCTGCGCCTCCGGGTTGGGCTGGTCGGCGCCGTCGGTTTCTTCTTGCTGCCTGGTCTGCTTGAACTTCAGGAAATCATCATAAATGGACATTCGTGCGTATCCTCTCCAGGTGTGCTGGCATCAGCCGAGTCTGTTTCTGATCCGGTCCCAGGGATTTCCCGAATAGGGGTTTTGGAGTTGGAGGAAGCGCGAGGTCATCTCCCCGCCGGTCGGTTGAGGCATCGGCCTGCGCAGCGCATCGGAATCAACGGGCGAGGGCATGGGTTGGCGAACGACGCCGGGTTGAGGCATCGCCCTCCTGTGCCGTTGCGGTCCCCATGCCCACGAAGAGAAGGTCGGGGGTGCCGCCGGCATTGGTTGGCGCACCATGCCTGCCCCCTGCGGCCCTGGTGCCTGTCTCTGTCGGAATGACCCCGCCCACGGGTTTTCGTAGATGTCGGCCTGGGTGATGGCCTGTCCTGGCTGTCCTCCGGGGGCACCCTTTTTCGACTCGTTCATGATCCCGTCCAGGATGTCCGATCGTCCAAACCTCACGGCGTTGTCCCGGAACTGCTGCTGCTGCTCGGGGGGAAGCGTCTGGTAGAACTCGGCAAGGTAGCGGTCCCCTTTGAGGTTCTTGTTCCCGAGCCATGCCCACTCATCCCCGCCGCCCTGCTCACCCTCCAATCTCACGGGCCGCCCCAGGTGGTACGGCACGACCGACTCCCCGATCACCTGCCCCATCTCGTCGTACTGCTTGACGGTCGGGTAGCTGAACCCGGAGATCTCCCGCTGGACGTCCTGCCCGCGCC
>CAZLCS010000084.1:0-14768 GCA_964557955.1 uncultured Syntrophobacteraceae bacterium
TTCCCGTGGCTTTCACTCCTTCAACAGTGCGCTAAATTTGTGTCCGGTAGTGAAATGGAGGTTGAAAGAGGAGTAGCGAGCGATAATCGCGAAAAAGCCGGATACAGCTTCTGATGCTTGAAATCTCATGCCCCTCGGATTTTCATTATCATTATACTTGTATTTGTCATGCTGACAGCAGGCAACCGAGTGTCGATTGGGGTGGACCAGAAAACAGCTTTCACGAGTATCTCATGCATACCCAAAAATGGGACATCTTTCAATTTCAAGCGGACGAGCTCCGAGAAATTTGCAGAGGCGGAACGCGAAGGGGTTGCCTGGGTGCAGCGGCTGTCCAACGGTCGCAAAAAAGATCAGCCGGCCATCTTCTGACCGGCTGAGATCGTTGACCAGATTGGTCGGGACGACTGGATTTGAACCAGCGGCCTCTGCGTCCCGAACGCAGCAAGTCATCTCTAAACTGTTTATACATGAGGGCTTGCAGATCTCTGGCTATCATTTGTATAGCCAAATATAGCCAGGCCCCGATCATCGCATTTTCCTTGGTGTTATGGGCGCAGCGGGGATCTTCTCAACCGCGTCCCGGTGCTGCTGCAGCACGGTGTGCTGGTAATGGGTGAGGGTCGTCGCAACGTCCGAGTGTCCGCCCATCTCCGATATGGATTTCAGGTCGGCCCCGTTCGCCAGGGCGTTCGTGAACCATGCGTGCCTGAAGTCGTACAGTCTCAGCTTCCTTGATATCCCGGCCCGCCTTTTCGTCGTGGCCCAGGTCCGCTTGAGGCTTCCTATGGCCCTCATTTTATAGTGCACCAGGTTGAGCTCCTGGTGGCCCATTCCTGCCCTCTCGCAGGCATCCCTGTCCTCGGCCAGCCATTGCCTGAGAACGGGCTCAAAATCCTTGCTGATGGGAACATACCGTTCCTCGATGGCTCCCTTGTGCGCGGAGTGGATCTTGATCTGCCCGCGATCGAGGTCGACGTCAGCCCACCGGATCCCGAGGGTTTCCTTTCCCGGGCGCTGCCCGCAGTACCATTGCAGGAGCATCCCCCGGAGGAGGTGTCCGGGGGCAAACATGATGAGCCGCTTGAAGTCTTCCATGGATACCGGATTGATCTTTGCCGCCGGCCTCGACTTCTTTCCCTTCACCCTGTAACCGCGCATCGGGTTCCTCAGAACGAGAGGAGGTGTCCTGGATTCTCCCCAGGAGAAGGCCGACCTCAGGATATCGATCTCGCGGTCGATGGTGAGCAGCGAGCGGCCGGCCCGAACGCGCTCGAGCACGTATGCGTCGAGCTGGTCATATGTGAGAGTCTCGGCATAGAGGTGCCCGAGGGCCGGCTTCAGGACCCGGTCGATCCGGTAAAAGTCGGAGTCGGCCGTGGAGTCCTCCACGATGTGCTTTGAGTGATACTCGTTCAGCAGCTGCGCGACGGTGATGGCCAATGCGGGCCTCAGCTTCCCCCGGTCGGCTTTGATCTGCTCGTCGCGCTTTCCGGCTTTGAGCTTGGCAACATCCCCACGGCCGAAATACTCCCACTTGAGCTTTCCGTCTTCGCCGCGGTAGTAGACCGCCCACCGGCCGTCTTTCAGCTGTTTGACCGCCATGGCTGTTATTCTAGTGTCTTGTCGTTGTGTATGGATGAAGCAAGTGAGATGATCCCCATGAGATCACTCACTCTGGGCCATTTCTCATACTCAAGTGCTCGACTTCATGCCGATGCCCAGAGATAGATGGGCAAAGTTTTCTGGATTGATCTGCAACGTCTTTACGGAACGGTCCGACAGATCTCCGGAAAGCACTGCACCGTCCTGATCGAAAAGCACTACAACGACTCGGGAGTCGCTGCTTACTTGAATTTGAGTGATTTTCGGAGCACCCTCCAGCGGCTTGCGCCCCTTCAGCGCCATGTTCATCAAAGCAGAGAGCTTCGCTTCATACATGCCGATCATCCAGGGGCTCGGCGGCGGAAACGGAGGAGGGTCGGGCAAAATAATTCTGAGCAATGGGGGGCGGTAGAGAAGCTTAAACCACTTTGCAAAGGGCCAGCAGTCGGTCTCGTAATGACCGTCACCATCGACATCTTCCTTCGCCAAGACTGTGTCGAGGTGTAGAATAAAGTTGGTGAAATTCCCAGTACCCAACTCCAGTAGCAGACCGCCACCGCACCCTAGGCCGTCGGAAAGGTCAAAGCCCGGACTGTTGCCGTCCCGGAGTTTGGATGGCCCCAAATACCATGTTGCCAAAGCACCACCAGCTCCGGGACTCGGAGTCCCCATTACATATATGAAGCCGCCACCACTCAGAATCTTTCCCGTTTGGGGATCGTAAGCCAGATCGAGGTTGGAGAGCGTTAACTCCATCTGCTGGAGTTCTCCAGTGATGTAGTCAAAAGAGTCTTCCTCTAGCTTGTCCGTCGTAAACCATAAATTATGCCCCTTCCCTTTGAGGGTGTTTGTGTTTTCATCAACAGCAATCTCCAGATATCCACCCGGGTCCAGCGGCACCTGCAGCGGGAGGGGGACTCCCGGTTTTACACCTGATCCGACAGTCAAGTACTTCACAAAACTCTTGGAACTATTCACATTCATTCTTAGATATTTCATCGTTATCCCCCTGCATTGTTTAACGATGAACCACATGGGGCGGCGAGCACCCAACGCACCCCGCATTCATTCCAACCTATGCATAAAGTCTCCTTTGCGGCTTGAGTTGGCAATTCCCCACCCTCCTGAACTCCCACGGCGGAACTGGGCTTGGGGTGAAAGCCCCGAGGTATCCGATTGTAACTGATCACACGGTGGATCTTGGCGGGATCCACCCTGTGATCAGTTACGGTCAAACGCAGAGCTGTGCGGCGGGCCGTCAGGCCCGTCCGAACAAGCGACGGGTTAGCAGCGGACAGAACAACGGAGAGCAACATGGCAAGACGATGCGAACACTGCAAGCACTGGGTTGATACGGTTTTCAAGGGCGAAAGCGCGAGCGGCTGGGGAGTGTGGTATGGCAACTGCCACAACCCTGATGTGCCGATGCCACCAATTGGACGGGATCGGCACAGCCTGATGCTGGCCTGCGAACGTTTCGAGGCCGGGATGCACCCGAATAGCCTGAACGCCATGACTGCTAACCAGTGATTGAGCAGGTCTGCATATCACTGCAAAACTGCATGATATACAGAAATAGGCCAGGCGATTTTGACCTCACACCTCCAACAGATTCTTCCACCCCCAACACCGCCCGACCGTCACGAGCTCCTGGAGGTTGTCGGTCCAGGCGATCTCGGGCGGGTTGCCGGGCTGGTTGTCGGAGGCGGTCGCTCATCGTTGGTGATCATGTGCCCTGGTCGACTACTGAGTGTTTTCGGGCGAAGATTCTGATACCTGTCCCGGACCTGCCGATTTGTGCTCTCACTTGTCAGGTTTCAATTCACAGTCTGTCCCAAATAAAGATCTTGAAAACATTTAGATTCAAGCTCTTCGATTTTTTCGGCAATCTCAGTCGCTTGAAATTTGAGTTTGACCTCGTGGACCATATTCAGGAGTTGGTCGCGAGAAACCGACTTGCTAGTTCTCTTGAGATCTCTGGCCACAAATACGATCGTGGAGAGCAGCTCCAGATCTCTTGCCCAGTAAGCACCAAAATCGGCAATCAACTGATCAAGAGCTGCAGCGACTCTAGGGTCTTGGAGAAAGAGATCGGCCTTTTCGCACAAAGCGTCTTTCTTGTCTCCCGGGAGAATACAGTATCCGCCCGCACCGCCCATAACCCGCTCGATGATCACTCCCCCGAGGGTCTCCACCACATCGAGATCCTGCTGCAGCCTGGAGCTGTAGGGGCCGTAGGTGTACAGGCTGAACTCGTAATCGCAGTCGACTCCGTATAGCTCCTGAAGGAGGAATATCAGCTTTTGCAGGGCGGTCTTGCCGAACTGAGGGCATTTCCCTTCAAGTCTTTCGGCCAGTTCCGCAATAAGGCCGTATCGCTTCCATGGGATATCCAGACTAAGAACCGGCATTTCCTCTCCTCCGTTCGCCGGAGTGCCGATCTCATCGCAGGCATAGCGTCCATTCAGGCAATCCACCCGGTTTCCGCCAACCTCCTCCAGGCAACCCGGATATGCTTTTCCTGAAACACTCTACTCTTCCGATCGGTCCACCGCCGAATCTTCTCGATTGCCGACTCGGAATCGGTGCTCGGTGGATCCTCATGTGTCGCCACCCAGTGCGCCGATGCCAGGAGCTCCATCCCGTAAGGCGTCTCGAAGCCGGCGATGAGATCGGAGACTTTCTCGAGTCGCGTCAAGGACTCCTGATTGGAAGCGATAAAATCCCCCGCTTCCTCCGAGGCTCCGGGCAAAAGTCCGATCTGAACGTCCGGCCGTTGGTTATCCCCGTATCCGCGAATGAAATGCCCCTCGAGCACTTCGAGAACCTTGTTCAGATTCGTGGCATAGGGGCCATATTTCCCCCTCGTGTAATTGAGTCTCAGCCTCTCTCCCGATTCCTGGAGAAAGTAGGCCAGTTTCTGGATTTCCAGCAGGGACAAGCGATAATCGAACCGACCGTACTGTTCCATCAGCTTGATCAGCAACGCTCTGGCCTGGGTCATTTTGGGCTTCCTGGTGCGAACCGGCATCGAGTCGGCTTCGGGGGGTCCCTCGGGCGCGAACAACTTCACATCGACCTCCGGGATTCTCGCGAAAGCCGCTTCGATCATCGGCCGCACAATGCTCCAGTCGAGCCCCCCCAGGCCGCAGCCCAACGGCGGAACGGCAACGGATTTGATGTTGCGTCTCTTGATCTCATCCACCAAAGCTTCAAGGCCCGATCTTATGTCCTCTTCCCTGGACTTGCCCTTCCAGTGCCGTTTGGTTGGAAAGTTGATGATGTACTTGGGGTTGTACATGGATCGGGTCTCGAAAACCAGCATCTTCCCGGGCCGCACCAGGTTCGCCTTACACGCGCGGGCATAGGCGTCGAAGTTGTCGGGAAAAGCCTTCTTGAACTGCAAGGCAATGCCTTTGCCCATGTAGCCGACACAGTTGACCGTGTTGACCAGGGCTTCCGTCTTGGCCAAGAGGAGGTTTCCGCTTGCAATCTGAATCATGGGGGTCCCTCCTGGGATAGCGATCAATAATACCACCCGGCTTTAACGCGCACGGGCTTATGGAGCCGGGTCGGGAGCCCGGCGATGGTGTCCTCAACTCTGGACTGCATCTTATCATTTGTAAATAACCCGCGACTGAAGTCGCAGGCTTTATTGTGAACAGCGGCCTTAAACCATGTCCGTGAGCCCGAGCTGGCGAATCCTTCGTAGCCGCTGGAAAACAGGATGGTCTACGATTTCCCGTTCCCAATCGTTCAGCTCGATAAAGCCGTGAACGGGATCACGGATTTCATAGGTCCTCATGATTCCAGATCCTTCTCACTACCCGAAGATGGCGTAGATCACCCCGCCGTCTTTTGACTTTCTTCGGGCGATGATGCGGCGGCCGGTTCGCCCTCCTCCACCCTCCCCTTCTCCTTTATCCGCTCCCGCTCCGCGATTTCGATGGCCGCCAGGCGTTCGACCACGTTGATGGTCAGCTCGCGGGTCTCGGCCAGATGTTCCATGGTCTCGGCGAGGTCGGCCTTGAGGGTTTCGATTTCCTTTGTGAACCGGATGGACTCGTGGAGAGACCGGATCTGCTCGGTGAGCAGCCGGGCGTATTTCGTTCCGCTCCCGAGGACCTCGATCGCCATGGCGACAAGCTCCCGCGACTCCGGCGGCAGCCCCGAGGCCTCCGGCATGCAGCAGGTATCTCCCGATCCCGCCTCGGCTGCGGGCGCCCCCGCGAACATCTCCCCTTCGCCGGTCAGGAGCCATCTCGAATCAATATCGGTATTCTTAACTAATGAGGCGAGCTTCTGTCCTGATAGATCATAATGTCCATTCTCCACTTCCGAGAGCGTGGGCTGCGCAATGCCAGTGAATGTTGCCAAGTCCTTTAGGGTAAGCCCCTTCCTCTTCCTATAAGCCTTTAATCTTCCTCCCAAAAAGGAACAATCGGGAACAAATTTCGTCATTTCGAATTTTTCTCGTTGACGGCATTCGACATGCCGATTATACATAACAACACACACTTAATAGGAGCTTATACACCATGAACTACCTGGAAAACATTTCAAAAAACGAACTACGGGGCGAACTCCTCAAAAGAGGAATGACCTTGAGCTCGTTTGCGAGGGCCAAGGGCTTCCCGGTCGTGAGTGTCCTCATGGCCTATGCGCGCCACTGTGGAAACGATTCCGTCCCCGTCGGGAAGAAAACGCGGGCCATCATCCGCAAGCTATACGAAGAGATCACAACCCCGATGATCCGCTCCTCGGCGAGCCAGGATGGAGAGCATGGGACCGAGGCCAACTGATCTCCGCCCCGGGGACATTGTCGTCCGCGAGGACCTCCTGAGGGAAATCGAGCTGCGCCTCGTGGATCACGAAAAGCTGGGAAAACAGCTGCGGCATCTGCTCGCCCTGGCGCGAAGCGGCGCCCTTGAGACGCGCGCCGCGATCGAGCCCACACCGTCCCGCACCGGGAGGAAATCCAAGTGTGTCGAGCTCAGTAAGAGGAAGGGGGGATTGTGAAATGAAGGAGCCGTTCTTGAGCGCGATTTCATCGTTTTCGTACCGGCAGCTTCAGGTCCTGGAGAGGCTTCTCGGGGCGAAGCTGCTCTCTATCAAGGCCGGTGAGACCTCATGCGGTCTCAATCGCGAAGTTCTTCTGGCAAGGTCCAGGATTGCATTTCTTGATGCAAAACGAATCGCAGATCTTGGTGGCTTAGATTTCGAACGGCTGAGGGCAGCCAGTGAAATCTCCGGATGAGATAGAAATGAACGGCATCGAGACCGGAGAGGTTACTGTAGCCTTCCCTCTCGGCAATCGCGTCACCGAATGCTTCGAGAGAGGCGCTCAGCTCAGCCTCCGCCAAATGGCACCTCCTGATAGCCGAATATGTCTCTTTGTCCATTTGAAAGACCTCCTTTGCTCAAGAGGCTCCCCCTTTGATGAAAATACCATGACTGACTCATGAACATGAAAGGAGAACAGGATGAATGATTCAACGGCCGAAGCGGAGCCAAGGGAACCGGAGAGAATCGATGGCCGGTTTATCTGGTACAGGGGCATGCTCTTTTTCAAGCCTGATGAAGGCACGATGCACGGAAATCCGCTGGCAATGCCCAATCTGGGCTCGAACCATTATTTAGGCCTGGCCACCGGCCTCATGTACTGCATGCCCCCGCCGCCCGAGATCCTCGCCGGCGCACCGGAAGAGATACGGGACGGATATGAGATGCTCGTGGGCATCCCGATCGACAACATCACGCTCCCCGTCGGCGTGGAATTCATCGAGCACCTGGTGAGGGTGGCGGCCATCACACGTCGTCCCTGGCTAGCTCCCTGATAAGGGGCGGCCTGGCGGCGGTCCGGCTGGATCTCTTGACGATCCTGATCTCGCCGTTCAGCTCCATGGCGACGAGAGTGGCTTGCAGGCCAGGATTGTTTGAGTAGCTGCCCTCGCTGAGGATCATTGTCTTGGAGGGATGACTCTTCAATTCGTCGAGGACTTGCCTTCTGAGTCTTTCATTGATGGACATGGTCGCTGACTCCTTTTTGTCGGGTTTCCCTTTCAATGCATTGAATCGGATCCTGTGCGCCGGCGCATCAGGACGGACCTCCGGCATACTCGGGGCGGCAGGGCCTCGAGGCCGGATGGTCCGATGCCGGCGCCGGGGAATCGAAATAGAACGTCGCGGTTCAACCAAAGCGAGGGCGTAAAGATGAAATCAACGCCGCAGGTCATCCCCATCCACTCCTGGCAATTCTTCTCGGCATGCCGGAGGATCCTTTCCGACAGCTTCCTGCAGAAGACTTTCAAGCGCTCCCTGCGCGAAATCCAGCGCTGGTCAGCGGATCCCCGCTACGCCGACGACACCGACCGCAATCCCATGGACCGTTATGAAGCCGTGCTGGCGCAACTGATGGAGCTCGGGCGAGAGGATATCGCGCGGGCGGCGGTGACCCGGCAGGCCCAGATCGTCGGCTGCGAGCTGCGCTGCGTCGAGGAGGTCCGTCCGGACCGGAGCTCGATCAGGGATGAAATGCTGGACGATCATCCGCCCCTGGTGGCGTTTCACCAGGCGGTGCGGGACGGCGAGGACCCGGTCGAGGTGCACAGGCTCTACCAGGCGGCCCTGCGCGAGATCGAGGAGACCTACGCGCTCTATATCCGGACCACCGCCGTCAAGGCCGGAGGTGCGTGATGGAAAACAAGTGTCCCGAACCGGCGGCAGCCAAAGCCAAAAGGAGATGAACGATGGACTGGGAGGTGGTGTTTTTGACCTGTGTATTGGAGGTGCTGCTCTACGGGTTTCTCCTGCTGGAGCGGCTGAAGAGGAGGTCTGTGTGATGAGTATTGCGTCAGAGCTGCTGTCAGAGCCCGTCCCGGCCGACACCCCGCATCCGGTGCTGCACTGCTGCCCATACTGCGGGAGCGGGATCTCCAGGCTCAGGCTCTACCAGGGAGGCATTCTCGGCCGATGGTCCCCCGGGATGGTCCGGGCGCGGGTGCTCTGCAAAGCCTGCGGCCGGCAGCACGCCCTGCAGGGCGAATCGGCGTATTTGCGCGGCGTGGTCACGCTGCTGGTGCGGCGGCAGGCCCTCGGTAAGGCGGAATCCGGCAAGGGGAAAGGGCGCGCTTCGGGGCCGGCGTCCGGGGCGGATGGAAGAACGAAAGGAGTGAGTTGAGATGCATTGGATCTGGATAGCGGTTATCGGATGGGTGTCTTTTCTGGCCGGCTACATAGTCAGGGTCATAATGGAGGGGCTGAGCAAACGGTATCCGAAGCTGCCTGAGGACGCCAGGCCGTACCACGGGGCGGAGCTCCGCCGGGTGAGGTTCGTTCCGCGTGGCAGGGGTGATTGAACGATGGAGATCTGCCAACTGCATCGCGTCGCTCTCGCGTGCAAACTCGATGAGCAGCAAGAGTACCTCAGGCGTAACAGAATCCTGGGCCTGTGCGAGGGCATTAAGGCCAATCTGACATTGGTGAACTCAAATGTTCCCAAGAGGACCCCAAAGTGGCTGTTGTTTTTCATACGTGATGCACTTTTCAAGCTGGACGACATTGTCCTGGAATTGAGGGTTCATCGGGATGAGGAAAAACATCAAACTGCTCGTCATTGAAATAGAGTACGACCCGGCCGTCTTTGATCTCACCCACGAGATAATCAAGGACGACCTGACCGTATTATACGGCTACGATCCGGGACAACTGGTCGTCCGTAATCACCACTGCGGGCTGCCGCCCGGCATTGATGAAGCACTCAATAGCGGGGACGGGGTTTATCGGCCATGAGCAGGAGATTACAAATCAAGAACGAATTGAACTACCGGCGCGGATACACCAGCCGGAGCTGCAACGATTGTAATCATTTCGTGCACTACCACCAAGCCGCGGGCGGATCATTGAATGAGTACCGCTGCCGGATCATCGGGCTCAACGAAGGCCTGGCCTACCGCATCAATCCAAACCGCATCTGCGACAGGCACGACAACAGCCGCTATCTGGCAAGGCTGAGGGGATACTGATCCATGGCCGCCTACCGGACGGTCCCGAGCAGCGACGAGGCGGCGCGGTCCATGTTGCGCTACAGATGCCGCCACCGCCCGGAGCTCAAGCTCCACAGCCCCGAGAGCTGCGCCGCGTACAAGGCCAAGTCGGCGCGTAATCCCATGGCGCCCCAACTTTCCCTCGCTCATCTCTGCCACCAGTGGGAGTGTCCGGGGCCCGTGCCCATTGAAACCGACCACCGAATCGAGCAGGAGGAGAACCCAGTGGCAAGAAACAAGAGGATCGGCCGGCCGACCGTCTGCCGGACATGCGGGCTCGCTCCGGGGTTTACCCGGGAGGACGGGACGGTTGTCAGCTTCTACCCGAGCCGGCCGGATGAGTGCATCGAGTGTATCAAAGAAAAGATGCGAGCAAAGAAGGCACGGGAAGAGCAAACGGCGGCGAGCAAGCAAATCGAGCAGCCGGACACAACAATCGACGAATCACTCCAAGCCGCACTTGAGGAGATGGACCGCATGCCGGACCCCTTGGAGCCGACCGGGCCCTCTCATGGTACCGAGTCTAAGCAGGACCACAAATATCATTGCAAGAAGCATGGCCCGCACAACGGGTGCATGAACGGTGGGCGCGCGGTAAAGGCGTGCCCGATCTGCTTCAATGAAAAACGGCTTGAGGCGCTGCGCGATCGCAACGCCCTGATCAAGGGCGCCAGCGACATGTTGAAGCGGTTCCCCTTCCTCATCGAGTGGCTCGACGAAGAAACCGGGAAACAGTCCCTCAAATGTTCACGGTTTGATCTTATGGCTCAGATCGTGATCGAGCGGATACCACCAGAGTGGTTCAAGCAGTGGGCGATGCGAGGAGCAATAAAATAGGTCGAGCCCTCCCCGGGTCCGGTCCACCCGAAAGAGGGCTCTCATCAAGAAGGTACTCCAAGACACACTTAAACAGAGGAGAGAGCTCATGTCAACGGAATTGGCGAACAAACAGAGCAATGTCCCGGGCAGCGGAATGGAGGTAACAATCCACACTCCTGCGGGCGACGTGAAGTTGAATCCGATGATCGTGCGCCGGTATCTGGTGAACGGGGACGGCCCCGTCACGGATCAGGAGATCGCCCTCTTTCTCGGGCTCTGCAAATACCAGAACTTGAACCCCTTCCTGCGGGAAGCCTACCTCATCAAGTACGGGACCCAGCCGGCCACGATCGTGACCGCCAAGGAGGTCTTTCTGAAGCGCGCCTACCGGTCGGAGAGTTTCCGGGGGCATAAGGCCGGGATCATCTGCCAGGTGCCGGAACAGACCGATCTCGTTCATACGGAGGGGATTTGCCCGCCCGGGGCCAAGATCGTGGGTGGGTGGGCGGAAGTACACAAGGACGGCTGGCCCTTTCCGCTGCGCATCGAGGTCGATTTCGCGGAGTATGTCGGAAAGAAGAAGGACGGCACGGTCAATCGGATGTGGGGCGAAAAACCGGCGACGATGATCAGAAAGGTGGCCCTCGTGCAGGCGCTCCGTGAGGCGTTCCCTGATACTTACCAGGGAATGTATTCCGAAGAGGAGGTCAGCGGAGAGGATCTCCCCAAAGAAACCATCGATCCCGCGTTCATCGTGGACGTCACAAGCCCGCCAGGCGAAATAGACCGGACCCCTGAATCCAGCCTTGCCGCCGATCCATCCCCACCGCCGCCGCAGGTCTCGGAGACGGCCGCATCGAAGGGGCCGGCGGAATCCCAACGTCGGAGCCGCCGGTACAAGTTTTCGGTAGACAAGACGGTGTTCGGAACCGACGAGCTCATCACCTGCGGGTCCACTCCCGAGCAGCTCGAGGAGCTCCTCTCCCTGACCCGCAAGTTCCCGTCGGCCAAGTCTCACGTGGACAAGTACCTGTCCGGGATCGGTTACAAGCAGATGAGCTTCCTCCGCGGAGACGAGGCTGAGCAGCTACTGGTCACGCTACGGCCGGTTGAGGTCGCAGCGTCGCCGCCGGCCCCCGAACCGCCTTCTCCACAAGATGACTCTCCGTTCATCGAGCCGGCATCCTCGCAGCAGGTCCCACCCGATGACCTGGTGACGTGTCCTATCAGGGGCGGTGACAGAATGAGCCGCTCTCAATACTGCGAGTCCACATGTCCGGACCGCAGGAAAAGCGGCTGGTGTCCTATTCTGGGCGAGTCGCCTCCGGCTTCGGCTGCAATGCTCTAAGGGGAGGATTCCGCCATGATTGCGCTTTCGTTTTCACGCCTGAAGGATGTTGAGTGTCCGTTCCGGTTCAACGCCCTTTACATCGCCAAGACCTACAAGGAGCCGGAATCGGAACGGATGCGGGTCGGTGGCGCGGTGGCGAAGATTCTCGCCACATACAGGAATCACTGCATCTCCAACAAGATTCAAAACGATGTCGGGCTCCTCGGGGATATCAAGGCGAGAGTCCAGGCTGATCTCCGGGAAAAAGTGGTTCCGCTGCTCGACAGGTTTTCGCGCTCGGAGTTTGTATCGGTCCCGATCGATGCCAAGTGGTACCAGGTGGAGGACCGGTTCGCTTTCAACGACAACCTGCTGCCCATTCATGGGAATGACGCCTGGTTCGATAAATCGGTGGCCTTCCGCGCCGTCGTGGATTTCGCCTTCTTCGACCCCAAGGAGGGCATCCTTGACATCACGGATGACAAAACCGGGTGGGGCGACTCCGACGAACTGGAGCTCAAGATCTATGCCTACCTGCTCAAGACCGCCTGGATGTCCAGTGGAGACCTCACGCACGGACTGCGGCTCAAGAAGATCAGGGCGAGGTTCAACAACATCGCCACGGGGACCGTGAACGAAATGGAGCTCGAGCCGCAGGAGACCAACTCCATGCGGGAGCTCATCCTCGGGAAAATCAAGGAGGTGAACGCATGGACCGAGTATCCGGCCAGGGTTTGCTCCTGCTGCCGGTTCTGCACCGTCCCGGATTGCCCGGTCAGGGCCGAGAGCGAGAAGGCCCTGGTCGCGGCCGACGGTTCCCCCGTAACGGAGATCCCGCTCAAGATCTTCTGGCAGCACGAAGCCGAGAAGGCACTCCAGTTCATAGATTTTGCCGATGGAATTATCGGCCAGGTCAGGGACGCCCTGAAGGCCTGGGTGGACAAAAACGGCCCGGTGGTGGTCGGCGGAAGGATCGCCGGCTACAGCGACCGCGAATCATGGCAGCCCAAGGACCTGGCTGCGTTCTGCAAGGCGCTCATCTCGTGGGGCGCCCCGCCGGAGATGATCTGGCAGAACCTGAGCCTCACCAAATCCGCCACGGAGAAGGTCATCAAGAAGGCCAAGCTGGAAAAGCAGATGCCGTTTATCGAGTCCATGGTCGAAAAGAAGGTTTCCAGGACCTTCGGTATCAAGAACGACCATGCCGTTTGACTCATCCCGCCCGAGATGGTCGCCACGTGGCCGGCCGACCGTCCGGCCTGGCTGGAGGACCGGGAATGCATCTGGAGAAGCACGCCGCAGTCCGCGCTGATCACCCGGAAGGTGTTCTGCAATGCCTTCCGGTGGACCAGGAACGGACCGCAATGCGGCATGTTCAGAGATCACATGGATTGCCCCAGAAAGCACGATACGGAGGCTATACGGCCACGGCCTTCATGATCGCCCGGCTGACTTCTTCTTCAACCATTCGCGGAGGACGGTAGGTGATCTTTATGGGATTTATTGTAGTGACGTTAATTCCGGCGGTCAAGCGAGCTGATCGTCAACCACCCCAGACTGAAGTCAGGGGTTTCCTTGCAGAGGGTCTATGAACCAGTCTCGCCTCGTGTTTTTCGTCCCTGGAATCCCTCAGCCGGGTGGATCCAAGAAAGCTTTTGTGATCCCAGGCACCAACCGAGCCTCAGTCGTAGAGGACTGCAAGCGGAATATGCCGTGGAGGAATAATGTTCAGGCGGCAGCACTCGCAGCGTATTCCGGGCCTCTCATCGATGGGGCTCTCTACCTCGAGGTGACATTCTTCATGCCGCGACCAAAGTCGCACTTCAGGACGGGAAAGAACGCGCACATCTTGCGGGATTCTGCGCCGAAATACCCGACCACGAAACCGGATCGCACCAAACTCCTTCGCGCCCTGGAGGATGCGTTGACTGGGGTGCTCTGGCACGACGACACGCAGATAGTCGGCGGTCCGGTTTGGCGACTTTACGTGAATGGCGATGGAAGGCCTGGGGCTCAAGTCATCGTGGCAAGAATGGAGGGAAAGCCGTGATCTGGGCCGACGACGTGCAGGTGACCCGACTTGTCGTTGAGAAGGTCTACTCTGAGAAGCCTGGCTACATGATCGTTGTGGAGTATCTTCCCGAGGTGCAAGCATAATGAACAAGGACATCAGGCTAAATGTTTCGTGGTTGTCGCATCCGAAGAGGAAAAAACTCGAGCGCAGGCTCGGATCCAAGGCCGCGCTTTCGTTTCTCGATCTACTCCTCGAAGTGGCGCAGAACAAGCCAAACGGATGCCTCAAGGGATGGACGAGTGAAGATATTGCGATTGCAGCCCAATGGCCTGATGATCCAGACGATTTCGTGATGACGCTCGTAGATATCAGACTGCTGGATGTTGACCCGACCGGCACGCTATGGGTCCACGACTGGAGCGAGCATAACCCTTACGCCTGCCACGCCGAGTGGCGTAGGGAGCGAGCAAGAAAGGGAGCATCGGAGAAGTGGCGCTTGAATGATGGAGAAGATGGTCGAGACCAAAACAAGACGAATCGCTCCGACCGATTAAAACTTGCGCGCTCAAAGGCCTCTCACACGTCGTCAGAGTGGGAAGAAATGATGCTGTTTTTCCGAGGGTCGTGCGTCAAATGCGGAGCCAGCGGAGAGGGCGTGGAAATTGTCAAAGATCATATCGTCCCAATATATCAAGGTGGCTGTGATGGAATCAGAAACCTGCAGCCGCTATGCCGGAAGTGCAATGCAGCCAAGGGTCCGGAATCGATAGATTTTAGGCTTATCTATGCCAGTGAGAACGGTATCGAGATGCCAGACGTATGGCGACAGAACGCCTGCTTGATGCCTGCTTGTCCATCATTTGATGCCTGCTTGATGCCTGCTTCTCACAAATTGATGCCTGCTCCTTCTCCTGCTCCTTCTCCTGCTCCTTCTCCTGCTCCTTCTCCTGCTCCT
>CAZLCS010000085.1:0-3064 GCA_964557955.1 uncultured Syntrophobacteraceae bacterium
CCTGAGCACGGCCTCATCTGAGGGAATGCGTTTCATTCGGAGCCCGTCATTCTCTGAAGTTCGTTTGTCAGGACCACTTTTCCGAAAGCACCCGGTATTTCTCATGCCGCGAAAGCACCAGAGTGCAAGACTCCCAATCCACTTTTTCGACCCGGCCATATCGCAGTTCGAATGGATGTAAGGTTGGAACCGCGTCGATGATCTTCAGTGCAGCTTCCTTCTCACCCAGGGCGAGATACACCCAGACATCCTCGAGCACGTCCGGGACCTGACCGAAGAGCTCATGGATATGCTGCAAGCGCTCTGAGAGCAGCTGGTGGACTCTGTCCTCAACCGAATCTTTGTATCGGATGTTGTAAATTTCAACCTCGTCGTGGACTTGGCCGATGCGCTGAATCCGTCCTTTTCGCTGCTCAAGCCTTGTGGGGTTCCAGGGCAAGTCCAAATTGATCAGTCGTGCAAGCTTCTGCAGATTGAGTCCCTCGGAGGCTGCATCGGTTCCCAGCAGCAGCCGGATCTGTCCTCTCTGGACCATTTGCTTCAGACTTTCTCGAGCCTGCGGTGTCCAGACCCCGCCCTGCATGATGCCCGATGTCGAGGGTCCGGAGTAGAGGGCAATGGGCTCCTCGGGAAGGTCCTCGGTGAGCTTGCCGGCAAGCCATTGGATGGAATCCCGATACTGGCTGAAGATAATGCAGCCCTTCACCAGCCAACCAAAATCGCCCAGGTAGTGTCGAACAGCTCTGTATTTGGGGTCTTCCTCACGGTTTGTCTCCAGAGCTGCCACAAAGGCTTCGAGCAGCCGGCGTTCCTCGGCGGTGAGCGTGCGGGAGACCCCTGTTAGATCGGGAGTTTCCTCGATCCTTTCGTCAATATCTTCCTCGTCACTCTCCTCCAGGCTTTCCCATGTGGACAACATCTTTCTGGCCGTGGTCAGGCCCGCGTGAATGGAGCTTCCCACCCGCCTCAGGAGAAGGGTCTTGAGAAAACCGGAACCTCCCAGCCGTCGTCCCAGAGCCCTGCTGAACTCCTCGGCCCTCTCGTAAGCTTCTCGCATGTATGTGGGGAGAAAGAGGGCGTCTTTCTCCTCCTCTCCATGCAGCACGACCTTGATCGGCTTCAGGAGGGGCTCATGGGTTTCCGGGTCGATCTGTTTTTCCAGCTGCTCCCGGGTGCGACGGATGATGCGGCAGATGAAAGGATTGTGCTCGCGGATCAGACGAGGAAAAACCCTGCGTACTCTCCCCTGCTCGGGCGGGCCCAGGCGATTCAGACGGTCTCCCGGGACGACGCACTCCCCGTCCTCGACTCCAAGACGGCGGCGCAGGATCTCAAAATCCGGATGCTCTTCCTTGGGCGGAAGGGGATTGCGAACCCACTCCCACTGTTCGCTCCAGTCAACGGGCAATTCTGCATCACCCATGACCAGGGCCAGGGCCTGACCGGGCTTGCGCCATGGACCATGCACGTTGCCCAGGACCGATAGATCCCCTCGGCTGAGCACGTCCAGAAGGTCCCACGCCTCGACGGGATAAAGCTGAACGGGAGTTGCTGTGGCCAGAAGCAGGCTTCGGGTTTGCTCGGCAATGCGGTGCATGAAGGCGAGCAGGTTGTTGGGGTCCGGCTTTTCATTCTCCCGCCCACGACCGAGATTCCGCCGGCGCGCACGGTGAGCCTCATCGAGGATCACGCAGTCATAATCAAGCCGAAACAGATGCTCGACCACCTCGGATTTTCTGCTGATGAGCCCGGACGAAATGATCCCCACCCGACGCGGACATTTGCGAATGCTCTCAGGACCCACGACGGGATACTCGATACCCCGCTCATCCACCCACTGTTTTCCGTTCCACACTGCGGACGGCATGTCCAGAAGGTCGAGCATCTCCGCCTGCCACTGTCTCAGGATGGTTTTCGGGGCTATGATGAGAATCGGCTTGTTGCCAGTGAGAGCGATGAGCTGAGCGACCATGGCCAGTTGGATGGTCTTTCCGAGGCCAACCTGGTCGGCCAGAACGAAACGCGCCTTTCCTGGAGGTCCACGGTGTGCATCGAGGACAGTCTTCACGAAGAACTTTTGGTGCTCCCAGAGACCTGTTTCCTTGCGGTATACAGGGGTTTCGATCAAGGCGGGAGCTGGATCCAGCGGGACTTCGGGTTTGTTCCAATCGGCAAGATCACGAATCACGTGCCGCTCAGCCAGCCGGCCGATATCCTGAACGACCGCTTCAGCCAAAGGTACTGCAAATGGAGAGGACCAGAGTGCTTCGAATTCCTCTTCAACCCAGCGCACGGTCTCGGGGTCCGTGTCCTCCCAGACCAGCTCGTAGTTGAGCTTCCAGGCGGACTTGGATTCGTTGGTGCTGCCCACGAAAGATGTCTTGGAACCATCCGCGAGCGTGATGACTCCCGCCTTCCCATGCATGAGTCCAAAGGCATGGTCGGGCAGGACACGCACCTCGATCTTCCCGCTCTTCAGCAAATCATACAGGCAGCGGAAGCGGTTTCGCGCTTCCTTCTCGGAGCCGGCTTCGAGCAGTTTCTCCGGGGCGGAGGCGCACCACTCGCGCCGCACCGCAGCCTGGGCGGCTCGAGCCGTCTGCACATCCAGGGCATCCAGCTCTGAATTGCACACCATCCGTATCTTGCCCGCGACCGTCTCCAGTTCTTCGCTGACGATCTCGAGGAGAGAGGAGCTGAAGTAGCCCGCAATGCGATCATAGGCCTTCGCCCCTTTCAACCGTTCCGCAAGGAAGGTGCGGTCAAGCTTTTCTCGCCTGGAAGAGAATCGTCGGATCGTCATGGTCTACACGTGGTCGTTGCGGATGGCTCCAGCCAGGAGCCGGGCTGCCTTTGCATCTTTGGCCCAATGCGGCATGGTGCTCACATGGCCCAGACGTCCAAGGTATTCCAAGATCTCGATGAGCCTGGTCTTGATCGACCAGTAGTCCTTCAGCTCTGTCCTCAGGTAATTGAGACCATCTCGGGTTTCTTCGGATTTGGCGGAGGTGTAAACGCCGAACAATGCCTGGCGGAGAAGAGACTGCCCGAAGCCTTCGGTGGA
>CAZLCS010000085.1:3164-13367 GCA_964557955.1 uncultured Syntrophobacteraceae bacterium
TGTAAACGCCGAACAATGCCTGGCGGAGAAGAGACTGCCCGAAGCCTTCGGTGGAAAGATATTTCCGCTGCATTTCGCTCGCGCTCATGAGGCGGGCCTGATTGGCCCTGCCGCTTTCAAAGAGGTTGCTGTAGTCCGGAACTCCAAAGCCCCTGGCAAGCTCCTGGTAGACGCCACTCCGATACTCTCCGTGGCTTTCGACCTCCAGGCCCTTGAGATAGAAACGCTCGTGAGGAACCAGAGTCTTCCACACCTCTTCATCCAGACCCTTGGGGACGAGATGGTTGGAGGCGATGTGCACAGCTTCGCGGATCACTGCTTCGATCGGGCTGACCTCGCCTGCTCGGCGCTCGCGCAAGAGCTCTCTTTCGGGGTTGATGTCCTCGATGGGCTGGGCGGTGAGCACGCGCAGTGCGGCAGCGTAGGCGGCCAATTGATAATCGGCATCGGAGAAGTTGGGGTCGGAATCGTCTTCGAGGGCCAGCATGCTGTCTAATTGACGCTTTACTTCCTCTTCGACCAGGTGGGTGACTTCATCCATGAACAGTGACGCCTCTTCGGTCCGCTTGCGGCAAATAAGAAGCACCGTTCCCTGGACGTAATTACCGGTTTTTAAGGCGGAGTCTGTCTCCGTGCCAATGGTCCAGGCCGCCGTAACGCGGAGACCTGCAGCCCAGAGAATCAAGGTTAGATCAGCCCATACCGCGGCATCCTGGTGGGTGAACATGACCACTTGGAGGCCGTTATCCGGCATGGACTCCACGAGCCGCTTGTAACAGTCCACCATGGAGCGACGGAAGGATTGATCGTTGCCCTTGACAGCGAGGGCACGTTTGGAGTCAGTGTACCAGCTGGGGAAGAAAGTCGGCAGGTGCCTTTCATACCAGGCGAGAAAAAACTCTGACAATTCGTGGTAATTTACAGCATCGGCGTAGGGAGGGTCTGTAATCCAGCAATCTGAAAGAGTTTCAACTTCCCTCGTGTCAAGCGGGATAGCCCTATGGGATCCATTAGTAACTGTGCACTTGTGTGCGAATGGTACATATTGCATCCCATACAATGAATTTGTCCCGATTGTATACTGGCTATTTAGGGCTTGATTGGTAAAGACGTGAGAGGGACGTTCAACTGTCTTGCTTGAGTCCCAACCATTGAGGCGAGCGTTTCTTTCGGTCAACTTCGCCGTGTAGAGCAACATTGGCAACCGAAGGTCTTGATCATTATGCTTCAATGCAAGCCTTGTGAACATACCGAGCACCAGTAATTGCCTCGGCGTGAACAGCTGATGCCAATGCGTCCAGCCCCGGGTCTGAATTGGCTCATCCGTTTTTGCACCTGGCTCAATGGTCTTGCTGGGTATATAGCCTTTCTGCTGCCAGTCGCGGAAGCGATCCTGCAAGAGACGGAGCACCTTACGCTCCCTTCCCAGGTCGGCTTCCGTGGGGGCCCGGTAGTGCCGGCGAGTGCGTTCCTTGCCCTCCCTATCCACATAACTCTCGATCCAGCGGATGCAGTAAAGCCTCTCCTGGAAGACATCGTCCGGGCGGGGAACCAGGTCGTCGTTTTCCCACATGCGCAGGTTTCGGCGAACCAGGTCGATGGGGGTGGATTGGCTTCCCCCCGGCGGGACTAACCGAGAATCCTTGACGGTCCCACTCTCTTTGGCCGCCCGGACCTCTTCGCTGGTGACGCCTTCGTGGATTTCGATGTGATAGCGTTTGTGGGCATCATCCGGAACCAGTTTCGCGATGGTCCTTGTTTTTTCCCCAATGACCCAGGACGGGGCAAGGGGAATCATCCAGCCGGATTCCGGGTCACGGACCTCGACGCAATACAGGAAGGCATCTGCACGCCAGCCCCGTTCATTGTGCTCGATCCCCCATTCGCTCACTTGCCGGTCCACTTCCTGGTAAATCTGCTCCTGGGCCTTTCTCACCTGCTCCACCACCTCGGGACCGCCGCCAACGATGTTGAGGGCTGCCCAGGTGAGGAGCGCGGCAACGGGGCTGAGATCGGAACCGTAAGCGTCGCAGCCGATCCGCGCAGCCTCAAAGGGAACAGAGCCGGCGCCACAGAAGGAATCTCCCACCTTCGGCCGATGCCCGAAACGCAGTTTCCCCAGCTCCTCCACCAGCTCGGGCAGGCTGGAGGCATGGGTGCCCAGGTGTGCATTGATTTCATCCCATGATTCCGGAGAGGGCCCCTCGGTCAGTTGTTCGGGACGCAGGCAGTACTCCACCTTCCTGGAGTAAGGCAACCGATCAAAGACCCGCAGCTCGAGGTCCGACTTTGCGGCCAAAGCAATCCGGCGGATGGTCCTCAGGCGCTCCTGGGTATCCTTCTTTTTGGGGCCGACCCTCACATTGGATTCGAGAGCGGTGGGCACCCCCGCGAACAGCTCCTCGGATTCCACGCGCGACATGACGGCATAAGCGATTTCGGGATCGGATTTCCACGAGACCGAGTCAGGCTGAAAGAATTTCTCCCGCTCACCTCGAGTCGTGTATTCATGAATGACTTCTGCAGGCACTCGAGCCTTCTTCCTGCGCCTCATGGATTCCTGGTCCATGGTCATGAGTTTGAGGAAGATCTCCTTGTCTTTTGCCGGGTCATCCGAAGCGGGCATGAGAAGGCCGAGTATGGCAGCGCGAACCAGGACGAGCGGTTTGCGGCCCCACCACTTTCCAAGACCTGTCAACGTCTGACTGTAATTGGCCTTGCGCTCCTTGTAGCTCTCCACGGACAGCTTTGCGACGGGGAACTGTGTTTCTATGAAGCATTCGGCATTTGCCAGCGGGGTATCGCTCATGCGTCTTCCTCTTGATTCTCTTGGGAGCTGATTTCGATATCTCTCTGGGCCTCTTCGGCACCGGACGAGCGATCCGCTACTCTTTTGAAATATTCGGGAACCATGGTCTCGGTTGGCGGCCTGCCGGTGATGGGATTTTCCGTCAGGGCAAATCGAACCGCCTTTCGCCAGCCCCTGCCGCGATCGCTCACGCCATGGCCCGTTGCCGCTGCAGTCTGTGTGTACAGCCACCATCGCTCCTCGGGAACCAGGCCGCTCCAGTTGGCAAGGGCCACCGGGACCAGGGACGGGTCAGCATCCTCGATGGCCCAGGCAATGAGCACCAGTTCTTTGCCCAATTCGCGACGCACGACGTTTGGGCCGCTCCGCCACGCTCCCGTGCGCAGCCCCATGCGTTTGAGTCGTTGATTGAAGTGTGTGCGTATTTCATCGGCGATGAGATCCCACTTGGGCCTGGGAAGCCGGCACCGAATCTGACCCTCCCTCCGAACGCCCAGACTCACCGGGCTCGCACCCGTTTCAGCGTCCCAGACAAAGTGCTCGCTGATCACCACAGCCTCCCTGCTGCTTCGCGGGATACCAACCAGGAAATAGTGGGTGCTTTCCTCCGGGTCGAAGCCAAAGGCATTGGCCAGAATGTTCGCAACCATCTTCCGACTCATTGTTTCACTTCCCTGGCCTGAAGCTGAGTCTTGACTTCCGCCACCCAGTCGAGGAGATCCTGACCGTTCTCAAAATGGATTGCCTGGGCAGAGAGCGATACCTGGCCAGGCTGAAGCTTCCTGATGGCCTCGAGGGATTCCTCGAGCATTGCCGGTTCGATCTGCTTGCCTTCGGCAGCAACCAACTCGATCCATTCCTTGTCGCCGGCATCCCCATAGATGGAGACGCTCATCCCTGACACGCGTGCTTTATGTTTTTTCAATCGTCCCAGAAATTCATAGGAATCTTTGGTGCTGCTGAAGGCATGCGGGTGGTGCCAGGTCGCAGGTCTTAGGGGGTCTATGGGCGTCTCGGGCGTATCCCGGCCCGTGGGGATGGGGATCTGAAGAACTTCGGATTCAAGGCCATTTGCCTGAGCTACGGCGAGCACCACGGCACTCCCTGACGGCACCACAAAGTCACCCTCATAGGCGGCCCCAACAGTCTTTGGATTGGATCCGTCGGTCGTGTAACGGATCTCTCCTGTGGGGAATGCTTTGAGCTCTACACACCGATCCGCACCACTCTGGTACAGCCGATATTTCAACGTGATTCGGTTGGTCCACGTCACAGCAGGACCGGGCTCATGCACTTCATGCGAGTCGATGGCCAGGAACGACACCCGCATTTCCCGTGTCTTGAACATGCTGCCCTCCAGCCTGGCAGAAGCCTTGGAGACCTCGGCTCCAATGTCATAATAGACCACATCCGCATGAACCGGGGTGATTCGGAGGGTTACTTCACCGGTATCGTCATCGCGGGTGAGTTCCCGGATCTGCACATCCGTCCTGGGCTGGGGAAAGGGCCCTTTGTCCACATAGCCGCCATCTTCGCGCCAGACGTCCTGGTGAATGCAACGGGCTTTCAGATCGTCCAGGGCATTTGGATGGTGCCAGGGCCACATGGGGTTGGATGCAGCACGGCGTTTGATTTCCACCCATTGCATTTGTTTTACTGTGAAGAGGCGCTGCTCACATTTCTTCCGGAAGGTGTCGAAATTCTCATCGGTAAGATCCTCGAACTTCTTGCGCTGCTTGAGGAGATCCAGGATCTGCTGCTCACCGCTGTACTTGTTTCCTTCGAAATTCATGGTGAATTCGGCTTTGGCGAGGTCGTTGCCGAATGGATACCACAGGACGGTGAACGATTCCCGTACGGAAGCATGGAAGTTGTGCATGATGCGGTCTTGAAGCTCCCTCCCCTTCAGCATCTGGGGATCGCTCTCGGAAAGTCTTTCGGCCTGGAGGTCTGTAACAATTTGCTGAATGGCCTTGAGACGCTTTCCTGTATCGATGAGCTGGTCGAAGGTGTTCTTGGAGCCGGTCAGGAATGCGATGCGATTCTTCCATGTGGCCTGATGATAGAAGTCCTTGAGCTCTTTGCGAAGCTCGGTGCCCTGCTGGGGTTCGTAGATGACCAGGGTGACCTGATCCGATGTGAGTTCGATTTCGTCCACTGGGGGCAGTACCGCCACGCGCTGGTATGCCCATTTATGGACGGGGCTGAAGAGTTGTTCGAGTCTGGTCCGCAGTTCCTTGATGGCCTGCTCGGGGAGGTAGGTTCGGACCAGCCGCTCGAGTTTTGCGATGAGATTCTCGACATTTTTGAAGTACAGCTTCCCTTCCATGGTGCCATGCAAATACCAGGCCGCCGTGGAGAACTTCTCAAGGACCTCGCCTTTGAGCTTTGTGACGTCACGGCCGGGGGCGGCCAGAAAGGCGATGATCTCCGGAATCGAAAGCCCGACCACTGCATTGGGCACACTGGCCAGTGAAGCCATGAGGAGCAGGCGGGCGACATCCTGTGTGTCCGTTCCCCCGAGGTTCGCATCCATCACTTCAGCGAAAGCCTTTCCGCCGTCGGCGATATCCTTTGCAATGGCATTCTTCAAACTGGAGTTGATCTGATCGACTTCGCTCAAGATGTCACGATCATTGAAATCAAGATCGTGGGCGCCAATCAGGTATTTCGATGCTGCTCGGCCCGTGCTCCACAGGTTGGCCACAACCATGCGCATGAGTCGGATCAGACCCCGAGTCTGCTGAAAACCCTCGTTCTCGCGAAAACGGGCATAGAGATCACGGAGGCCGGGGTGAAACGGATAAGATGTCTGCACCCGGGCCGCAAATTGTTCGGGAGAGTCGCTGGTGATGGCCATTTGCCTGGTTTCTCGCAGCGCTTTTGCATAAGCCTGAGCAACCTCAACGATGGCCGTCTCCTCGGGCAGGGATTCAAACAGGCGGGTGCGCAAAATGTGGTAAATCTCATCACTGTTGAGTCGCACCGGCTCCAGGCTCATGGCCGTCCGACGAGATTCTTTGCTCAGATCACTCAAGATATCGGCGACGATTTCCTCTCCCCGCTCGTAAGAGCCGGTGAGGTCCGTCATGACGAGGCAAACGCGGGTACACCTCTCCTTTTGAATCGCGATGAGGAGATTGGAGAGGGCAGTTTGGGTAACCTGCGCGAGGTCCGAGTTTCCAATCTGTTTGGCCCGAGCCGCTATGAGGTAGGGCTTCAATTCATCGAGCAGGATGAGAACGGTCTGGCCTTCGAAGAGAGTCTCCCAGGCTGTCTGGCCCGGGGCCTGAAGGGGCTGATACAGATGCTGAAAATGATCGAATTTGCCAAGCTGCTTTGCCAAAGCCCCCCATATCCCGTAGGGAACGTCGGTTTCACGGCCTGTAAAGGCAATCACCCTGACCGGGCCAAGGTGAGGATCCGGTTTGTGGAAGCGACCGATGACTTTGTCACGAAATTCTGGATGTTTCGCCAGAAGGCCCAAGGTCAGCAAATTGTGGGTTTTGCCGCCGCCCATGGCCTGTCGAAGCAAGAACACTCCCTGATCGGATCGACCCTCAAAACGCCGGAAGGCTTGCTCCAACAGAACCTGCATACCCTCCGTGACAAAGTTTTCGGTAAAAAACTCTTGAGGATCTAGAGTGCCCTCCGAGAGATTGGTCAGATCGAGCACCGTGTCACGGCGTTGAACGTCAAACACGCTACTCCTTGGTCTTACGGCCGCATCGAGAGATTTCATCCGGTTGCTCCGTTTTCAATCCAGAGAATGGGACTCTCAGAGCACGGCTCCTCAGCCGGAAAACAAAGGCCTGCCTGAGAATTGTTCGGGGCATGCTGCAACTTGTACGTAACCCCTCCAGGGAAATTGAGATTCAACCACCTATACACCCTCTTGCGGTTTGCTGTCCATGCCGCGAACTATTTCAAAATTGACTGGTGAATGCCCGATCCCACACGGAGACGCTCAACAATCCGGATCTGTCCAACTCCTGCCAGTCGTGTCACTATCAAAAGAATGAAGACCTCAAACAATTGCAGCGCAAATACGAAATCCTGACGCAGATGCCCAAACCTCAATGCCGGATGATTCCCCCGGTCTCAAGGGAGATCATTCCAAAGGGACAGCCCGGTGCGGTGACCGTGCCCCCAGGAACCGACCGATATTGAGGCAAAGGCGCGCCCGATGTGGAAAACAACCCGAACAGCCTTGTCGTTTCTGACTGTGCACATTTATGTCGGCCTCGCCATGGTATTCGCCTTCCTGATGCACCTTATCCGTGTCCTTTTTCTCATCGAATGGCGCCGTTTTCCCACTTCTCTGCGTGGGCCCGACTTCCTCCTGTCTGCTGCAAAAGATTTGAAACCCTTTACCCGGCACCTGGGCTGGTTTCTCGGTTTGGCCAGGCATCCACCTCTCGACCGATGGGGCTACTGGGAGAAATTCGACTATTGGGCGGTCTTCTGGGGAATGGTCATCCTGGGTGGAGCAGGCCTCTTATTGGCCTACCCTCCTATTTCGAGTCGATTCATGCCGGGCTGGGGCTTGAACGTGGCGTTCCGGATCCACCGTATCGAGGCCATCTTGGCCATGGGCCACGTATTCATCATACATTTTTTTGTCGCACACCTGAGGCGTTCGAATTTTCCTTTGGATCTCGCCATGTTCAAAGGGAGTATGGATTTGAGGTCGGCTCGACACGAGCCTCCCGAGTGGATCAACCGCCTGGAAGAGACAGGACGTGTCAATGCCCTGGTGGTGGCTCCTCCACCTCTTTATCGGAAGGTCTGTTTTCTAATTGTCGGATATGCCGCCATGACTTTGGGAATTTTCTTGCTCATCGGCGGTTTGATCTTCAGTGGGTCCATCACCTGGCAGGCGTCCGTGACCTGAGCGAATGCAGGCAGCCGCCTGATCCCCATTGTGACCGTCATATTCTGAGCAGATAATGCAGTCCGTTCTCCTGGAGGGATCGTCTCCTGTCGCGGCGGTCGAGGAACCATTCTGCGCCGGGAATGGCCGCGCCCGCCGCGATTTCCAGTCCCGCCGTCACGAGAACCAGCGGCGTCGCAGGGGCGGCAAACAGAGTCAGTACGGCCGTGGCCGCGCACGCCGCCGTCCCCATCACTTTGACGATCAGACGCCCCCTGTCGCTCTTCAACCAGGAATCACGGGCCTTTTTGCCATCGTTCAAAATCCGGTGGAGTTGCGGGAGCGCCTGTGTCTCCAGTTCATTCGCGAACTCCTCCGTCCAGGGCTGAGACGCTATCTTGCGTGCGAGGAGCCCCAGTTCCTCCCGTGCATGACCCAGGGCATCCTCGTTATCCTGCCGGTATTTGAGCAATTCTTCCATGGAAATTTTAGGTGGGATGATGGCCAGATCCAGATCGGTGAGTGCTTTGGATGCCAGCTGTGCCTTCTTGAGCTGTCGCTGTTGCGATCTGTCTTCCAAAAGACTTCGAATGGCAGGGATGCGACTCGCCCGCTTGATCTTCAAATTAAGGATCTTGTTGTGAAAGGGGTCATCCGTGATGGGGACTGATCCTGTGTGCAGCAAGCTCCCAAAAAGAGCATGGTTGATCATGATCGCCTCACCCAGGCTCAGGGGATAGTCGGCGTATCGGTATTCGACGACCCCCGCCATTGTTTCTCGGTATTCATCGTAGATCGTGCCGGACGTGCGAGTTTCGTCATAAGCTTCGCTGAGTCGCGCCACATCCGCCGAGGCTCTCGTGCTTCCCTCCAATTCACCGAAATTGCCGCCGTCCTCGTAGGGCTCGAGTTGCTTCAAGGTTTTTTTTGGAGTCTCCCACATGAACCGGCGCATGGTCTCATCCAGCAACCGATGCGTTGCCCGGATCTCTTTCGGAACCTTGGCGAGAGCCAACGTCCAGCGACGCCCTTTTCCCTTCTTCTGACAGAGCGAGAGGAACTGGGGATCCTTCATGTCCGCAAGGATTTCGTTGGTGATGGCAGACTCGTAGTTCTTCAACACTTCTTCCGGGGCGACACGCTCGAGAATCCCCGCCTCTTCCAGGAGGAGGAGTTCCTGCATGCCCCCCATGGGGCCAATCATGTTCCAGGAAGCCTTCAGGGGGTCCAGAATGTAGAGCTTGTCGAAATAAAGGGCAGCCGCCTTGAGCAGAGGAACCTGATCGTCCCGAAATGAGGCGTACGGATAGTAAAAAATGCTGTGTGCATTCATTGAGGATACTCCGCTCGTTGATAGAATGTTGACACATTGCGGAGGCGGGTGAGACACCTTGAGGCTGCTCGGTAACAACAGCCTGCGCTCCATCTCCCTCCCGGTTTTTCACAATGAATTGATGAACACCGATCATCACCGCCTGAAGCAAAAAGAGCCTTCGCCGATCCGTATTTCGCTCGAGATTTGAGCGGAAATGCTGATTCCTGCCCGCATCACCAAACCTTTGCCTGGAGCATAAATGATGCCCCGAGATCATTATTTCAATAAACGGGCCTCCACGGAGCTGATCAAAACCATATTTTCTGAGCAATTCTCAGCCCCTGCGCCTAATAAACACATCCCCTCGGGCTGTTCCACTGCTCCTGGAGCAGGGTCCCGTCGCAGGTTCCAAGCCTTTGTCATGAGCCTGGGGGCATCCGGGCGGGTTTCCGCTCACCCTGACCCCATCAGGGTTTCGTGCAGCACACAACCATTCCTAGCGTGAGGGATGGCAATAGGGTGCGTAGACACTTGGCCTTTCGCCGGCGCACCCGAAGCTGTTGGGACCCGTTACGTTCTCCGGCTGATAAGACCCGACACCCGCACAACCCGCGGCGAGCAGGGTGCTGAGAAGGATAAAAATCGATGCCACAGCCCGGATGGTCTTCATGGGATTCCTCTCTGCATTTTTCGAACACCAGCCCCCTTGTGGCCCAAACCGTCAGACTCCTCAATCTGACCCGGTCATGTTGACTTTGGGTCTAATGCTGAGTTCTCGGATTTGACTCATTAACGACCCACTTTAGTAATTATAAGATTCATCAGCTTGGCACACCATTTTCCCTTTACCTGACACGGGCACCTCGTCTGTGAAGTCGCCCAGCGTGAAGAATCCAGCCCCTTCTTCGAGCCCCATTGCGCTGACTTCCAATAAAGGGGTTGTCTCCAAAAGAGCCAGAATCACGATCGCGCAGCAATGAGTTCCCCGGTGTCGCCACCCTGGAAGTCCCTCTCTTCCTGAAGCCGCCACGAGAAGTGTTTCCTCCGTTGCGACAACCAAAGATTTCACGAAACATCGATATGTGCAGGCGCTCTCCAGGGTTGAGTCTTCGAAGAGTTTCCAGCATAATTCTTCAAAGAGATTTCTCACCTCTCAAAGGAGAACCCTTTTGAACGACAGCAACTTCTGGATCGCCTTCGGCCTCA
>CAZLCS010000086.1:0-12210 GCA_964557955.1 uncultured Syntrophobacteraceae bacterium
CAGAAGACTGCCGGAATGACGACTCGAGAGGTGGACACTCTATTGTGATGAGCTGCACTCATGCTGACAGCTGATCAATCACATCACTCAACACAGAGAATCTGTTCCAGCTCTTCCGCAGTCGAGTCGGCAGGTCCCAGAAGGACCAGCGCCAGCTGGTCCGGCTTGAAAACCGTCCGAAACCAATCCCGAATCTCTTCGGACGTAACGGCGTCAATCTTCTCCTCGCTCTCCTCGAAAGGAATGTAGCGCCCAAAGAGCATTTCGTTCTTTGCCAGCCGGTTCATACGTGAGTCAGTGCTCTCGGCATTGAGGTACATACTGCCTTTGAGCTGTTCCTTGGCGGCACTGAGCTCGCCCTCTAGAATGGAATCCTGAGCCAGCAGACTCAGCTGTTCTCGGATGACCTTGAGAGTCTCCATCGTGTTATCGGTGCTGATCCCCGCGTAAACGCCCAACAGGCCCGTATCCTCATGGCTGTTGGCAAAGGAGTAGACCGAGTAGGCCAACCCTCTCTTCTCCCGGACTTCCTGAAACAGCCTGCTGCTCATGCTGCCGCCCAGGATCGCATTCAGCAGGTAGCAGGCAAACCGCCTCTCATCCGCCTGGGCCGTGCCCGGCATGCCGAGGCACAGGTGGACCTGCTCCAAATCCTTAGCGATGACCTGCACCCGCGGTTGGTCCGGAGGCGTCTTTCGCTCCAACAGGGATTGCGGGTGGTTCAGCCTCTCCATGGACGGCGCAATGAGATCCACGAATTCCAGGTGCTCCAGGTTTCCCGCCGCCGTGATCACGATGCGATTGGGGTCGAAAGCTTTGGAGAGATACCCGACAATCCGCTCCCGATTGATATTCCGGATGGACTCGACACTGCCGTAGATGGGCAGCCCCAGTGGGTTCCCTTTCCAGTACATCTCCTGGAAGAGGATGTGGACATACTCGTCAGGGGTATCCTCAATCATGCGGATTTCTTGAAGAATGACCTGCTGTTCCCGCTCGATCTCGCGCTCATCGAAAACCGAGTTCAGCACCAGATCCGTCAGGACATCCACAACCAGGGGAAGATGACGGTCCAGGACCTTGGCATGGAAGCACACGTTTTCTTTCGAGGTGAAGGCGTTGGCAAATCCTCCGACGGCGTCCAACTCCTTGGCGATATCCAATGCGCTGCGTTTGCTGGTCCCCTTGAACAGCATATGCTCAATGAAATGGGTGATACCCCGCTCATCCTCCTGTTCGTCTCGGGAACCCGCATTGATCCAGATGCCCGTGGATACGGAATGGACATAAGGGATCTTCTCGGTGACAACCCGAATCCCGTTGCTGAGAACCGTTTTCTCGTACAATCTTCCCCCTTTTGACGGATTGTGCGCGCCCTGCGGATATCTTCAAGAAAGCCAGGAGCTTCTAAGTTTCACTGGGTTTTTCCAACGCAGCTTTGCGGCTGAGTCGAATGCGACCGTCCTTGTCGATCTCGATCACCTTGACCAGGACCTGGTCGCCCTCGTTGACGACATCGGTTACTTTTTTGACCCTGTGATGCTCAAGCTGTGAAATATGAATCAACCCTTCCACATTGGGCAAAATCTCTGCAAAAGCCCCGAAGTCCGTGACACGGACTATCCGGGACATGTAAAGCTGCCCCACTTCGGGCTCTTCCGTCAGTTTTCGGATCCGATCGATAGCCCGGTCGCAGGCCTCCTTGTCCGGGCTCATCACCACGACCCGGCCGCTGTCATCGATGTCGATCTTGGCTCCGGTTTCCGCCACAATGGACCGAATGACCTTGCCTCCCGGTCCAATAACGTCGCGAATCTTGTCCGGGTTGATCTGGATGCTGATCACCCTCGGCGCATAGGGGGAGAGCTCCGGCCGGGGGGCGGGCAGGATATCGCGCATTTTCTGCAGGATGTGGATCCGACCGGCACGCGCCTGATCCAGTGCCCGGGTGAGCACCTCCCGCGTGATCCCGGCTATCTTGATGTCCATCTGGAGCGCCGTGATTCCCTTCTCATTTCCCGTCACTTTGAAATCCATATCTCCCAGGTGGTCTTCGTCGCCCAGGATATCCGAAAGGATGATGATCTCGTCGCCTTCCTTGACCAGACCCATGGCGATTCCCGCCACCGAATCCTTCAGGGGCACTCCCGCATCCATGAGAGCGAGGGAGGAACCGCACACAGTGGCCATGGAGCTGGAACCGTTGGATTCCAGGACTTCGGATACAACCCGGATTGTGTAAGGGAAGGAGCCATCATCCGGCAGTACCGTCTTGACGGCACGCTCAGCCAGAGCCCCGTGCCCGATCTCCCGTCTCCCGGGGCCGCGAAGGGGCTTCACCTCGCCAACGCTGTAAGGCGGAAAATTGTAGTGGAGCATGAAGGACTTGAAGGTCTCGCCGGCAAGCGCCTCGATTTTTTGCTCATCGGACGAGGAGCCGAGTGTCACAACGGCAAGCACCTGGGTTTCACCGCGGCGGAACATGGCCGAGCCATGCGTCCGAGGCAGCAGACCGACCTCGATGGATATGGGGCGGACCTCGTCGAATCGCCGCCCGTCGATGCGCTTCTTCTCTTCGACCATCATACGCCGGACGGTCGATTTCTCGATTTCCTCGAGCACCTTCTCGATCTCTTTACCGCGGTCGGGAAAGGCTTCCGCAAGCTCCTCCAGCACCCTCGCCTTCAGGGCCTTCTTGCGATCGCGCCGCATCATCTTGTCTGCCGTGGTCATGGCGGCGCGCATTTCATCAGAGGCCACCCGGGTCACTGCCTCGATCAGCTCAGGATCCTGCTGTGCCTCAACAACGACCTCCTTCTGAACATCGACCATCCGCATGAGCCGATCTTGAGCATCGATGATGGGAAGGATGGCGCGATGGGCACAATCGATGGCCTCGACCATCTCCGCCTCCGAAAGGAAGCTGGCCCCTCCCTCCACCATCACTACCGCCTCCCGGCTTCCGGCAACGACCAGGTTCAGATCGCTCTTTTCCAGTTGCTTGATGCTGGGATTGATGAGGAAGGCGCCGTCCACCCGCCCCACCCGGACTGCAGCCACAGGACCGCAAAAAGGGATGGGGGAGATGTGCAAAGCCGCTGAAGCGCCCGTCAGTGCAATGACATCGGGCTCGTTGTCCAGGTCGACCGAAAGCACCGTGGCCGTCACCTGCGTTTCGTAGGAGTACTTCTTCGGAAAGAGAGGCCGAATGGGACGGTCGATAAGGCGGGAGGTCAGTGTCTCTTTTTCACTGGGACGGCCGATTTCGCGGCGAAAGAAACTGCCGGGAATGCGCCCGACAGCATAGCTCATTTCCTGATAGTCCACCATGAGGGGCAGAAAATCGATCCCCTCACGTATCCTGTCCTCTTTGGTTGCCGCAACTAGCACCACGGTATCCCCATAGCGCATCACGACAGCGCCACTGGCCTGGGTTGCCATGTGGCCGCACTCAATGGTCAGCGGGCGACCCCCCACCTCTACTTCAACTGAACACTTCATAGATTGTTCCATCCTTATGGCGAAGCGCGATTCAGCAAGTGCTTCCCGACATCCGAATCACGGCATTCTGTGTGCAAGCCGCTCGACCGGTGAGCCGGCGCATGGAATACCGACTCTTTGGGGGTCGGGGCTTCCACCGAGTCGCGACCCGCGGTTCTGAACGGCTAGCGGCGCAAACCGAGCCTTTCCACCACAGTATTGTAGCGGTCGATGTTCTTCCTTTTGAGGTAATTGAGCAGCTGCCTACGCTGACCAACCAATTTGAGAAGCCCCCGGCGCGAATGGTGGTCTTTCTTATGAGACTTGAAATGGTCGGTGAGGTACGCAATCCTTTCGCTGAGCAAAGCGATCTGGACCTCGGGCGAGCCGGTATCCGACGGATGCATTTTATAATCCTCGATGATTGTTTTCTTGCGCTCAGGTGTCATGACCACGGTATGTTCCTCCTTTGTCCTTTTCTCTAAAATGTAAACACTCGCAATCGACGCTCGGCCCCCTCCGCAGCATGGGGCCACCATAGTGCGGCCAACTGCATCCCCGGGGTGAGAATGCATACAGGCCCCTGCCCTCCGGAGAGCGAAGGCATCTGATCCCTTTGCCAACCTCGATCCAAATCCCCATTTCGCAGGCGCTTCAGAAGGACCTCGTCCTCCAGGTATAGAGCGGGAAGATGCGCCAGAGCTCTGTGCAAAGGCACAAGCTCCTCCACCCACAGGGCATCCCCTCCAAGCGTCTCGATCCGGGCGAACGACAACGCCCTATCCTCGGTGAAAGGCCCCGATGCCGTGCGGCGAAGCGCCTTCACATGGGCCCCGCAGCCCATCTGCCGCCCGATGTCCGCGATGAGCTGCCGGATATAGGTCCCCTTCGAGCAACTTACGCGGAACGTTGCATGGGGCCACCGGTAGTCCAGCAAGTTGATGGACTCTATGGTGACCAGGCGCCTGGGGAGATTGACTTCCAATCCTTTGCGCGCCATTTCATATAATCGACGCCCACCAACCTGGACGGCCGAAAACCGGGGAACTTCCTGTTCATAGCGCCCCAAGAACACCCGCATGACGCTCTCGCAGGCCTCAATCCCCAGGGCGGGTCCCTCGTACCTTGTCTGAACCTGCCCGGTTCTGTCCAGAGTATCGGTTTCCACGCCGAAATGTGCCGTGCAGACGTATTCCTTGTCCTGTAACGTGAGCTGATCCACAATGCGGGTTCCCTGGTTCACCGCAACCAGGAGGACTCCGGTGGCGAAAGGATCCAGAGTGCCGCAGTGGCCTGACTTGGGCAGGGAGAGCATCCTGGCCACACGCTGAACCGTCTGAAACGACGAAAGACCCTCCGGCTTGTCCACGATCAGAATGCCGTGAGCCTGCCTGGAAGAAGCCGGGTGCCGTCCCGTTCCTGCTGCCCATGTTCCTGAGCTCAACTGAGTCATGACCATCGGATTCCTAAGCCAGACACCCCAATGCCTCGCCGGTGAAATGCTCACGGGCTTCCTGCAGAGTCATCCCCCTCACTCGAAACGCAGCCGCATGGAAGTGCCCTCCGCCCCCGAAACTCTTCGCCATAGAAGCCACATCCACCGTCCCCTTGGAGCGCATGCTCACGTTGATGACCCCATCACTCTCTTCACGAAAAAGGATGGCCATCTTCGCGGTCTTCACGGAGCGCAGGTGGTTGATGAAGCTTTCGGTATCGGCGGGAGTCGTACCCGTTTCGCTGAACATCTGCTGTGTCAGGTGGGCAGTCACCAGCTGGTCATGCGCGTGAAACCGCACCGTGGCGAGGACTCGGGCCAGAAGCTGTAGTCGCTGGGGCGATGAGGAATCATAGACCTGTTCGGCTATATAGGATGGCTTTGCACCACAGTTGACCAGATTTCTCGCGACTTCCAGCACACGCTCGGATGTGTTGGAAAATCGGAAGGAGCCCGTATCTGTCAGCACTCCCGTGTACAGCTGAGTGGCCATTTCAGTGTCTGGAGACAACGGGATCGAAACGGCCAGGTCGTACAGCATCTCGCAGGTGCTGCTGGCGCCGGGTTCAACCCAGAAAATGTCTCCGAACGGTGCATGGTTGAGGTGGTGATCGATGTTGATGAGATAGGGGATGCGTCCGATGGCCTCTTCCAGAGCAGGACCCACCCGATGATAGTCGCCGCAATCCACCAGGATGGCAGCGTCATAGGATTCGGGCTCACCAACCGTATGACGAATCGAACCACTCCCCGGCAGAAATTCGTGGGCCCCCGCGATGGGGTCCTGGCAATAAGGATCGGCCTCCTTGCCGAGGCGTCTCAGGAGATAGGTCATGGCGAGGAGCGAACCGACAGCGTCTCCGTCGGGCCTCACATGCGTTGCAACCAGGTAACGGCTGTGCGACTCCAGGGCCTTCAGGATTCGAGGGATCTCGTTGTGATTATGGTTCCGTTTGTTCATCTCTGTGGATTTCTTTCAGTATGCGCTCGATCTTCTCCCCGTAGTCGAAGGACTGATCATATCGAAAAGCCAGCTGAGGCAGATGCTTCATGTGAAGACGCTTACCCAGCTCCTGACGGATGAATCCCGTGGCCTTGCTCAGTCCGTCGGCCACCGTCTTCCTTTCCTTTTCCCCCGGCTTCCCCGTGACACAGTAGAAGACATTGGCGTGCTGCAGATCCCGGGACACCTCCACTCCGGTGATCGTTACCATCTGAACCCGCGGGTCCTTGACGCGCCGGAAGACGAGCTCCGCGATTTCCCGGTGCAACTGGTCGGCGATCCGATCCGAGCGTTTGTATTCCATGGTCGTTCCACTCACTCTCCAAGGGGGATCAGCTCGATCTCGCGCTCCACCAGATCCGCGACCCCCATGGATTCCATGAACGCCAGAATATGGTCCAGAACCGCATTGAGCACCCGAGTGTCACTGCCGATGACGGCCACACCGATGACCGCTCGCTGGTGCCGATCCTGATCCGCCACCTCCGCCACGGAAACATTGAAGCGGTGTCGGCTCTTGTCGACGATACTCTTGACGACCTTCCGCTTCTCCTTGAGCGATTGATTGCCGTGCAGGCGAAAGGTCACGCGCGCTATTCCAACCGTCATGATTCGGGCTTCGCCGCCTTTCAGTCCGTCTGCTTTTCAGGCTCAACGGCCAGGGTGGCCTTGACGGCTTTGAGCTCGTAGGCTTCCAGAATGTCGCCGACTTTGATGTCATTGAAATTCTCGACGCCAATGCCGCACTCGAATCCCGCCTTCACTTCCTTGACGTCTTCCTTGAATCGTCTCAGCGACCCCACCTTGCCGTCGTAAACCACCACCTGTTCCCGGAGCACCCTTATCTTGGCGTTCCGCTCAACACGCCCGTCGTTGACGTAGCTTCCGGCTATGGTGCCGAATTTGGGAACATGGAACGTCTGACGCACCTCCGCACGCCCCAGGACATTCTCCTGGTAGACGGGTTCGAGGAGCCCCTCCATGGCATCCCGGATGTCGGTCAGAAGCTGGTAAATGACATCGTAATAACGCATGTCTACCTTCTCCTGCTCGGCCAGCTCCTGCACCTTCTGGTCGGCCCTCAGATTGAAGCCGATGACAATGGCATTGGAAGCAGAAGCCAGGAGCACATCCGATTCCGAGATCGCGCCGGTGGCCGTGTGAATGAGGTTGACCTTGACTTCCGAAGTGGAGAGCTTCCTCAGGGAGTCGCTGATAGCTTCCAACGAGCCATGAACGTCGGCCTTGAGGATCAGGTTGAGCTCCTTGATCTCTCCCTCCTGAATCTGCTCGAAAAGACTCTCCAGGGTGACCTTGGTGGTCTTGGTCAGCTCTTTCTCGCGGAGCTTCATCAAGCGGTGCTCCGCCACCAGTTTGGCCTGCCTCTCGTCGGTCAGCGCCACGAAGTCGTCGCCGGCATTGGGAACCCCAGAAAGCCCCAATACTTCAACAGGCCTGGACGGACCCGCTTCCTCAAGACGCTGCCCGCGATCATTGAACATATTCCGAACGCGTCCGAAATGCCCGCCACAGACATAGGAATCCCCTGTCTTGAGGGTGCCTTCCTGGATCAGGATGGTAGCCACCGGCCCCCGCCCCTTGTCCAGCTTGGCCTCAATGACTCGACCGCGGGCGGTCTTATTGGGGTTGGCTTTGAGCTCCAGGATCTCTGCCTGAAGAAGGACCATTTCGAGCAACTCATCGATGCCCACCCGCTTCTTGGCAGAAATCTCGACCATGGTGATGTCACCACCCCAATCTTCAGCCTGGACACCCTGCTCAGCCAGTTCGCGTTTCACCCGGTCGGGATTGGCGTTGGGCTTGTCGATCTTGTTGATGGCCACAATGATGGGAACACCGGCCGCCCTGGCATGGTTGATGGCCTCGATCGTCTGTTGCATCACTCCGTCGTCTGCGGCCACCACCAGGATGACGAGATCTGTGACCTTGGCCCCCCGGGCGCGCATGGAGGTGAACGCCTCATGGCCGGGTGTATCGAGAAAAACAACGTCTCCATTGTCAAGATGGACGTAGTAGGCTCCGATGTGCTGAGTGATTCCTCCGGCCTCATCCTTGATCACATTGGTGTCACGGATGGCATCCAGAAGGGATGTCTTGCCGTGGTCCACGTGGCCCATGACCGTGACCACAGGTGGACGGGGCTTCAGTTCTTCGGGGCGGTCTTCCTGAACCTGCAGAATCTCTTCTTCTTCGAAACCGACGCTCTCCACCTCGAACCCGAAATCCGAGGCGAGCAGCGTTGCCGTATCAATGTCCAGCGCCTGATTGATGTTGGCCGCAAGCCCAAGCAAAAGAAGCTTCTTGATGACTTCGCCCGCCTTGACGCCCATCTGCTTGGCGAGATTGGCGACCGTGATGGCTTCATCGATACGAATGGGGCGTTTGGTGATCTTCTGGGCAGCGGGTTCGACCTTCGCCGCCTCCTTCTGAGGCGCCCCCCGGCGATCCCGATCGCGAAACCGCTCGCGGTCCGCCTGAGCTGCAAGCTCCTTCTTGCTGTAAAGGTCCTCGCGCTCCACAACTTCCTTGCGAGGCGGAGGCGCAACACCTCCCCCGCGACGCCTTCGCTCGGCCTCGCGCTCTAAATCCTCGGTTCGCGTCCTCTTCTTGCGAGCCGTATCGCGCCCCTCCACCTCTTCGGTCTTTACATTCAAACGTGACGCCAGCTGCGCAATCTCGGACTCTTCTTCAGGCTCGGCTTCCTCCGAAATGATTTCAGGCAGCTTGATAATGCGGGCCGGCTCCTCCTTGCGCGCTTTCTTGCGTCGTCTCTTCTTGGTCTTCTTCGCCTTGGTCTTGTCCTCTTCCTCTTCTTCCTCTCCTTCTTCCGCTTCCGGTGCGTACTCGGCGGCCGGCGGCTCAGCAGCGGCGGGAGGGGCAGCAGGGAACGCCGGAAGCACGGGCTCCTCAGTCCCTGGGATGACCTCGGCCGCTGTCTCGACCTCGATGGAAACGCGGGCAGGAGGAGTCTCTTCCGGGGCTTCCTCTTCAACAACCGGAATGGGCTCGGCGGGTGGCTGAGGGGCCTGCAGTTCGGGAGCCTGCTTCAACTCTTCTTCTATGATATCCTCTGGGGGCAAAGGGACCGGGATGGCCTCTGAAACCAGTTCTGCTGCGGGCAAGATCACCTCGGGGGCGGAGGGAGCTTCCTCTTGGATCTGCAGGGCTTCCGGGGCAACGGGGGGTTCCGCTTCGGGGATGGCTTCCCGGCGAAGATCGATGGGGGGTTCGATCGTTGCCTCCCCAAGAGCTTCAGGAGATTCGAGAGGCATGGCTTCTTCAGTCGGCGCCAAAGCCACTGCTCCCTCCATTTCATCGCTGACCTTCTTGCGACGACGAATGATACCGCGCGCAACCCTCGTTTGCTCGACGGTCTCCGTCCGGTTCTCACTGAACTGCTGGCGAATCTTCAGAACTGCAGACTCCGTGAGGGTGCTCATGTGATTCTTGGCCTGGATCCCCAGTCTCATGATTCGATCCAGCAGCTCCTTATTATTCATATTCAACTCTTTCGCTAATTCATGAACCCTCATGCGCCCCATGAAAACTACCCCCTTGATCAACTTATGCAAACCACCCGTGTATTGCCCGCACATTCAATGCCTTTGGGAACAATCATCCCACTCCCCCGTCGGAAGCATGCTTTTCCAGAATAACAGCACGGCGCCGTGTCTATGGAGCTATTCCCTTCATCGCCCGGCCAAATCGTCCGACAACCCCCCCGCTCTGTTTCGGAATGCTCTTCGAACTCGATTCGAGAAGCTGAGCCTGGGCAGGCACTCCTTGCACACATAAGCGCCCCGTCCTGGCAGCCGTTGCCTCTCATCCAGGACAATTTCCGCCGTAGCCGGGTCCACCGCCAGCCGCAGAAAGCTGCTTTTGTCTCTTCTGGATCGGCAGACCACACATGTTCTGGTCGGAAGACGGACCGAAGCCACCGGCTCTATTCCACCTCAACGGCCTCTCCGGACGGATCCGCTGCCTGAGCCTGTTCCGAGACCAGGTTCTCGGCCTGCTCCAATCCCTCCACGGGCTCCTCAGCCCGGTCCCCCGATTCCCCGGCATCATCCGCCGGTTCCTGAGCGTGGGCCGACATTTCGAGGCCTCTCGTTTCGATCATCTCCCTGGCCTGCCGGACGAGCTCATCCGCCGCCTCTTCGGGGAGCCGCGTCAACTCCTGCAGCTCCGTGCTGGCAGCCCCAACAAAGAATTGCAGCGAAGTGATTCCCGCCTCGTACAGACGATCAGCCATCTCGACCGTCAGCCCCTTTACACCCAGCAGTGCCTGATAACCCTCCTGCTTCTGACGCTCGTGGCGGCTCTCGCTCTTGACATCGATATGCCAGTTGGTGAGCTTGGAAGCCAATCTCACATTCTGACCACGTTTTCCGATGGCCAGCGAAAGCTGATCGTCCGGGACGATCACCTCCATGTTTCGATTGGCCTGGTCAATGATCACCTTCGAAATGATGGCAGGCGCCAGAGCGTTCACAACAAACTTGGCCGGATCCATATTCCAGGGCACAATGTCGATTTTTTCCCCGCGCAGCTCCTGGACCACATTCTGAACCCGGGTTCCCTTCATGCCGACGCAGGCTCCTACCGGATCCACGTCCGGATCCTTGGAGATCACAGCGATCTTCGCTCGAGACCCGGGTTCGCGGGCGGCGCCGATGATGCTCACGATCCCCTCCGCCACTTCGGGCACCTCTCCGTGGAAGAGCTGGATCAGGAAATGAGGGTGAGTCCGGCTGAGCACAATCTGGGGGCCTTTGCTGATCTTCTTCACGTCCAGGACGTAAGCCCGGATGCGGTCACCCTGGCGATAGATCTCCTTGGGGATTTGTTCTTTGGGGGGCAGGACCGCTTCGGCCTGGCCGATGTTGATGATCATCCCGGATTTGTCGATGCGCTGCACGATGCCGTGGATGATCTCTCCCTTGCGCCCCTTGAACTCCTCGTAAACCACTTCGCGCTCAGCATCTTTCATCTTCTGGATGATAACCTGCTTGGCCGACTGAGCTGCAATGCGTCCGAGAGTCTCGGTGTCCATCCGGATGCCCAGCTCGTCGCCCAGCGTGATCTCGGAATCCAGCATGAGAGCCTCCTCCAGCGACACTTCCTTGTCGGGATCGGCTACCGTGCCCACCACCTCCTTGAACTGAAAAGCCTCAATCTCGCCGAATTCCTCGTTGAAGGTGACGTCCAGGTCCAGTTTGCTGCCATACTTCTTTTTGATGGCGGACTTGATAGCCTCTTCAAGTGTGTGGATCAGCGTCTGGCGGTCGATCCCCTTTTCTCGGCTCACTTGATCGATCAAGCGCTTGAGTTCGGTGGTCATGATTCCTCTATCTCCCTGCGGTTTGTTCCAAGGAAAACCTTGAAGGTGCCCGGTGAGGCACTGCGACGTGGGGATTCCTTCATAAATCGTTAGAATCAAAATAACACAGACGAGCACGCTCAACGAGGGGCAGCGGAATAATATAATCCCGGCCGTCGCATCGAACGGTGATCTCATCATGATCGACTCGTTCCAACACACCCTTGAACCGGCGCCGGCTGCCCAACGGCTCGAGAGTTCGGATCTCAACGACCTTTCCCATCACACTCTCGAAGTGCTCGGGCTTGCGCAACGGTCGATCCAGGCCGGGCGAAGACACTTCCAGGTGATACGGAGTTCGAATCACGTCCGCCACGTCGAGCAGATCGCCCACCACATGGCTGACCTGAGCACAATCCTCCACGGTGATGCCGTCCTCCTGGTCTATGAAAAGGCGCAGAACCCACCCCTGGGATTCCCGGCGAAACTCGAGCTCCACCAATTCCTTTCCCTCCGCTCGCAAAACAGGCTCGATCATCTCGATCAGTTTTGCCGTCATCTCACCCTGTTTGGGCTCCATCTGCGCCACCATCCGTTGCTCCCGGTCCGAAGCAAAAAAAAAAGTGGGTGACCGACCCACTTCTCTTAGCAGACGCGACCGTAATCTAAATCTTGCTACACTTAGGGTTCTCGTTCTAGCAGAACCTGGAGGCTGATCACAGAATCTAGAGGTCTTGTCATCCACTAATCGAAGTGTGCTTGCTGCGGCTGATTCGCCACGGCTTGCCGCCACCTCAAAAAGGGAAACCTTCGAGAAACGAAGGAGCACCTAAACAACTGGAGCGGGCGACGGGATTCGAACCCGCGACCCCAAGCTTGGGAAGCTTGTGC
>CAZLCS010000087.1:0-12000 GCA_964557955.1 uncultured Syntrophobacteraceae bacterium
AGCAGCTTGAACCGTTCAGAATACGTCATCGTATTTAGGACCGTGAGTACTAAGGAACCGATGTGCATCAGTCCATACCATCCTTCGCCATGGCGATCCCTCCCTGGAACCGGCTGGGATCGTTCGAAAGAATTCTGACGAGCGCCCGAGCCGACTCTTCGGGAGTGATCAGCTCGCCGCGATCCCTGAACCCGCGAAAGACGGCGCGCAGCTCCGCCGCCGCGCCTCCCGATGCCTCGCGCGCTGCCTGCTGCATGCGGGTCTCGACGACGCCCGGCCGATAAATGAAGGTTGTGATGTCGGGAGCCTCTTCGGCAACCTGGCGCGCCAGCCTCTCTTCGGCGGCCTTAGCCGCGCAGTAGGCCCCGATCCCCGGGACACTCCGCTCCGAAGCCCCGGAGCCGAAGAAGACGGCGATCCCCTCCCCCTGGTCCCTGAGCTTGGGCACAGCCGTCCGAATGAGCTGGAAAGCCGCCGTCACGCTGGCCTCGAATACATCCTGGAACTGCTCCTCGGAAAGCTCCCAGATGTTCGGCCCGGGGTGCAGAACCCCGGCCACATGAATGAACCCATAGAATTCTCCCAGTCGCACGGCTTCTTCGAACAGCCTCAGGGCCGTTGCCCCGTCGGCTGCACTTCCTGCGAGGGAATGAACACGGACCCCATGAACTGAACAGGCTTCAGCAACCCCTTTGAGGGGTCCGTCGTGCCGTGCATTCAAGACCAGGTTGACTCCATTTTCTGCAAGCACCAACGCCAGCGCCCGGCCGATTCCCATGGACGCCCCGGTAACGATCAGGGTCTTTCCACTCCATTGTCTCATCCACCGATCTCCTTTGATCGCAGGACCTTTTGAAGAAGCATAACCATTTCCAATGCATGCTGATTTCTTCAAAACCTGCCCTGGCTTGATGGCTTAACGAGACCATTTTCCAAAGGCACTTGCTGCTCAATGTGCGATCCCTCTGAAGCCCAAGTTGATTATCTGTTAATCATCGTATGCTGGATTTCCATAGCCCGCTTGGCCAGTGCGCAACCCGACTCTTCCATTTAGAACGGCGGGTATATGGTCTCCTGACAACGGGGAGGTGCGAATGACCTGAATAAGTCCTTGAAAGACGGCATTTTCCCGCTTAACTTTTGATTGTTTTGCCGGAGATGGCGTTTCACCGCCCGGGCCGGATACCTTCCTCGGATCAGATCGTTCACTGGAGGCTCTTCATGAATTGTGTACGGAGGTTTTTGACCCTTCCGGCCGTCGTTGTCGGTTTGCTGCTTTGCTTCATTCTGACCTCTTCATCCCTGGCCGCCGCCATCAAGGACTCGGAATCGGCCACCCACGGGCATGAGGCGGCTCAGTACCAGGTGGTGGACACCTACGAATTTCCGGGCTTCAAGGTGATCCAGGTAAACCTGCCCGTGCTTTCTCACTATTCGTATCTTTTGGTGAGCGGGAGCGAGGCGCTGGTCGTCGACCCGGGCCGTGACATCGCATTCTATCTCGACCAGGCGAAGAAGCTGGGCGCGAAGATCAAGGGGGTCTACCTCACCCATTCCCATGCCGACTTCGTGGCAGGGCACATTGAAATGGCGAAGGCAGTGGGCTGCCCCATCTACATCAACGCCACCGCCGGGGCCCAGTATTCGCACACGCCGCTCATCGAGGGATCGACCATCCGGGTTGGAGAGGCCACCCTGCGAATCCTCGAGACGCCTGGCCACACGCCGGACGGCACCTGCGGGACCGTGTACGGGCCCAAAAGCCAGGATGTGCCTGAGATGATGTTCACCGGCGACACCCTCTTCGTGGGGAGCGTGGGGCGGCCGGACCTCATGGGCGGCACCATCTCGGCTGCAGCCCTGGCCTCTATGGCCTACGACACCTGGACCAACAAGCTCTCCAGGCTCCCGGATTCCGTGAAGATCTTCCCGGCCCACGGAGCCGGGTCGCTGTGCGGGGCTCATTTGAGCGACCAGCCCACGTCCACCATCGGCGAGGAAAAGCGGTCGAATCCTTATTTTCGCCACACCCATCGAGCCGACTTCATTGCGGCGGTCCTGGACGGACTCCCCGAGGCGCCCCAGTATTTCAAGCACAACGCCGCCATGAACAAGCAGGGCCCTGAGCTGGTGAAGCGGGATGGGCCGCCGCCTGCCGCGATGAAGCCGGACCGGGCTCTCATGGACATCTCTCAGTACTACGTGGTCGATCTTCGGGAGGCCGAGGAATACGCTGCGGGACACATCCCCAACTCCGTCAACATCGGCACCCGCGGACGGCTGGAAACCTGGGTGGGGATCATGGTGCCCTGGGAGGCCAGGCTGGTGGTTTGCGGCAGCCCGTCCGAGACGCAGGAAGCCATTCATCGTCTCCACCGGGTCGGGTACCGGGCACGCTCCATCACTCTCGACGGATGGATGCAGGCGGGCCTGTCCGTTGCCGGCCACAGCACGATTCAGCCCGTGGAGCTCCACGAGCTGATGCAGAAGGGAGAATCCCCGATCATCGTGGATGTGCGCCTTCCCAACGAGTGGATGGCCCTGCGCATCGGCACGGTGGTCAACCTCCCCTTGAACCATCTGAGCGAGCTCGCCTACAAGCTGGACCCGAACCAGCCCGTGGTGACGGTCTGCAACTCCGCCTACCGGTCGAGCATGGCCGCTGGCATACTGGAGCGACAGGGCTTCAAGCTGGTGAGCAGTCTCGCCGGCGGGAGCGAGGCCTGGATTCGGGCCGGTCTGCCCGTGCTGGGTCCCGACAGCACGGCCGCCCCGGCCTCGACCGCTTCCCCTGAAGCCGTGATCCGCGCCCTGAACCTTCCCGAACGGATGGCTCCCGCCGATTTGAAGCGGCTCCTGCTGGATCTGCCGGGCACCTTCGAGCTGGTGGACATGCGTCCGCCGGCCCAGTTCGCCGACTATAGCATCCCCGGCTCCCGGAATGTGGACATCGCGGACCTCATGAACAGCGCCGCGTTTCTTGCCGGCTCGGTGCCTCTCATCATCGCCGACCGTGACGGTTCCCTCGCCATGGCCGTGGCCGGAATTCTCTCCCAAAAGACCCAGCGTCCCATGAAGGTCCTCCACGGGGGGGTCGAAGCGTACTGGGCCGAATCCGAGCTCAGGAGCGTCGTGAAGGAAGTGATGCTGCCCGGCCCACCCGCTGCCGGCCCATCGCTCGGCTCGCCCATGAGGCCGGAGCCGAGGGTCTCCCCCCCTCCGGCGCCGAGGGATGCGACGCCTCCCGCAACGCCCAGGCCCGCCAGGTCCAAGAGCGCAGGATGTTGACCATGGAGACCGAAATGAAACAGGAAGCCAAGAACACTCTCAACCCTTACGTGGCAGGATTTCTGCTGGGCATCACCCTTCTGGCCTCGTTCCTCGTGTTGGGAGCCGGCCTGGGCGCCTCAGGAGGACTGGCCCGGGTCGCCGCCTACGCCGAGGGGGCCGTCGCCCCCCAGCACACCTTGGGCAGCGAGTATTTCGGCGCATGGGGTGAGGCGCCGCTGAGCTACTACCTGGTGTTCATGCTGGCCGGCGTCTTTCTGGGCGGCCTCGTTTCCGCCATTTACACGGGACGTCTACGCATTGGGATGGAGAAGGGCGAATCCGCAGCGACACGCCTACGGGCGATCTACGCAGCAGGCGGCGGCATACTTGCGGGCCTTGCGAGCCGCCTGGCCCAGGGCTGCACCTCGGGGCAGGCCCTGACCGGCGGGGCCCTCCTCCTCAGCGGAAGTCTTCTCTTTCTCATCTTCGCCTTTGCCGGAGGCTATGCCTTCGCCTATTTCGTCAGGAGGCAGTGGTATGATTGAGACCTATTTCGGCCTGGGAGCCCTGGATTCGGCGCAGGCTCACCTTGCAGCTCTCGTCGTGGGGTTTTTCTTCGGCGTCTGCCTCGAGCAGGCAGGGTTCGGAAGCTCCAGGCGCCTTGCGGGGATTTTCTACTTTCGGGACATGACGGTTCTCAAGGTCATGTTCAGCGCCCTCATCACCGCCATGATCGGCCTTCTGTACTTCCTGGGCATGGGATGGATCTCCCCGGAGCAGCTTTATTTCATGCCATCCGTCTACGGGGCGCAGATCGTCGGGGGTCTGATCTTCGGCGTGGGTTTCGTCATGAGCGGGTGGTGCCCGGGCACGGCCGCCGTCGGCCTGGCCTCAGGAAAGGTGGATGCGCTGCTGTTCCTGCTGGGAGCCGTGGTGGGGAGTGCGCTCTTCAACGAGCTCTTTTCTGTTTTCAAACCGCTCTATCAATGGGGAGAGAGCGGAGTCCGGTTCGCCTTCGATGCCCTGGGGATGTCGAGCTCCGCGTTTGCCTTCCTCTTCACCTGCATCGCCGTGGGCTGCTTTTGGGGCGCCGAGTGGATCGAGCGCAAGGTAAGTCAGGGTGGGGCTTATCTCGGAAGCCCATTTCTGAAATCGTTCAGTGCCGTCCTGATCATCGCCGCCGGGGGACTTCTGATCCTCCCGACCGTTTCCCCGACGTCAACGGCTTCGGCACTGGGGAAGGTCGATCCCGAAAAGGCTCTGCTGCTGTCCGTGGAGACAGCGGCGGACCACATGGACCCGGTGGATCTCGCGGATCGCCTCATGGCGGGAGAGACGGGGCTCACCCTGGTCGACCTGCGGACACCTGCCGAATATGCCCGGTTTCACCTGCCGGGGGCGTTGAACGTGCCCATGTCCGAATTGCCCCCGGTACTCGGCCCTTACAGGGACGTCGGGATCATCGTCCTCTACTCCAACGGCATGACCCACCCCGCACAGGCCAGGGATTCCCTGGCCCGCATGGGATTCCGCAACGTCTACGTTCTGACGGACGGCCTGGAGGGGTTCATCGAGACATGCCTCAAGCCCGCCTCGCTGCGGAGCGAGCCCGTATCGGAGGCAATGGCGAGCAGGATCTCCCAATGGCGCCGGTTCTTCTACGGGGAGGGCGGGACTGCCGGCACTACCGCTGCGATGGCCGCCCCGCTTCCCGATGCCGATTCCAGCTCGAAGCTCCCGGGTGTGGTGGAGACCGAATGGCTGGCTTCTCAGCTGGGAAGGAAAGACCTCCGCATCCTGGACGTGCGAAGCCAGCCCGAATACAACACCAGCCACATTCCGGGATCGGTTTATCTCTCGGTGGACAGCCTGAGAGGCGTCGTCCGGGGTGTTCCATCCATGCTGCTGCCCGCTCCGGTGCTCGCCATGCACTTTTCCCAGATGGGAATCAGGCCGGGTGACCTGGTCGTGGTGGTCTCAGGGGACAAGATGCAGGACGCCACTCTGGTGTGCATGGCCTGTGAACGGCTGAATCATAGTCGTTATGCCGTCCTGAACGGTGGATTCGGCAAGTGGATCGTCGAGAACCGTCCCACGGACGCGGCCCTTCCCGTGATCAGCGAGTCGTCTTACCCCACTCCCGGCAGGCCGGATGCGTTCACCGTGGATCATCTGCGGGTGCTGCAGGCAAGCCGGACGAAGGATGCAGTCATTCTCGACGTGAGACCCGAGGACTATTTTGCGGGAGCCAAATCCGAGGAGGCGCGGGCGGGCCGCATCCCGGGGGCGGTCAACCGACCCTTCACGGAGGACGTCTCCAGGAAGGACGGCATCGTTCTCTTCAAGCCCATCGAGGAGCTGGCTGCAGCCTACGCCGGGATCATTCCGTCGCGGGAGGCTGCCGTGATCGTTCACTGCCGTACGGGACATCAGGCCAGCCAGACCTTTTTTGTCCTGAAGCACCTGCTGGGATACTCGAAGGTACTTTACTACGATGCAGGGTGGACCGAATGGGCGGCCCGTCCCGAGCTTCCCGTCGAAACCGGCGCGTCGTCCTCCCCCTGAGGCCGTGGCTATGAGTCCTTGAGACGTTTTCGAGCAAACAACGCGAGGACCCCAAAACCCAGACAGAAGTAGACCGGAAACCACAGGAGGGATGAAACGAAGGCCAGATCCTCCAGGCCAGTGGCTGCATCAGTCGACACAGCCCCGACCCGGCCCTTGAGCACGGCGATGAGCAGGGAGTAGAGCAGCCCGATGGCTGCGTAAGCCAGGTTGTTGCTGAGGCCTTTGAAGCTCAGGACGGTGGCCCGCTGGTGCGATTCGGTGATCTGGTTCAGGTATTGACTGATGAAGAGATTCATCATGAACATCACACAGAAGAGGAGGACCACCGGCAGCAGGCCGAACCAGGGGATAACCAGCGCAATCCCTGCAAGCCCGACTGAGGTGATGACAAACATGGTCAAGGCGTTGAACAGAGGCGATCGCCTCTGAACCATCTTTCGCGCCAAACGTGGAATGAAAACTCCAAGGATTGCGATCCCGGAGCCAATGATTCCGAATGCGGCCTCGGGAATGCCTATGATCCGATAGTACTGGCTGTTGAGCGTAATCACCATGCGGATCACATGATCGAAAAGAAGGCCGGTCAGAATCGTCAACAGTGCAAAAGGAGTCCCCAGGATCCATTTCCCTGCCGAGAACGTCACCCTGAATGCTCCGACAACCGCTCGCCTGCACCCTTCCGGGACGCTGCATGGCTGGAGCCTGGCTGAATGAGCTTCCTCCAGCTTCAAGGCCACCGCAAGGGTTGCCAACCCCATGATGAGGGTCAGAACCACGGGCAGTTTGAGAGTATCCGCTTGCGTAACCTTCATACCCCACCCGGACCAGCGCAGGAGCCGCCCCACAAGGACAGGATCGTAGACTGCCGCCCCCAGGATCATCACAACAATGTACCCCAAGGACTGGACCCGCATCTGCACCTCGAGCACCCTGCCCCAGTGGTCGGTCAGCCCTTGATCCTTGAGCGAATCATAGGCAAGCGCCTCGTCAGCTCCGCTTGCTGCGGCTTCCGCCGCCCCACTGAGAAGACGGTTGGCCAGGAACACGGCGAAAAGCAGATCCGGTTGATCGCGCGGGGCCAGAACCAGCAGTCCCATCTCCAGGATCATGAGCCAGGCGCTGGCGATGAGCAGTTTCCTCCGCCCGATCAGATCGGCGAGTGCCCCGGAAGGGACTTCCAGGCCCACGATGGCCAGCGCCCAGGCGGTATTGAGCAGGGCGAACTGTGAAAGGCTCAGACCGAAGTCAAGAAACAAAACTGTGAAAACAGGATAATAGAATCGGGCATTGAAAAACAGTCGGAAAGCCATGAACCCGCGAATGTTCGGGAGATCGAAGGGAGAAGGTCCAAGCGATGTCTTACCCATTACGTCCTTTCAACACGGTCGGCTGAGCTGGTGGGCCGGCAGTTGTCCGGCATCCGGTGATTCTCGTCCACGCAGGAATGGGGATGCCTGGAATGAGCAGCGGTCTTATCCTGCCAGAGAGGGTTCAGGTATGCAACCTGGGCGTCTTCCACAAACAGTGTTGCAGCAGGACTCCATTTCTCTATTGTTCTTGAATCCTTGCGCCGATCTATGTGAAACAAAAGGATCGGTCGAGCCACGACCCTGGAATGTTGAATCAGCTCATGAACAGTTGACTGGCTTCAAGGCGCTTCAAGGCGCTTGAGCAGCTGCGAGAAACTCCAAGGACTCGGAGGAGAGAGGAAGAACGAACAGCTCATCTTCTTTGTTGCATGCGGCCCCCTGATCGTACAACCCATTGATCTGATCGGCAGATTTGAATGCAGAATACCTTTCCAGAAAACCAACCACGCAGATTCCTCTCTGATGGCGAAAGCTTCAGGCAGGTTGTCGAATCCATCGCCGGAAAACGCAGCGCCAGTCAGAAACGCAAATCGCCACGATTTCCCACGGTGAGCGCCCTGGCAAGTCGATCCAATATCGACCAGCCTGCCGGAGAACTTCTTTGCCTCAGCCCGCTGGGCTCGAGTCTCGGTGGAGGCTCAGATCGCCAAACGGCCCAAGGATCATCGTCCGAAGCTGCGGGAACCACCGGACCGGAAAGTATGCTCCACAAGATCAGCTGGATCCATGTGATTGATTTCTCCGAGGAGGGTCTCCAAATCGAGCTGAAATGCGACAACTTCCTGGACTATCTGGACAGACCGCTGTTCGTGCAGTTCAACCAGGTAAGACTCCCGGTCAACATGCATTGGTTCAAACAGTCGGGCGGGTTGTTGCGCTGCGGGTGCTCCTTTTGCGGAGCCATTGACAAAGACCCCGGTATCGCAGCGACTCTTCTGGGGTTGAGCAGTGAGCTGGTTCGTTACCTGGTGCAGGGCGAGCGAAGGGGAAGCGGCTCACGTCCGGAGATAGTCTTTGCGTTCATCAGCACCATCTACAACCTGCGGCTCATGTTTCTGGATGCAGTGGCCAGTTTCTATGAATCGAAGAACTTCATCTTGAGATTCGTCCATCCGAAGTTTCACATCCGGGTGGATCACATTCTGCGCAAGTTCAGATACTCCAAATACTTTCAGATCAACGAGGCCAGGCGACTTGTCAACGACAGCCATTTCAACACTCTCATGGACATCTTTCTTCAGCCTTACCACGAATTCGGATGCGGCCTCCTTGGAGCCGGTGAAGACATGCTCTTTCTGGAAAACGACGTCTTCAACCTCATGATGAATTGTCTCGTTCTCCCCGACCCCCTTCAACCCAAGCTTGAGACAATGGGCGACTCCGTGAGCTCGGTCTACCAGATGTTCCTGGAAGTCCGGAAACTATTGCCGAAAACCTTCGAGAGCAGTGAGATCGACAAACAGTTTTTCTGTTACAGCGCGCTCATCGGTGAGATCGTCCTGTTGCGAGAAAGACTGATCGATTTCCTCTCGGGCGTAGGCATCCACTGGAAATAGAGAAGCGAGGCCGGACCGGACACTCGAACCTCGCTTCAGGCAAATTGATTCAAATTGAAGGGCACTCAGGCCGACCAGGAAATACAGCTGTCAGGGCAGGTCTCAATGGCCTCTTCAATGCAATCAGGGTCGCCCCCTTCCTCCTTGATCACTCGAGCCTTCTCTCCCGATTCATCCATCTCAAACACCTCCGGGCAGAGCTCCACACAGGTCTCGCAGCCCACACAGCACTCCTCGTCGAGGACAACTCGCTTGGCCATTGATTCTCCTTTCCACGGCAAATGATCCATCGAATGCTCTCCGTTCCTCAGAACCCCCTTGAACATATCCTCTCCTCAGGGAATCGCAAGGGTATTGTGCGAGCAGAAGACCATCTCTCATGACCGTATATCGAGAAGCAGGACAGATCGGGAGGTGAATTGTCCTTTGTCGTTCGCCCTCTGACTTTCCAGGAATGAAGCATTATATTGCCTGAAAGGATGGTTAGGAATCCTGGCAATCTTCGTTCGCATCGAGTCCTTCGATCGGGCCTTACAGACCAAATCTGCTCCTCTTGCTACCCATTGCAGCTTCGAAGGACAGCGGGAGAAACAGTGTGCACGATCATTATTCCGGGATGCTCGATGAATCTCTGGGTACGCCTCGGGGCGAAGGTCAGAATGTCTCTCCCCGGCGGGCAGCACGCCGATACGGAGGTCAGTGTTGATGGAACGGCACAGGATAAACAACGAAGACGTGCTGGTCGTGGATGACGAGCTTCTGATCTGCAAGCTTGTGGGGGAGGTCCTCGCTGCGGAAGGCTGCCGCCCTTTTCTGTGCAACCATCCCCAAGAAGCCCTCAAAGCGGCCCGGCGCCAGAGCTTCGATCTCGCCTTCATCGACATCAACCTGCCCGAAATGACCGGAATCGACCTGGCATCCAAGATCAAGGATCAGTGTCCCCTCTGCGAAGTCGTCATGATGACTGGCTTCGCATCCATTGATAACGCCATCCAGGCCATCAGACTGGGTGTTACGGACTACCTCAGAAAGCCTTTCGGCGCGGGAGAGATCGTCTTCTGCGTTCAGAAACTTCGCGAACGCAATGCCCTGCGCAGACGCATCAGGATCGCCGAAGAGCGGTATTTCAGACTGGTCCAGAATCTACCCTTGCTCATTTTCAGACTGCATCGTGATTCGCGGCTGGATTTCATGAACCAGGCCTGTCACTCGTTGCTCGGCTATCCATCTCAGGAAGTCGAATACAGCGTGGATTGGCTGGTGGAGCGCATCCATGCTGATGATCGACAACGGGTTAGGGATCTGTTGCGCAAGGCCCTGGATTCGGACCGTGTGTCTCTCACAGCCGAATGCCGGCTCCTTCACAGAGAAGACCGCCTGGTCTATGCCCTGATGAAGTGCATTTCCTATTCAAACAGGGTCGATGAAGACGAAGATGAGTGCCTGGAAGGGATCATAGTGGACATCACCGATCGTGTCCTTCTTGAAAAGACCTTGGTTCAGCGTGAGAAGCTGAACACGCTGGGCGCCATCGCCGCCGAAGTGGCCCATGAAATCCGGAATCCTCTGGTCTCCATCGGAGGCTTTGCGAGACGTCTCAAGAAGAAGCTGCCTGACGCCGTGGAGGCCGGCATCATCCTGCGGGAGTCCGAGCGGCTCGAGAGAATACTGGGGCGGATACGTGACTACCTCGCACCTGTCGAGATCCATGCGGGCGAGTGCTCGATCAACGCAATCGTCACCGATTGCGTTGATCTTCTCTCTCCCGAAATCCATCAGAAAATGCTGAGCTGCAGCATGGACCTGAGCAGGGAGCTGTCGATGGCCACTGTGGATCCCGACATTCTCAGGGAAGTCTGCATCAACCTGATCCGCAATGCCATCGCCGCCATGCCGCCCCGAGGAGAACTGCTCATCAGAACTTTCGAAACGGACCAGAATCTGCACATAGACTTCAAGAATGAGCTCGGCGGCACGAGGCTGAAGAAACCCGAAGAGCTATTCCTGCCCCTCAATGAAGGCGGCGAAAGCATTGGGCTGCCGCTTTCCTATCGACTTCTGAAGAAGATGGGCGGTCTGCTCTCCTTCGAGCAAAGCCAGAACCAAGTCGTGTTCACCATTTCATTGCTCAAATCTCCACGAACATCTGCCGGAACAGAGACAGAGCCAAGATCCCTGGAGCTTGTGGATTGACCGCCGGGGAGAGCCCTGCAGACCCAACGTGCCGTGGCTCTACCGGTCAATGCCCCATGCTCGCTGCCGGCGTGATCCAGTGCTGATTGTTGAATGGATCGGCAAATTCAAGCTCCGGGCGAAATCTGAGCTTCTTGACTCCCCGATCGTTCAGGTACTTCGCCAGTTCAAGATTAATATCTGCGGGGACGTCCACATCCACTTTGGCCAGAGACTGCCGCAGCAGCGATTCAGCCTTTGCGGACATGGCTATCGCATCTCCGCAAATTCTGCCGGCTTCGCTTGGGTTGTGGAAACCGACGGAATTCTCCGCACCGATGAAGATCACCCGGTAAAGGGCCTCCAGGTAAAGATCCTTGGCGCGGTTGTAAGTGGCTTCATCGAGCTTCTTTCCATCCGCCTGGGCCTTGTGAGCCATCTCAAAAAGCTTGGCCGTCACCGCCGCGCCATACCCCGCCCGGTTCATCATGGACACCGTGCGATCCTGGATGGCAATGACCTGCTTGGTGAGCCACTCCTGCGACTCCGTGTGACACTGCTGGCAGGCCTTCATATCCTTCTTCAAAGGGCTGGTCACATCATGGTCGGAGATTTTGTAAGCTCCGACCCTGGTGTAGGGCATGTGGCAGTCGGCGCAGGCCACTCCCGCCTGGTGATGCACACTGTTCATGGTGAAGAATTCATATTCGGGATGCCGGATGAAGCCAACCTTGAACCCGGTCACGTTCTGCTTCCACTCCCCGTAGGAGGGATCGCTTTTGAGCACCTTCACGATGTTTTCGATGGAAATGTTCCCGGGAGTGCTGCCCTGCCAGGGAAAGAAGACGGACGTGGACTTCATGTCCTTGTCCTTGGGAATGATGTAAGTCACGTGGCATTGAGCGCAGGCAAGACTCCGGGCTTCCTGGCGACTGACCTGTTTGTAGTCCTTTCCGATGTCTGCCAGGGCCTGCTGGAGCGTCCATCGGTTGACCTGGACGTTCATGGTCTTGTTGTCGTGACAGTCGTTGCAGGCCGCCCCCAGCTGACGAAACTCCGGGGGG
>CAZLCS010000088.1:0-11608 GCA_964557955.1 uncultured Syntrophobacteraceae bacterium
ATCATGGGCGAGCGTGAGCGCAAGCTCTTCAGCATGGAAGACCGCCGGGCCTAGCATTCAGGAAGAGGATGCATGGTGGTGTGATGCTCCCCTCTTCGGAGAAATCACAACTTCGGCTTGAAGCCGCTTTGGTTGAAATTGTGGCCAAAACAATCACTGCTTCTGTAGAAGGAGTAACGGTATGTCACGATTAGTAGCATTTGCTGCCATTCAAGGTGCTTACAACATCATTTCCAAGGCTGAGGGCGCCTTCAAGAGGGCCATGGACAAGTACGGCGCCAACCAGCCGCTGGCCTTCCCCAACACGGCGTATTACCTGCCGGTGATCTATTCCATCCTGGGCATGAAGGTCGAGAAAGTGGCCGACGCCGAGCCGGTTCTGGCCCGCTGCCGCGCGCTTCTTCCTCCGCACATCAGGACCAAGGGCAACATACACGTTCCGTACCTGGGACATCTCCTCGATGCCGGTATGGCTGCCATCCTGGCCGAAGAAATCGTGGAAGCCATCCGCTACGTTGAAGACCCCGATTTCTACCTGCCGGGTGAAGACTGCGACCTGGAAAACGGCAAGATGTGGCTGGGTGCCGCAGACGACATCATCATGAGAAAGCGTGGTGTGGAGTTCGTGGACGGTTCCGCCCCCGGTTTCGCGGCCATTGTCGGCGCAGCTCCAAGCCCCGAGATCGCCAAGATGATTGTCGAGGATTATCAGAAGAAGAATCTCTATATTTTTCTCGCCGCGAACCAGGCCGGTACCACGGTGGCTCAGCAGTTGGTGGAAGCCGGTGTCCAGATCGGCTGGGGTACGCGCATTGTTCCGTTCGGCCCGGATATCTCGGCTGCCGTTTTCGCTCTGGGGTTCGCCAACCGCGCCGCCATGGCGTTCGGCGGCGTCCAGCCCGGCGACTACAGATCCATTCTCAAGTACAACAAGGACCGTGTCTTCGCATTCGTGAACGCTCTCGGCGAAGTGAACGCCGAGTGGGCGGCCAACGCCGCCGGCGCCGTGAACTGGGGCTTCCCGACCCTGGCCGACACGGATATTCCTGAAATCCTCCCGACCGGTGTCTGTACCTACGAGCACGTGGTCGCCAATGTACCTCATGATCAGATGACCGCAAAGTCCATCGAAGTGCGCGGCCTCAAGGTCACCATCACCGAGATTCCGGTGCCCGTGTCCTATGGTCCGGCGTTCGAGGGTGAGCGTGTCCGCAAGGATGATGTGTATCTTGAGTGCGGCGGAGGCAAGACTCCGTGCTTTGAGCTGGTGCAGATCGCCGACATGAACGATGTCGAAGACGGCAAGGTCGTGGTCATCGGGCCGGACATCAAGGATGTTCAAGCCGGCAGCCGACTGCCCCTGGCGGTAACGGTTCAGGTGGCTGGGCGCAAAATGCAGGCCGACTATGAGCCTATCCTGGAGCGGCAGATCCACCACCTGGTCAACTATGCACAGGGCATCATGCATATCGGGCAGCGCGACATCGCCTGGTACCGTATCGGCAAGCCGGCGGTCGAAAAGGGTTTTACGCTTGAGCACATCGGCAAGATTCTTCACGCCAAGTACCACCAGGATTTCGGTGCGATTTTCGACAAGTGCCAGGTGACGATTTATACGGAAGAGGACAAGGTCAAGGAATTGCTGCACGTGGCCCAGGAGGCTTACAAAACCCGTGATGCCCGTGTCGAGAACATGACCGATGAAACCACCGAAACCTACTACTCCTGCACCCTCTGCCAGTCGTTCGCTCCCACTCACGTGTGCGTCATCAGCCCTGAGCGCACCGGTCTTTGCGGCGCCTACAACTGGCTGGACTGCAAGGCTTCTTTTGAGATCAACCCCACGGGTCCGAACCAGCCCATCGAGAAGGGGGAGACCCTGGATGCGAAATTCGGCAACTGGAAGGGCGTCAACGATTTTGTCTACAAGGCGTCGCGCCAGTCCATCGCGAGCTACAACTTCTACAGCCTGGTGTTCGATCCCATGACGACCTGCGGCTGCTGCGAGTGCATCGCGGCCGTTCTGCCCACCTGCAACGGCATCATGACGGTCAATCGCGATTATACCGGCATGACACCCAGCGGGATGAAGTTCACGACGCTTGCGGGTACCATCGGCGGTGGCAACGTCACGCCGGGCTTTGTGGGACACAGCAAGTTCAACATCACCCAGCGCAAGTACATTGCCGGCGACGGTGGGTTGGCGCGCCTGGTGTGGATGCCCAAGATCCTGAAGGAAGAGCTCCGCGAGCGTCTGCTCAAGAGGAGCGAGGAGATCGGCATCCCGAATTTCATCGACATGATCGCCACCGAAGAGGACGGGGTCACGGAAGATGAAGTGTACGCGTTCATGGAGAAGGTAGGTCATCCTGCCCTGACGATGGAGAGCATTCTCGGATAGGACGCGCGCGGGGGAGCGATCCCCCGCGCCTCAATGGTTTTTTGCAGCATATCTCGTATGCGATGAGGAGAGAGACAGATGGGTCTTACTGGTATTCAAATCTTTAAGTTGCTTCCCAAGACCAACTGTGGTGAATGTGGCGTTCCCACTTGTCTGGCCTTTGCTATGAACCTGGCCGCAGGCAAAGCTGAGCTGGAAAAGTGCCCCTATGTATCGGACGAGGCAAAAGAAAAGCTGGCTGCTGAATCGGCTCCTCCCATTCGGCCGCTCACCATCGGCACCGGCGAATATGCTCTGAAGATCGGCGGCGAGACGGTGATGTTCCGCCACGAGAAGACGTTCGTCAACCCTCCGGGGCTTGCTGCGGTAGTTTCGACGGATGAAGACGACGCCAGCGTGACCGGCAAGATGGATCGCATGAAAGCGGCTCAGTATGATCGTGTTGGGTTGAAGCTGCGTGCCGAGATGTTTGCCATCAAGGACGCCAATGGTGATGCGGGCAAGTTCACTGCACTGGCCAAGAAGGTGGCTGACGGCACGGGCGCCGCCCTCATCCTCATGTCTGACAATGTGGATGTCCTGAAGGCAGCCGCCGGCGAGCTCAAGGACAAGAAGCCTCTGCTGTACGCTGCCACAGCAGCCAATGCCGATGCTTTGGGCGCGGTGGCCAAGGAAGCCGATTGTCCTTTGGCGGTCAAAGGCGACGGCTCCCTGGACAGCGTTATCGCTCTCACGGAAAAGCTGACGGAAATGGGTCTCAAGGATCTGGTCATCGACACGGGAACACGGGATCTGAAGAAGGCCTTCGAAGAGCAGATCCTCATTCGTCGCGCGGCCCTCAAGGACCGTTTCCGCCCGTTGGGATTCCCGACCCTGATCATGGCCAACGAGATGGGGGCCAACCTCATGGAGGAAAGCCTGGTGGCGGCGACTTTCGTGGCCAAGTACGGCGGAGTCATTGTTCTGAGCGATTTCCAGGCCGACAGCCTGTTCCCGCTTTTCCTTGAGCGGCTCAACATTTACACCGATCCGCAGCGGCCCATGACGGCCGAGCAGGGAATCTACCCCCTGAACAACCCCGACGAGAATTCGCCCGTCCTGGTCACCTGCAATTTCTCGCTCACCTACTTCATCGTATCGGGTGAAATCGAGTCGAGCCGGGTGCCGGCGTGGCTGTGCATTCAGGACACCGAGGGCCTTTCCGTCATGACGGCCTGGGCTGCGGGCAAGTTCTCCGGTGAGAGCGTGGGGACGTTCATCAACAAGTGCGGCATCAAGGACAAGGTGAAGCATAAGAGCCTGGTGATCCCCGGCTATGCGGCGGGAATCAGCGGTGAGCTGGAAGAAGAACTGAGCGGCTGGAACATCGTGGTCGGTCCGAGGGAAGCCAGCCAGATTCCGAAGTTCCTCAAGTCCTGGAAACCGGTGTAAGCTCGGAATCCTGGAAACGTACACCCGCCCATTTCAAGTCTGACCGGCGCAGCGTCAAGGCTGCTGCGCCGGCTTCGCCTGCGCCGTTGGTTTGATCCCGAGTCAGGAAATGCCGAGCTTGCTCCACCGTGGGTCGTCCTCGGGAAGAACGACGCGCCATATCGTGGAAAACTGGGGTTAAGGAGGAGTTCGAATGAAGTGTATCGGTGAAAACCTGAATATCATGAGCGTCAAGTATGGCAAGGCACTCAAGGAAAGAGACGCCAAGCCTTTGCAGGAACTCGCCATCCAGCAGGCCGAAGCCGGCATGGACTGGATCGATCTGAATATCGGCCCTGCGGGCAAGATGGGGGAAGAGCTCATGACCTGGCTCGTGCCCGTCATCCATGAAGTGGTCGATAAACCGCTGGCTCTCGATACCTCCAACATCAAAGCCATCGAAGCCGGTCTGAAGAAGCATACCAAGTGCCGCGCTCTGATCAATTCGATCATGGTCCGTCCTGAGCGCATGGATGCCCTTTTACCGCTCGCCAAGCAGTACGATGCCGACTTCGTGGCCTTGCTGTGGGGGCCCGAAGGCATGCCGCGTGACGAAAATGAGCGCGGCGCCCTTTGCTCGGAGATCGTGTTCAAGGCTATGGAGGAATTCCAGATCTCGCCGGAGCGGATTTACGTGGATCCGATTCAAACCCCTGTTAACGTTCAGCAGGGTCAGATCATGAGCGTTCTCGAGTTCATGAAAATGTTCCCGGACATCGCTCCCGGTTGTCAGAGCACGATTGGCCTTTCGAATGTGTCCAACGGCCCCCCTGAGCACCTGCGTCCGATCCTGAACCAGGTGATGGCCATCATCTGGAAGCGCCATGGGTTGGCCTCCGCGATCGTTGATACCTTCGACACCAAGCTGCATGAGATCATGCGCGGCAAGCATCCGGGCATCGAGGCCCTTGTGCACAAAGTCGAAGACGGCGAGCCGATCGACATGAGCAAGCTTTCCAAGGAAGAGGCGGACTACGTCAAGACTGCCAAGGTCATTCTCGGCCACAATCTCTATTCCGATTCCTGGTTGGAGCTCTAAACGTGAAATAAATCATGCGCTCAGCGGATGGCTTGCGAGCGTTGGATTCTGTGGCGTGGCTCCCTGGTGAACCGACGAGAACACCGGGATGCTCACGCCACAGCTTTTTGCAGCTTCCTGGTCTCATGTCGCTTTTTCTCCCCCATACTCTGCGATTGATGCGTTCTGCAAATCGACCTTGTTTTGTAGAACGGGGGTGGGCGGCCAGGTTGGCATCTCCTGACCGAGGTGGAAGCTGTTGTGTGTGTTCGCGGACCTGTTGATAGCTTGCTTGAAGGGTGGAGTTCTTATAGAATGCTCACATTTGCATCCTGATGGAAGAGGATGATGAGGGATCCTGAATCGATACCAAGAGGGGGAGTGACGGACCATGGCGACTAAGTACGTGTATTTCTTTGGCGAAGGCAAGGCAGATGGCAAGGCGGAAATGAAGTTCCTCCTGGGAGGCAAGGGAGCGAACATCGCCGAAATGACCAATCTAGGCATCCCCGTGCCTCCTGGTTTCACGATCACGACCGATGTCTGCACGTACTATTATGAGAACAACCGCTCCTATCCTCCGGAACTGAAGGCCGAGGTGGAGGAGGCCATGACCCGCCTCGAGCGCATCATGGGTCGCAAATTCGGTGACAAATCCAATCCCCTGCTAGTCTCGGTGAGATCGGGAGCGGCCAGCAGCATGCCCGGCATGATGGACACGGTCCTGAATTTGGGTCTCAATGACGAGACGGTGCAGGCGGTCGTCAGGCAGACGGGGGATGAGCGGTTTGCCTACGACTGCTACCGTCGCTTCGTGGCCATGTACGGTGATGTGGTGCTCGGCCTGAAGCCGGAATCCAAGGATGACGTGGACCCCTTCGATGCCATTCTGGAGGAGTTCCGCCACCAGCGTGGCGTGGAGTTCGACAACCAACTGCCGGCATCGGACCTTATCGAACTGGTGGAGCGCTACAAGCTCTTGATAAGAGGGCGCAAGGGGGTCGTGTTTCCCCAGGACCCGTACGAGCAGCTGTGGGGAGCCATCGGAGCGGTTTTCGGCTCATGGAACAACCCTCGGGCCGTGGCCTACCGGGAGCTCAACAACATCCCGTCGGACATGGGGACGGCGGTGAACATCCAGACCATGGTCTTCGGCAACATGGGGAACGACTGTGGGACCGGGGTGGCTTTCACACGCAATCCGGCCACTGGAGACAATGTGTTCTACGGTGAATACCTCATCAATGCTCAGGGCGAGGATGTGGTCGCCGGAACCCGAACGCCTCAGCCCATCAACAAGCTCCAGAAGACCGATGACAACATGCTCTCCCTCGAGGAGACCATGCCGGAGATTTACGATCAGCTGGACAAGATTCGGCTGACTCTGGACCGACACTATCGGGACATGCAGGACATCGAGTTCACCATCGAGCGCGGGAAGCTCTGGATGCTGCAGACTCGAGCCGGAAAGCGCACCGGGTTTGCCTCGTTCAAGATCGCCGTCGACATGGTGCGCGAAGGCATACTGACCAAGGAAGAGGCGCTCATGCGCGTCCAGCCGGACCAGCTCAATCAGCTGCTTCGTCCCACTTTCGATCCCAAGGCCAAGGAGGATGCCGAAAAGAACAAGACCTTCCTGGCAAAAGGGTTGAACGCCGGCCCCGGCGCGGCCACGGGCCGAGTCGTCTTCAACGCTCCCGACGCCGAGGCATGGGCTAAGAAGGGGGAGGTTGTTCTCCTGGTGCGCATCGAGACCTCGCCCGACGACATCCGTGGCATGAACGCCGCTCAGGGAATCCTGACGGCTCGTGGCGGCATGACGTCCCATGCGGCGCTCGTCGGCAGGCAAATGGGGAAGGTCTGCGTGGTGGGCTGCAACGCTCTGGAGATCGACTACCCCAAGCGACAGATGCTGGTGGGCGACCGAGTCATTCGTGAGGGCGACTGGTTGTCGCTGGATGGCACCACGGGCGAGGTCTTCATGGGGCAGATTCCCACCCGTCCGTCAGAAATCCTGCGGGTACTCATTGAGAAGAGCCTGCCTCCCGAAAAGTCCCAGGTGTACCAGGACTATATGGCCTTGCTCAGCTGGGCGGATGAATTCCGCAGGTTGGGAGTGTGGACCAATGCCGACCAGCCCAACCAGGCCGAGGAGGCCCTGGCGTTTGGCGCCGAGGGAATCGGTCTTACACGAACGGAGCACATGTTCTTCGAGGGCAACCGCATCAGCGCGGTCCGTGAGATGATCCTTTCCGGAAAGCGCGAAGGGCGGGAGAAGGCCCTGGCCAAGCTTCTGCCCATGCAGCGGGAGGACTTCAAGGGGCTCTTCCGGGTCATGAAGCATCGGCCCGTGACCATTCGGACTCTGGATCCGCCTTTGCACGAATTCCTTCCCCAGGAGGAGAAGGACGTCCGTAAGCTGGCCGAAGAGATGGGGGTATCGTACGAACGCGTGAGCTCAAAGATTGAAAGCCTGCACGAGCTCAACCCGATGCTGGGGCATCGCGGCTGCCGCCTGGGGATCACGTACCCGGAGATCACGGCGATGCAGGCGAGAGCCATTTTGGAGGCCGCCTGTGAAGTCAAGAAGGAAGGTATCGACGTCCACCCCGAGATCATGATCCCGCTGGTGGGGCATGTGGGCGAGCTCAAGAACCAGAAGCAGATCGTGGACGATATCGCCCAGCAGGTCATGAAGGACTACGGTGTGACGGTGAAGTACAGCGTGGGGACCATGATCGAGGTGCCGCGCGGTGCGCTCACCGCAGACCGGATCGCCGATGTGGCCGAGTTCTTCTCCTTTGGTACCAACGATCTGACGCAGACGGTCTACGGCATCAGCCGGGATGATGCAGGGAAATTTCTCTTCGACTACATCGATGCGAAGATCTGGGAGTACGACCCGTTCGAGCGCCTTGACCAGCTGGGGGTGGGCTCATTGATGGAGATCGCGGTGCAGAAGGGGCGTGAGGCTCGGCCCGATCTGAAGATCGGCATCTGCGGTGAGCATGGGGGTGAGCCCACATCGGTTGAGTTCTGCCACAGGCTCGGCCTGAATTACGTCAGCTGCTCGCCCTACCGAGTGCCGGTGGCCAGGCTTGCAGCGGCCCAGGCGGCCATTCGGGAGAGGAATTCCAAGTAGTCCTTGTGACGGCAACTCAGCTTTCAACGGAGATGGCGAGGCAAGATATAGGGCTGAACCGCGGGGCAGGCATTCCGGCTTGCCCCGTTTCTCTGTTCGGCTGGACAGCCACTGCCCACGGCTGACACTTTCCATAGAAACCCTGTGAAGGGCGGGGGACAGAATGCAGGGCCCCATAAGACTGCGCAGATCGATCCTGTCGGTGCCGGCAAATCGGGAACGAATGCTGGACAAGGCTTTCAGGCTTCCTGCGGATGTCGTCATGCTGGATCTTGAAGACAGCGTGCCGGTCGACCAGAAGGAGGCGGCGCGCATGTATGTTGTCGCAGCCTTGAAGGATCGGGACTGGCAGGATCGCGTGCGGGCTTACCGCATCAACGGAATGGACACCCCCTTTGCCTATCGCGACGTCATTGATGTGGTGGAGAATGCGGGAGAATGGCTCGATGTCATCGTCGTTCCCAAGGTTAACGATGCGAGCGAGATCAAGGCCATCGATTACCTGCTGACCCAGGTCGAAGCCAGAATGGCCATCGGCAGGAAGATCGGCCTTGAAGCCAGCATTGAGACAGCACAGGGAATGATGAACGTTGGGGAGATCGCCTTCAGCTCGCAAAGGCTTGAGGCCCTGGTCTTCGGGGTGGCGGATTATTCGGCCTCGCTGGGCATGGCGTCCAAGGGGGCCAGCGGCCATGGAGAAGCCGAGGAATTTTACCCGGGTCACCGATTCCACTTCCCCCTGAGCCGCATGGTTTTGGCCGCAAAAGCGGCTGGCCTGGCGGCCATCGACGCGCCCTACGGGGACTATCGTGACCCTGCGGGGCTCGAGCGCTCCTGTTTACTCAGTGCCGCGTTGGGTTATGATGGAAAATGGGCCATCCATCCGGATCAGCTGGGAATCATCAATCAGGTTTATACGCCTTCACTGGACGATGTGGAACGGTCCCGGCTGGTATTGGAGGCTTACGAGAACGCGAGCCTCCATGGGGCCGGCTCGTTGGCCTTGGATGGGAAGATGATCGATGCGGCGTCTGTTCGCATCGCTCGAGTCGTTGCCGCTCAGTGGGGAGCGATCCAGCGAAGGAAACAGGGGGGCACCGAGGAATAGATGCAATGTCCCCCGATGGGAAGGTCACAAATGACAGGATAGTTCATGGCTGCTTGCACATCTACACCCCGGGATCTCGTGGATCCATCGGGAGAAGCCAGGCAGACGCAGCATCACGAGCTCCAGATCCTCTTCGATATCAGCACCGCTCTGCACTCCTCGCCTCATCTTCAAGACGTTCTTCAACAGGCTCTCCTGGCCATTCTCCATACCCTCAAGTTCAAGATGGGGGTCATCTACCTCCTCAGGGAGTCTCTGGAGGAAGAAGGATGGCTGGACCTGGTTGCCCAGCATGGTTTCTCTTCGAAACTCAAAAGCACCGTCCAGACCTTCCAGGTGAGAGTCGGGAGGCTGGAAGAGCTGCGCCTCAAGAACGAGGTGCTCTGGCTGACCCGGGCGGATATCGTCTTCCCGGCGCTGCGGAAGCGGATGCAGGAGGAGGGGATTTCTGAGATCATCTGCATCCCCCTCATGACCCAGAAGAGAGTGCTCGGGCTGCTCTATGTGACCAATGACGGCATTCTCCAGCTGAAACCCGAGCGGAATGAGTTTCTGACCACCATCGGGTATCATATCGGGGCTGCCATCGAGAATGCGCAGCTCTTTGACTCGGTGGAGCGGGCGAAGAAGGAGCTGGAGATCAGCTTCGACGCGATCCAGCACAGCATCTTCATCATCGATCCGGGAAAGCGTGTGTTCCGGGTGAACCGAACCTGTGAGAGTGTTTACGGTAACGGGACCTCACTCGTCGGCCGGCTGTATCCTCCCTTCCTCTACCAAAAAGATCAGCCGCCGGAGGACTGCCCCATTGCCAGGTGTCTGCAGGAGGGGCAACCCGTCCAACGTGAGGGGCCGCATCCCCGGTGGGGGGGCTTCTACCAGTTTTACGCGTTCCCCGTGTTCAATGCATCGGGGGGCTTGGCGCGTGTCGTCTATTATGAGAAGGACGCCACCGAATCCAAGAAGCTCGAACAGAGACTCCAGCAGAGCGAGCGGCTCAAGGCCCTGGGAACTCTGGCTGCCGGCATCGCCCACGAAATACGGAATCCCCTGGCCACCATCAACTTCAACACCCAGATGCTTCAGCGGGAGCTGACGCTCGACACCGTGCAGCATCAAATGTTCGAAGACATGGTGCAGGAAGTGAAAAAGATCGACAGGATTGTCCAGCAGGTCCTGCACTTCGCAAGACCTCGGGAACCGCAGTTCTGCCCCAATGCGCTCAACGACATTGTGGCCTACTGCCTGGAGCTGGCCAAGGTGTATCTGAGAAAGGCCGGTGTCGAGATCGACCTCCAGCTCGAGCCTGATCTTCCGCTGATCATCATGGATTACAGCCAGATCAGCCAGGTCATCCTGAATCTTGTCATCAACGGGATCGAGGCAATGTCGGAAGGGGGCAGGCTGGTGATCCGGACGAGTCTCCATGAGGAGAAGGATGGAGCAGCGGTTGCCCTGGAGGTGAGCGACACGGGATACGGCATCCTGGATGAGGATCGGAATCGAATATTCGATCCGTTTTTCACCCGCAAGCCCGAGGGGACCGGGCTGGGGCTCAGTATCTCGCGCCAGATCGTTGAAAAACACGGCGCCTTCATCGAGATCGAGTCAACCCGCGGCGTGGGAACCACGTTTCGCATCATCTTCCCCGAAGCATGTATCCATCGGTAGCGGGGGGACATGAAGGGATGGGCGAGTGTGAAGAGGGGAAGGTGTTCTCCCGAGTCCTGCAAACGGGCGTGAATCATATATGTAGCGGGTCATGAGGATGGAGGGTCCCGACGTGGAAGCTCATTTCCTCTGCACACAAAAAGAACGGGGAAGTAATCCCCGTTCTTCTTGTGTGCCGCCACACACTAAAAACATTTAAGAATCTCTGCATCTCCCACCTCCTGCTGGGGGAAAAGCTCAGAGGAGAAGCATGGGCGATGAAATCTCAAGTCGCTAGCACTTGCAGGAGCTTCCGCATCCGCCACCGTCTGAGATGGGTACTTCGCAAGTCAGCTTGAAACCCGACCCGAAACCGTAATTAACATAGTCCACGGTGACTTCTTTCGTTCGCTTGTAAAGCTCTTGATCCATGACCATGGTGAAGCCGTTCACTTTGCAGATGTTGTCAGTGTCCTTGGGTTCATCCAGAACCATCGCCAGGGATGGCCCGCCTCAGCCTCCGGATTGCAGGAAGATCCGGATGGGGCTGATCTCCTTCCCCTTGAAGTACTCGAGCAGAACCTTTTCAGCTTGATCAGAGATGGTGACCATAAATTACAGAGCTCCTTTCAGATGGATTGCCTCAGGTTGTAGCTGTCTCTCAGCACCTGTCAAGTTAACACACCCGTTATGGGCGCGCAAGCGGCAGAACTGCGCATTGTTACAGTCAAATCACAAACAGTTCTTGGATTTTCAGTCATTCAGTGGTGTTTTGCTCGCTCTCCGGCTTTCCTTAACATGCCCAGCCAAATCTGCTTG
>CAZLCS010000089.1:0-9237 GCA_964557955.1 uncultured Syntrophobacteraceae bacterium
GTTTCTGGTTTCTGCTTATTCGTCACTGGTTACTTGTCACTCGTTACTCGTTACTGGTTTTAGAGTTTGGAATGAAGGAGGAGGAGAGCAGCGATGGCAGCGAAGAGGAAGAGAAGGGCATCCGACCGGATCTATCGGATGAAGATCACGCTGAAGGGAGCCAAGCCTCCGATATGGAGAAGGGTGGAGGTACCCGGCGATTTCACGCTCTACGAGCTGCACGCAGTGATCCAGGCAGCCATGGGCTGGGAAGGCGTGCATCTGCACGCTTTCACGATCGGCGGGCAGGAATACGGGATGCCGGATGACGAATGGGGCATGGAGGTCGAGGACGAGAATGCGTTCACCCTCGACCGGCTCGGTTTTTCTGAAAAGGGAAAATTCCGCTACCAGTACGATTTCGGGGATGACTGGGTCCACGAGATTCTGGTAGAGAAGATCCTTCCCAGGGAGCCTGGGAAGAAGTACCCGAATTGTGTCAAAGGCAAGCGCGCCTGCCCTCCCGAGGACGTGGGCGGCGTCTGGGGCTACGCGGAATTTCTCGAAATCGTGGGAGATGCGAAGCACCCGGAGCACGAGGAGATGATGGAATGGGTGGGCGGCGAATTCGATCCGGAAGCCTTCGATCTCGATCTGGTGAACCGAAGGCTGAGCGGTTTATTCTGAACCCCGAGAGTTTTGAAAGCCGATGAGAACGACATTTTCCAAACCGGCAGTGCTGTTGCTGGCGGTGCTCCTGGTGTGCACCGCGGTGCTCCCTGCTGAGGCTCTAAGTACAGGCCAACACAATAGAGTGTCCACCTCTCGAGTCGTCATTCCGGCAGTGTTTTGGCCGGAATCCACAAAAAAGCTGGATGCCGGCTTAAAGATTGCCGGCATGACGAGCGGCGAAATGGACATCTTTTTCTGTGGAGGTGTACGAAGCGCGCGGCAACCGTTCCAGGAAGCTCCAGGGGAGATTGCCGCGCCGACGTCCGGCGATCTTCTGCGGGCCATGGAGGCTTCCCGGGAAGAGATCGAGCAGCAGATCGCCTCCCTGAAGACCCGGAGCAAGGAGGCTTCGGAGCAGCTGATCCAGGCTCGCAAGTCGGCGGAAGAGCTGGAGCTCGAGACGGCCCTCGTCAGGGCCATGCTGGCCGTCCATGATCCCCGGCTGGAGGATGTGGAGGCGTACTCCGGTCACTTCACCGCGCGCCGCGGCCAGTTGAGCGTTCAGTTGAGAGAGACGTCGGCCCGGCTCGACGCTCTGAAGCAACAGAAGGAGAAGAGCGAGGCCTCTTTCCGGCAGCTCTCGGCGGAAGTGGAGCGGTTGAAGGCGGGCCGCCTGGCGGCCGCCTGGGACGATGCACTGGACGAGTCTTTCGGCGCGTACGAGCGGTTGGTGCAATCGCAGGAAAGGGCCCTGGCGCGGCTGACGGAGACCCTGGAGACCCGGAAGGGGCTCCTGGAAGACCAGGAGCGGCTCCTGGATGCCATCCTTCCTCAGCTGGCCCAGCTCAGGGAGGTCTGGACCGCCGAGCTCCTCAGGCGGCGGGCCTCACTCACCCTCGGGCAGCAGGTCGCCCAGTCCTGGGCCAGCCTGGTCGCGCTCCCCGGCCGGGGCCTGGAATGGGCCGTGAAGACCCTCCAGTCGGGGACCCTTCAGCAGTTCATCGCCCACAGGCCCGGTTTCGTGTTCGGCCTGCTCTGCATCCTCGGGATGCTCCTCTGGGGAGGTCCCCGGCTCAGGACCCGTTCATCTGCGTGGTTCGTGCGCCATGAGTCGGAGGCCGAGTCCGTGGGCATCAGGGTCCTCCTGCGGTTCAGCCGCCACCTCGTGTCCCTCATCCTGCCGGTCCTGCTGGCGATCTGGATCTTCGTGGGCCTTCGCGCCCTGGATTGGACCGAGACCAGCCAGGGACGCATCATCCTCGACTCCATGGCGACCCTGATCGTCCTGCAGCTCCTCCTCCGCATGAACCGGTCCCTGTTCGGGTCCCGGCGCGACCCCCCCCTTCTGCCCATCGACAAGGAAACGGGCACCTTTTACCGGCGAAACCTGCGCTTCCTCCTCGTCTACATGGCAGCGGGGATGCTGGGGCTCGCCGTCCTGCAGCGTCTGACCTTTCCGGCGCCCGTCCTCCAGCTCATCCGTTACGTGATCGAGCTGGGCTGGACCATCGCCGTGATCCGGCTGCTCCGGCCGGCCCCCCTGGAGCGGCTTGCGGAAGGGCTGTGCCCGCCGGAATGGAACTGGCGGATGCGGCTGCGCAAGATGGGCGTCGTGCGCGGAATGCTCACGGTGTTGATCGTCCTGGATGTGCTGCTCTACCTCGTGGGGTTCCAGGGGCTCGCCTCGTTCGTTGTGCGGGCCATGACCGTTTCACTGGTGCTGGTCTTCCTCTGGACCCTGCTGAGCCTGGCCGGCTCCCAGCTCATTCACACCCTCCTGCATGCCGAGCACGGCCTTCTGGGCCGGAGACTTCCCGACCGATCGGATCTGCTGGACCGCTTGTGCACCCAGCTTCAGCGCCTCCTGCAGCTGGGGCTCGCGGCGGCACTGGCCCTGGGCGTCCTGGCGGCCTGGGGAATCCAACCGGCGAAGCTCCTGACGGCCATCGAATGGCTGAAATGGGAAATCCCGCTGGGTTCCTTCCACCTGACGCCGCTCAAGCTCATCCTGGCCACCCTGGTGGTCTACCTCGGGATCGGGCTTTCCAGGCTGCTGGGGCAGGTCCTCGGGGCCCGCGTCTTCCCGAAGGCCGGATGGGACATCGGGATCCAGTACACCATCTCGACCATCCTCCGCTACATCACGCTCATCTTCGTCGGCTTCCTGGCCCTGGACATCCTCGGGTTTCCGCTGGCCAACCTGGCCCTGGTCATGGGCGCCGTGGGCGTCGGGGTGGGGCTGGGTCTCCAGAACATGGTGAGCAATTTCTTCAGCGGCCTGGTGCTCCTCATCGAGCGGCCCATCAAGGTGGGGGACCTCCTGGTCATCGACGGCCAATGGGGCGAGGTGAAGGAGATCCGCCTCCGGGCCACGGTGTTCCAGACCGTCGAAAAATCCATCATCATCATCCCCAACTCGGAGCTCACCAGCGGCAAGATCCTCAACTGGACGCACTACGGCCGGGGCGCCACGCGCATCACCCTCCAGGTGGGCGTTTCCTATGACTCGGATGTGCGCCAGGTGACCCAGATCCTCAGGGACCTCTGCCGGGCCAACCCGAGGGTCACGGCCGACCCGGCCCCGAACATCTCCTTTTCAGCCTACGGGGAGAGCTCGCTCGACTTCAACGTCATGGTCCACGTTCGGGCCCCCGAGGAACGGATCCCCGCCACGCACGAGCTCAACACCGCCATTTTCGAGGCCTTCAAGGAGCACGGGATCGAGATTCCCTTCCCCCAGCGCGACCTCCACATCAAGAACTGGCCGCGTCGTCTGACCGGGGATGGAGAGGCCGGGATCGGGGGGCTGGAAAAAACGGAGACGCGGGGACTGGCGGACTGAGGGACTGTGAGACTATCTGCAAATCCCGGAAGTGCCGCTGATGGTCTTTCCGGCGTAAGCCGGATCTGGGTTTCATGAGCCGCCCTGGCCCCCGGCGTTCGCCGGGGTGACGGTCGCGGCGGGTTTTGAGACGGTCTCCAAGGGACCAGGTACAGGCCGGCACAATAGAGTGCCCAATATCTGGGTCGTCATTCCGGCAGTTTTCAAGCCGGAATCCACAAAGAGACCTGGATGCCGGCCAAAAGACTGCCGGCATGACGACGTGATAATGGACACCTTCTTGTGTGGCGCTGTACTGAGGGACTGGGGGACGCAGAGAGCCGGAAGCGTCCGGCCACAATTCCCGTCAGTTCGACCGAAGGGACAGATCTCCGTATGGGGCAGATTCAGAGAGATTTCCCGCTTCGCTCGAAATGACCTATCCGCTTGAGAACAGCATCGTCTTCAAAGGGGGAATGCGAACCTGCTCCCCGCTTGCCCCGGAAAGCCAACACCCATCACCCTCTAACCCGAAACCAGAAACCAGAAACTAGAAACCAGAAACCAGAAACTAGAAACCAGAAACTAGAAACTAGAAACTAGAAACTAGAAACCCGAAACCCGAAACCCAACTCAAGCCGCCCGGCTTGACGCTGAGCTGATCTTCGATCGGAGCTCGGGCTTGAATACGAAGTTCATGTCCACTTTGAGCTCGGAGCTTCCCATGCCGAAGGCAAGCCCCATGAGCTGCGGCAGGTAAAGGATGGAGATGGAGAGGTCTTCTCCTTCTCTCCGGGAAATCTTTTTCTGGTAGGCTTCCAGGTTCATCTGGCACATGGGGCAGACCGTGACGATGCAGTCGGCGCCCCTGGCGGCCCGGAGCAGACTGGTCACGGCATCGAGCGCCGCGTCTTTCTTGGTGGTCATGAGCCCCGCCCCGCAGCATCGGGCGCCCATGGTCCACGGATGGACGTCGACACCCAGGGCCTGCAGGATAGGCTCCATGGACCGGGGCTCCTCCGGGTCGTCGAATACCCGGTAGGGGCGCAGGGCCTGGCAGCCGTAGTAGGGGGCCACCCGAACCCCTGACAAGGGCAGCTTCACCTGCTCGCCGATCTTCTCAGTCCCCATGTCGGTGGCCAGGACGTCGAGCAGGTGCCGCGACCGGACTCCCCCCCGGTAACTGAGCCCTTCGACGCTCAACACCTCGTTGACCTGCTCCAGGAGCCCTTCCTCCTTCCGGATGTGATCCTCGACCTTGCGCAGGTTCAGGTAGCAGGCACTGCAGGGGACCAGCACGTCCATGCCTTCCTGTTCGCTCTGTACCTTGGCAAGGTTCCTGGCCGGGAGCGCCATGGAAAGCAGATAGCTCACCGGCTCTGCGGCACTGGCGCCGCAGCACGTCCAATCCACCAGGTCCACCAGCTCCGCACCCAGCCGCTGCATGACCGCGCGGGTGGATGCATCATATTCCAGAGCCGTCCCCTCCAGCGAGCAGCCGGGATAATAGACGTACTTCATGAGCGCGCCTCCACTTCCTGGACTTTGCGGTAGAGAGCCTCCAGCTTGCCCGGCCCCGAGAAGCTCGGCATCTGCGGCGCCACCTTGCCCTTGGCCATGAGCTTGATCCCCAGCGGTGTGAACGAGAGGGGAGTGATGGGGCTCTTGAGGGCCAGAAAATAACGCGCCATCATCTCCATCTCCCGCACGCGCCCGTAGCGTCGGATCGTCTCCGTGAAGCTGCGGTAGAACCGCGGGCTTTTCTTCTCCTTGAGAATGCCTTCGGATACGGCCAGCCTCTTGAGAGCCCCCATGGTCTCCGTGAGGGGCAGGCCGCGCGGGCATCGCAGCGTGCAATAGTAGCAGCTGGAGCAGAGCCAGAAGGTTTTGCTGCTGAAGATTTCCTCCTTCAGCCCCAATTGCACCATTCGCCAGAGCTCCCGCGGAGTGAGGTCCATGGCGTGCGCATTGACGCAGGATCCCGTGCAGGTCCCGCACTGCATACAGGCGCGCACCTTCGTCCAGATAGGGGCCAGGGTATCCTCTTCATGGGAGGGCGGTGCGACCGCAGCGAATTCATGAACCTCGGTTTTCATGGGCATCCACTCCTTCGGATTGAGCAAAACCATTCTCGCGCAGAGACGCAGAGACGCAGAGGCGCGGAGAAGAACCTAAAAGAGAACGCAGACCGACCCTTCGAGAAACCAGAACCCAGCAACCAGCAACCAGCAACCCAGCAACCCAGCAACCAGAAACCAGAAACCCTCACCCGATAAATTCCAGGGCCGCATCGAGCATGGACATGACCTGCTGATCCCGGTACCCGCGCAGCACGGATGCGCTGTTGGGGCACACGGCCGCACACGACCCGCACCCCTGGCACATGAGCTCATTGACCACGATCTGTTCGTCGTCTTCATCCCGGTAGCGGGCGCCGTAGGGGCATGCGCCGATGCACCGTTCGCAGAGCGAGCACAGTGCGTGGCGCACCTCTGCCGTGACACTGCTTCCCGCCAGTTTCTGGCGGCTGATGACGGAGAGCGCGCGCTCGGCGGCCGCCTCGGCCATGGCCACCGACTCCTCGATGGAGCGCGGGGAATGCGCCAGGCCTGCAAGGGTGATCCCTTCCTTGAGGCATTCCACCGGCCGCCACTTGGACTCGGCCTCCTGGAAGAACCCGTCCACATTCCGGTCGATGCCGAAAATCTCCGCCAGCTTCTCCGTGGTGGACGAGGGAACAATCCCCGTGCTGAGCACCACCAGGTCGGGAGTCAGGGTGATCTCGCGTCCCAGGATGGGATCGGTCGCGGTGATCGAGGTCTTCCCATTCCCGCCCGTCACCCCGGGTTTGGCGTCGGTCGTGTACTGGATGAAGATGACGCCCGACTTGCGGGCCTGAGTGTAGGCGCTCTCCATGAACCCGTAGCTCATCAGGTCGCGGTAGAGGATCACCACGTCCAGGTCCGGGTTCTTTTCCTTGAGGAAGAGCGCATTCTTGAGGGCCGATGCACAGCAGACCCGGCTGCAGTAGTTCCTTTCCCCTTCGCGCGATTCGACGCACTGGATCATGGCGACCATCTGCAGGTTTTCAGGCTTGACGGTTCCGGAGTGGAGCAGCATCTCCAGCTGGTGCTGGGTGATGATGGCCTCGCTGCTCCCGTATCCGTAGGAGGTCGGAACGGCCTCCCGGCCTCCCGTGGCCAGGACGGTGACCCCGTGCTGAATGGCTTCGCCGCTTCCGTCGGATTTCTGGATCGTGGTGAGGAATCGCCCCACCGAGCCTTCGGAGTGTACCACCTGGGAATTCATGAAGCGGCGGATCTTGGGGTGCTTTTCGACTTTCGAGACCGTCCTTCTCAGGAGATCCTGGGGCGACTGCCCACCGTTCAGAGTGCGGTAAAGCTGGCGCAGATTGCCTCCGAGGTCCCCCGACTGCTCCACCACGTCGACCTCGTAGCCGTGGTCCGCAATGGCCAGGGCCGCCGTGAGGCCTGCGAGGCCGCCGCCCACCACCAGGGCTCGCTGGTGGATCGCGAAGGTGGATGGCTGCACCGGATCGGCTTCCTTGAGCTTCGAAAGCTTCATGCGCAGGAGAGCGGAGGCTTCCTGCTGCAGCTGCTCGGAATCCTTGCCGGCGCCGGGAAAGAGCGGCGTCCGCAGGTCGACCACGTCCAGGAGCGACGGCTGGAGGCCGACCGATCGGCCCAGCTCCTTCAGCTTCCGCGTGTATGCGTACGGGAGGCATGCCCCGATGAGAACCCGGTTGGCACGGCTGGATTGGAGCTGCTCCTCGAGCTGCTTCCAGCCTTCGCGGGTGCAGAGGTTCTCGATCTGCATCACCTCCACGGGCATCCCCACTCCCGAAAGCTCTCTCGCGAGGCTCCGGAAATCCACGGATTCCGTCATGGCGCCGCCGCAGCTGCAGAGGGCCACCATGGCCCGGGGGAGCTCCCGCGAGACATTTCGGGTGACTTCCGGCTCCTCGGGAACCTGCGCCAGGCTCCCACCCTTGGCGTGGATGAGGGTCGATGCCGCAAGGGAAGCCGAGCTCGCCTGGATGACCGACTCGGAGATGTCCCTCAGGCCGGAAAACGAGCCGGCCACGAGAATCCCCTCCTGGCTGGTGCGGGAGAGCGAGAAATCCTGGGTTCTGAAGAATCCCCAGGGATTGAGCTCAACTCCCGTTAGTTCCGCCATGGCTGCGGTGCCGACGGAAGGCCTTTGACCTACGGCCAGGACCACCAGGTCGAACAGCTCCTGCCTGGATTCGCCCGTGGGGGTGGAGTAGTCCAGCAGGAGCCGGGCGTCGGAGCCGCTCGGTGCGACCGAATGCACCCGGCTTCGCACGAAGCGGACGCCGTGCTCCTGCTCGGCTTCGTCGCGGTAGCGCTGGAAATCCTTGCCGAAGGTTCGCATGTCCATGTAGAAGATGGCCGCATCCACGGAGCCGCTGCTGCGCTCCCGCGCCAGAACAGCCTCCTTGATGGAATACATGCAGCACGCCGAAGAGCAGTAATCCGCATCCAGGCTCAGGTTTCGCGATCCCACGCACTGGAGCCAGGCGATGCGCCGCACCTGCCTGCCGTCGCCGGGGCGGAGCAGTTTCCCGCCGTTGGGACCGGTCCCGCTGATGAGCCGCTCGAATTCGATGCTGGTCACCACGCCGGGCAGCACGCCATACTCGTAAGTATTCAGGCCGCCGCGAGGATCGAAGGCGCCGAACCCTGCCGCCAGGATGACGGCCCCGACCTCGATCTCCCGCTCGGGAGAAGGCCGCGACTCTTCGTAGATCCTGGCGACCTGGGCCGCCATGGCCTCGGGGTCGAAGGGCTTCATCAGGTAGTCCCTGGCGCCCACCTTCATGGCTTCGACGGCCGTCTCCACCGTGGCATAGGCCGTCATCATGACCACGGGGATATCCGGGATCATTTCCTTGGCGCGCTTGAGAACCTCGACGCCGTCCATGCCGGGCATCTTGATGTCCACGAGCATGAGTCCGTAGGATTGGTGGGCAAGCTTTTCGACAGCCTCGAAGCCCGATTCGGCCATGTCTACACTGAAGCCTTCAACCGTGAGCCATTCCTTGATGGAATCCCTTACCACGAACTCGTCATCCACGACCAGAATGTGGAACTCCGAGCGAGCCCTGGTGCCCAGATCAATGGCCTGGGTCGGGCACATCTTCTCACACTCGCCGCACCGGGTGCAGGTCTCGACGTCCACGATATAGTGGTTGGGGATGTTGTGCGGGACCGGCAGATAGGCGGCCTTGCGCATGGAGAGCCCGGCGTTGAACTCGTCCGGGACCTCCACGGGACAGACGCGCGAGCACTCGCCGCAGCCGATGCACCGCTCGGGGTCCACAAATGTGGGCTTCTGGCGGAGCTTGACCCTGTACTTTCCTGGATCGCCCTCCATCCCCACCAGCTCCGTCGAGAGCAGGATTTCGATGTTGTCGTGGAAGAGCCCTTTGCGCAGGCAGAACTGCGAGGCCTGATCCCTCTCGGTGAGCGGCAGCATCTTGCACATGCCGCAATGATCGGTGGGGAACTGGTAGTCCAGCTGCCGAAGCGTGCCTCCAATATTGGGGGCCCGGTCGATCAGGGTCACCTGGTAGCCTGTCTCCGCCAGGTCGAGGGCAGACCGTATGCCGCTGATCCCGGCGCCGACCACTAAAGCTGAACCGATCTTTTTCATAATGAGGTTCCTGGTTTCTGGTTTCTAGTTTCTAGTTTCTGGTTTCTAGTTTCTAGTTTCTGGTTTCT
>CAZLCS010000090.1:0-8699 GCA_964557955.1 uncultured Syntrophobacteraceae bacterium
CACGTCTAGAATTCTAAATAGCCGATTTTATTATATAGTTAACCGGACAGCAGTGGTTGGCCACCAGATTGAAAAAGACCTGCTGGAGACGATTGTCATGAGCCAGGATGGGCGAGAGCCCCTGCTTCAGGTCCAGCTTGATGTGGATGTTGTCCAGCTCGAACTGCCGCCGCACAATGGAGAAAACGCCCTTCACAGGCTTGTTGATGTCCAGCTTCTCCTTGACGAGATCCGCCTTGCGCCCGAAAGCCCTCAGCGTATTGATGATGTCGGCGGCCCGGTCCACCTGGGAGCTGATTTCAGAGACGACCTGGTGCAGCTGATCGCCGGGAATCTCCGTCCCGCGCTCCACGAGCATGGCCAGAAAATCGCTCCCCATCTTGATGGCATTGAGAGGCTGGTTGATTTCATGGGCAATGCCTGCTGACATCTCTCCCAGGGACTTCATCTTGCTGGCCTGAATCAGCTGCGCATCCTTCTCCATCATCTCGGAGATGTCCGTGGCGGCGATGATGATGGCGGGCCTCCCCTTGTAGCTGATGTGACACGCGTGAAGATTCACGAAAAATGGCTTGTCCCCCTTCTTCTCGTGAAGCACCTTCTGGAAGAAGACGGAACCCTGGCTGTCCCCGCTTTCCGCGAAATCAGCGGTGGACTTACCGCCATGCTCGGGCTCGAGCTCGAGGAATGAGGTGCCGATGAGCTCTTCCCTCTCGTAGCCGTAAAGCTCGCAAGCGCGCGGGTTGGCATCGATGATCTGAAGGTTGGTCGAGTCCACCACGAAAATGGGATCGGGGCCGCTGTTGAAAAGGGACCGGTATTTCTCCTCGGACTCGTGCAGACGCCGCCGGTAGAGCTTGATGCTCCAGACCATGTTGTGGAACGAGTCGGCGAGCTGGACGACTTCATCCCCCCCACGCTTCCTGTAGAAGACGCATTTCCCGCAGCTCCGAGCATCGACGGGAGTGTTGACCGGATTCTCGCGGGTCGTCAGGGAATCGTCGAAATGCCAGCAGGGAAGATCGGTGTTGGCATAGGCCGGGCATTCGTAGGGATCCCATCCTTCTGTGATACTGCCGAGGTCCAGCTTGATGTCGAAATTCCCGCGGCTCAGCTCATCGGAGATCTGGGTCAGCCTCGAAATGGGCTTGGTGATGTATTTAGCCAGCTTGTGGGACATGATGAAGAAGATGACGATAACGAGTGACAGAAACCCTAGAAAAGTGCTTCTCAGGTAGGAGACGAGATGATCGATGTGGCCCTTGTTCAAACCCACATGAACCGTTCCGAGCCGGTAGATCCCCTCCTTGACCGGAATGGCGATGTCGTAGGCTGCCTGATCCATGGCGGTGAGCAGCCGCACACTCTTGGTTTCATCGGGAGGAACCTGGTTGGCCAGTCTGAGCTCTGCGGGAAAAGGGCGGGTGAACGTGTGGCTCAGGACCCGGTTCTCGGTGTCGACAATGAAAATATACGCAATGAGGTGTTTGCGCTCCTTGAGCTGCATTTCGTCGAAGATGAGGCTCAGAAGCTGGGGATAGTCCTTGTCGAGCATGAAGCTGCTTCCGCGCTCGGCGATGGTCCGGGCAATGGCAATGCCCCGCAGCTCGAGCTCGGAAATGAGGCTGGAGACCAGGATCCAGCGGGCCAGGAACGCAATGGCCAGGCTGATGATGAGCAACACCCCCAGGATCGAGAAGAAGATCTTGTTCTTGAGGCTGATCTTAATGAGCTTCTTGAATGGTTTCATGGCTGTCACGCGCCAAGCGGTCTTGGTCATGCGTTCCGTTGAGCTGGACCTGGTCCTTGATGGAAGTCCAGTCTTTCATCAAAACGAAGTTCCCGTCTACGAGCCGTGTGAAGTACACCTGATCCAGGCCCTGGTGATCGTCGGGACCAAAGGAAAGCCTCGTCTCGGGGAGCAGGGGAAAATCCCGGATGGACTCGATGGCCTCGATGAACCGCTCCCGGGTCAGGTCACGGCCCGCTCGCGTGAGGCCCTCCACCAGAACCCGTGCATTGATGTAGCCTTCGAAGCCGACAAAGTTAGGCCTGTCCTCCGGGAAATAGCGCTTGAGAAGCGTGATGTATTCGGAAGCCGTGCCCAGGAGATCCGAAGTTCCGGGGCCTTCGGGAGGCGGCACCACCTGGGACATGATGACCGTGATATCCTGAAAAGACTGGAGCCTCCGGGCCAGTTCCTCGGCACCAACAAATGAAACCGTGTAAAAGACCGGGTTGAAACCTTGTTCGCGCGCCAGGCGGATGAATTTGGCGCAAGGTTCATAGGTGCCGATCATAACCACGGCCTCAGCATCGGAGGCAGCAATGCGATGAAGCCCCTCTTCCACGTCCAGGGTACCCCGGATGTAGGATCCCCTTGCCACAGGGGCCAGGTTGTGCTGCTTGAGGGCGAGTTCCATGCCGGTCAGTCCGTCGAAGCCGAAGGCGTCGTACTGGTAGAACACTGCGATTTTACTGAGCTTAAGGTCGCCCACAAGGCGGCTGATGGCGGCCATCGTCTCCTGGTAATAGGAGGCCCGCACGTTGATGACGTATCGGTTCAAAGGCTCCCGAAGCGCATTGGCCCCCGTGAACATCCCCAAAAGCGGGATTCTGGCCTCTTCGACCAAAGGCAGGATCTTGACAGTCGTCGGAGTGCCGACATAGGAGAAGAGGGCAAAGACCTGATCCTCCACAATGAGCCGCTGCGTGTTCGCCAGGCACTTGGGAGGATCATAGCTGTCGTCATAGGCAATGACCTTGATGGTCCGTCCGTGGATTCCTCCGCCGGCATTGACGTGCTCGATGTAGGCCTGGTAACCCTTGAAAGTCTGAGTTCCCAGGTAGCTGGCATGCCCCTGGAGGGCCAGAGACGACCCCAGCAGGATCTGGGTATCGGTGACTCCCGGGGTCGTTTCCGACGCAGTCATGGAAATGTCGGTCGGCTGACAGGCCATGAGAATCCCCAAGACCATCAGCGATCCCGCGATTGCACGGAACAGTCCCTTCACCGGCAACCCCCTTTCAGCGACACCCGGGATATTCTCAAAAGGCTGGCTTGCGGTCGGAAACCATCATCCAAACGAATCGGAAGCTCCCGTTTTCCTTTAACATCACGCTACTTATAACATAATGAAAACCATGAATCACTGTTCTTTCTTTATGCAATACGTGGATTTCGGAGTTATCTTAAATAATCATGGTGTGCATTACGGTGAACCGACCAAAACACAGGAGGGGGCAACATGAGACGTTTCATCACGCGAAGTGGGGTGTTGAGTATTTCGATGCTGATGTTGGTTCTGGCGTGCGCCTCCTGGCTGCCGCCGCCTGCCTCGGCCGTCTCGGACGAATGGCCCAGGCGATTCCAGGATCCCCAAGGGGAAGTCCTGGTCTACCAGCCGCAGTTGGAGGATTTCAAGGACGACAAGCTCTCGGCTCGGGCAGCCGTATCGACCCGCAAGAAGGATATGAAACATCCTGTGTTCGGGGTCATCTGGATTGACGCGCGTGTTGCCGTCGATCGAGATACGCGCATGGCAAAAATCTATGACATCAAAGTGACCAACGCCAGCTTCCCCAATGCGACGGCGGAGCAGACGGACAAGTTCAAGGAATTCATCAACGCCCAGATCGAAGGTGATGTGAACACCATCGCCCTGGACCGTCTGGTGGCTGCCATGGCTCTGGTGGAAGAACAGCGGGAAATGGATGATCGGATCAACAACGATCCCCCGAAGATCATCTACCGCTCCCAGCCTGCCGTCCTCGTGCTTTTGGATGGAGAGCCCAGGCTGCTGCCCGTTCCCGAATCGACGCTCATGCGGGTCGTCAACACACCTTTCGTGATGTTTTATCAGCCATCGGATAAAGCCTATTTCCTCAAAGCGGGGGAAGCCTGGGTAACGACCATCGCGCTTCAGGGTCCCTGGAAGCCTTTGGATGCCTTGCCCAAGGCCCTTGTGGAGATCGAAGAGAGGGCCAGGCGCGAAACAGCCAAACAGGCTGCAGAACAGGAGGAAAGACCTTTGCAGGCCGGAACTGTGGGGACCGGAAGACAGCTCGAAGCCATGCAGGGAGGAGATCTGCCTGAGATCGTCGTGAGCACCGAGCCCGCAGAGCTCATCGTGACGGAGGGTGAACCCCAGTATACGCCCATTGAGAATACCAGCCTGCTCTACGTGAGCAACACCGAAAACAGCATCTTCATGGATTCAGGCGACAAGCAGTATTACGTACTGCTCTCCGGGAGATGGTTCAAGGGCGGTTCCCTGGAGGATGGTCCCTGGTCTTACGTGCCTTCGACGGGACTGCCGGCTGACTTCGCCAAGATTCCCGAAGGATCCGCCAAGGGCTTCGTTTTGGCCAGCGTCGCGGGCACAGAGCAGGCCAGGGAAGCGGTCATGGACATCTACATTCCCCAGACGGCCGCCATCGACCGCAAAAAGGCAACCATCGAGATTCAGTACGACGGGGAGCCAAAGTTCGAAAAGATTCCCAACGTGGATGTCGAGTACGCAGTGAACACCCAGGACGCGGTGTTCAAGACGAAAGGGAAATATTACGCCTGCGTGCAGGCGGTCTGGTATGAATCCACATCTCCAAACGGCCCGTGGAAAGCGAGCGTGGAGGTGGCGGGAGACATTTACAAGATCCCACCCAGCAACCCTCACTACAATGCCAAGTACGTGAAAGTCTACGACTCCACCGACGATGTCGCCTATGTCGGATACACTCCGGGCTATACGGGCAGTTACGTGACCGACGGGGCCGTCGTGTACGGGACCGGCTACAGGTATCCGGCCTACTACGGCCCGTCGGCCTATATCCCCTATCCGACGACCTACGGCTTTTCGGCAGTTTACAACCCGTACCAGGCCATCTGGGGTTATCAGCCAGTCTACTACAACCCCTACGTTTGGCTGGTTCCGGCCGTAGTGGGTGTCGGCGTGGGACTCGCCATAGCCGCCATCTACGACAACTGGTGGGATGACTGGCGCTATCCCTATCGCCGCGGGTGGTGGGGATATGGGGGCTATCGCTATCACAACATCCATCACCATCACTATTACCACCACCGCAGAGCCAACTGGCGGCCTCGGCCCACACCCTACTGGCGACCGGGCGACCGTCCCACATGGCGCCCAGGTGACCGTACCGGTTTTCGCCCCGGAGACAGACCGGGGAGAAGGGGTGACCTGGCCATGCGTCCCGCTGTGCTCCCGGCCAACCGGCCCAACCTGTACAACCGCCCGGGCATGGAAAACAGATTGGCCGATGCATCCCAGGTCAGGCCGGCTCGCGCGGAGCGCGCCCAGGTGCGTCGCGACAGGCAGGCTGCCACAGCCGAAAGGCGAGCAGCAAGACAGACCAGGCCGACATCCGAACAACTGAGGAGGAACAATGTCTTCACGGACAGGGACGGGAACGTCTATCGCCGTGACAGGCAGGGCAACTGGCAACGGCGCGAGGCGGGGGGATGGTCCAATGTAGATCGGACCGAACGCGAACAGGCGAGGCAGCAGCGAAGGACCGATCGTGAGCAGGTGAGGCAGCAGCGCCGGACCGACCGGACTTCGGGGCAGGAGGCAGTGAGACCGGCTCAACGTCCTTCCACGGATACCAACCGCCTGAACCGGGAATTCAGGGCACGCGAACGGGGAGCCGAGCGCGCTAATCAGTTCAATCGCTCTCAGAGCTTTCAACCGCGCACGTCAGTCGAGCGTTCCCCAGGAAGGGGTGGTGCAGGCTCGAGCTTCCGTGGTGGAGGAGGCAACCGGGGAGACGCTCGATCAGCGGGTGGTGGCGGTCGTGGTGGCGGTGGTGGAGGCCGTGGCGGAGAGGGAGGCAGAGGTGGCGGGGGTGGCCGCCGCTAGGAGGCTGTCCGAGAATACGGAGTGCTCAACCGGCCCAAGAGCGGGCTGGGACAAACCCCGCCCCTACGTTGGGATTACGAGACAGTTTTGATAGGGGCTGGGTTTGTCCCCGCCCGACACGGCCATTCTCGGACAGCCTCCTGGGCCTCCTTCGGGTCCTTCTGACATCCCTGAGCGCCAAGTGCGGCCGATCTCCGGAGCCCATGGTGGGAGCGTCTGAGTCGTGAACAAATCGGGCCGACCCTGCAGGGTTGGCCCGACCTGTTTTCGGAACCCTGTGACTGGATTTTCACTTTCAAGTCAAGACCCTGACGCATATTCATGATGAAGACTCCGTTCACGGTCATCTTCGCTGCCGGTTTTGCCTCCTCCACTGCGCAGATACTTCTGCTGAGGGAGCTCATCGTTCTCTTTTACGGCAATGAGCTTTCCACGGGACTCATACTGACCGTCTGGCTCGCCTGGACAGCGCTGGGCAGCCTGATTGGAGCCCGCCTGTCACGACGCATCACCACAAGCTCTCTCCTGCTGGGCTCGGTCCTCTCGCTTCAGGGGTGCCTGCTGCCCGCATCGGTGCTCTTCATACGCGCTTCGCGGGTCATCTGGTCCATTCCGTCGGGTGAGATGTTCCCTTTCGGGACCATGCTGGCCGTGACCGCTCTGGCTACCCTCGTCCTCTGCGTGCCGGGTGGGCTGCTTTTCGCGCTGGCCTGGGATTTCGCTTTCAATGCATCGCGTTCAAAGCCTGGTCGTCCTCTCCGGGTGTATGCAGGCGAGGCTCTCGGCTCGGCAGTGGGGGGGCTGTGTGTACACTATGTCGTTATCCCGCGCTGGGACGGCGTGGAAGCAGCCTTCTGGATCGCCGGAATTCTGGTCGGAACGGGTGCTTTCTGCGTGAGGCCGGCATTGAGCTCCAGGAGACCCCTCGCCGCTCTGCTTCGGTGGGGCGGGTTTGTGACCGCTCTCGCCCTGATTGCCGTCCCTTCTGCCACCCATCTGACCTTCACAAGCCATCGGTGGCAATGGGGGGATCAGCTGGTCACTGTCCGCAACACCCCTTTCCATCAATTGGCTCTTCTCAAGGAGTCAAACCAGCTCACGCTGTTCGGCAACGGCCTCTGGTATTTCACAATCCCCGATCCCCAGACGGCGGAGCTCGCCGTGCACCTGGGGCTGCTTCAGCATTCGGCCCCCCGCAAAGTGCTCCTCGTAGGGGGAGGAGCGGGAGGACTGCTGCAGGAGACGCTGAAGCACCCTTGCGTCCGACAGGTCGATCACGTGGAACTCGACCCCAAGATCCTCCATCTCGTCAGAGACTATGCTCCAACACGGGATGATCCTACGCCCGGCGAAAGAATCCGGACGTTCCACATGGACGGAGGCACATTCATCCGAAAGACGCAGGATCTCTACGATGTGGTGCTGCTGAATGCGGGGGAGCCCGTCAACGCAGAGCTCAATCGGTTTTACACACTGGAGTTTTACCAGCGGGTACGCCGAATCATGAACGAGGGTGCGGTCATCTCATTCGGACTGCCCTCCGCACCCGATGTTGTGGGGGAGGCGCAGCTCCGGTACCTGAAATCCATCCAGGTCACTCTGAGCGCCGCCTTCCCCGATGTGCTGATCATCCCGGGTGACACGGTCCGGTTCATGGCCAGCCCGACGCCCCACACTCTGTCCGACGATCCCTTTCTCCTTTCGGCGCGCAAAAAGGAGAGGCGCCTGGACCTGCAGTACGTGCAGGACTTTTTCCTCAATGATCTTTTCCACCCGCTTCGTATGGAGACCATGCGCTCACTACTCCGGACCGGTGAAACTTCTCCCATCAACCGGGACTTTGTACCTGTGTGTTATTTCAACGGCCTGCGCGTCTGGGCCTCACAGCTCCACCCCATCGCCGAACGCACGCTGACCTTTGCAGAACGGCACCTGGGACGAATCTCCTCATCCTGTGCGGCAGGGGGAGCGCTGCTCCTGTTGCTGGTCTTCGTCTGGTGCCGCAGAACCCGAAACGGACCCGTCCTGGTCTCTGCGGCCGTAACCGGTGGGAGTCTGCTCGCACTGGAGATCGTCCTCCTGCTGGCCTTTCAAATACTGGAAGGTTTCCTGTACGCTGAGCTCGCCATGATCGTCTCATGCACCATGACGGGAATGGCCATCGGAGCGGCCATCATAGAGCCCGTTGTCGACCGAAGACACAGAATGAACCGATGGCTCATCGCGGTTCAGTTCCTGCTCGCGATCTTCTTTCTTGCGGTGGTGCTTCTCCTTCATCTTGCCCACGCATCCGGTGCAGAACCGGGAGACCCAACCCGGGCCCACACTCTCCTCTTCAGAGGTCTCGCACTGATGGGGGGAATCCTCGGCGGTCTGCACTTTTCGCTGGCGTCGGCCGTCTGGGCGGGGGACCTGGGACTGGAAACCCGGATCGGTGCCGGACTTTACGGAGCTGACCTTTCGGGGGCGGCAGCAGGCGCCGTGGCTTCTACCCTTTTGCTGCTGCCGCTGCATGGGCTTCCAGCCACGCTCGGTTTTTTTGCAGCCATGCTGGCTTGCTCCGGACTTCTCCTCATGGTCCGTCCCGGCCGGCGTTGAATCCAAAGGTCGGCAAAGCAGGTACTTTTTGAAGGGCCGGAAAGAATACTTAGGGAGGGCATAAACCCCTCCCCTACGAGAACCTCACGGGGGGTGTTCGTTGGGGGCGGGGTTTGCCCCCGCCCTTTCTTTGATGGTGTGCCAATTCAACGACTTGCCTGCAAACGGCTAGGCCCGGCGGTCTTCCATGCTGAAGAGCTTGCGCTCACGCTCGCCCATGAT
>CAZLCS010000091.1:0-8180 GCA_964557955.1 uncultured Syntrophobacteraceae bacterium
CGGAAGCGGCGTCAATGTCGATTTCCCAATTACTCTACACGACGCGAATGTCGCAAGTCGAGTCGTGAGCTTGTCGCAAGTTGTGTCGCAAGATTGTCGCAAGTTCAACCCGTCCCCTTCATTCGGTAAACGAGCTTATTGGTCGATCCCTCCGAAACCAACAGTCCCATATCCACCATCGCTCTCAGGTCTCGCTGCAGAGACCGGCGGTTGACATCGGGGCATAAGCCCTCGAAGTCCTGGATGGTCAGACTGCCGTGCTCCAAGATGTGGGCGAGGGCTTTGGCTTGGCGGTCCGAAAGCCGGTGCTCTTTGACCAGCACGTCCCGTCGGATGGCCTGCTCGCCGCGCTCTCTGACTTCGGTAAGCTGGGTAGTCAACCCCTCGACGAAATATTCCAGCCAGCCGGTCATATCCATGCCGTGCTCGCGGACGCTCTGGATAGCCCGATAGAATGCCGGCCGGTCTCGGTCGTAGTATTCACTGATCGTAAACAACCGCTTGAAGTCGTATCCGGCTCGGTAGAGGCACAAGGTCGAGAGCAGCCGGGATGTGCGGCCGTTGCCATCCAGGAACGGGTGGATATGCACGAACTGGAACTGAGAGATGCCGCTCACCAAAACCGGGTGAACCTCCTTCTCCTGGTTCAGCCAGTCAACCAGCTCCGCCATCATGATCGGCACATCGTGCGCCGGAGGCGGTGTGTAGACCGTCTCGCCGGTCACGGAGTTGACCACGTAGTTCTGGATTTTCCGGTATTCGCCGGGAGCAGCGGCTCCGCCCCGCACGCCATCGACGAGCCGTTTGTGGATTTCCCGAACCAGACCCTCGGTGATCGGACCGCCGTCTTCGAGATACTCGGAAACGAATTCAAAGGCTTTCATGTAGTTCAGCAGTTCCCGCACATCATCGGGGTCGGCCTCGGGGACCGGCTTACCTTCCAGGAGCTGCTCGGCCTGGTCCAAGGTCAGACGCGTTCCCTCAATGTGCGTGGTGTGATGGGCTTCAAGGATCAGCGCACGGCGTCCCATCTCCCTCACCCAGGCCTCGGACAAAGTGGCGGCTTCCAGGAACCCCCGGGCCCGCTCAATGCGGGTCAGCCCAGCGGTGATCCGGTTGGTGATCGTGAAAATAGGCTTGAAATACTTGGTCATTTCCTTTTTCGCCTATCCTTTGTCCTGATGCATCCAGTATCCATAGTTATCTATCGACCAGGCCATTGTACGTTCCAGAAATGAGCCGGGAGCCCACGTAAGTGCTCCTCTCCACGGGCTACCTTCGTCCCAACCGCCAAGAAGCTCTTTCGCTCCCTGCATTCCATGGATTTCAGCTTGGCCACCTTCCAAGGCATGTCCCCAAACGATGTCGCTCTGTATTTCGGGATGCTCTCTATCCAGGTGAACTCGTTTCCCGAAGACGGACAAGTCACCGGATACCTCGTGCCACCCCACACGGCATATTTTCCCAAGACCGTATCTGGTGTCGCCTCCGACAAAGAGGGTATCGATATTGTCCAACTGCCTGCGAAAGCCGTTGTTTCTCAAGAAGACGTACCCTAAAAGCAACATGGCATTGGTTTCTCCCTGACAGTTGGAATCACGCCACCAGGGATTGATACATTCTGTCTCCCGGAGTGTGCCTTCAGATGCTGAGTCCGATTCTGGGGCAATTGCGGTGCCGGCCCGGGTGTCCAGCAGACGACGTCTGAAGTCACGATCCGACAGACTTTCCTGGCCGCCGTGGCAGTACCATTGGACGCCTCTCATCTTTTGGAATGTCGGCATCCAAGCCAGGAACTTGTCGCCCCGTTTCTCGGCCGGAAAGAGGTAGGTGAAACGGCAGTTGAGAGCGACTTCCCATCCAAGTTTGCCGTAATCCGGAAAGCTTTCACCGTTTCTTGATCGAGATATCTCAGCGGTCACAGCTCCCCAAAGCACACGTGCCGGGACATAGGGTCTGCAGCGGTTCAACGCCCCTGCCGGAGGCATGCCGACGAAAAGCGGCGCTTCCAGTCTCCAGACCCATCGAAGTGCCGTCCAGGTCATGTTTGCACCTCGCTTTTTTGTGGCACTCGCGCGTGATAGCGGGCGTAGACGAGTGCTTGCCGAACCAGATCACGGGCCAGCAGTAGATTGTCAAGGTCCTTGGCCATCTGCTGAAGCGAGGTAAAGACGTCGGCATTGGCAGAAAGTAAAGGAGCCTGTTGCGGCGTCACTTTCAGGAACTCATAAATCTTCTGGTTGACATTTTCGGCCCCACTGCCGCCTCGCGTTTTTAGAAAAAGAAACAGAGCATAAATTCCTTGCTCTTCCAGAACAGCGAGCGCGCTCGTAACGAGGTTCTCAAGCTCCTTTGATGGCCTCTCCGCGATGGTCTTGCCCACCTTGGCACAAGCAAGGTCCAGGTTTTCGAAGGTCGGAGCATCCATTACGAGACCTCCTTTCCTGGCTTATCCGCATCGGCAAGCTCCTTCGTTGCCAGCACGCGCAGCCGTCCCATGCCCCGGCTTCCCATGCCGCCGATGCCGAGATGTTCCAGATAAGAATTGGCACCATTAACAACATCTCTGACTTTCTCAGGTGAGTCGACCGCCTTCACATCATCTTGATTGATCTTAAAGTGTTTTGGATTCCGGCAGGTTAACTCCCCAAAAAGCACTGTTCCTCGAGGCATAGCCTCATAGGTGAACAGCGCCCCTTCCTCGGCTGCGCCCGTGACCGGATCGATGGCGACCGAGGTCCGTACTTCGAGGTTGCTGTTCACGATGTGCGTAAACAGCTTGTCGGAGACGACCCCCAAGCGGCTGATGATGTAACCCGGTATACCCAGTACTTCGATCTTTTGAGCAATCTCGCCCAGTTGCTGCCAATCCGTCTTGACCGGCAGAAGAAGCCAGCCGAGATTCAATGGTGGCTGAGCTGCCGTCCCGTCCGCTTTGCGGTAAACGACCTGCTGCTCAGGCAGGTCACCCAGTTCTGAGAATTCGGCGATGCCGGTTTGCCGCAATGCCATCGGACACGTGATCCACTGCGGCCCCAATTGCGACGCCACGGGAAAGATCAGCACATGCATATCGCTGAATGCCGCCAGTCCCGCGAAACCGCCACTTGAGCCTATGCCTTTGGCAAAGCCGAACACGGTGCACACAGGACAATCGGGTTTCCCGCAGTGGCCGCCTCCACCGTCGCGCTCCGGCTGACCAAGACCCGCGCAGTTGGGGTATTTCCCCTTTGCCATGGCCGTGTAGGCTCGCATGACTCCCGCGATGCTCGAGCCGGGAACCTTCGGTATCCGCGTGACCGGATCGCGCACGATGGTATTGTCCACCCGGCCCAGCCGAGTTCCGCCTGTACCGACATGGATGGGATCGAGCGCCATGCCGACAAACGGAAATGTTACAAAACTTTGATTATTTGTTGTCATCGGTCCCCTCCGGACACTTGCTTTTTTAATACGCTCATGTGCCATTCCAGGCTCCAGTCCAGGAGTCCGTCCCCAGCGGCCTCCACCAACGCCTCAAGGCATGCGCCTCGAACGCCCAGACGTTCATGGAACACCGCGCGGGCGAGATCGAGCCAAGCCGTCTTCCCTCCCTCGAACCATGTACCATCCGGTCCTTGCCAGGCCCCGCGCCGCTCCATAAGCTCCGACCATGCGCCGCGGAGGGCGGTCTGGCTTGGTGCATGCCGGTCCATCAGCCGCCAGAGATCGCGCATCCGCAGCCATTCCGTAAGCTGTCTACAGCTCAAAGCTTCAAACCGCTTGGCCGTGCCGTCCATGAAAATTGTTGCAATAAGCGAAGGATGAACGAGAATCCCGTCCCCACTTCGCAAGTCCTTCGCGTGTCGGAAGACCTGGCTCTTTGTGGGATGCTGGAAATCCAGAGGAAAACGGACCTGCTTGTCTTCCACGGCAAGGTACGGATAAAACACGTCATTCCGTCCATCGGGGAGTCCGATGGGTATGGTTTGAAGAAGCTCTTGCCGATGATCGAGCGACTTGATGCTGAGAGCGGTGACGCCCTCCCGCGTTTCGCATCCCGCCACCCGCCAGGTTTCAGGCTTCTTAATCCCATCCAGATCACCCTCGATGTTCCGCGCCGCTTCTATCACGGCCTGAAACGGCGTCATCCTCGGAAAGGCCACAATGCCAACCCGAAGCGGCAGCCGGTCCCAAACACGGGCAAATTGATCTCTCCATGCTTCAATCGTCCGATCCACACAGCCGGACACGGCTTCAAGCGGCAGAAGGACCCGAAAGCGCACCGGGGAAAGCTCAAGGGGGATCACCGGGTGATAAACGCCCAGAGCGCCTGCATCGTCTGCTGCCGAATGCACCACAAGTCGTTTGGCGTCCATGCTATCGTCCGCTTTCAACTCCAGAGTGATCCCGCGCAGGCAATCCTTGTCTTGCTCCGGTTTCAGAAGTCGGGCCAGGTTGCAGATGGTGAGGAAGTCCTTGGTCTGTGCCCGATACAACAGGCTTACTGGAGCATCCCCATAACGTCCGCCGTAGGTCTGCCGGTCTTCCCACGAACCGGAAGAACCGTTATCCGGCTTGATAACCAAACGGCGCACGCGCCAACGGTTCTGGTCTGCGGCCGCTATCTCGCGGAATTCGGCAAGCAAGACGTTGAAGAAATCCTCGGCCTGCCGCCAGAAGCGATAGATACGGCCAGGCGAGGCGAGCTTACGGAACAATTGATGAGTGAGCCATCCAGCGCGTCCGTTCTCGTCGAGGGTGTCCCATTGGGGTGAGTCAGTTCGATCCTCGACGATTTTAGAGAAGAACGATGGCCAATCTGTCTCGTGCTGGTACCCCTCCTGGAGGTTGCTCAACACCGAATCGGTCTTGTCAAAGGATGCGAGTTTTCCTTTGATGTGCTGAAAGAGGCTGCCGAAGCAGGTGGAGGGGTCGATGGGGTTTGGCTGGTTTTTTAAGACAGGATTGAACTTCCGCCATTCCGGAATGGCCTGGGTCCTGAGCGCATCCAGGCGGGTTCCATCAAGCCACGGATCAATGTCCAAGCTCATCGTGATGAGGGCAACTCGGTCATTCGCGTCGGCCACCTCGCTGATCCAGATGGAGTCTGATCCGAACTCCCCCTCAAGCCACATGTCCAGGCGGTGAGTCCGCCGCGCTTTGCACGGATCGCAAGGCATTTGCTTGTCTGTCCCTGAGCGGCTTCTGCGCACAAGGCAAATCGGGCAGACATGGCCATCCGACGAATCCTGCCCCGGAATTTGCCAATTGCGGTGCAGCGGCACGACCATCGTCTCCCGCGCCTTCCGGATTTCCGCCGTCATCCCGACAAGAGAGCGGGAGGGCTCACTGATATGGCAATAGGGAGGCATCTCGAGGTTGGCGTCACGAGCATAGCCGTCCATCTGTTCAGCCAGCCAGCCTTCCCAATCGGTGATCTGCAAATCACCGCCTTGGTACCCTTGTTTGTCATGGCCGAATCGCTCCCCTGGGAACGAAAAGACACAGGCCTCGCCGTCCCTATACAGCAGGGAGCCTACAGCCAGATCGACCTCAACGAGTTTGCAGACTCTGGTGAAAAACTCGTCCAGCGCCAGCCGCGCCCCGGTCCAGTCGCCGATCTTAACCGCCCGGGCCTCGTAGTGGTCCGCACCGATCCCGATGGTCAAGAGCCGCCAACGGGTCTGTTGTTTGAGTCCATTGCTGGACCAGGGGAACGAGCTGCCTTCCAGAATGGCTCCGGCCGCGGCGCTTTTGAACAAGACGGCCGCGACATAGGACTGGTCAAACAGCGTGACATCATTGTTCGGCAATCTGGTTTCGGCCAGGGTGCCGGTAAACGCCTTGCGTAGCCATCCTTCGGGACCCACCGTCCCATCGCGCCAACGCCACCAGCCATCAATGTCGTTTGGGGAACTAAGCTGCTTGAGGAGCAGCTCAATCTGCTCAAGCAGGCGTTTCCAGCCAACATCGGTGAGCAATTCAGGCGGGTCGTCCAACAGATTGCGGACCGGATTGCCGAAGGCCGTGGACAACCACATGTGGGTGACATCCTGACCCAGGTATTCAACTGCTCTTTGCGGGAAACTCTGCTTCTCGATACCCGATGCCATGGCGTGGCCAGCCTGGAGTAAGCCAAGCATCCCGCCATCTCGGCCCGGATGTTTGGAGAGAAAATCTGCCAAAGTTCCGGGCCACGCGTTATTCCCCAGGCCGAATTTGCCCTTCACCCATTGCAGCAGGTCATCCCAGGGGAACGGCGGGTTCTCCTGCTCATGCCAATTCTTGTAGTCATAATTGTTCTTATGGCCACCGTGCTCCCGCAGGAAATCGAGTTTGGCCTTGCCGGTCATATGAAGCCAGCCGATTGCTTCGAGCGCCAGAAGCAAAGGGCGATGTCGCCGCAACGTGTCCGGAAGTTGAAATCCCGTCATTGGTCACCTCCCTTCCGGGCAATTCGGCTTTTCATCTCCGCTTTTAATCCTTCCGCGTCCTTTGAAGTGAAGGAACCGGGTGTGCTCTGCTCACGTACCAGAGTGCCAAGGTCCTGAAGGCTATGGAGAGTCTTCTTTGTGGGTCGCGTTTCAGCCTTTGAAGGTTGCGTGGAGGCATTCAACATTCCTGTCCATGTATCGATCCTCGCAGTACCCCATCCGGCGGTGCGTTTGGCGGAGATGCCATACGTTTCGAGAAGCGCCCTTATGCTGTCGATGAAGCAGTCGATGAAGTCAGCCGGCGTTACTTTGTCGCGTTCGATTTCCCCCGGCAGGGGCGCATAAAGTAGCTGTAGCCTCCCTGTCGTTCCTGCCGGGACGACCTCATAGTAAATGGGCTGAGTCCCGGCCCGGCGGGTACGGCTGTGGGGATTGATCACCTCAAAGCCGATTTTGTTGAACCAAGTCGGGTAACAAGCAAGGGCTCCGGAGCGGAATTGCTCATCCTCTCCTTTCTCGTTGCCGAAGAGATGGAGAATCCAGGAAGGGTCCCTCCAGCCATTCATTTTCATGTCGTGCGAATCAAGATGGACGGACAAGCCCGCCTGCATCCTACAGGCCCACCGAAGAAGACCCTTCCAGGATGCTGCGGACATGAACGGCATACCGAATACCCTGTCCTTGCGGACCGGGTTATCCAGCACGTGGAAGGGGCGGTCGTCCTTCGAGTACCAGGGTGATACCAGTGTGAAAGAAACGTCGATGCCGAACCAGGTCGAATCCGGCAGGGAAGCATGGTCTGGCTCAAAGTGAAGGTCCGGAGGGAGATTGAGCTCCAGTTCAGCCGCCCGTTTCATGTAGCATTGACGTGCATTGTTTTTCTCCCCATCACGACAGGACCAGACCACGCATCCATCCCCAAAGCCGGAAGCGAGTCCGGACTCGTTCACCCGTTTCGGGCATGCTTTGTTTTCGGCCAGGGAGGCGTAATAATCGAAGCTCATGAGCGGTCCTCCTTCCCGTCGAATAGTTGGCCGATGATCTTGTCTCCGGTGAGAAAATCCCAGCCGTTCTGCCCCCAAGCGTTCGTCAGACGTTGCTTCATGGCGTTGAAATCGATCAGTCCGGGTTTCACGAAGCCAAAGGTTCTCGCGGGGTTCTTGAAGCTGAGAACCTTCTTGCTCTCCTGCTGTGAGCCTGCAAGCCATCTGGCTGTTCCATCGTTGCGGTTGGCCAACTGTTGTCCTTGGTTTTTTGCCTCCTTACGTCCGAGCACCTGGTTGAAAGTGCTCCCGTTGTTGTCCCTCCGCCCAAGATACCTTCCGTTCACGCACCAGAAGTGCTGCAATGAAGCCCAGGCGAACTCATCGTGATTGAGCTTCCGCCATTTAGACAGATAGGTTTCCAGATCATCACGACGTGTTTCAGCGAATTGCCGAGACGAGACTATTTGCACCAAGCCGTAGTCTTTGTGGTGCAGCATGCCTGCCCGACTGGATTCGTCCGTTGGCTTGAATACCGTCTTGCCGCCGATGGCCCCATATTTGGCGATCAGGCGAAGGGTGGCGTCCAAGAGTGTCCACTCTTCCACGCAGATTGGACGGAGGGGTGTGAAGCGAAGACTGAACTCTTCGTCTTTCTTTATTTGAGGTGAGATTTTCGTTTCGGCATTGTTTCTGGCCTTTCGGATATTGCCATTCTTGTCGAGGACTTCAAATCTGAACTTCCGCGCCCAGCCGGTGCAGCCGAATAGTTCGCAGACAA
>CAZLCS010000092.1:0-8028 GCA_964557955.1 uncultured Syntrophobacteraceae bacterium
CCTTCAGAGGACGATGGATATTTGTGTCCCAGCTCCAGCAATATTTTCATGGTAAAATGCCGGCATGACGACGTGATAATGGACACCTTCTTGTGTGGCGTCGTACCAAGCGGAGCTTGCCCATGAGATCTCAAGCGATCACGGGCAAGCTCCGCCTGGCCCGTGCCACCCTGAAGGCAACAACAGGGACCCAGACCCTCTACCCGGCAAGGGGGAGAAAGCCCCTGGAAACCTCGTTGCAGTCCTAGAACTTGAAGGTCACCTCGCCGAAGATGGACCTCCCCGGCGCCTTGTAGTAACTGAAGTAGTCCCGGTCCAGGATGTTGTCCACGTACAACGAAACGGTTGCGAAGTCCGTGACCTTGTACGAGAGACGCGTGTCGAGGAGAAAATAAGGGTCGTAGGACGTGTAAACGTTGTTGAACCGGTCCGTGTTCTCGTCGTTGTTGTACCGTTTGCCGACGTACCGTCCGATCAGGGAGGTGGAAAACGGTCCCCAGGTGAAATCCACACCGTTGTTGAACATGAAAGCCGGCACCTGCACCAGTTTCTTCCCCACCGTCGCGGGCTTCGCCGGGTTGTCCGTCACGTAGGCATTGGTGATCGTGAAATTTGAAAAGAGACGCAGCCATTTGTCGAATCGCTGCTCGATTTCGAACTCCACGCCCCGGCTTTCGGCGCTCCCGATGTTCACCCGCTCGGTCAGCGTCGGAGTGACGGTCTGACTGTAGATGAGGTCCTCCAGGTAATTCTCGAAATAGGTGACCCGCGCCCTGGCGCCTCTCCAAAGGCTTTGCTCGATCCCGATGTCCCAGGCCGTAAGGGTTTCGGGCTCCAGGTTGGGGTTGGAGGTGGTGGTCACCCCCCGGGAGATGAAGATGCTGTAGAGTTCGTAGACCGTCGGCGGCCTGAAAGCCTGCCCGACCGACGCCCTGAGCGTCGTGCCCTGCAGCGGCTTGTACACGACGGAGGCCTTGGGGCTGAAAGCATCGGCAGATCTTGCCGGAAACTCTTTGTCAAAAGGTGCAGTTCCCGCGATCTGCTTGAAAAAACCGTCGGAGGTTTCCCACCAGTCGTATCGGAAGCCGAGGAAGAGCGTCAGGTTGTCCAGAATCATGATCTCATCCTCCAGGAACGCACCGATCAGCTTCTCATTACCCCCGGCCTTGTAATCGTCTGTTGTGATGGAATCCACATTCTGCCAGTCGGAAAGATTGAACCGGTTCGTGTCGGCCCAAGCCTGCTTGTAGGTGCTGCCGAACGTGAGTGCGTGGCGGTCCCAGAGGGGAATTGTGAACTGAAGATCCGCCTGGTAGGTCTCGGCGTAGGTCTTGTTGATAGTTCCGGGGCCGCCCTGGCGCGTTGCCGCCGTGACGCTGGGAGTCGTGTAATAATAGAGGGGGCGATCCAGGAATCCCAGGGTGGCTTTGATCTGCACGGGCGCGATTTCGGTTTCGAAAGAAAGATTGAAAATGAGATCCTCGTTCCCCGATTGTCCGCCGGGAGATATGAACGTGCCTTCCCGGACGGTCCCGTACCTCCAGACCTCCTTGCCGTCCGCGTCTCTCAGAAACGTGTGCGGGGTTTCATACTCGTACTCGAATGTCGCCCGGGTGAACAGGAAACGGAGGCTCGTCGTGTCTGAGAAATCATATTTGGCCTTAAGGGTGAGGTTGTCATCCCACCACGTCTTGTCGCCCCTGTCGCCGATCAGGAAGCGAGGCTCATCCTGGGGGGTCTGGGTCGGGGACCAGCCCGTGATGCCTGCCGGCGGCCTGGCACTCTGGATATTGAGGTCCGTGGGATACCCGTTGGTGCTCTTGTAACCGTAGCTCCCGAAGAGGCTCAACCGGTCGAAGAACCTGTCGCCTGCGGATGCGTACCAGGTCATCACGTCATCCGGGGCCTCCCCCCGGTTCCAGGCCGTCCCGTAGCCAGATTTCAGAACAAATTCCCTCTTGTCCGGCATCCTCGTGATCACGTTGACCACACCTCCCATGGCATTGCCGCCATAAAGGCTCGAGAACGGGCCCCGGACGACCTCGATGCGCTCGACATTCTCCGGGGCAATGGAGAGCGCGCTTCGCTGGCTTCCGGAGTAGGGATCGTTGAGACTGAACCCATCGAGCATGAACAGCGTGTTGACGGCCCTTGGAATCCCCCGCAGCGTTACGGCCGCGTTGGCCAGGGAGTCCATCATGCCTCCGCTGATATTCCTGGGGGCGTAGGCCCCGACCGTCGTGTCCAGGGCTTCGTCGACCGTCCTGGCGCCCTTGTTCTCGATTTCCTTCCTGGTCACCACCGAAACGCTTCCCGGGGTCGATTCAAGCACCTTTTCCGTCCGGGTGGCGGTGACCACGACTTCTTCAAGCTTCGCATCTTCCGCAGTCGGCGCTTTCTTCGTTTCCACCGTCGCGGGTTTGTCCGTTTCCTCCACTTCTTCCGCAACTGCCCAGGGGGCCAGAATCCACAGAGCCAGCAAACAGCACAAAACACTTCCCATACTCCGCCCCATCGTTTTCTCCTCCTGCTTCAGTCGATGTCCTTCTCGTACGGATTGCCGTTTGGACAGAGGGAGACGGGCTTCAGACCTGCCAGGGACTTGAAGCGCGCCTCAACCCGTGACGCTTCATCACCGGGAAGCAGCCGCGGACTCTTGCCGGAGAGCGGATGCTTCCCCAATAGGGACTCGTAAAATCTATGCCTTCGCCACCCGGAGACCCTGGACGTCCGCGGCGATTTCCTGGAGCGGCTGGCGCCGCACCCGGTGGGGCAGGGCCAGTTCGGCCGCCAGGTCGATGTCCTGCCGGGTCGCCGCCATCCTTCCGTCGTAGGCGGCGAGGGTCTTGGCCGTCTTGAGCATGATGATGTCCCCGCGGTGTCCGTCCACGCCCACGTCCAGGCAACAGGAGGCGATGTCCGTGAGGAGCGGCCGGTCGATGAAGACTTTGGGATACAGGCCCATGGCCTGCTGGATCCGCCGGGAGAGCTCCCGGGACTCCTCTTCCCACAGCCGGCAGAACCCCTGCGGGTCCTCGTCGAAGGCCGTGCGCCGCTCCATGATGGCCACCCTGGCCTCGATGTCCCGGATCCCCTCGATGCGCACACACAGCCCGAACCGGTCCAGCAGCTGAGGGCGCAGCTCGCCTTCTTCCGGGTTCATGGTGCCCACCAGGGTGAAGCGGGCCGGGTGCGTGAAGGAGATGCCCTCCCTTTCGACCGTGCTCACCCCCATGGCGGCCGAATCGAGCAGCACGTCCACGATGTGGTCGTCCAGGAGGTTCACTTCGTCCACGTAGAGGATCCCCCGGTGCGCGGCCGCGAGGATGCCCGGCTCGAAACGCTTCTCACCCTCTTTCAGGGCGTGCTCGAGGTCCAGCGTCCCCACGACCCGGTCCTCGGTGGCCCCTACAGGAAGCTCCACGACGCGCACCTTCCTGCGGACTGTCTTTCTGTCCGACCCGGGGGGAGTCTCGCGGCAGACCTCGTTGCCGCAATGGATGCAGACGGCCGGGTCGCCCTCCGCCGGGAGCTGAAACGGGCAGTCGGCGACCACTTCGATTTCCGGCAGGACATCGGCCAGGGCACGAACGGCCGTGGATTTCGCCGTTCCCTTCTCTCCCCGGATCAAGACCCCGGAAAGACTCGAATTGATAACGTTCAGGATCAGGCCAAGCTTCATGTGCTCCTGACCGACGATGGCGACAAAGGGATAAATGCACTGGGGATTCATCACAGGCTTCTCCTGACAACATCCAGCAGTTTGTTGGCCTTCAGGTCCTCGATCTTGCAGTATTCCGCGCCCAGGGACTCGGCCAGTTTACGGGCGAGGCCGAAGCGGATCATTCCGTTCGGCTCCGTGTCCACCACGATGAACTTGATGCGATCGTCGCGGGCCATCGATGCTGCGAGCGAGAGGGATTCCCTCAAGGGATGGCCGGCTTCGGCCAGGGCGACGTTGCTCCTCCCGTCCGTGACCAGGACGACGATGGGACGGGACGAGGGCTCCTTGAGGAGCTGGTTGCGCACCACCTCGTAGCCTCGGGCGAGCCCGGCCGAAAGGGGCGTCCGGCCTCCCACGGGGAGGTCCTGGAGCAGCTTTCCGGCGAGGTCGATGGAGCAGGTGGGCGGCAGCATCGTTGCGGCCTCGCGGCCCCGAAAGGAGACCATGGCCACCCGGTCCCGCTTCTGGTAGGCATCCAGCAGCAGGGACATGATGGCGCCCTTGGAGGCTACCATGCGGTTTTGAGCCCCCATGGAGCCGCTGGCATCCACGAGAAAGAGGAGAAACGTCCCGATGCGCTTTTCGCGGACCTTCTCCCGGATGTCCTCGTCACGGATGGTGACGGCCAGCCGCGAGCTGCCCGCACGCCGTCCCTGGTGGGGGGCCGCGGCGCGCAGCGTGGCGTCGAGGGCGAGATCGCCGCGGTCTCTCCGGAGGGTGCTCTTCACGTAGCGGCCCTGCTTCTGCGACGTTCGCGTGCGGGATCGCCGCCCCGACCCGCGCCGCAGCACGCGGTCCTTGCGCCGCTCGATCCTTTTGACCCGGAAGGTCTCGCCCACCTCGAAGATCTTCTCCCGGACATCCTGCTCCTGCTGGGTGGGGGCGGGGCTGTCGGAAGACTCGGAATCCTCCTCCCGGGATTCGGAAGACCGGCCTTCCGACTGGGTTTGCTGATCGTCCGACTGTTCGGGCGGCTCTTCGTTCTCCTGCTCCTCCTGCTCCTCCTCCGGAGGGTCGTGATCGTGGTCGTGATCCTCCTCCTGGGGTGGGGGCTCGGGAGGGGGAGGGGGCGGCATCACGTCCCGTCTCCGGTGCAGGAGGGCCATTTCGGCGGCTTCCTGGATGTCCTCCACGGTCACCGTTTCACGGCCGTTCCAGGCCGCGAGGGCCGCTGCCGCCCGCTCGATGACCAGGTCCGCCCGGTGGCCCGCGACGTTGTTCTCCGTGCACAGCTCGGTGATGAACTGCCTGAGGGACGAATCGAACCGGATGCCTGCCAGCAGGTCGCGCGCCCTCACGATGGATTCGGCGATGGCCGCGTTCTCAGCACGATATCCGTCCAGGAACGCGACAGGATCCATATCGAAGGCTTCCCGCCGCTCCATGAGCCGGATGCGATCCTCGACGTCGGGGGCCCCGTTCACCTCCACGCACAACCCGAAGCGGTCCAGGAACTGGGGCCGAAGCTCCCCCTCCTCGGGGTTCATGGTCCCCACCAGGATGAAGCGGGCCGGGTGACGGAAGGAGATCCCTTCCCGTTCCACCACGTTTTCGCCGGAAGCCGAAGCATCCAGAATAATGTCCACCAGGTGGTCGTCCAGGAGGTTGACCTCATCCACGTAAAGAATGCCGCGGTGAGCTGCGGCCAGCAGACCCGGCTGAAACCGGGGCTTCCCGGATCGGATGGCGGCCTCGAAGTCCATGCCGCCGACCACGCGGTCCTCCGTGGCATTGAGTGGCAAATCCACGACGCGGACTCGATGCCGCACGCTCCTGCGGGCACGGTCCGGCTTGCGGCAGAAATTGCATTGGGGATCGGGCCGGCTCGGCCGGCACGAATAGGGACAGCCGTCCACGACCTCGATCTCCGGCAGAAGCTCAGCCAGCGCCCGTACCGTCGTGGACTTGGCCGTGCCCTTTTCTCCCCGGATGAGGACGCCCCCAATCCGGGGCTCGATGGCGTTCAGGATGAGCGCCCGCTTCATGCGCTCCTGCCCGATGATGGCCGTAAAAGGGTAGACGATCTGGGTTTTCATGCGTCGGATTCTGAATGCGGGTTTCTGGTTTCTAGTTTCTGGTTTCTGGTTTCTGGTTTCTGGTTACTCGTTACTCGTCACTGGTTTCCGGCTACACGTGCCGACCTGCGCTCCACGAACTTCGCGTACCGACCTCCGTTCAGTTTCGTGCCTGGTCCACGCACAGGAAGGCGCCGAGAAAGGTGAGTACGCCCAAAACCAGGAGGATACCGTATGAAAATGGCTCCGGGGCCAGGCCGAAGGCTGAAGTCCGGATGGCGCCCGCCGCGTGGGTGAGGGGCAGCACCGAGAGCACCTTCTGGACCCACAGGGGCATCCGGTCGAGGGGGAAGAAGGTCCCCCCGAGAAACGCCATGGGCGTGATGACGAAATTCGTGACCAGCACCTGGTCCGCATGGGATTGCACGAGCATGGCCATGCAGACCGCGACGCCGGAAAAGACCGCTGCGTTCAGCAGCACGGCCACCCAGAATTGAAGGTTGTAGGAAAGCACCACTCCGAAGGGTACCGCGATGATCAGAATGACGACGACGGCCAGGATCGCCCGCGTCATGCCGGCGAGGACCTCGCCCGCGACAAACGCCAGGTTGGAAAGCGGGGCCGCCTGGAACTCCTCGAAGATGTGCCAGTAAAACCGGGCGATGTTGATCTCGCTCGCGATGGCAAAAGCCTGGGTCATGCTCACCATGGCCACCAGTCCCGGGATCAGGAACTCCTGGTAGGTGTGCCCCTCGCAGGACACGTCGCGGCCCATGGCGAAGCCGAAGGCCACCAGGTAGAGGAGCGGACTCACGGCCATCGAGGCGATCTGCTTCATGAGCTTCCGCCGAAGGATCAGGATTTCACGGTAGTAGACCGCCAGGCAGCCCGTCATCATCCTTGAACCTTCTTTCCCGTAAGCGCGTGGAACGCGTCCTCCAGGTGCACCCGCCTCAGGGTGAAGCCGTCCTTCGGCTGTGCCATCAGTGCCTGAGCCTCCTCCCTGGATCTGAAATAGGCCGTCCGGATGTGGCCATTCACGATCTCATCCAGCGCCCACGATCCAAAACCGGCCATGAGACGCTCCGGGGTGTCGAGGGCCACCAACCGTCCCGAATCCAGGAAGGCGACCCGGTCAGCCAGAAATTCGGCTTCCTCGATGTAGTGGGTGGTGAGAAAGATGGTCGTGCCGTCGGTTCGGGCCGTCTTGATGAAAGACCAGATGCGGCGACGGATGGTCGGATCGAGCCCCACGGTGGGCTCATCCAGGAAGAGGATGCGGGGCCGGTGCATCAGGGCGCGGGCGATCATCACGCGGCGCTTCATGCCGCCGGAGAGCTCACGAACGAGCGAGTCCCTGCGGTCGGGGAGCTCTACATACTCCAATAGCTCCTCGATCCGCTGAGCGCGGTCGTGCCGGCTCATGCGAAAGAGGCGTCCGTGGATGTCCAGGTTTTCCGCGACGCTCAGCTCGTTATCCAGGTTGATGTGCTGGGTGACCAGCCCGCTCTCGGTGCGCGCCCGGACAGGGTCGCTCTCGATGGAACGGCCATTGAGGAATGCCGTTCCCCCGCTCGGCTTCTTGAGCCCCGCGAGGATCGACACCGTCGTGGTCTTCCCCGAGCCGTTGGGGCCCAGGTAGGCAAAAATCTCGCCCGGGGCCACATCGAAGCTCACCCCGGCCAGAGCTTCCACAGCCCTGTATCGCTTCTGAAGGTCTCGAACGCAAATCATGACATGCAGATCCTGCGGGGACGTTTGCCCCCATCACCCTCTCCCCGAAATGAAAAAGGCCACGAACACACCTCGGCAACAACAAATGCGCGAGGCCTTCGTGGCCTTCGATATAATTCCAGTCGAAGCTACTGCGGCTGCATCAGACTACCGGTTTCATCGTTCTCCGCCAATGCGGGCGGTAGCCTCAGATCGGCAGTCCCTCTTATGAGAGGTTTTGAGTGCAACAGATTGATTTACATTCAAAAAGAGTGCAATTCACTTGCACGGTGGCTGCCTTTTTATCTCAAACAGATCGTCATGTCAACGCACAGTTTTAATTGATCTTTTGGATAGATACGCCGGGAATGCGACACCCGGTCAGACAAAAAGGCACGGTTCCGCGTGAGATCGTTCACCTGCTCCCGGGCACATTATCATAGTAACAATTGCTACATTTGAGGATTGACAAACCTTCACCCCCCCCCGTCTACTTTCCATAAGTAACTATCTCAAAATAACGTAAATCGGCTCTGGACAAAGGCTGCCAAGTTTGCTAAGCCATGCTGGGAAGTT
>CAZLCS010000093.1:0-7845 GCA_964557955.1 uncultured Syntrophobacteraceae bacterium
GGCTCACTTTCTCACCGATGAAAATGGCTGATTCTCAGCCCGCTGTTAATATTCCCATGAAGGGTGCTCGCTCTTGAGCCCCTCACTGTCGCGTGGTGAGGTCGTGAGGGAGGGTGCGTAAACTGAGACTTGACTAATTACAATATAGCTGTATTATGGCTTAAAAGTAATGGAATGGGATTCAAAACATGAAGCACTTCAATCATGAATCACGACAACCCGAGGGGAATCCCCCAGGCAGAACGTTCTCAGGAGGAATGATGTCCCGGAAGAGCTCAAAATCAGTTGGAAAGGAAAAGAAACGATGAAGGCTGTGGTGGTTCTCAAACAAGTTCCGGACACCGAGTCCACTATTCGCCTGTCCAGTGACGGGAAATCCATTGTCACGGAGGGGTTGAAATGGATCCTCAATCCATACGATGAATTTGCAGTGGAGGCTGCACTCCGGCTGAAGGAAGAACACGGCGGCAGTGTCACCGTAATGAGTTACGGGCCGCAGCGGGTCGTGGAATCCCTCCGGGTTGCCCTTGCCATGGGGGCGGACGACGCGGTTCTCATCGGGGAAGATGATTTGGAGGGCTGTGGTCGTTTGCGGTTGACAAAGGCTGTGGCGACGGCAGTCGAGTCCCTGAGTCCCGATGTCGTCATCATGGGTTCTCGGGCGGTCGATTACGATATGGCCCAGCGGGGTCCCATGATCGCCGAATTCCTTGGTTGGCCCCACCTTCCGCTTGCCGTCTCGGTCGACTCGGATGGGAGCAGCGTCACAATCAAACGCCCCATCGAAGGGGGGAGCGTGCCCCTCAAGGCCGCACTGCCTGTATTGGTAACAGTCGGCGGATCTCACGCCGTCTGGAGCCCTCGGATCGCCTCCCTGCCGGGTATTATGAAGGCAAAGAAGAAGCCCCTGGCCGTCAAAAGACTCTCCGACCTGGGTTTGGATGCTTCACAGTATGCGCCGGGCGCCGGCAAGACGCGCGTCACCTCTTATGAAATGCCCCGGGAGCGACAGCCGGGGCGAACGATTGACGGGGGACTGGATACGGCAGGAAAAGCACGGGAGCTCGCGCGGATTCTGCACGAGGAAGCCAGAGCAATATGAGCAGTGAGGAGAGGAAAAAGATGTCAAAGTGCGTGTGTGTGATCGCTGAAGTCCGGGAGGGCAAATTCCGCATTGTTTCTCACGAGGTAGCCAGCGAGGGAAAAAGGATGGCTGATGCTCTCGGCGTAGATTTGGTGGCCGTCGCTGTTGGAGCCGGCATTGCCGACAAGGCTGCTGAGTTGGGACGCTACGGGGTCAAGAAAGTCTACGTGGTGGACAGCCCGGAGCTCGGGAGCTATCTGGCTGAAACCCATGTTCCCATCATTGCCGACATCGTCCGGCGATGCGACCCTGCAGCGCTTCTTCTGCCGGCATCCGTGGACGGCAAGGACTTGGCGGCGCGGCTGTCCGCCCGCCTCGATGCCGGCCTTGTTCAGGACTGCACTCAGATTGCCGTTGAGAATGGAAGAGTCAAAGCCAGGAAGCCGGTTTTTGCCGGAAAATGCTTCACCTGGAACGAATGGATGGAAGGGGCGATGCCTCTCATATCCTGCCGCCCGAACGTGATGGAATGCTCACTTCAAAGCGAGGATCAAACGGCAGAGGTGGAGACACTCGATGTTCCCGTGCCCCCCTGCCGGTCGAACGTCATTTCGGCAGACCTGGACACCTCGGGCAGAGTCGGGCTTTCGGGGGCGGAAGTCATCGTGTCGGGAGGCCGCGGCATGAAGGAAGCCGAGAATTTCGTTCTTCTCGAGGATCTGGCCAGGCTGCTCGGCGCCGCGGTGGGGGCTTCACGAGCCGCTGTCGATGCAGGGTGGCGCCCCCATTCGGATCAGGTGGGGCAGACGGGAAAGGTGGTGAACCCGAACCTCTACATCGCCGTGGGCATTTCGGGAGCCATTCAGCACCTGGCAGGCATGGGAACATCCAAGACCATCGTGGCCGTGAACAAGGATTCGGATGCACCCATATTCGCCAAGGCCGACTATGGGATCGTGGAGGACCTTTTCAAGTTTGTACCTGCATTTACAGAGGAAGTCATGAAGATCAAAAACAGCTGTTCATGAACAGCCCGAGACGGTGCAGAGATGGATGAAAAACGAGTGGGCGACAGCACGGTGGTGATGGCGCAGGTGATGAACCCTCAGGATGCCAACCCGGCAGGGAATGTCCATGGGGGTGTCATCATGAAGCTCATCGATACTGCGGCGGGCACGGTTGCCGTTCGGCATGCAAGGTCCAACGTGGTCACGGCCTCCATCGATCGGCTGGACTTTCTGGGTCCCGTGTTCATAGGGGACCTGGTCACCCTGAAGGCGAGCCTCACTTACGTCGGGAAGACCTCCATGGAGGTCGGCGTCCGCGTGGAGGCGGAGACGCTCCTGACCAATGAGGTGAGGCACACCGCATCCGCCTATCTGACTTTTGTGGCATTGGACCCTCAGGGCCACCCCACGGGTGTGCCTGCTCTCATCCTGGAAACGGAAACCGACCGTAGACGAAACCAGGAAGCCAGGGCGAGGCGGGAGATGCGCAGCCTGGAAAAGAAGACGGAGAGGGAGCGTTCGAGCCGACACCGGTAGCGGGTGCTCCCGTTGCCTCGAACTGGAGGCGTGGAAAATTCCCCCGGAGGATTTTTCAACTCACTTGAAAAGTGTTGCCGCTGCGAGTATTTATGACCTGACTGGTGTGCTCATGAAGCTGCCCTCTTGATCCTGGGCCGCCAGGCAAAGATAATGAGGTCCATGGCGATGCAGGGATTCGAGAGCGTCGACAGGAAAGAGTTCCAGGGTTCAGGATACCATTCCACGCTGCTCGATTCCCTCGGATAGAGAAATCATCATCACGAATCTGCTCCTTCCGCCAGGTTTGCCCGCTCCTCTATCCTTCGTAATGCCGATTCAAAACTTGGATTCATGGATCAGGAGAAGGAAGGCCCATGTCCATCCCAGATTATCTGTCGCCTTTCGTCGAGGTGGGTCGCGCTCTCTGTGACGGCGTAGACACAAACAGTGTGATGAACCTCATTTCACGCCGCGTGGTTGAGACCCTGCGCATCGACGGCTGCTTCACCAAAATGAAAAGCCGTGAGGGGACCCGCCTGGAGCTGCTGTCCAGCTATGGGCTGAGCGAGGATTTGCTGTACACGGAATTCAGCAGCTCCCCGGACAGCGTCTTCTTCCGGATGCCCAACGAGCTCACATGCCTCAATCTTCCTCAACAGGTGGACCGGGTCCCGGAGGAGGAGATCATGCTGATTCACGGCATCCGCTCGGCCGCCTTCATCCCCATCGAGGTGGAACAGGAGACCCTGGCCATGGTGGCTCTTTTCAGCAAGACCCAGCGGGAGTTCACACGTGCAGAGCTGAATTTCGCCGAGGCCCTTGTGGCACGCGGGGTCCTCACCTTCATGTGGCAGCGCCGCGTGGATGCGCTCGTCGAAGAGGAGCGCAAGTATCTCCAGAGCTTTCAGGAGGTCAGCAGCGCCATCAACTCGACCCTGAACATTGGCAAGGTCCTTGAGCTGGTGGTGAAGCTGGTCACCCAGGTGCTGAACGGAAAAGGCTGTACCGTGCGGCTGCTGGACCCCAAGACCCAGAACCTCTACGTGGCCCAGTCCTACGGCCTGAGCAAGGAATTCCTGGAAAAGGGGCCGGTGCACTCCCAGCTGAGCATTGCAGACAACATCGCGGGCAAGATCGTCGTCATCGACGATGTTTTCACGGACCCCCGGCTGCAGTACCCTGCAGCGGTGGCCGAGGAAGGAATCCGCAAGGTACTCTCCATCCCTCTCATGGTGCGCAGCAAGGTGATCGGTGTGTTGCGGCTCTTCACCGGTGAGCGTCCGCTCTTCACGAACCGGGAGATCAACTTCGCCAGGGCCATTGCGGATCAATGCGCCATGGCCATTGAAAATGCCCGGATCTACCAACGGGTCAAATACGAATATCAGCAGTTGCTGGTCGATTTCGGCTATGACGGCAGCAGTGCTTGAAAGATGACCATGGAGCCCATACACATTCTTGAGATTCAGAAGTCCTGCGACGCCGGGTTCATTCGGGAAGTCGAGGCGGCGAGCGGTCAGGACGTCCGGAAGTGCTACCAGTGCGGCAACTGCAGTGCAACTTGCGGATTCACTCGGTTCTACGACTATCCTGTGAACCAGATCATGCGGCTCGTGCAGCTGGGTCAGCGGGACATCGTGCTCGGTTCGCGCTCGGTCTGGCTCTGCGCCGCCTGTCAGGGGTGCACGACGCGCTGCCCCTGCAATATCGATGTGGCGGGGGTCATGGAGACCCTGCGGGTGATGTCGCGCCGGAACGGGATGGTATCCGAACAAGATGTGCGGCTCTTCTACGACGAATTCCTGCGATCGGTGAAAGCTTTCGGGCGGGTGTTCGAGACGGGGCTCCTCCCGGTCTACGCAGTGCTTTCCAGGAAGTTGTTCACCGACATGGACCTCGCCCCCGGTATTCTGAAAAAGGGCAAGCTCACTTTCCTCCCGCATCGCATTGGCGGACGCCGGGAGGTGGCGGGGATTTTCGAGCGCTTCGAAGCGCTTCGCCGCAAGCAGGCGGGTGAGGGAGGCAAGACCAATGGCCGCTGAACCCCGCAGCTCCAATGAAGCGATCCCCACAGCAGACGTCCGGAGCATCCGGGATGCGGCTGCAGGTTCAACCCGAAACGCGAAACCCGAGACTCGAAGCCGCCCGCAGAGCGGGCGTCCGGTGGCCTACTACCGCGGCTGCTCACTGGAGGGGCTGGCTTCGGAATACGATCTCTCGACCCGGGCGGTTTGCGAGACCCTGGGCATCCATCTGGTTGAAATCCCCGACTGGAACTGTTGCGGGTCGACTCCGGCCCACTCCTGCGATCCCCTCCTTTCGGGGGCACTGGCCGGGCGAAACCTGGCCATCGCCGAAGGCATGGGGCTTGAGCTCGTCATGACCCCGTGTCCGGGCTGTCTGGGATCCCTGAAGGGAGCCCTGGAGCTGTATGAAAACCCCGAAGTGCGACCGTCCTTTCTGGAAGTCCTGGGCATGCCCTTCAAGGGCCGGGTACGGGCCGTTTCGGTTCTCCAGCTGCTCTACGAAGCCCTCGAGGAAGGCCTTTTCCATGGGCGAGTGGTGAATCCCCTAGCTGAGCGGATCATCGTGCCGTATTACGGCTGCCTTCTGACGCGGCCTCCCGGGTTCGCTCAGTTCGACGACCCCGAAAACCCCGTCTCCATGGACCGGCTTCTCGAAGCCATGGGAGCCACGGTGCCCGATTTCCCTTACAAGACCGAATGCTGCGGCGCCACCTACGGCGTGACGCGCAATCGCATCGTGACTGAGCTCACGGGACGGATCCTGGACATGGCCCTGAGGGTCGGAGCCCAGGCCGTCTCCGTCGCATGCCCCCTCTGCCAGCAAAACCTGGATTTGAGGCAGGGACAGGTCAATCGACACTGGAACCGTTCATTCAATCTGCCCGTCGTGTACCTTCCCCAGCTCATCGGACTGGCCATTGGCGTTTCCCCGGATCAGCTGGGACTGGATAAGCTCATGGTCAACGCGGATTTCCTCCTTCAGCCGGCCCCGCAGGACGCAGCGGAGGCTGTGGAGCAGCACGCGGAGACCACACCATGATCTCTTGCGCCATCCTTCGCCATCGGTACAGGTTGCCCATGACACATTACCAGCTTATTCGATCTTCTTCTTTTCTCTGCGTCTCCGCGTCTCTGCGCGAGAACAGGTTCTCCAGGAACTGAAGCCATGCGTATCGGCGTTTTCGTTTGCCAGTGCGGAACCAACATCGCGGCCACGGTGGATACCGAAGCCGTCGCCCGGGAGGCCATGGCATTCCCGGACGTCGTCTATGCGACCAGCTATGTATACACCTGCTCGCAGCCGGGGCAGGACGAGATCGTAAGGACCATTCGGGAGAAGAACCTTCAGGGCGTCGTGGTCGCAGCCTGCTCACCCCGCATGCATGAGCCCACCTTCCGGCGGGCGGTGGAAAAGGCCGGCCTCAACCGGTTCATGTTCGAGATGGCCAACATCCGCGAGCATGTCTCCTGGATCAGCAACGACCGGGCCGCCAACACCCGGAAAGCCATGGATCTCGTGCACATGGCCGTGGCGAAGCTCCGCTTCAATCAGCCACTGTTCTCGTCCAAAGTCCCCGTCACCAAGCGGGTGCTCGTGATCGGCGGCGGCGTGGCGGGAATCCAGGCTGCGCTCGACTGCTCCGAAGCCGGCCACGAGGTGGTCCTGGTGGAGCGTGAAGCCTCCATTGGCGGCAAGATGGCCCAGCTCGACAAGACATTCCCAACCGTTGACTGTTCTTCGTGCATCCTCGGGCCCAAGATGGTGGATGTCTCCCAGAAGGAGAACGTGACGCTCCACGCCATGAGCGAAGTGGAGTCCGTTTCCGGGTACGTCGGCAATTTTACGGTCCAGATCCGGAAGAAGACAACCTCCGTGCGCTGGGATCTCTGCACGGGATGCGGCCAATGCGTGGAGAAGTGTCCTTCCCGCAAGGTACCGGACCGGTTCAACGAGGAGCTGGGGAAAACGCGGGCCATCAGCATTCCCTTTCCCCAGGCCATTCCCAAGAAGGCCTCCATCAACCGGGAGTACTGCCTCCACTATACCAGGGGCAAGTGCGGTGTCTGCGCCAAGATCTGCCCCACCCGGGCCGTGGATTACGAGATGGAGGACGAGATCGTTACCGAGGAGGTGGGCGCCATCATCGTCGCCACGGGCTACGACCTGTTCGATCACTCCGTTTACGGCGAATACGGCGGAGGCCGCTACCCGGATGTCATCTCAGGGCTCCAATACGAGCGGATCCTTTCGGCTTCGGGGCCTTACGGGGGGCACATCCGGCGCCCTTCCGACGGCAGGGAGCCACGGGATGTGGTCTTCATATCGTGTGTCGGGTCCCGTGACATTTCCGTGGACCGCCCATACTGCTCGGGAGTCTGCTGTATGGTCCAGGCCAAGCAGGCCATCCTGACGCGGGATCACCTGCCCGACTCCAACTGCTACGTCTTCTACATGGACATCCGATCCCCGGGCAAAGGGTACGACGAATTCGTGCGGCGCGCCCAGGAGGAATACGGTGTCCAGTACATCCGGGGCCGGGTCGGCAAGGTCTACCCCCGGGGCGACCGGATGGTGGTCCAGGGAGCCGACACGCTCCTCGGGATCCAGGTGGAAGTGGAGGCGGACATCGTGGTGCTGGCCACGGGCATCGACGCATCGGCCGGGGCCCGGGAGCTCGCCGAGAAGCTTCGCATATCCTACGACAGGTACGGGTTCTACATGGAAAGCCACCCCAAGCTGCGGCCCGTCGAGACCAACACGGCCGGCGTCTACCTGGCCGGAGTCTGCCAGGGTCCCAAGGACATCCCGTCCTCCGTGGCCCAGGGGAGTGCCGCAGCGGCCAAGGTGCAGTCACTCTTCGCCCGCGACATGATCGAGACCGATCCGCAGGTGGCCCTGGTCAACGAGCGGGCGTGCGTGAGCTGTGGAAAGTGCCTGATGGTCTGCCCCTTCGGCGCCATCCAGTGGAAGGAGCTGCGGGGCGGCGTCCGGAAAGCCGAGGTGCTCCCGAGCGTCTGCCAGGGATGCGGCCTCTGCAATGCCACCTGCCCTCCCAAGGCCGTTCAGCTCCAGCATTGCACAGATAACCAGATCCTGGCCGAGGTGAACGAGTTGTGCGGCTAGCGCCGTTTCTGGTTTCTGGTTTCTGGTTTCTAGTACAGCTGGGCGCAAGTCCATGATCAGTTAGGCCGCGAGCGGCCGACCTTT
>CAZLCS010000094.1:0-7782 GCA_964557955.1 uncultured Syntrophobacteraceae bacterium
GGCTCACTTTCTCACCGATGAAAATGGCTGATTCTCAGCCCGCTGTTAATAGATTGAATCTGGAAGTCCTTCCCTTGAAGGAGAAAGCGCCTCTGGAGGGAGCCTCGGAGATGGACTTCCTCATCCGCATCACAGCCCCCGAAAGACCGATCGAGAAGGCCCGCCCGCAGCTCAACCTCGGGTTGGTGCTCGACCGCTCGGGCAGCATGAGCGGGAGGAAAATCGAGAGGGCGAGAGAGGCCGCATGCGCCTGCGTCGATCAGATGGTCGAAACCGACAGGATCAGCATCACCATCTTCGACGATGCGGTGGATGTGATCGTCCCGACTATGCCGGCTCAGGATCGCGGCGGGATCAAACGAAAGATCCGGGGGATCGAGTCGAGAGGCTCGACCGCTCTGCACGAGGCCTGGGTGACCGGGGCAAGACAGGTTGCCGAGTACGCGGACAAGCGATGCCTCAATCGCGTGCTGCTCATCACCGACGGCCTGGCCAATGTGGGTGTAACGGAGCCGGAAGTGATCGTCTCACAGGCAAAAGGGCTTTATGAGCGGGGTATTGCCACGAGCACCATCGGTGTGGGGAACGATTTCAACGAAGATCTCCTCGTTGCCATGGCCAAAGGAGCGGGAGGAAACAGCTGGTTTGTGGAGGGTCCGGAGGATTTCCAGAGGATTTTCGAAACGGAGATGGAGGGGCTCCTTCGCGAGACATGCTCGAAGGTCGCCATGAGGATAGAGCCTGCCGAAGGGGTCGAGCTCCTCGATGTACTGAACGATTTCGAGAAAAGCCCCGACGGCTCCTTCAGTCTGCCGGGTCTCCTTGCAGGGGAGCCGCTCGAGATCGTGGTCCGGGTGAAACTTCCCGGGGGAGCCCCCGGCCGATTCCTCTGCTTCAAGATGCTGATCGAGTGGAGCGAGCACGGGACCGGGAAAAGGCTTTCCATGGAAGGCTCGGCCGGCATCACCTATGCTTCGGAAAGAGAGGCTGGTGAACTTCCCCCGAACCATGAGGTTGAGAAGGTTGTCTCTCTCCTCGAGGGCGCCCGACTCAAGATAAAGGCGATGGAGTTCATGGACCGCGGCGATTATGCACGGGCGTCGAGGTTTCTGCGAGAGCAATCAGGGAAGCTTTCCGCGATGGCGGCCGAAACCGGAGATGACTCCATCCTTGCTGAAGTGCAGGCGCTTGACGTACTTTACCAAAGCCTCGAGGAGCAGAAGGATCTCTCGCACACGAGAAAGGCGATGTCCTACCAGAGTTCCTACGCCCAGAGGGGCAGAAGAGAAAAGAAACGTCCTTCCGACAAGAAGTGAGGACAAGGTGACAATGAACGACAGGTAATCGAGGAGTTGAGGACTCCTGCTTTGATCGACTCAGTCTGATCGAATGCCATCTCAAGGAGACAATATGCCCTTCAATTTTTCCTTCACCGCTGCCCTTGCTTGTTGCCTTGTAATACGTACTTAAAAGTGTACAATGCCACCGATGGATTTGCTCTCAAAGTGAGGTGAAGGATATGCAGGAAACGAACGTCGTTGAACTGAGAAAGCGCATCAAGCACTATTTTGACGCAGTCGAAGGCGGCGAGGTGGTGCGCGTCTACCGCAACGGAAAGCCCATTGCGGAGATCGTTCCCATCCCTAAAAGTGATCGATCCTGGAAGCGGGATGTGCCACGACTCACCATCAAGGGGCTCTCGCTCAGTCGTGAGATTTTGAAAGACCGTGCGGAATCGGAGTCATGAGAGCATTTTTCGATACCTCCGCTTTTGTCAAAAGGTACATCGAAGAACCGGGAAGCGAGAGGGTGATGGAGATCTGCAGGGAGGCGGAGCATCTGGTGCTGAGCATCATTTGCCTCCCGGAGATGATCTCGACCCTCAACCGGCTGGTTCGCGAAGGGAAGCTTTCCGGGGATCAGTACCGGCAGATCAAGGACCTCATCCTGGATGACTTCGAGGACGTTGAGGTTTGTGACATCACGACGGAGGTCATCAAGCAGACGATTCTCTGCCTTGAGAAGAATCCCCTGCGGGCCATGGATGCCCTGCACCTCGGTTGCGCTCTCGTTGTCAAGCCGGACCTTTTCGTCTCTTCTGATCGGCGGCAAATTGAGGCCGCTCAAAGCGAGGGGCTCCGTGTCATAGACACTTGATGAGCTTGAAACAACCGAGGAAACGATATAGGCCACTACCACCTGATGCCGTTCAAATGAGCGGGGTGGATTGCACTTACGATAATTGGATGCCCATTGAGGGCGATCGTTCCGTTACATTTGTGATCAGTCCTGGAAGCGGGATTGCATGATTGAAGAGACACCGAAGCAAGAAAGACGAACTCGTTTGCCATCCTTAATTCCAAACATGCTTGAGAGATGGTTCGAATTGTGGGGACTTGGCGGGTTTGAGCATCAAGTCACTGTCTCTTTCAGTGGCCGTCTTCGCCATGCACTTGGCCGCTGCTATGCAAGGCAGCGCCGGATCACTCTTGCCGAGCGTTTGAAGAAAATGGACCCCTCTATTCTTGAAGAAGCCCTCTGCCATGAAGTCGCTCACCTGGCGGTATTTGAGTTGTTCGGTGAAAACCACAGGCCTCACGGACCTGAGTGGGCTCAGTTGATGCGGGCAGCCGGATTTGAGCCACGTAGGCGCCTTGTCCTTGATGAAGAGGGTAGCCTTTCCTCAAGCAACCGACCTCGCTATGTCTACGTCCATTATTGTCCTGTGTGCCAGTCGGAACGAGTAGCGCGCCGGCCTGTGCACACCTGGCGATGCCCCTATTGCGCAGCGTTAGGACTGGACGGAGGACTGGAGATTGTGAAGCGCCCTGAAAGAAGAGAGCGCCTGTCATGAGTGCTGGCCCATGCCCCTTCTGCAATCTCGATCGAAGCCGCGTATTCTATGACGGAAAACTGGTCATCGGACTCTGGGATAGCTTTCCGGTTACCGATGGGCATGTACTCCTTATCCCCAAACGCCATGTAGCAACCTGGTTCGATGCAACTGCCGAAGAACACCTGGAACTCATATCTGCAATCGATGTTGCTCGGGAAAAGATTCTTGCTCGCTTTAAGCCCGATGGTTTTAACATTGGAGTCAACGTAGGAGGAGCAGCCGGCCAGACCATCTTTCATCTTCATCTGCACGTGATCCCAAGGTACCGCGGCGATGTCGAAGATCCCACAGGTGGCGTGCGCAACGTCATCCCGTCCAAAGGGAATTACTTGAAAGGAAAGGGTTCCAAGGGGGCATCTGAAGCGAAAAGCACTCATCAGTCGACGATCCGGCAGATCAGCAATCCAGCGCAAACGGAGACTCTGGTTTGCGGGGGTGACGATCCCCTGTTGCCTCACCTTCTTGCACACCTGGACAGCTGTGAGCGCGTTGATATGGCTGTTGCTTTTGTTCTTGAAAGCGGCGTGGACCTAATTGAGGAGCACCTTAAGGATCTTTTGGATCGCGGAAGCCGGATACGGCTTCTGACTGGAGACTATCTTGGAATCACCGATCCCAAGGCTCTCTTCCGGCTCCTTGATCTGCAGCAGGGAACAACCGGCCAATTTGAGCTCAGGGTATTTGAGAGCGGAGGAATTAGCTTTCATCCCAAGGCTTACATCTTCTACTTCACAGCCCCTCGAAGCAGCGGCATCGCTTACGTGGGAAGCTCGAACCTCAGTGCACAGGCACTTGAAGAAGGCATCGAGTGGAATTATCGAGTCATACCTGCCGAGAGTCGTAAAGGGTTTCAGTCTGTTGCGGATGCCTTTGAGAGGCTGTTCCACCACTCGAAGAGCAAACCCGTCGACATTGGCTGGATTAAGAAATACGAGCGATCGAGAAAGCGGCCTTCCATCCAGTCAAGTGACGGACTTCTCGCTGAGGAGACCCAACAGAACTGGAATGCTCAGCCCGGCTATGAGGCACCTCCCGAAATCCTTCCCGAGGAATCTAAAGCACCACCTGAGCCACATTGGATCCAGAGGGAGGCGCTGGAAGCCCTGGAGAAGACTCGAGCTGAGGGTAACCAGGCCGGGCTTGTGGTCCTTGCAACCGGCCTTGGGAAAACGTGGCTTGCAGCATTCGACAGTGATCGGTTCGATGCAGAGAGGGTGCTCTTTGTTGCCCATCGAGAAGAAATCCTGCGCCAGTCTCTAAAGACTTTCCGGCGCATTCGCCCGCTGGCCAGTCTTGGGTTGTATAGTGGGGGCGAAAAGATGCCGCAAGCGGACATACTGTTTGCTTCCATTCAGACTCTGGGACGCATCAATCACCTTCGCTCCTTTGACACCTATGCGTTCGATTACATCATCATTGATGAATTCCATCACGCTTCGGCTCGAAGCTACAGAAAGCTCATCGACTATTTCCAGCCGAAGTTTCTCCTTGGACTCACCGCAACTCCCGAGAGAACAGACGGAGGGGACCTGCTCGCCCTGTGTGGTGAGAATCTCGTCTACCGCTGTGATCTTCTCAAGGGCATTAAGTCGGGATTGCTTTGCCCATTTCGCTACTTTGGTGTCCCGGATGAGGTTGATTACAGCAATATCCCGTGGCGAAACGGCCGCTTCAATGAAGAATCCCTTACGCAGGCAGTGGCCACCCAAAAGCGCGCCATCAATGCTTTGGAACAGTACAAGTCCCGTGCGGGGGAACGCACACTGGCCTTCTGCTGCTCGCAGGTTCACGCTGATTTCATGGCCGACTTTTTTTCCGATCAGGGTATCAGGGCCGCTGCCGTTCACTCTGGCCCCCAAACAGCGCCCAGAGCGAGCTCTCTCAAGAGGCTAACACAAGGAGAGCTCGATGTGATCTTCGCAGTCGACATGTTCAACGAAGGAGTGGACCTCCCGAACATCGATACCGTGATGATGCTCAGGCCGACCGAGTCCCGAATTTTGTGGCTCCAGCAGTTAGGCCGGGGACTCCGGGTTTCCGAAGGGAAGGATCACCTGCGAGTCATCGACTACATCGGCAACCATCGGACATTTCTCCTCAAGCCCCAAACTCTGTTGGGTCTTGGGCGCGGTGACTACGAGCTTTCCATGGCCCTGGAGGCAATCCAGCGAGGCACCCTTGACCTTCCACCTGAATGTGAGGTCACTTACGAGCTTGAGGCGATAAATATCCTTCGAGCTCTTCTAAAGCCACCACAGCCGGATGAGGCCCTGCGCGTCTGGTACGAGGAATTCAGGGAAAGCCACGGAGAGCGTCCAACGGCCGCTGAAGCCTTTCACGAAGGCTGCAATCCGCGGTCAACGAGGAAATCCTATGGCTCCTGGCTGCATTTTTTGGCAGCGATGGGCGACCTTCAGGAGAATCAACAGCGGGTGTTGGAGCACTCCCAAGCCGGGGAGTTCCTCCACATCCTGGAGACCACCCCCATGACCAGGAGCTTCAAGATGCTCACGCTCATGGCTATGCTGAATGAGGATCAACTACCTGGAGGAATCAGGATAGAGAAGCTGATCCAGGGTTTTGCCCAGCTGGCGCAGCGCTCGGCCAAACTCAAAGCGGATGTTGGCGTTGACTTGAATAACCAGAGCGCACTCCGCCAGTACCTTGAAAAGAATCCCATAGATGCATGGACCGGCGGGAAAGGAACCGGGAAGAATCTTTACTTCTCTTATGGTGCTGGAATCTTTCGAACCACCTTCCGCATTGGGGATGATCTTCGTGCGGCCTTCCAGGAATTGGTGAGAGAGATAGTCGAATGGAGGCTTGCCGAATACCTCCAGAGACCAAGTGTGAGCAACACAGGGGCTGGTGAAATCGTGTGCAGGATCAGCCATGCAGGAGGGCGCCCCATTCTTTTTCTTCCGGACCGAACGACCTATCCAGACATGCCTCGCGGGTGGACTGACGTGGTCGTTGAAGGCCAACCACACGAGGCCAATTTCGTCAAGGTTGCCGTCAACGTGCTGCGTCCAAAGGATTCTTCAAAGAACGTGCTATCCAATGTTCTTCGGCAATGGTTCGGTGTGAACGTTGGCCTTCCAGGCACCAACTTTCACGTGAGATTCCGGGAATCCAGGGAAGGGTTCCTCATGGAGCCTGTGGAAACAGGCCCAACATAAGAGTGTATGCTCACTCAGACAATACAGCAGGAGATAGTATCATCCGGATCCTTTGCAGTTCACCTGCCTCAGGATTTGCATCTTCCCCAAAACTGAGGGCTGTAACTATGGGAATCGACACCCTTGGTCTAACTCATTGAAGGTTCTGCTCATGAAACATCTGCAAGTGGCTTGTGGGGTCATAGAGGATAGAGGAAGAGTGCTTGCCACCCAGCGTAGTAAGTCCATGAGCCTGCCTTTGAAATGGGAATTTCCAGGCGGCAAGATTCGTGATGGCGAGCACCCGGACGAATGTCTGAGACGCGAGTTATTGGAGGAGCTCGGTATAGAAGTTGCCGTTGAGAGACCTTTGCCTCCAACTACTCACCACTATTCCACCTTCATCGTAACGCTACACCCTTTTGTCTGTACGATTGTTAGCGGGGAAATCACCCTCTATGAGCATGCGGCCAGCTGTTGGCTCCGATCCGACGAACTGCCGGCTTTGGATTGGGCTGACGCAGATTGGCCTTTGGTGGAGATCTACAGGAAAGAGTCAGAAAAGCCTACATAACGGGTGCACGTTAATGCCGCCAATTTCCAGGAAAAATGATGTTCCCCCGCACGGGCTCTATGATGCTTTGTTGAATGAGGGTTTACGTCAGGCACTCGCCAGGCACCCAGAACTAAGAACAGTCTTTGGTAAGTTGGACCCCGAAGAGCAACCCTCTCGTTATGCAGCGTTTGTTGGTAAGGTGATTGAGCAGGCTTTACGTCAGGAAGTGGGTGCGGTTGCACGCTTTGACCTTTGCAATCAACTTATCAAGGTTATTTCTCAAACCGAAAGAAATGCCCATTTTCAGGAGCAAATACTTGCAGCCGCAGCAAAGCCTCTTCTGTTGGAAATAACTCCCGCGCATTACAGCCAGTCAGGCCTTCTGAGGCCACGAACATCGATTGTTGAAAGCAGTTTGTTCACTGGCTCACCGAATGAGCCTCAGCTCGTACATGAGCTGCAGGCTGAAATGTCCTCTGCTGATGCTGTCGATATACTGGTCTCATTCATCAAGTGGTCTGGCCTGCGCCTCCTGATGCCTGCTTTTGAGGATCTGCGGACGCGCGGTGTCCCTGTCAGAGTGATCACTACTTCCTACATGGGCGCATCCGATTCTCCAGCGGTTGAATGGATAGCCGGGCTGCCGAATGTCAGAGTGAAGGTCTCCTACGATACGGAAAGGACACGACTTCACGCCAAGGCGTACCATTTTAGAAGGGACTCTGAGTTCTCCACCGCCTATATCGGCTCAGCAAATATGTCTTCTGCTGCTATGACAAGCGGACTGGAGTGGAACCTCAAAGTGACTGCGCAGGATATGCCACATATCCTCGACAAATTTTCTGCAGAGTTCGAGACCTACTGGAACAGTCGAGAGTTCATTCCATTTGACCCGAATAAGCCTGAAGCATTTCGTCAAGCCATATCATATGCTCGGAATAAACAACTGCTTACGCCCACTGCATTTTTCGATTTGCAGCCCTTCCCCTTCCAGGAACGCATTCTCGATGCGTTGATCACAGAGCGCAGCCTGCGCAATCAGTGTCGGAACCTTGTCATTGCCGCAACCGGCACCGGAAAGACTCTCGTTGCAGCATTCGACTTTAAGAGGTTCTTTGGTGTCCTTTCGGCAAGCGTGCGTGGCGCGATTCTTTTCACGCGGGCGGGGGGCC
>CAZLCS010000095.1:0-7306 GCA_964557955.1 uncultured Syntrophobacteraceae bacterium
CTTGGATTTATTGGCTAAAGTGATGGAGAGGATGCTATTTCCCTTAAACTCCTGTTGGAGACCTGGCGGGCATTGACCGCTAGCTTATCCAGGCCGTGCTCTCCATGTACTGGGCCGACTACTGAGACGGCTCAAAGAAAGCCAAGGTCCACGTGGGATTCGATATGAACCGTGCCATTCCATCCAAGATCTTCCTCACCGAGGGAAAGGAAGGTAAGCGCCCCTTCGTTGCCATGATCCTCTCGCCCGGCCAGACCGGTGTTATGGATCGCAGTTGCCAGTGCCACAAGAGCTTTGATCAATGGCAAGAGCAGGGCAGGCACTTCGTGTGCCGCATCAAGGTGAATACAAAGAGGACCTGCATTCGAGTGAGCCCGACCCCGACCGACAGCATTGTACCCTATGATGCTGTCGTCCTCCTCGGTACGCCGGATGTCAACCGGACGCAGAAAGAAGTTCGTGTTGTTGCCTACCGCATCGACAACGTAGATTACTGGGTAGCCCCCGATCGGCACGATCTCTCAGCCGAGCAGATCGCCTTTGTCTATAAGCTCCGATGGCAAATTGAAAAGCTCTTTGCATGGTGGAAACGTCACATGAAAGTCTACCACCTTATCGCAAGAACGGAATATGGATTGATGGTGCAGATCCTCTCGATACTAATCACCTTTCTGCCTCTCGCCATCCATTGCCATAAGCACTACGGAGAAGGGGTCAGCATCAAAAGAGTCAGACAGCTCCGTATCAAGATCCAGAATGAACTTCGCGATTCCGGGCAAAAACCCTTCGCTCAGAATTTGGGAGTGCGGCCTGGAGATGTTTTGCATGCAAGCACCTAACCGGACATTGCTGGGTTATGGATTGAGACAGCGTCTCATAAAACCGAGGTCTCGATTATTCGGGTTACTTGAACTCCTCTATTATGGCTTCTATGGTTCGTTCGCTGAGTTGTGAGTCGAAGTAAGCTTGTGCCATGCAACTCACGTCTCTCACAGATGCGATGCGAAAGTTGGAGTAGGTGATTTCGAGAAGAACCTGCGCGTCAACACCGATCTTTTCCGCATTTCGTGCAAGCTGCTGCAGTTCACTTGCCTTCAATTCAACGTACCACCCCGCCCCCCATGTGCCGAGACCTCGGATGCCAGCAATGAAATAGTGGTAGTAAGGCTCATTGCGGGTCTCTCCGGTCGAATCAGGCCAACTGAACCTGCCGATAACCGCATAGTCTCTTGCGACTATCACTCCGAATTCTGGCTTCCATGAACTACGTCGCGGCCGTCCCTGTATCTCCAAATATCTCCGCATCGGTGAATGAATTTTAATGTTTTCGTTTCCCCCAGGTCTCCATACGATATGAGGTCGGTCTTCTTGTGGGCTTCGCTCAAATGCAAACCATGCCCTTGAACCTAATTGGGCAAGGCGTCTTGCTGCCATATCATTTCTCGGTAAACAGAGCCATATCTTGTTCCCCGAGCCTGATATGAGCTTCGGATGGTCTATTGTGACTGCAGAGATATCTTGTACACCAGTAAGGCGCACAGCAGCTTCGATCTTCTCTATACATTTAACATCTTCATAAACTACGTTTGGGAGCAAACGCACCTGCCAATTATATTTCTGCTTACGACTTTTTACAGACTTGCTAGGTCCCACATCTAGCACAGCTTTTTGAATATGTTTGTGAATTGGAGGGTATGCGATCATGACAGATGGGTTCGCACGGTTTCTGCTAATACCGAATCGAAAGAAGCTGGCATACTGCTCGCGGCGTTCTGCCTCTGTACGAATGCGTAAAACAGCTTCAAATAAATCCAGCAAGACACGCTCTCTGAATTCATTTGCCGTGGAGTACTCATGACACAAGAGGTCTTCACTTTTAAGGCGGCTTTGTAGCGCCTGTAATTTTGTCAACTGGCTAACAACACCCGAGGTGCTTGGGACTTTCTGCGGGATCGTGCGGAAATATGTTAGTATTTCCATATGATCCCTGAACGCAATGGCCTCGTTAAATTCCTCCTCGGTTCCGGAAATCCCTCTGGATTCGTCAATCACTGTACCGTAGCGCTCACCCAGTATTCCAATAAATATTGCACACTTCCTTACAAGTGGAGTGAAGCGATCTTGTACCCGCTTCTCATTGCCTCGGGCTTGGCATGGCAAGAAATTCTTCCATGAGACCTGATGCAGCACCATGTCAAGTAGTCCACGAGTCTTTTGGCTAATAAGACTAATTGCCCGTTCGGCATGATCTCTCTCAGCTTGCACATCACTAGGCGAAGCAATGAATACGTCGACTACTTGAGCCATATGCACCTCCGGGTGTCTCGGTACAGCGATAAGCGGTCCAGTTGCGATCACCGAACGCCGGCCATAATGAGGCACATTCATTCGCGAAGAGATGCCAGCCAGCGCCTGGCGATGTCCACCACGAAAGACTCGGCCACTGTGATTGACATTGGGTTAGCCGTCCTGGGTTTGCGCTCGCAGGCGTGGCGTGCTAGGCCGCCTGAGACAACCGGATTGTGGACGGCGTCGGTGAATCGCAAGAACTGGTCCTGGGAAATCCCAAATCACGCTTGAAATTCCTGCCGGAAGGATGGATGTCCCTCCGCCAATTCATACATCTTGTACAATGACTCTCCAGTGTGCGAGTTCTGCTTGAGCAACTGCAGAACCTCGGCCGCGCGTGGCTCACGAAATACAGGCTCCAGCTTCGTTCGTTGTGCTTCCATCCGAGCCTGATATTCATGCTCCGACTTTCGTTTGTTCCATTCGGCAATCCGTTCCGAGGACATCTCCTCCGAAGGAGAGACTGCCAGCGTGACGGTGCTCACATCAATCATCATGATACCATCTTCTACATCAAGGATGTGTTGTCGTTTCGGCACTCCTGAGGAAAGGTCGAGCACAGGGCCAAGGGTGAATAGGGGTCAATCTCTGCAACCTTTTAAATTGAATCCCTGAGCCGTTTCGCTTCTTCCCATATATCGCCGGCGCTCTTACAGGTTTCAAGCAATGTCGACCATAAAACAATGTCGTCTCCTGGAACGTCCGCAGGTTTCCGCCCTAAACTTTCGAGAAAATCGAAAAGGTTTCGCCGGGACAGAGTTGTCCGCTCGACCTGGAATGCCCATTTCATCAGCTGCCCTGTATTACCCTTGTTTCATCGGACCGTCGCTGCGCAGCAAATGGTCCCCTAGTCCCAGACCCATTCGGCTCGCTACAAAGCTTTGAAGCAATCGGTCCTTGAACCCCCGATAGGAATGGTGACATCGATGCAGAGTCAATCGTTTCCACAAGCCGGTACTTCGAGGATTGCTCTTCTGCAAACCCAAGCCAGATTGAATGCACGCTATGAATTCTTGCAGCCTCACATCCTCAGGTCATCCAGGAACTCCGAGGCTGGATTGACAGCGGTGATGAGGAGGTGGTCTGGAGCACGGGTGCAGTCGACGTAGAGGAGGTGGCGCTCGGTGTTGTAAACCTCTTCCAGATCGTTGTCGTCGGATACCGACTCTATCCTTTCCTGAAGGGGGATCACCACGTCATCACATGCCGTCAGGGCTGCCAATCGGCTGAACATTCCTGAGGTGGCGAGCAGGCCTTCAGTGTTCAGGCAGATCGGATGCCGTTAATAACGGACCAAGGCACGGGGCATTGTTGCTCGGACAGGCGGGCCTTCCTGCCCAGCCGAGCCACGTCAGGATAGGCCTTCCAAGTTGCCATCCGCCATGCGGCAACGGTATCTTCTCACTCGGTTACCAGAAAATCGAGCCTTAATTTGTGGGTTTGACCTCGCCCGCTGCTTTGGCAAAGTCATTCCCGATTCACTGGTTGGAAGCGGAAATCATGGTGGGTCATTTGCGTGCCGCGATGAGTTTGCACATCTGGATTCGCTGGAGGGGGTTGATGACGAGAAAGCACTCCCAAGGCTCTCTGCCGAACAGGCGCAGAGGCACATGAAGGGCTGAGATCCGGACGAAAGATAACCGTGAAGGGGTGAATTTGGCGAGGAAGGCCGGCCTGTCCCTGTAATCCTGCCAAGGCAAATCAACCCTCGGAAACCCTAACCTCCTCTCTCACACCGGCACCCGTATCCCTTCTAGACCCGCATTCCCTTGTCCACATCTGAACCCATTCGAAATCAGATTACGACGAGTGGTACACGCTCTGCAAAAGGTTCTTGATGGCATCCAGGTGGGGATTGCTCTCGCCTGTCAGGCAATAGATCAACATGGCTCTCAATGTCGCAAAAGGCTCATCCGCCAATCTAATCCCCATGCTGCTGATAGCATTGGGATCATTCCCGACCACAACCTGAAGGCGATCCAACCTCGCGACTGCTTCTCGAATTGGTGAATGAGACGGACAAGGAAAGAACTGCCGATACAAGAGACAATTGATTCTTTGCATCATGACGGGGGGAAATCCTGGACCAAAACCCTCTTTCTGGGTGCTGTAGCAAGGGATGACATAGAAAAACTTCTCCTGGAGATGACGTTTCCCTTGCTGTCTGAGTATTCGGTCTACCTCTACGTCAACGTCAGCTTCACATGACATTACGATAGCGGGCCGGCGTTTCGATTTCTGGATGAGGAGTTCTTCGTTGGACCTTAGTCGGAGATATTGTAGCGGAAGGATTCTCTCGGAAACTCTAAAATCTGAAGATTTGTTTGCATTTCTGATCGAGAAGTGAACTTTTTCATGTTCTTCCGGGTTGCTTCTTTCCACATCCAGTATCTGAGGAACAGGCTGGATGTGTGGGGCAATGACCCGGCAGAAATGACCGGTTTCGATAACTTTGCCTGAGACAGGGACGTAATATGTATGGCTCATACAAGTCAATGATGCTCATTCGAGCACAATCCTTGCCTCCCCTGACATACCAGGCTGAAGATCTTCGCTCTCCATACTGACAAGCGCTTCGAAGTATGCGTCGTCGTACAACGATTCAGGAAGAAGGCTCCGCTGATCTCGAGCCTGCCTTGCCCTCGCGAGCTGCATCTGCTCCACTAACGCTCGGATATGATCTTTCGCGGCCGCCTTCTCTTGTTTAGTCAGTTTTCGGAGTGGCTTGAGCGAGGTCGTTTTTGAAGGCCTCACCCGCGTGAAGTCGAGTCGGTCACCTTTCCTCACCTGCTCCATCGGTTCAGTTTCGAAGTAGACATAGTCCAGCAGCGCCTGAGTGTCGTCGCCAAACTTACGTATGTCAGCCCGCAAAGGATAAACCAAAGCAATTGGGAGTTGCTCCCCAATGAGTTCTGCGCCTCTATCTTTGCATGAAAACAGGTTGTAGTCCTTGTCTCCAGACTTGCTTTCAAAGGACTCACGACATATCGCTCTCTTGTCCGCGAGGGCATCTATTTCCCGCATGACCTCGCCACAGTATGGGCCATAATTGACGAAGGCCCAGGGAAGCCCCGTGTATGTCTTCCCTGCATTGTGACGGGCGAAATGGACATCGGCCAGATAAACGAATTTCACCACTCTGACGGTTGTGAGCTTGATATCACGACTTGTCGCGTACCAGACAATGTATCTAATGAGGTCAGCTACCTGAGATGAAGTCATCATTCGTTAAGCTCTTCCGCCTTTAATCTTCGATCAAGTCTATCATGGTTACTCATGGCTTGGCTCGCACAAAAAGCAAGGAGGCTGGCCTCGACTAAAGTCTCTCTTCTCATTTTTGGATAGGATTCCTCTTGACCCTTGCCTTCCCGCTTTCCCTCTCAACTTAAGGCAGATTGCGCGACAAAACAAAGAGTTTCGACGTATGGAGGCAAATCCTTCATTATGGTTCATGGCCTGCAAGGGCAACCGAAGAAAACCTTCTATCACCCCACCTTTTCGGACACCTTCACCAATTCCTTAAAGTCGCTTTCCCTGAGGATCTTCATCGCGGCGCCCTGGGGGATCAGACCTTCCGCTTTCCTGCGCTCGGAGTTCTTTTGGTGGCCGGCGAGCCTTTTCATTTCCTGATCCTTCACCACTACCATGGTTGTCATCTTCGTAGCCCCGGACGCCACTTGTCACCCGAGGAGGGCCGCTACGCCCACGGCTTCTCAACGGAGAATTTCGAGTGCTCCCAGAAAAGCGATTTTGTATCCGGAGGAGTACGACTCGATAGCCCGTCCTTCCGCCCCAAACACCGAAATCATGTGGCCAGATTGGCCCGGCTGGTGTTCGACAAACTCGAAGCGGCGGAGGAAGCTCTCAATGCAAAGGCATCCAAGCCCGCGTCCCTTGCGGATCTGATCATGTTCCCTGAACTCGCGGTCCATCCCTAATGATATCTCCATCCTGAAACGACTGGTTGATAAGGCCCGCGCTATGATCTTCACCGGTCTGGTTTTTCAGGAGCGAGCCGGCTCACTGGTCAATGCCGCCCTGTGGCTGATTCCTTTCAGAAATGGACAGGGCCGAAGCTGGATCACGCGCCTGCAGGGCAAACAGCACAGGACGAAAGATGAAATTGATGCGGGTATCCAACCATGGCGCCCGTGTCAACTCGTTGTTGAGCTCAAAGACACACTGGGAGGGAAGAGTCACGGATTCCGGTTGAGCGGCTCGATCTGCTATGACGCGACAGACATCAGCCTGGCTGCTGACTTGAAGAATATCACGGATGCTTTCGTTGTCACGGCTCTGAACCAGGACACTGACTCTTTCGACTCCATGAGTGGATGCACTTCACTATCACATGTATCAGCACGTTATCCTGGTCAATGCTGGTCAGTTTGGAGGATCATTGGCGAAAGCCCCCTACAAGGAGACGTACACCGTCGCATTGCTCATGTGCACGGCCATGATCAGATTGCCATCACCATGTTCAAAATGAACCTCCAAGATTTCGTCGATCCCTCATCCCCACGGGGCAGCGGCAAGAAGGTCAAGACCAGACCGGCCCGATTGAATCGCAGATAACGGCAGGAATCGTCGTGACAGCAAGCATTTTGGACATCCTGTCCGAGAAACGGAGAAGGGATGCGAGCTGTATTCGGGGAGTATCCGTGACGAGCCAGAAATATCACAGCAGCCGACTTTGAGTCACCAGTTCACAAAGGCAGTTGGCCCCCCGCCTTTCTCCCGCAGCAGTATGCTGGGGTCCCCAAAGAGATGGGAAGATGTTGAAGTTGGGAGAGATCCTGGCCTTTCTTGTTCATGCTTCACGGGTGCAAAGCTGCAATCCACGTAAGTCATGCGTATGTAAAACAAAAAAGGGGCCAGCGATTTTCGCTAACCACTCGAAATTACTGGCGCGCCTGAAGGGATTCGAACCCCTGACCCACGGATTAGAAGTCCGTTG
>CAZLCS010000096.1:0-7298 GCA_964557955.1 uncultured Syntrophobacteraceae bacterium
GGACCAATTTTATTCTCCTGTAAAAAAAACGCGTTTTTTTTTATTCCCCTGTAAACGACCTAGTTGTTCTCTCCCTCCGATTCATTCCACAATTCCTGCGTGACATGAAGTTTTTCGCTGCGCTTCCCCAGGGGGGCGCGGACGGTACGGAAAAACTCACGCGGGAAATTCGATGTACACCGAAGAAGATCTCGAGAAACTCCAGCGGGCAGCCGTGGCGCTTGCCACCGGGTCCAGGAAAGTCGCCGTCACCCTTTCGGACGGAACGCGGGTGGAGTACACCCCGGTCACCCTGCCCCAGCTCCGGGAATTCATCGCTGAGGTGAAGGCCCAGGTCATGGGGAGGTCCTCCACCATGCGAAGCTTCGTGCTCGGCACGGTGAGAAAGGGGCTCTGATGGGCGGGAATCCTCCTCGATTGATCGACCAACACGGGCGGCCCCTGAGGCTTTCCCACCCGGCTCCCGCCTACGAGGGGGCGGCCACGGGCCGGCGCATGTCTTCCTGGGGGCTATCCAGCGCGGGCCCCAACGACACGGTCATCTCAGGGCTTGCCAACACCCGGGCGCGCTCCCGGGAGCTGGTTCGGAACAACCCCTGGATCGACGGCGGCGCGGACACCTTCATCGCCTACCTGATCGGGACATCCATCTCCCCCCGGTGGAACATCAAGGACAAGGCCCTCAAGGAAGACATCCAGCAGCTCTGGGCGGATTCCGTGAAGGAGATGGACTACGACGGCATCTGCGACTTTTACGGGCAGCAGGCCCTGGCCGCACGGGGGACGTTCGAATCGGGGGAGGTCCTCTACCGCAAGCGCATCCTCCCGAAAAGCTCCGGCCTGCTGGTGCCCCTGCAGATCCAGGTGATCGAGGCGGACCTGCTCGATCACATGCACAGCGAGGTCTACAAGGGCAACGAGATCCGCTACGGCATCGAGTTCAACAGCCGCGGGAAGCGCATCGCGTACTGGCTTTACCGGGAGCACCCCGGGGAGTCCTACGGGTGGCTGAAGAGCTATTCCGGCCAAAAAACAAGAATCCCGGCCGATGAGATCGGTCACGTGTTCCGGCGGCTGCGCCCCGGGCAGGAACGGGGCATCCCCTGGCTCAAGTCGGCGATCCTGCGCGCCTACCAGTTGGACCGGTGCGAGGATGCCGAACTGGTGCGGCGGACCATGGCGGGGCTCTTCGGAGGCTTCATCAAGCGCCCTCTGATCGGCGACGCACTTCCCCTGGTCGGCTATCCCGCCGGCCATGACGGAAGCGGAAATCCCGTGGTCGCCATGGAGCCGGGAACCTGGCCGGAGCTCCCCCCCGGATACGACGTGGTTTTTTCCAGCCCGCCCGACGCGGGGCAGGGGTTTTTCGACCTCACGAAGCATCACCTTCGGGCCATCGCCAAGGGCACGGGAAACACCTATGAGAAGCAGTCCGGCGACCTTTCGGGCGTGAACTTCTCGAGCATCCGAGCCGGGCAAAACGATTTCCTGCAGCTCATCGAACAACTCCAGCACCACACCTTCGTGTTCCAGTTCTGCCACCCCGTGGCGTGCCTCTGGCTGGACGTGGCCGTGGCTTCCGGCGCCATCAGCATCCGGGACTATGCCGAAAACAAGCGGGCCTATCAGCGCATCGAGTGGGTGCCGGACGCTCCCGGGTACGTGAACCCGCTCCAGGATGTGATGGCGAAGCTCAAGCGGGTGCGGGCCGGGTTTGCCAGCCGGTCCCAGATCATCGCCGAGGACGGCTACGACATCGAGCAGGTGGACCAGGAGATCGAGGAGGAAAACCGGCGGGCGGACGAGAAGGGCTTCGTCTTCGACTCGGACCCGAGAAAGACGGCCGCGACGGGCGCCGCGAAAAAAGACACGGACATCAAGTCCACCACCGAGGAGATCACCTGATGATGGAGCTTTTGGACAACCCTCACTTCCTGATGAGGCTATCCCAACGGGTTTTCAACCGGCCCCTGCTCATGGAGGAAACGGAGCTCAACGTCATCGTGGGCGTCCTCGGGGCACGCGTCGGGATCAGGTCCGCCGAAGTCCCCCTGGAGGCCCGGGTGCGTTCGACCAGCGTGAAGCGGGGTGAGGATTCCTCCTCCCGGGGAACGGCGGTGATCCCGATTGTGGGCCCCCTCGTTCACCGGAGAAGCGGGTCGGCCCTTTCGGGAGGCCCCACGACCTATTCGGAGATTCGCGCGGCGTTCAAGGAAGCGGCGAACGACCCGGAAATCGGCGCAATCCTCCTGGATGTGGATTCGGGCGGTGGCGAAGTCTCCGGGGTGTTCGACCTGGCCGACGAGATCCGCAGGGCTGCAGCCTCGAAACCGGTGTTCGCCTACGTGAACGAGTCGGCCTTTTCGGCGGCCTACGCCCTGGCCAGTGCGGCGACAAAGGTGTGGATGCCGCGGACGGGCTCGGTGGGATCCATCGGGGTGATCGCCCTGCACAAGGACGAGAGCGCCAGGGACATGGCCGAGGGGGTCAAGTACACACCGGTCTACGCGGGGGACGCCAAGTACGACTTTTCCCAGCATGCGCCGCTCAACGACCGGGCACGGCAGGGGCTGCAGGCCATGGTGGACGAGGTCTACGAGCTCTTCACGGGAACGGTCGCGCGCCACCGCTCCATGACGCAGGAGGCGGTGAAGAACACCCAGGCCAGGATCTACAGCGGCCAGGCGGCGGTCGACATGGGGCTCGCCGATGAGATCATGACGTTCGACGAAGCGCTGGAGAGAACCTGCCAGGCGATTGGGGCCGGGGGGGCGATGCATATGGACATCAACGAAGGAGAGAAGGTTATGGCAACGGAAAACAGCGGAGGGACCCTCACCATGGAGCAACTTCAGGCGAGGCTGGCATCTCTCGAGGCCGAAAACTCGCAGCTCAAACAGAAGGCCGATTCGGCTGCCGACTCGGAAGCCAGGTTCCAGATCTTCAACGCCTGCCTGGCCGTGAGCGGGCTTCTGGGCGGGGTGGAAAACGCTCGGGCCCTGGCGGACACACTGGTCAAGGAGGGCGTGTCCATGGCCGTGGCCCACGAGCGGATTTTGAAGGCGGCTTCGGAGCGGCAAAGCCAGGAGGAGATCCGCTCTTCGGTGGGCACGGAAAGCTACGGCGATGTGAACCCGCTCGACAAGGCGTGCGATGCCCTGATCGCGCAAATGCCCAAGAGCCTGCACTGAACCAAGCGGAGACGAAGCTGCATCTTCGTTAACCTGCCGAGGCCTCGGAGGGTTAACCACGAACAGCAAGCAATGGAGGCAATGAACCATGGCAATCATGATTGAGGGCAATTACCTGGGCGACCTGGTCAAGCGGGAGTCCGACCTCGGAAACGAGTATTCGCGGGAAAAGGTGACCATCGCGGCCGGGAAGGTCCTGTCACTCGGCGAGGTGCTGGGGAAGATCACCAAGTCTATCCCCACCACGGGCACCAAGGGCGATGGGAACACGGGCGCCGGGGCCACCGGGGCCAACGCGGCCTCTGTCGCCGGCGGGCCGCAGACTCGGATCGGGACCTACACCCTGACGTGCACGGCGGCGGCCGTGGCTAATCCGGCAACCCCGGCGCAATTCGAAGTGAAGGCGCCCGACGGAACGGTTCTTCCCCCTGCGTCGGTCGGGGTGGCCTACACCAACCCTCAGATCAACTTCACCCTGGCCGAGGGCGGCGGGGCCGGCGCTGTCCCCTTCGCGGCGGGGGATGTGATCACCATCCCCGTGACAGCCGGGTCCGGAAACGTCACGCCCATCGATTTCACCAAGGTGGACGGCTCCCAGGAGGCTCACGGGTTTGCCATTCGGGATTACGCCGCGGGATCGCTCCGGTCCGTGGCCTTCACCAGCGGGGGGACATACGAGATCAAGGCGGGGGACCTGGTGAAGGGCGCCACCAGCGGGGCGATCGCCTCCGTGCACCAGGCTCCCACCCTTGCGAGCGGCGCCTGGGCCAACGGGGACGCTGCCGGTACCCTGATCCTGGAAAACCAGGTCGGGACGTTCGCCGCGGAAAACCTGGATGTGGGGACGAACCTGAACGTGGCGACGATCGCGGCCAACTCGGACGCGTATTCCCCGGCACGGGAGGGGGTCGCCATCGTGCGCGACGCGGTGATCGACCCGGCATACCTGGTGTGGCCCGCCAACGCGACCACGGCTCAGAAGGCCGCCGCGCTGGCTCGACTCAAAGACAAAGGCATCCTGTCCGACAGGCCCGTCGCCTGATACGGCGCACGGTGAAAAGGAGAAACCAAAATGCCCGAGATGATTCTCAACCCGTTCGAGTCGGATGCCTTCAACATGATCGCCATGACTCGCAACATCAACAAGTTCCCCAACCAGTACAGCCGCCTCCAGGAGATGGGCCTTTTCGTTCCGGAGCCGGTCGCCTCCCGTTCGGTGATGCTCGAGTGGTTCGAAGGCGTGATCAACATCCTCGTTTCCCAGCCTCCGGGAGCCCCGGGCGCGCTCAACCAGATGGGAAAGCGGAAGGTGGAGTCGGTCACGATTCCCCATTACCCCCTGGATGACGTGCTGAAGCCCGAGGAGTATTCGGGCATCCGGGAATTCGGGTCGTCCAGCCAGCTGCAGACGGCCGCGACCGTCATGGCCCGCAAGCTCATGACCATGCGGAGCAAGCACGACATCACCACCGAGTGGCTCATGATGGGCGCCCTCAAGGGCATCGTCTACGACGGGGACGGCACGGTGCTGGTGAACCTCTTCTCCAAGTTCCAGGTCCAGCAGAAGACCATCGCCTTCGCTCTCAATTCGGAGACCACCGACGTGGAAGGCAAATGCGACGAGGTCAAGCGTCACATCCGAAAGAATTTGAAGGGTGAGATGATGAGCGGCATCCACGCCCTGGTGGACCCCACCTTCATGAGCGCGCTGAAGGCTCACCCCAAGGTGAAGGAGTGGCGCAAGGAGCATCCCGAATCGGTGAGCGCGCTCATGAGCCAGAGGGACGCGAGCCGCTTCTTCGCCTTTGCCGGGATCCTCTTCGAGGAATACGAAGCGGAAGCCCCGGTGGTCCCCGGCGGGGAGGCTACGCCTTTCATCGCATCGGGCCACGGGCACGCCTTTCCCACGGGAACCGCGGACACGTTCAAGATCTACTACGCCCCCGCGGACTTTATAGAGACGGCCAACACCCTGGGGCTTCCCTACTACGCCAAGCAGGAGCCGAGAAAGTTCAACCGCGGGACCGATGTGCACACTCAGAGCAACAAGCTTCCCATCTGCCGGCGCCCGGAAGTGCTGGTCACTCTGAAGGGGTAGACGCGTGACGGCGCTCATGGATGACGACCTGGCCGCAGCGGTGGCCGATGTGTTCGAAGTGGCCGGAGTCTCCGTGGTCTACAACGACGGGGACTCTCCTCCAAGGGCAATACCGGGCATCGTCTCCTACGGGGAAGACCTGGATGATGATCGGTTCAGAACGGCCGTTCAGGCTTCGGGGACCCTCGAGGTGCTGGAGTCCGACGTCTCCCGACCTGAATATGGTCACACCGTGGAGATCGGGGGAGAGGTCTGGAGCATCGTGAGCAGACTTGGAAGAACCGCCGGGAAGTGGAGGTTGGAGATCCGCCGCGATCTCCGCCCGACTTTTCGACGATAGAGGCGTCGCCCCCCCGCGGGGGGCGTGGATTGAAACAAACAAACAAACAAACAAACAAACGGCGATAAAGGAAATGGCCCATGCTGGATGTGGTGATCGAGCCGGAAAAGCTCAACGAAGCGACAAAAACGGTCATGGAGCTCCCGAAGCTTTTCGCCCGGGCCAGATCGTCGGCATTGAGATCCCTCGGCTATCACCTCCGGCAGGAGCTCATAGTCCAGGGGCAGAGAGCCACCAAGGGAGGATACCTCAACTGGCCTGTCCTCAACCCGCACACGGGAGTATTGAATCGGGCCAGGCGTTCAAAGTTCCCTCTCGAGTGGAAGCGGACCAGGTGGAAGGGTGGAGACAGAAAAGGCTTGATCATACAGCGCTTCAGCGCCCAGAAGGAGCCTTTGGCCAGGATGCGCAGCGCCATTGAATACATTGTGGATGAAGAGGACCTCTTTGTCGAGGTGGGTTTTCTCGAACCCAAAAATTCCTCCCGTTCGGTGCGTGATTACCACAAGTGGGTCAGAGCCCAGGCGCAGGGTTATTCAATCCAGGTTACCCCCCGCATGCGCAAGAAATTCTTCGCCCTGGGCTTCCCGCTGAGAAAAGAGACCACGCAGCTCAAAGTCCCTGCCCGGCCCTGGGTGAGCCGGGTGGAGGAGGTTTGGAGACCGAAAATCCATGCCCATTTCGAGACAAAATTCTGGAACGCCATAAACCGCTATAGAACCGGAGGCTACAGTTCATGAGCATGTCCACGGCGGACCTTCTCGTGGCCATTCAAAATGTCCTGGCCGCCGATCAGGCCCTCACCGGCTGGTGCCGGGAGCAGTTCGGAAAGGCTCACAAGGTGTTTCTCGGCGTGGATGATCAGCATCCACCAAGGGAAGAGGATTATCCGGTGGTGGTCATCACCGGTGCGGATCAGCTGCGTGGCGAATCCAACAGGGAATCCCACTGGATTGTTTCCCTCGGGGTGGGGGTGGTCAACGCAGAGGTTTCAACGGAGGGAAACCGGGTCTCCTATCCCGGGATGCTCCAGGCGGAAGCCATGAGGGAGTGCGTTGAGGACGCGCTCTACCGGGCCAAATTCGCGCCCATGGAAAGCGGCAGTGATGCCGTATCCGAATCCCACCATCCCCTTTACGTGAGCTTTACGTTCATCACCGTGCGGAAGCTCCGGAGCACACGCCAGGCGATGCCGGGTTGACGGCGGAAGGAGGTTCTCCCGTGGCTGATGAAAGGCGTGAATGGATAGACCCGGACACAGAGGACGGCACCGAGGCGCATGAGAGCGATGTCGAGCGCAGGGTCCACAACAGGAGACAATCCTTTGGGCGCAGGAGAGAGGACTTGCAGGAAATCGCGCTGCTTTCACAGAGGATGACAGCTATCGAGGCAAAAATGGAAGCGGTCGCCGTCAAGCTCGACCAGCAAACCGAACTGATCACCTGCGACCGGGTTCAGAACGAAAAGATCGCGCACATCCTCTCCTGCATGTCCAGGATCAAGGAGGAACAGACGGAGCAGTGGGACGCCATTTCCAGGCAGGCGGAGAGAATCACCTTGGTTCAATCCGGCCATGACCGGTGTTCCAACCTGATGATCGCCGACTTGAAATGGGTCAAATGGTTCGTGATGGGCAACAGCACGGCGCTTTTAGGGATGATCCTCGGGT
>CAZLCS010000097.1:0-7203 GCA_964557955.1 uncultured Syntrophobacteraceae bacterium
GGTTACAGGTGGTTAGCAGCTGTCAGGTCACGATTTTTTTGGAACTTCGGGTTAAGAGATGGAATTACAGCACCAGAACGGCCGAACCTTGGATGGTGTCCTGTTTAAGCCGAATCAGGGCCTCATTGGCCTCTTCCATGGGAAACAACTGCACCTGGGGGCGGATGGGTATTTCGGCTGCCGCCTGCAGGAGCTCATTGCCGTCCTCCCGGGTGTTGGCCGTCACGCTGTGGATATTCTTTTCGTAGAAAAGATGCTTCTCATAATCCATCTCGGGTATGGCAGTCATGTAAATGCCGGCCAGGGCCAGCGTGCCCCCTTTGCGGAGACGGCCCAGGGCCTGGGGAATGAGCGGTCCGGCAGGAGCGAAGATGATGGCGCTATCGGCCCGGACCGGCATCTCCTCTGCGCGCCTCCCTGCCCATTCAGCTCCCATGGAGAGGGCCAACTGCTGATGCTTCTCGTCCCTCGAGCATACGTAGACCTTGCATCCCCAGTGCCGGGCGATCTGAATCACGATGTGAGCGGACGATCCAAATCCATAGAGGGCAAGGTTCTGTCCCGGCTGGCACTGGCTACGTTTGAGGCTTCGGTACCCGATGATCCCGGCGCACAGCAGAGGGGGCGCCTCCGTGTCCGAAAACGCCTCGGGAATGTCATAGGCGAATTCCTCGGGCACCACAACGTACTCGGCATAGCCACCAGGCCTGTGATATCCGGTGAAAAGGGATTCCTCACACAGGTTCTCCTTCCCGCTTCGACAGTAGGCGCACCGGCCGCAGGTGTGATGCAGCCATGCGATGCCGATACGGTCCCCCGGGGCAAAGCGGAAAGCGCCCGCCCCCCGCGCGTCCACTTCCCCTACCACCTGGTGACCGGGAATCACCCGGCGGTCGAGCGGCGGCAGTTCGCCTTCGATGACGTGCAGGTCGGTTCTGCAAACACCACAGGTCTTCACCCGAACCCGGATTTCTCCGGGGCCGGGTGTCGGAATGGGTACCTCTTCCCATCGGAGGGGGCGGGTTTCAATGGATGCACACCGATCGAGAACCATGGCTTTCATGTCAGGGCACCTTCGCTTCAACTGGGTTTCAAGTTATTGTCTTCACACTGAGGATTGCAGGATTGGGCACTGGCAGTGATCCAATGTGGCGGCGCCGATTCTCAATGCGACTGCTTGCTGCAATGGAAGCTGATGGGCAATATCCTCGAAATACAGCTCATTGCTGATTGATTTGTCGTGACCATTCTCTCATAATGATCAGGAAAGATGCAACCTTTGCCGAGGAGGTCAACTTGCCGTCGGTGGCCTGCAGTGTCACGAATTCGCGAGGAAGGCGGCGATCCGGCCTGTTGTGGCTGGGGATGGTCGCAGCTGCCCTCGTATCCGTGGCCGTGATTTTCTTGATATTACAGGCACCTGGATTTCAGCACCTTGTGGTCCGATCGTGGCTGGAGGACCTCGATCGGCGCTGTGGTATACACCTGGAGATGGAGAGCTTCTGCTGGAACCGGCTATTCCTGCTGACCATCGACGGTGTGCAGATGCACCTCGAGGGCAGACTCCTTCTGCAATGCGACCGAGTCATTTTTGCATTCAGCCCGCTCTTGCGAAGCCCCTTCTGGCGCGTGAGGGAGCTCGTTCTGGACCACCCGGTCTTCTACCTTGAGAAGGATGCCGGCGGGCGGTGGAAAAGCGTTTTGCCCGCTTCAAAGGATCCCGACGCCATGCCCCATGCTGCAAAGGGGGGTTCGAAGGTAGAATCGGAGCTGACTGTGACTGTTCGGGTCCAGTCGGGATCCGTCGTCGCTGAACAGGCTGGCCATCGTGTGCTCAGTGTGGGAACCATCTCCGGACGCCTGACCGTTCCCTACGATGGCGGAATCGGGGTGGGGTCGCTTCTCACAAACCTGGAGCGGCTGCGTCCCGCCACACCACAAGCTTTGACTCTTCATGGCGGAGGGCGGAATGCAGATCATCGAGAGGAGTCTGCGCCGTGAGGACCGGCTCGATTGGACTCCCATTTTCATTTGAAACGAACCTCTTTTCCGACGCCCTCGCGTCATTGGGTGATTATCTTGGGAAGAAACGACGGGTTAAGTTGAACGGCCTATGCTGGAGTAAGACGAGATGAACATGCAGGAAATCCGCTCCAAAGCTAAGGAAATGGGGATCAATTCCTTTGGAAAGACCAAGATCGAGTTGATCCGTGCGATTCAGAAAGCGGAGGGGAACTTCGACTGTTACGGCACGGCCATCGATTACTGCGACCAGCTGGAATGCAGTTTCAGATCATCGTGCCTGGGCGAAGCCCCTAAGCCTCGCAGAACGAGCCGCAAGAAGGCAGGAGGTGTTTGAAGGTGAAGATGGAGCCCGACCAGCAGAATGTGCTCATGACCATTCAAAACAGCAAGAGACCGGATCAGCTGATCTACGTTGTGCGTGATGAGGCTGCGGGCGGATTCAGAACGGAGGGTTTGAAAGAGCTCTTCGGCGTGAAGGAGATCCGAATCGATTTTCAGGAAATGATGTTCTCCGTTCCCGAATACGGTGAAGTTCTCTCGTTCCTGATCGAAACCATGTCGGCAGCCCGGGATTTAAACCTTCCCTACGCTTATGAGAATGAGTTCACCTTCCGCAATATGCGTTTTACGCTCCATGCGGACGGGGATTACCGGGTCCTTCACCGAGCGGACTGAGGGTCCTTGCTGCCAACCGCTTTGAGGGTTCTTGTTCGTAACAGGTACCCGGGAGGAGCGCTCCTCTGCACCTGGGCCATCTCATGCAGCTTGACCTGATGCGGATCTTTCATATCAGGGCCCAAACCCGGCTGCACTTCAGCCGTTGCATCAGGGATGCACCTTCTCGAACCGAAAGCTGCCGACGCCCGGCAGGGCAATCTGGATGGAACGGTCCTCCCGGACGGTCCCCGGAATGACTCCACCGGACTTGGAGTGAAGCCATATTTCACCGCCCCTGTCCTCCCAGGTGAAGGCAAAATCCTCATGATCCATCTTCCATGAGCCCTTGCCATCCTCTTTGAGATCAAGCAGCAGCTTCTTCTGGCCTCCCCGCGGGTCTAACGCTTCGTACCTGCCGGCCAGATCCCGGTCCGGCCCGCAGGACACGGCCGGCAAAAAGAGCAGGAGCAGCGTCAGGATCACGAGCTCATGTCGCATGGCTATTCATCCTTGATCCGAATCAGGAACCTGCGCTCCAGTTGCAGCGCCGAATCGTAGTAGTAGACGTGGACAGCCATCGCGAGCCACACGAAATCCCTCACCAGGGTGGTCCACGTCATGGGTTCCTCCAGGCTGTGAAAGCAGCCGCAGCCGATGGGAATGCCCCGCAACAGCGTGAGACTGATGGCCACGATGAAGAGCACCAGCATCCCGCCGATCATGCAGACTGCCGACTTGGATCGAAGTCCCACCACGAGCAGGATTCCACAAATGAGCTCCGTCCAGGGCATGACGATGGCCATCAGGTTGACGGCCCAGTAGGGGACGATCTGATAGGAAGCGATATTCTCTGCAAATTCCAATGGATAGCTGATCTTGTACATGCTGGCATAAATGAAAATACCGCCGAGATAGATCCGCAGCACCAGGGCCACATAGCGGTGAGTGATGATTCGTGCAACATGATCTCCAAAAGCCGTCATTGGACCGGATACCCCCCAGCCACCCAGCCCGCCAGGCCGCCTTCAAGGATTTTGACATTCTCGTGGTCCCGTTGCTTGAGTCGGAACGCCAGCTCCTCGTCGTAGTGCCTGCTGACATGCCTCCCGTAGACGACGATGGGGCTCTCGGAATCGACCTGACCCAGTTTCATCATGTACATGATGTCGAAGAGGGAGATGGGAACGTTGATGGCTCCCCGGATGTGCTTCTGGTCATACAGCTCCTTGGGCCGGGCATCCACCACAAGCGCAACGCCAGCTTCCATGAGCTGCATGGCCGCCTGGGGAGTCAGTGTGGCAGATTGGGGCCTGAGCAGCGTCTCCTGAACCAGAGGGATCCCCTGGGGGGCGGCGAGATTGAAGAGCACTCCGACGACCGTGGCCAGAAGCAGAATGAGCGCATAATCCAGGCGGCTGGCGCGGCCGACGCGCTCGGCTTCCTGCTGGACGAGGGAACGCAGATGAGCCCTGGCCCTCTCCAGGATGGTGATCCTGTGCCTGGCCTCGGTGAGGTCCGCTATGGTCTGCCGCAGCTCTTCATTGCGACGGGTCAGGTCATCATTCAGGGCCTGAATGGTTTCAAAGGCCCTGGCATTCTGAAGGTACACCATGAAGCTCGATGTCAGCGTGACGATATACTCGGCCTCCTCCTGCGTGTACGAGGTCGCCAGGATTTTCGGGCCGAGGGCGAATACCCCCATGAAGGACGCATCGATGACGAAGAAGAAGGCCAGCTCCGCATCGATACCGACTCCGTGCCTGGCAGGCACGGTGGTATCGCTCATCCTGCAGACGGTGCCGGCGGCCAGGGACTTGTTCTTACAGGCGTCGAAGGCATTGTAGATGAGGGCCTCGCTGTCGCGCCCGCTGAGTACGGGCTCAACGGACAGCCCCAGGGCGGCCGTTCGGACCCTCTGTGATTCGCGGTCCTGGATGATCACAAACCCCTGCCCTACCCCGAGGGCTCCCATGGAGATCATGAGGAAAGTCCGAAGCAGCCGATCCATGTCCAAAAGCGGACTCAATTCGGACCTCAGATCCGAAAGAGTCTTGAAATGGAATACACGCCGGTCCAACTCCTCCCGGGATGCGTTCAAATCAGTTAAGGCGCGCTGGAGGTCATCATTTCTCTTGAGCAGATCAGCATTCAGCTGCTGGATATTCAGGACCGAGAGCGCATGGTTTATGGCGCTCTTCAAGATATGGATCAGGTTGAGCAGGAGATCCGTGTCCCCCTCATCCAGAGGTTGACCCGTAAGTCTCTCGCCAAGCACCATGAAGCCGGCGTAATCCCCGGAGAGATCCCACAGAAAAAGTGTCTGGACCGGCGCCGGGAACAGCCCATAAGCTTCGAAGCTTCCACGCGCGATCATTCGGGTGCGGGTGGCAGGGATTTCTGAGGGCTTGGCCTCGGAAAAGTAGCGCAGGCAGATGGCGGAGATGTTGTCCCGCACCATCTTCAGATCGTCCTCCCCCATCCCCCTTCCCGTGAGATGCCCCGACCCCATACGGACATTGACCAGCCCGGCCATTCCGCTCGTGATTCCCAGCGGCCCCATGGTCATGAGCAGAAACGTATCCAGGATCTTCTGGGGCTGGACGATCCCGGAAAGCTCCGTCGATGCCTCGAGGAGTGTCCTGAGGTAAAAGACCTTCCTGTCCAGATCCTCCCGGGTATTCCGGCCCTGGTCTGGATCGCTCCGTGGCTCGAAACCGGTCTCGTTCATGGGGTTCTATTTTGCATGGTCTTGGATGAGCTGGAAAAATGCGTCCATGTCTTCGATGACCCCCAGGTGGGTGTAAAGCACTTTTCCGTCCTTTCTCAGAAGCATGGTGAAAGGGGTGCGCGGCTCACCGAGAAGCTTGTGGACCGCGAAGTTCTCATCGCGAACGACAGGATATTCGTACGAGCCGCTCTTGCGCAGATGCTCGACCTCCGTGGGAGTGGCGCCGATGGCGATGCCCAGCATCTTCACCCGGTCGCTGAGGTTCTTCTTCTGAATGCGCCCGTAGAGCTTATTGAAGAGCGGAGCCTGCTGGTAGCAAAGCGGGCAGTAGACCCCGAGAATTTCCACCAGCAGGACCTGGCACGATACATCCTTGAGACGAAAGGTCGGGGGCTTCACCCCCAGATACTGCTGATCGTTTTCAGCTGAAGGCGCCGGAAGCTCAAAGGCGGGGAGATTAGAGTCCTTCTGGGGAAGGCCGGCGCATTGCGCCGGGCCTGAAAGGGGCGCGACAGCGAGCACGAACATGACAGCCCAGCAAACAAGGGAATGAATACGAACACGGCCGCTCATCTTTCCTCCTTTTGTCTTCCCAAAACTTGTCTTCCCAAAACATAGACTTTTTTAGAAAGCTGCAGAATCAGCATGGCCAGGCGGTCAGGCGCTTCCTTCCCCGTCGGAGATCTCCGCCAGATTGCTGATGCCGACCAGGCGAAAAACCCTCTTGAAATTCTCCGGAAGACCTGAGAGGGTCACCCGGCATCCCCTTTTGCCCGCCTCCAGCAGCTGCTGGGTCAGAATGGAAATGCCGGCTCCATTGACCGAGACATTGGGATCGAACCGAAGCACGATCTTCCCCCGATTCATGGCGAAAGCCTCACGAAACCCTTCGAGAATCTGAGATTCGGAACTGGCCGTCATGCTGCCCCGAAGGAACAGGACCGCCGCGTCGCCATCAGCCTCCACCGAAACCTGTTTTTCATTGCTTCCAAGCATCTCGATGCGTTGCCGGGCACGATCGAGAGCTTGTTCCAGGATGTTTCGCTGGATGGGCTTGTTGATGAAGTCCGTTGCATCGAGGTTGAGGGCCTTAATGGCCAGTTCCATGTCTCCGTGCCCGGTGATGACGATGACCTCGGTTCCAGGATCGATCTGCTTGATTCGTCTGAGCACCTCGATGCCATCCATGCCCGGCATCTTGATGTCGGTGAGCACAAGCGGCGGGCGCTCCCGCTCAAAGACCTCAAGCCCCTCGCGACCATTCTCGGCAGTGAGGACGGTATATCCGTGAGCGCCCAGCATGAAGCGGAACATGGTCAGGGTCGGTCTTTCATCGTCGATGACCAGTATCTTGTTCATAAACAATCTCCCTTCAGAATCCCACGACCCATAACCAAAACTCTGTCCGGCAGCTGAGACGCTACTCCGCTGCGGGAAAACGCAGAACGAATGTCGTTCCTTCGCCCTCGACGCTCTGCACCTGGATGTCCCCCCCATAATCTTTCACGATGCCATAGGTGATGGCAAGCCCCAGTCCCATGTCCTGACTTGTCTCCTTGGTGCTGAAAAAAGGCTCGAAAATCTTGTCCCTCACCGAGGGAGCAATGCCGGCACCGTTATCCTCCACTTCGGCCACCACCTGGCCGTTGGCTTCGTAGGAACGGATGACGATGACTCCCCCCTCGGCCGTGGGAGCACGATCGACCTTCTCGTGAATGGCGTCGCGAGCGTTGGCCACCACTGCTGTCCGGTTAACTTGTCATGAAGATCCATAACATACTGTATTTTAAATA
>CAZLCS010000098.1:0-7153 GCA_964557955.1 uncultured Syntrophobacteraceae bacterium
ATGCACGCAGCCATGGGACTTCACTCCATTCATCAGGCAGCTATCGTTCATCGAGATGTCAAACCGGCGAATCTTTTCCTCCGTGGGAACGGAACCACCACGGTCGGGGACTTCGGGATCGCGATTCCAGCAAAGGCAAGAGGAGGTCCTGCGGGCACCCCCAGCTTCATGGCCCCGGAGCAATGGTCCAATTCCAAAGTGGATCGTCGAGCTAATATTTACGCACTGGGTGTTACGGCACACCTGCTCCTGACGGGTGAGCTTCCAGCCGAGGGAGGCAATTATGTGCCGCCGCAGACACACGATCCTCGTGCCGCTTACCTGTTTGTTATGATTGAGCGGATGCTCAGAAGGAATCCTTCGGAGAGGTATCCGACAGCGGCGGCAGTCGCATCGGATCTTTCGACGATAGAGCAGGCCGGGCCGATCTTCATCCCAATCGACAGAGAAACATATCGTGTTGGGGACCTGCCGGTAGGGATCAGGATGGGAGACCTGGCCCAGGTTGAAGCTGACGTCCTGGTCAATGCCGCGCACTGGTCCATGGACATGACGGTTGGTGTAGCGGCGGCCCTGCGAAAGGCCGGAGGGGCAGTCCTTGAGAAGGCGGCCAAGGAACATGCCCCTGCGGCAATGGGAGCCGTGGCATGGACAGAGGCGGGCAAGTTGCGCGCAAGGCATGTGGCTCACGCGGTAGCAGCACTTTCCGGTGCTGTATGCCTGCAGCGGTGTACCCTCCGAACCCTTTTGGGGGCTGAAGAACGGGAGGCTTCGAGCATCGCATTTCCGGCTCTGGGAACCGGTGTCGGAGAATTGCCGCAGGCACTTGCCGCCCAGCTCATGCCTGAAGCCGTGCGGACATTTGCAGAGTTACGGCCAAACCGCGTCCACCGGATCGATATCGTCCTGAATAGTCAGAAATCCTATGACACGTGGCTCGATATCATCTGCTCCATATAGGGTGCACCGCTTTCGCGGGTTCCGGTTTCTTTTTCGGCACTCGGAAATAATGGAAGCTGTTCCTTACACCCATATTCCAAGCCTGATCCCGGGATTCCGTCCCTTGGCCGGTTTGAACAGGGTCTTGAGCGCACCGTAGATGGGAAGCCCCCTGGCTTGCCTTGCGATTCTGGCTGCCGTGTTTCTCGGCACCCACCCTATTTGCATTTCGTTCTCTCTCCCTGTTGCACTTCGCCAACGGCCGATCACTCGGATTGCGTTAGGGTCATGTTCGTTCTGAGGGTTCCACTCGAGTACAAGGGACCGGCCGCGGCCCGAAATGAAGGAGGTTGTATTCACCAATGCTTCATTGAATGTCATCCCGGCCACTGGCACATCACGCGCAATGAGCCGAATGGACTTCCCTGTAACCTGCAGTTTGAACCTTAACCTGACGATGTGCGCATCATCGCTGCGCAGCCGGTACTCACCCCCAGCCTCCACGTCGAAGGGTGAGCCGACAACACGAACCTCATCAGGTGCCCGTTTATGAAGAGAAGCCACAGAGATCGACCGGGCTGAAGGTTCTCCACAGACACGGCAGTCTCCCCCTTCCAGGCATTTGCCCCCGCATATACCCAACAGCTCGTTGAAGATCCTGCTTCGCTCGATGCAGATCTTCATCCCGAGCTTCTCATCATCTCCGAACATGGGCTGCAGCTCGGAAAACAGCTCCTCCGGCCCCTGGATGCCGTTTTGAACCATTCGAATCATCTCGACAGTCGGAATGAGGCAGAGATAACCGATAACGGAGGCGTCATTCTCCCATCTGTTGTTCTTGAAGAGGTTGTGAATCGAGAAGGTGAGTGTGGAGCCTATCTCAAGATGCCCAAGGACAATGTGGCCTGTCTCCTGGCCGAGCATGATGGCTTGAAGAGCTTCTGATCTGTCTTTACCCGAGCGGATTACCGACCGTCTTACCAATAGGCCGATCAGTGCCTCGTTTTGAACCCCAAAAACAAAAAATCGGTCATTCCGTGCCCTAAAGGGTGGTTTTGACCGATTTTCTCAATGATTTCAATAAATGGTGCCGAAGGCCGGATTTGCTCAATCGATTGATTTTATTACGTATTTATGTATTGAACGCCCTACTCCCTGTCACTGGGTATCATAGAGCGCCACTGAGCGCCATCGAGACCGGTAAGTGGAAAATGCGCTATACATGCCGCTCTGTGCCAATGCGATCGCAAGATCTCCCTTGCAAGGAATTAGTACCACATCCTTGACGCTCTTCAGTCTGTAGGTGCGGGCGGACCTGGCACGAAAACCGGTCCCCTTGGGTTCCTCTGCGCGCTTTCAGCCCATTCCTGTCAAAGACTCGAAGAACTTCTTCTTCAATTTTGCCAGATAGTGCCTGTCCATCTCGTAATAACTGGATTTCGCCGACTTGGTGCACGCTGCTGCTTTCCTGGCGAATCGAATGGCTTGGATCAGCCGGCCGCGGCGCTCCTCCACCATGGCGGAGAGGAGATGCGGCTTTCTTTTCTGCCAGTGGGTTCCGGACGCAAGGTCATTTTGCATCTCTTTGATCTCAGCCTCGATTGAACCCAGGTCCAGGGTATCCCCGATCTCGAATACGCAAAACAGGCAGTTGGCTCGGGCATTCTGCATCTCGAACCTGTCCCCAACCTCATCGAAGATCCTGACAGCTTCTGAAAACCATTCCAACGCCTCTTCGTACCGCTCTTCCAGATAGTACTCAAAGGCAAAGTTGTTGATCAGGATCCCCTCGTCATGACGATCACCCTTAGCCTTGGACCTTTCGATCATGCATCGGAGGATTCGCCTCGCCTCACTGTACTCACCGCTGTGCTCATACCAGCGAAATACCGGGGTACCAAGTCTGTCCACCAGTTGATCGTCGCCGAGGTCCGTCGCCATGCACCAGACCTTTTCCAGCAGAGGCCTCAATCCTCTGAGGTCGCAAGGCAAGGCGGCAAGGGGATCGAGCGGAATGATCCTTCTCATAACCCGGGCGATATCCATTGCCATCCCCGTGGACATGGGGAGATCGGAACTGCCCAATCGTTCGGCAACATCCACAGCCTCGCTGAAATCAGCATCATGGACCGCAGCGATGAATTCCCGAAACTGCTCGTTGGTCCGAAGATAGAGGTTGGCTGGAGTTGGCCCGCCCTTCCCTTTCTTGCTGGGATAAAGAATGTCCTCGAGGGACTCGTCGTCAAAATAGAGCTCCCGAGAATCCCACGCACTCGGCGCCTGCGAAGTGTCCGCCCGTGTATCAAGCCCGATGCCGTCCATGGAGTCGCTCATGGCTCTTCACACCTTTTCTAGAAGTCTGGTAGACCAAATTCCCGAATCACCTTGGGGACCATGTGCTGGTTCGCCGTCTGTTTCTCTCCGATTGCCTCTTCCACCTGCTCGGAGTAAATGCATTGGGGGTCGTGCGTGATGATTGGCACGAGGTAGCAGGTGGCCAGCTTCTCCACTTCGGTCGGGTCGAACTTCTTGAGCGGAACAGGCGAAAGCCTGACTCTGTGGCTTGCCGCCATGTCATGGGCCGCGCGCTCGATTCTGAAGTCCGGCGGGATCACCACTGGCAAGACTTTTCTGGCGTAGGGAATGGCCAGCATGATCATGGCAGTGGACCAATGGTATTTCTCCAAGTCGATGCCATGCCGGTGCTTGAAGAGGTGACGCAGCTCAGCCCCTTGACTCTCCAGGCTGGTATCCCTGCAAATGGGGGTTCGGCTGTATCCCGTATGCTCCGCCCACCGTGCGAACTGCTGGTTGTTCCAGGGAAGGGGGAGGTAATAGAGAGCTCCCTTGTGACGATCCGTGGAGACCTCCGCCTTTTCCATCTGAGCCGCGTGATCGACATTCCTTCTGGCATAGGCGATGACGGCAATCATGGAATCACCTCGTGATGCGCGGACCCTGTCAAAGAGGAATCGATCCTTCAAATACGGCTCCAGGTACATGAGAGGCACGTGCAGGACTTGCCAGTCGCTCTTTGCGTCATTTTGGACATCGATTAGCCAGACAACCGGAAAGCCGTCTATGGACACCTTTCCCTGGCATGGTTTCTTGACAAAGTCTCGGACGTAGAGGCGGTCACATCCCTTTGCATAAGACCGAATAGTCTCCTTCATGTGAATGCCCCCGAGCATGCTGCCCGAGAATTCACGAGCCACTTCGACACGGCACGTTGACGCTGAAAGCTCCATGGCCCGCGCACACAACGCGGTAACGAGCCGGTCCCAAGGGAGCCAGGTGTGCTTGCTTCTGCTCACTCTGAAGCGATTCTGCAAGCTCTCCACAGCCTGCCACTCATAGGCCGGCTTCGGATCACGCGGGTTGCCCCAGCTCGGTCCTGAATCCCAGATAATCAGCGACTCATTTCCCGACTTCTGCTCCAATAGCACCCCGGCATTCGGGTCGCTGATCAATCGAGCCCCTGGTCCGAGTATGCCGCAATCGGGGTGTTCCTGCGGGGTCGCCCACGGGAATTCCATGAATGAATCCGTCAGGGCTCTGCTGAACTCCCGGCTGATCATCTCCTTCGCGGTCCGGATCGCAAGGAACAGGCTGGGAACATCGTGTTGATGCAGGAGACAAAGGTTCGAGAGATAACCTTCATAGCTTCGAATCAGCTCCACTTCACGGTTCTTCCGCCGCCGATCGTGCATCGAGCTTTCTCCAAGAAAGTAGCTCCGGTAGGCTTTCTCGAGCTCCCTCTCAAAAAGGCGAAGCACATTGAGAGGCCCGGAGGAGGCTCCCGGAGATCCGCTGTGCTTGTCGAGATGTCCCCTGGTATCCACATATTCCTTCACCAGCGACGGAAAAAGATCCATGTGGTCGATGGCAATCAGGGGGTGAACGATCACGCGCTTGAAAACCTCTTTGTGTTCACCATGAGCTTCTGGGATGTCGGCCGGCCTCAGCGACGGGTCAAGGAGAAGCTTCTGGATGCGTGCCCAGTGGCTGAGACCCCCGGTAAAAAGCACACGCCCGTAACGCCGCAGCAGCCCTTTGAGACGGGCGACCATGACGAATTCCCGACGGGGATCGATCTCTTCATCGCTCCCATATGCAGCCCAGGCGGCGTTTCTCGCCACATAGCCCTGCAGGTCCATGTGCGCTTCGAGAGGGTCTTGAATGCTCGCTGGTCGATGCCGGCATCCTGGCATTTCGTCCAGGTCCACCCCGAAGGCCGAAATCTCCAGTTCCACGGCACAGCGAACGGCTTCGATGATGCTGTCCGTCGGAGACAGGGGCACCAGAGTGTGTCCCGAATAACCCAGCTCCCGCTTGAGCACGGCCGGGGAGAGCTCGCTGAGATCCTTACCGGTTGTCTTCTGGAGCTCCATCGCCTTTTCGCTCAGCGACGCGCGGATCAGTCGATTGCGGCTCAGCAGCCCAAGCATCACCGGAAGCGGCTTGCAGGACGGGGGCCCGATCTCAAGCTCTTCCATCCAGGCCCGAATGGCATGTGTTCGAATGGGGCCCATCTCCACAGCCACGACATCCGGGCGGGTCGCCGGGTCATCACACAGCCGATAGATCTCCCGGGCGAACACGTGATGGAAGTGGATGGCCGGTACCGCAACCAGCTCACAGCCGTCCACGCGGACCGTCAATGGCTGCTGTTCCATGACGCCTCCTCTGCTCTGGAGTCGGCAAACAAGGAAAAAGCCTCCTCCAGATGCTCCTTGCGCAGGGTCAGGGAAGGGCTCGGCTCCCCGTCCAGGTCCACGGTGCCGCTCTCCAGGGCCTCGTCGAGATCGGCCAGATTGATGGCAAAGCCGAAGATCTGAATGGCCTGGCGCGGGGTGGGTGGCAGGCCTGGATCGAGCTCATGCCACAAGTCCCAGAAACGCCGGAGCAAATGGTTCCCATTCTCATGAATGGCGGCGAAACGGGATCGGATGATCCGTTCGATTTCCTCCTGGCTGAGATAGTTGACGGGGATCGGCGGAAGCAAACGGGAACGGATGCTTTCGTACGAATCGTTCCCCTTCAAGTCCGACCAATTGGCTCCCGCTATGAAGCGAAACCCTTTGGCGGCATGGATTCGTTCGGCGAGCAAGGTGCAGTCCACATGCCTCCGGTCGTCCAGGAGCGAGAGAATGCTGGTGAGAGCCTCGGCGGGTATCTTTCCGATCTCGTCTAGAAAGACGACGCCGCCCTTGACCATGGCCGTGGTGAGATAGCTGAGGACGTAGTCCATCTTGTGGATGTGATCGTCGTTGGAGCGCGGAACGCAAAGGAGCTCATCGGCCTTAGGGTCGTTAGTTCCCTGGAAAATGTACAAATCCTTGCGGCAGATCCGCGCGCACTCGTAAGCAATGTGGTTCTTTCCCACGCCTGGGTCCCCCACGAGCAGGGGGTGCAGATTCTCGCGGGAAGTCCGGTGCATCCAGGCACCCAGGACACTCCTGACTACATCGTCGCGCCCGACGAGCTTGCCCATTCCGGCCCTGTACGGCTCCCGGAGGTATACTATTTTGTTGTTGATGCGAACCGATTCGGTGCTGGTGAATTTCACTTCCATTTCGCACCCCTTCCTGTCTCCATGGGACAACACGTAAGCCGATGATGATTCGGCATGGCGCCATCCATCGGCGGCATGACATAGCGCTGAACATGTCCTCATTGAGACATAGAGGGCAGCACGGGAATTTCTCGCTCCGAGCAGATGAATTTGTTGGGTGTGCGGGTGGGTGATAGCAATGGAAGGTGTATTTCGTTGCAGTCTCTTGGACGGGCTGGAAGAGACAACAGGACCTTATAGAACGCCTACCAGAGTTCAGGAGCCATTGGCCTGCAAACGATACAGTGGCCGAGAAAAGTGGATATCAGACTGTGGATAGTGAGAGCCCGCCTCTTTTGGAAGCGGGCAATAACAGACGCTCGGCGCCACAGGTCATCATAGCAAGTCTTTCAGAGCTTCTTTCGCCCATCGCAGTATACTATCCAAATCGGAACGGCCGGTCCGCGCAACCTCTTCCTGGAGGACCTGCACCGCGTTGCATGCCAACGCTAAAGCCTCTGTGGTCCGGCCCAAAATGAGCAAGGTAGCCGCCTTCAGTACTTGCAAGCCTGCAAGATCTCCACGCAATTCCAGGCGCCCTGCATTCACCAGTCGCCCCCAGACCTCGATGGCACGGTCGTAGAGGCTCACGGCCTCCTG
>CAZLCS010000099.1:0-6771 GCA_964557955.1 uncultured Syntrophobacteraceae bacterium
CTAAATTTACACATATTTTCTGGCATCTTGCCCCAAGTTCTCTTAAACTCCTGTCCAAGTTCGGTATGCCGGGCGGGCAAGAGGTTCGAGGCTTTGCGCTGGAGGTGCTCGTAGACATGCCCCAACTGTTCAAGCCCTCGGCTGTTGATGGCTTCGAAAATTTAAGATGCTGATTTTTTATCATTTTTCCACTTTTCGTCCTGCAATTTTCTAGCCGGACATCACTGTATTGGACTGGGATTGTTTTCTTTCAGGCCCAGTGACGGGAGTTGTCTGCGAGAGATGAAACGAAGGTCTCCGAACCGACGAATCGAGTGCGAAAACAGCGTGGACCAACCCCTTGATCAACCTGAGAAAAGGATGAAGCTCCCGCTCACGGTTCTCCTGTTCGTGCTGATTGCGCTCATCTCTGCGGCGAAAGTTCGCGCGGAAAACATTGGTGTCTTTGTGATGGCCGGTCAATCGAACATGCAAGGGTGGCAAGGCAATGGCGAGAGTTATCCTCCTGATCCAAACGGAATCGACAGGAAGGTGAGGTTCTATTGGGTGACTCCACAGTTCAGCAGTTCCGGCGGGAAGTGGACATTCCTGCGGCCGCAGGGCGGGCGCTTTCCCAAAGGCCATTTCGGACCGGAAGTGACTTTTGCAAGACTCCTGGCAATGAACCGCCACAATGTGGCGGTTTTCAAATATTCGCTTGGATCGACAGGCTTGGCTTATGTCTGGAAGGCCCCTGGCCAGAACGGAATGTACGATCAGATGATCGCTGAACTCAGAAGGGCGATAATGCAGTTACGGTCCCAGGGCCACACGATCACATTCAAAGCTCTTGTGTGGATTCAGGGTGAGAGTGATGCGGAAAGCGAGGAGCTTGCAGACGGTTATGGGGGCAGGCTCAAAATGCTGATAGACCATTTCAGGATGACGGTGGCCAAGGAAGACAAGCTGCCCATTATCCTTGGAATGGACGAGCAGCATGCCTGGGTCAGGGAGTTTCCCAAAGTCCTCGAAGCCCAGCAGCAGCTTGCGAGAGAGGACCCCAACATCACTTTCACTTCAATGATCGGGCTGGAGAAAGCCGATGGCGCCCACCTGACGCCAAAGGGTCTGGAGGAGCATGGGGCTCGTCTTTTTGCCGCCTACCGGGAATTGACTGGGGAGAGCAAGCCAAACAGCGAACACCAATTTCAGAATCCGGAACCATGAAGCATTGGCAGGACCACCCGCAGGCCCGGTCTCCATTGCCCTGCTGGATCCATTATCCGGCGGACTTCCTCATTTTTGCCGCTGCGGCCGCATCCACCAGCCAGTGGAGTTCGCCGCTCACCGGCTGGATCAATTGCGAGGGCCACATGTCGGGTTGAAAAGGCCCTTCGAGCACATTCCACAGCATCTCTGCCTTGCCTGCGCCCTCCACCAGGAACGCGACGTGCCGCGCCGCATTGATGAGCGGGACGGTGAAGGTCACCCGCCACGCACTCATGACGTCGACGTATTGCGCCACCACCCAGCGTGCCGTTTCGCGCAGGGCGGCCGTTCCCGGAAAGAGCGACGCCGTGTGCCCGTCGCCGCCCATCCCCAGCAGGATGAGATCGAACGCCGGGAGCCGGTCTGAGCAGACCAGCCGCGCGATCTCCTGCTCATAGCGCAGGGACTCGATGGCGGGATCGTCTTCACCGCGAAGGCGGTGAATGTTCTCGGCGGGAATCGGTGAATGGTCGAGCCATGCCTCGCGCACCATGCGGTAGTTGCTGCGGGGATCGTCAGGCACCACGCAGCGCTCGTCCCCAAAGAAGATGTGTACCTTCTCCCATGCAATCCGGTCCCGATAGTCCGCGCTCGCCAGGCGCGCATAAACCGGTTTGGGGGTTCCACCGCCGGAGAGCGCCGTGACAAACCGACCGCGCCGGGCGATGGCGCTCTCAGCCACCTCAACGATGAAATTCGCAGCGCCGCTGACGAAGCTCGGGTTGTCGGGAAAGACGTGTAAGTGAGCCATATCTGTACCCCGCTGCCTTCGACGCTCGTGAGGTCGGGGCCCTGCCCGACGGCGAGCATCGCGTGATCCTCTTCGGGAGACTCATGGTCTGCTCCTCATTTCGCAGGCTTTTCGAGGTGGCCCCCGAAACCGAAGCGCATGGCCGAAAGCAGCTTCCGCGCGAAGTCGTCCTCGCCCCGGGAGCTGAACCGCTGAAAGAGGGCCGCGCTCAGCACGGGGGCCGGCGCTCCTTCCTCTATGGCCGCAAGGATGGTCCATCGACCCTCCCCCGAATCCGAGACCGTTCCCGCGAATTTTGAAAGGTCAGGGTTTTCCACAAGCTCCATGGCGCAGAGGTCGAGGAGCCACGAGGCCACCACGCTCCCCCGCCGCCAGAGCTCCGTGATGTCTGCCAGGTTGAAGTCGTACCGGTAGTGCTCGGGCTCGCGCAGGGGGGTGGTCTCGGCATCCACCTCGTGATCCTTCTTCCCCACGTTGGCGTGGTGAAGAATGTTGAGCCCTTCCGCGTAGGCGGCCATGAGGCCGTACTCGATGCCGTTGTGAACCATCTTGACGAAGTGCCCCCCGCCGGCGGGCCCACAGTGAAGGTATCCTTCCTCCGCCGTTCCGTCGGCGTTCTCTCGGCCGGGTGTCCGGGGAATGGAGCCCCGGCCGGGAGCGAGGGTCTTGAAGATCGGGTCGAGGATCTGAATCGCCTCCCTGGGCCCTCCGATCATGAGACAGTATCCCCGATCGAGCCCCCAGACGCCGCCGCTCGTTCCGCAGTCGACGTAATGGATTCCCTTGGATGAGAGCTCTTTGGACCGCCGGATGTCATCGATGTAATACGAGTTGCCGCCGTCGATGACGATGTCGCCGGTCTCCACGCAAGCCACAACCTCGTCGAGCGTCTCATCCACAGCGGCTGCGGGCACCATCAGCCAGACCACGCGCGGCGGCCTGAGCTTGCCGACAAGCTCGGCGATCGAGGAGGCAGCGAAGGCTCCCGTCTCCTTCGCGAAGGCTTCCCGCGTTTTGGCCGTCGCCGAGTAAACCATCACTTCATGACCCGCGCGCATCAGGCGGCGCACCATGTTGCCGCCCATCCGTCCCAACCCGATCATTCCAAGCTGCACGTCAGCCCCCTCTTCTCTCTTATCCCGCCTTCACCGGCTGTTCCCTATTCCTCACTCCTCGACAAATCCCGCCGGCATTGCTCCTCCAGCTGCGCCAGCCGCTGCCGGGTGGCCTTGTCGCGATTCCATCTTTCGGTCACATCGCGCAGGATGGCGGCGATTCCCTCCAAGCGCCCCGTCTCGTCCTGGATGGGCACCAGGGTGAACTCGACCGAAATACGGCTTCCATCCTTTCTCAGGGCGGGCACGGCCAGGAGATCCGATTCGTACCGGCTCGCGCCCGCCTCCATGACCTTGTGGTAGCCTTCCCAGTGGCGGCTTCTCAGCGGCTCGGGGATAATGATATCAAGGCTCTGCCCCAGGGCTTCCGACTTCGAGTAGCCGAACATCTGCTCGGCCCCGGTATTCCAGAGTCGAATGAGCCCCTCCCGGTCCGAGGTGACCACGGCATCACGGGCATTCTCCACGATCATCCGATACAGCCGATCGCCGCGATCCCGCATCATAGCTCCACTCCCAGCCGCTGCCAGACCGACTCCCCTTCCTTGATTTCGACGGCCTTGAGGCGCGGGTAGGTCTTGAAGAGGAAAATGAGCAGCGGCGTCACGCCCAGCAGGATGATGATCAGATCCGGGATGATGCGCACCGAACCGATGAACTGCACGAAAGGCTTCATGAAAAAGGAGGCATCCCGGGCCACCCAGAAGCCTTCCTTGAAGCTCACCCAGGTCTGGAGCACCCCCACCGGGAAGAGCGTCCCCAGGGTCAGGAGCAAGAGCCCCACGTTGAAGCCGAAAAAGGAGATCTGGAGCAGCCGGTCGTTCCAGTGGGCACGGTCCACCATGCCCCGCCACGAAAAGAGGAGCAGCCCGATGGAGAGCATCCCGTAGACCCCGAAAAGGGCTCCATGACCGTGGTTCATGGTAAGATAAGTCCCGTGCTCGTAATAGTTGACCACCGGCAGGTTGATGAGAAACCCGAACACCCCTGCACCCAAAAAGTTCCAGAAGGACGAAGCCACCAGGAAGTACATGGGCCACTTGTATGGAAACTCTTTTCCCTGGCTCCGGATGGATTTGTACTCCAGCAGCCCCCGCACCACCAGGCCGAAGAGCGGAATGGGCTCCATGGACGAAAACACCGATCCGATTCCCAGCCAGAAGGACGGACCGCCGTACCAGAAGTAGTGGTGCGCCGTGCCGAGGATCCCGCTCAAAAACACGATGGCCGCCGTGAAATAGGCCACCATGAGGGCCGCCCGGGCCGAGGCCAGGTTCATCACCACCAGCAGCAGCGAGATGATGGCAATCCCGAAGAACTCGAAGATGGACTCCACCCAGATGTGGACCACGAACCAGCGCCAGTAGTCGGCGATGGTGAGGTGCGACCCGCGCCCGTAGAAGAGTCCGAAGCCGAAAAAGGCCACCACGAGGACGGCGCTGAACACGTAGAACAGGATGAGGGACGTGAACTCATCGCGGTGGCCGAGCCTCAGGTGGTGGGAGATGGGGCGGTAGACGATGAGGAGCCAGGCGATGAGGCCGACGAAGAGCAGTATCTGCCACAGGCGCCCGAGCTCGAGGAACTCCCATCCCTGGTGTCCCAGCCAGAACCAGAGATCCCCCAGGTAGCCTTTGATGCCGGCGATTTCGCCGAGCAGGCTCCCCAGTGCCACGACGAGAATGGCCACGAAGAGCAGCTGCACCAGCAGCCCCTGGCGTCTCGGTTCGATGCCTCCCACGATGGGGGCGAGGTAGATGGCCGACCCCACCCAGGTGGTCGCGATCCAGAAGATGGCAAGCTGCAGGTGCCAGGTCTTGGCCCAGCTGTAAGGGATGAGCTCTGCGACATAGGGCGCCCAGAAGCTTGCCGGGTGGATCGTATAGTGGGCCAGGAGCCCGCCGAAGTTGGTCTGGAGGAGGAAGAGGAGGATCACCACGAGAAAATACTTGGCGGCTTTCATCTGGCTCGGGGTGAGGGGCATTTCCACGAGCTTTTCGGCGAGATCCACCCCCCGGGTCGGGCCGTACCAGAGACCGAAGTAATGGATGCAGAAAATGAAGAGCCCCAGCACAATGAAAAGGGAGATGATCCCCCCGAGGGTCCAGAGGTAGACCCCGATGGTCGGGACGTTGCCGACGGAGCGGTCCGCAGGCCAGTTGTTGGTGTAGGTGGTGTCGCTCCCGGGACGGTTGGTCGAGGCCACCCAGGCGGTCCAGAAGAAGAAGCGGCCGACCTGGAGCCGCTCATCGGGCGTCGGGACCGTGCCCGGCAGAAACCCGTATTGAAAGTCCCCCCCTGCGAAAAGCCCATCCCAGTGCTTCGTGACCACATCGAGGGCCTTCTCCTCGGCGGGAGTCAGGACCAGCTTGTCGTGGGATGCGTCATAGCGGTTGGTCCGGATTTCATTCTTGACCTTGATGTCGACGATCTCCTGGTCCAGGGCGGCAAGCTCCCCGTATGGCTTGCCGTACTCCCGAACGCTTACCTCCTGGCGCACCGCATCGCCCACCAGGTGCAGCGTCAAGGCGCTGAAGTCCGGGCCCCGCTGGGCGCCGTGTCCCCACACGCTCCCGTGGTCCATGAGGCCGTAGCGCTGGTAGACGTCCTGGCCCTTGAAGATGTCGTCACGGCTGAAAAGCACCTCCCCGGATGCATTCAGCACCTCTCCCGGGTAAGGCGGCACCTGGTCTTTGGCAAGGTGCCCTCCCCCCAGGAGCAGGGCCAGGGAGACGACAAAGCTCAGAATGGCGGCTCTTCTGAGATTCTCGATGGACATGGCGTTCCTCCTTCCTCCTCGCACCGGTGCGGCTCATCACGGCACGTCGTGACCGAAATGCATCGGAATCAAGGGACAGATTCCTCGCTCAATCTTATGGAGCCCCGCGAAGGGGAGACGGTGAGTCTCAATGCTGCTGACTCAAGCCCATGATCAGCTCCGGTCGTCATTCCGGCGAAAGCCGGAATCCAGCACTCTATTCGGGTTCCCTGGACCCCGGCCTTCGCCGGGGTGACGTTAAGTCAACAGCATTGACGGTGAGTCTCCCCCTTCGCCGGTGGATCAGCCGAGGATGGCCTTCAAATCTTCGTCGGGCGTGCTGATGGGCATGATATTGAAGTTCTTGACCAGAACATCGAGGACGTTGGGCGTCACGAAGGCCGGAAGCGACGGCCCGAGGCGGATGTTCCTGATGCCGAGATGGAAGAGGGTGAGGAGGATGGCCACGGCTTTCTGTTCATACCAGGAGCAGATGATGGAGAGGGGAAGATCGTTCACGCCCACTTTGAAAGCCCCGGCGAGGGCGACGGCCACCTGGATGGCCGAGTAGGCGTCGTTGCACTGGCCGATGTCCATGAGCCTCGGGAGGCCGCCGATGGTCCCGAGATCCTTGTCGAAGAATCGGAACTTGCCGCAGGCGAAGGTCAGCACCACGCAGTCCCTGGGGACCTTTTCGACGAATTCCGTGTAATAGTTCCGGCCGGGCTTGGCGCCGTCGCAGCCGGCCACCACGAAAAAGTGGCGGATGGCCTTGCCCTTCACGGCCTCGATCACCTTGTCGGCAACTCCCAGGACCGTGTTCCTGGCAAAACCGACCATGACCTCCTTGCCGTTGGAATCCTCGGTGAACCCGGGAAGACTCAGGGCCCTCTGGATGA
>CAZLCS010000100.1:0-6367 GCA_964557955.1 uncultured Syntrophobacteraceae bacterium
ACCACACAGAAGGAAACGAAAGACCGCCATGGCGCCCCGGAGAAGGGAAAACGTGGGGAGACTGCCGAGGAGTGTCAAACGATGAATGAATGGTATGCGGGGTGGAGCCACGCACGAAAAACGGCGGGCACGGGACTGGGTGAAAGGAACGGAGCTGGCTTTCCGGGTCAAAGCCATCTGAACACTTTGCCACAAGACAGCCCATGAATCTCCGTAGGAGGGGCGGGGCGATTCCCGCCCGCGCTTCTCATGTCGGTTTACTGCCGTCTTCTGTTCCTCCTTTCCTCGCCTGCCCGGCCACCCGCTCAGACGGCCCGGCCCATCGACGCGGTCCCATCCCGGTCACCGCGACGGTACAGTTTCCAGGTTCGGTTGAATGCACTCTCGAAGGATCGATCCTCCATGTACTTCCGGGCGGCCCTGCCCATCTGCTGCATTCGTTTGGGATCCCGGATCAGGGAGTCGATGGCCTCGAAGAAAGCCCTGGCATCGCCGGCATCCACGATGAGCCCCGTCTTCCCTGAAATGAGGTTCTCCCGGGGACCGCCCAGATCCGTCACGATGACCGGAATTCCCGAGGCTTGGGCTTCCAGGACCACGTTGCCGAAAGTGTCCGTGGTGCTCGGGAACACAAAAAGGTCCGAAGAGGCGTAAACGGCCGCCAGGTCTTCACCCTCCAGATAGCCGGTGAACGTGCACGGAAGGCCCTTCATGTTTTCCTGCATTTCGCTGAGATACGGGCCGTCCCCCGCCAGGACCAGGTGAACGTCCGGGTGGGCTTCCACAAGCACTCTGAAGACCTTCTCCAGATGCTGCAGGTTCTTCTCCCTGGATATCCTGCCCACATAGAGCAGCTTGATGCCGGCGCGAATCCCGTAACGGTCTTCGAGGTAGCCGTTCCTCTTGGATGGATGAAACCGCTGAGTATCGATGCCGCGTGGAAAGAGCTGGATCTTGTCAGCGGATATCCCTTTCCGGATGAGCTCGTCCGCAGTGCTGTTGGACGGCACGAAAACCAGGTCTGTCTGATCATAATACCAGATCGTATACCGCCAAACCAGTTCTTCGATGGCATAATCGTTGGTCAGGACCTGAGCATATTGGGGAAGCGCCGTATGATACGTACCGTAAAACGGCAGCTTGAGAATACGGGAGATGGCAAGGGCCGCAATACCGATGGGCCCCGGGGTCGCCGAGTGGATATGCGTGAAGCCCTCCTCGTAGCAATAGTTGAGCATCTCCAGAAAAGGCGGGAAATGCAGCTTCTGCTCCGGATACTCGGGGAGCTCATAGACCCCGACAGGCCGGAAGTTGTGGACTCCGGCGCAGGGATGATGGTCCTCCGCATCGCAGGTGATGAGCGTCAGGTTCTTGTTGGTCTTGAGGGCGATGCGAACCTGCTGCTGAAGCGTCCTCGCCACTCCGTTCACCTCGTAGAAAGTGTCCGTGAAATGCGCCACTTTGATCCGGTTGGGCCTGGGCTCCCCCTTCTCTCTCCCGGTGAAATGGTGCAATGCCTCCCGGCTGAACTGACGCTGACTGCTGAAGATCGAGAAAGACACGAAGTAGGGGGCCAGCAGAGTATAAAGGCCTCCTGCAGACCCCAACGAATGGAAGATGTTGAAAACGTTGGCTCCACTCAGATGATCCAGCAGGTGACTGGAGAAGTGCAGCAGCGAGCGGTTGGAGAGCTGGTTCACGAATCGAAACCACTTCTTTTCAAGATTCCGAAGATCGACATCCCTGCTCTCGACGATGCGGATGAGCTCAGGGTCCTTTCGAACGAGGGCCTGGGTCTCGGCCTTCAGGAGATCCAGAACGTTCCTGGACAGGGACGGCTTGTTCCGGCTCCGCCTGCGATGGCTCCAGAGCAGGGTGATGCGCGAGAGGAACCCTTCTTCCTCCTCACGATTGGATTGGAGGAACCGATCCAGGAACTTGAGAAAAAGGTCTTTGGAAGCGTATCTGTCGAGCCCCATCTTGTTCCTGTAGAACTGGTAGGCAATGCCGTAGAGGTTGTGAGCCAGGGTCTGGGGAGTCGAGGCCCTGCCGATGGGCTCTGCCTGATGGTTTTCGAGGGCTGCGAGGAATTCCTCCACTGTTTCGGGCCCCTCGATCTGGGTGTAAGTGCCCGCGATGGTGAGGGAGCTGTGGTCATCGGAGCCCGCTGTGAGATTCTTGCGCCACGGCTCGGGAAAGGCCGGCTCGATATCATGCTTTTGGGCGAGGCGCTCCATATCTTCGGGGGTGAGAGAGGATAGGATGATCCTCAGAGCATGGTTCTGCTCCGCATCACGGGCGCCGTTGAGCTCGAAGTTCTTGAAGAGAAGCAGGAGCCTCTCGAAATGGTCGATGGTCAGCCGGTCGTTGACCGAATACAGCGGATGCGCCAGGACATGGCAGACCTGCTTTTCGCGCAGATAGGCAGCGAGCTCATATACATTCTCCCGGATGGCCTGGATCTCGTCATGTATGGCCTCATCGATATTGTAGGCCAGGACATGGACCTTGCACTTGTCCTCGGGAAAATAAGACGTGACCTCTTCACTGATGAAGGTGTCGGGGAGATGAGCGATCTCCAGGGCCCCGGAAATGCTGTTGTGATCCGTGATGGTGACGTGGGTCATGCCTCTCTTCTTTGCAAGCCGGTAGAGATGGAGCGGCTCGGTGAAGCTCTCGGGACAACCCAGCTTTTTCAGAACCCACTGGGAGGGGCGTCTGGAATGCCTCGAATGCACGTGGAGGTCGATTCTGGCCTGTGCTTGAATCATCGGATCTCCTTATCGATTTCATTCATGAACGGTCTTTGACCCGCGAGCCAGGGACTGCCGATGATGTCCAGGTGTGCCGTTCGTGGCTCGCAGGCATTCGATCGACCCGCAGTATCAACTCCTTCGAGAACGCAGCCGTAGTGGGGGGCCGGGCCGGCTGTCGCAGCCTGGAAGTCAAGGGTCCTTTGAGGAGCGAGCGCCGCTCGCCACTGCCCCCTCTCTTCCGGCTCCACCGGGGGCGGATATCGACGATTTGAACGACGGTAATGGCAGATAGGATTCAAAGTTACAGACCTCCCCGGAATCTCCTCACCAAAGGGTCAACTCAGTCGACGAGGACGGTCTCGCCGGCACGCACCCTGTCTCCCGTCGACACCCGAACCTTCATGGAGCTCCAGTCGGGCACCAGAACATCAACCTGGGACCCGATCCGTATCATTCCAAAGATTTCCCCCCTGCCGACGGCAGCGCCTTCCTCAAGGCAGCTCTCGATTCCGCGAACACTTCCGCCGGCGATCTGGATCACGAAGCAACTGATGGCATCCCCCCTGAAAACCCCCTGGAACTTCGTGACGGTCCTCTCATTCTGAAACACATGTGGGCTTTCTTCGTAGTAGGGACGAATGCCGAGGAGGGTCCTCCAGTGCATGGAGGTCATATGAAGGTTGCGGCCCCTGGCAGGGTGATGACGAATCCACTCCACTACGCCGGAAATGGGCGACCGGTTGTAGTGAACATCGAAGGGGCTCATGAAGATGCCGATGAGGATCCGGGCTCCCTCGAGGTCGGCAGGGGCGATCTCATCCAAGCGGGCTGTCACCCCCTGCTTGATGCTCACCACTTCTTCGCCGCACTGAAAGTACTTGACGTAGACGACCGTGCCGTCGGCCGGGCTCAGGATCCCTTCACCGACGGGGGGATGGCGGGACGGATTTCGGAAGAACCAAACATATCGCCAGAAGAGAAAACTGAAGATCATGATCAGAAGAAAACAGGAACTCCCCCAGATTACTGTATGTATTCCCATGTCTCATCCTGCAGGACACGGACAATGGCAACACCCGATGAAAAAGGGAAGTCGAGGACTTCAAAGAAAGCCTCATGCTTCTTGATGATGTTGAGCCAACGTTTCACTCCCGCATGCCGAAGAATCTCGCGGACATAAATATGCGTGTCGTGAAGGAAAATATACGAATTCTTGTGTGTGTGGTTCAATATCTGCAAAAAATCATGCTTGACATCACTGAAAGAATGGTTCCCATCGATGAAACCCACATCAATGGATTTGAGATTCAGCTTATCGTATTCCTTAAAAAACTCATGGCTGGTCTTTTTGTAATGATTGACAATATTCGAGATGCCAAATCTGCTGAAGCGTGCCAGCACTTCCTGGGGTTCATCCCAATGATTGTGGCCACCAATGGTCTTCAGTGGGCCATCCTTCAAGAGCGAATAGGATGGATCTACAAAGCTCAAGTGCCCCGAACCATTGTCCCTGAGGCCGAGGGCAAGACACACGACGCTGAATCCAAACCCGGAACCGATGACGACAACGTGCCGGGGTCTCAGCGTTCTCACAAGTCCATAATAGATGAAACCAAATCCAAGATTGAGACTTGCCGGTTCTTCATGGTGTCCCAAGGGTTTGGCATGCTTGAAGATATCTTCCATGAGGTGCTGGGTGAGACTGAATTCCCGCATTCATGCGCTCCTGAGGTTATGAATTCAGGTGCATTGATAAGGGAGCAATGTGACGGAATGGTTGCAGCTGTGAGTCATTTTGAAGATGACGCCGATGGGCGAGGCAGGATGGCAATTATTGGAGGCAGGTCTACCGGCCTGTTTCAGCGTCATTGGAGCGGAACGGGCACAAGCCTCCTGTCCACTCGTGTGAGGGAAAATCTTGATGTGTAAACGGAAAGGGACCCAGAATCCCCTCAGACTGGAACGGATGCGACCCGTTCACATGAAGCCGCCTGGCTTTGAGGGCTTGTCGGCTTTGACGGCGATGCTTGCGGCATACCAGAATGCCGTATACCAGGCCGGAGCCGCAAAGTTTCCTATGCTGATCTGGTAAATCCCGGAACAAATGAGCCCCATGAGGGCAATGCTCGGAAGGTCCAGCTCGCCGCCCGTCAACCGCTCGATCTCTGAATCCACCACCCGAAAACCCTCGACGACCTTCTGTGACAATGGGCGTGCCACGGGGTCACTGGCGCTCAGAATGAACCATTCACCCGCCACGGAAGGATCCATGAACCTCTCCACGCCGGTCGAGGCGACCAGGAGCAGGCCTGCCGTGAGGGGATTGACCTCCACGTGATCCACATCGCCCCGCTGCAGAAATGCATTCTGAAGCCTGGAGAAATACTCCGCATCTCCTCTTTTGGACGGGATCCTGATCCGGAGGCGATGAGCCGTGCTGTGAGCTATGTGAGCCTCGGGCGCCACGTGATTGCACCCTATTCCGAGACAACGGAGCTGGAGGTCGCCGCAGTGTCAACGGTGAAGCCCGCTCCTGCGCCGGCATGCTCCTGGGAGAGCTCCGCCCTCGCCTCAGCAGCCAAATCCTCGAGGACTTCCTGAGTCTCGGCAAGCACTTCCCGACCTTTTTCGTAGATGATGAAACCGCTCTTGATGGCGGCTTTGGCCAGGGGTCTCAGGACCGCAGCCACTGCAGGAATGACCGTCGGCGCCAGAATGAGAGCTCCGACACCGATCGCCAACCCCGTGCCCAATTTAACGCCATTGTTCCAGAGTGCCATGCGAGCCTCCTCAAAGCCTCTCCAGTGAAAAACCTTCCATGATGATCCGGTAAAAAGACCACCCCCACCAGCCCTCAAACGAACCGGAGCACTTTTGCGGCAGCATGTGCACCGCTTCAGTCTGCAGCATGAACTTTCAGACTACTCGCGAGGCGTCGTCCTGTCAGCAAGCACTTTCATTCTTTACCTCCATTCTGTATTCCACGGGATAAGCCATGTCAAGGGCTGCCGTGCGAGGCAGGTTCGTCCAGTCCGGCAATGGCCAACAGGGGCCGAGGTTGCGGGAATGACTGATACGGTTTACAAATCCGGAGCAGTGTGTTAGCGAGCCTTGGACAGATCATGGCTTCGTCGCGTCCACAAACCATCCTTCCAGATCCTTCGCCCATGAGGTGATGACGTTATGCCTGAAGAAGGTACAGGCCGGCCTATTCAGCCTGCCAGTTCTCAACACTCTCGCATTATTGCTGATTTGCTGCTTCTCGCGCCCCACACCGAGATCGTCCATCATATCCCGGGAAGGATACGGTTGAGGCTCAAACGTTCGGGCCTTGAGGTCATCTCGAGGGTCGACGTGGAAGCTCTCATGCGAAGTGTTCCCGGCATCCGGAACCTCAGGGTCAACCCGGTTGTCGGATCGCTGACCCTGGAATACGATCAGAACAAACTGCCCTGTTCGTTATGGGAGAGGCTGGGGTCACTACGCACTCGGCCGGAACTGAAGGATCAGGTTGAAAAGCTTCTCACCGATCTTTGGGAATGAAAGGGGCGACGGACTCAGTACACCTCCACAGAAAAAGATGTCCATTTCGCCGCTCGTCATGCCGGCAA
>CAZLCS010000101.1:0-6341 GCA_964557955.1 uncultured Syntrophobacteraceae bacterium
GTGTCCTTTCGGTAAGGGTGCATGAACCGCGGCGGGCGCTCGCGTTAGAATCGGCTGTCAACCACCCCAACAAGGAGGACAGTCGATGGCCGATCATGCACGCTCGTATCCAATCGCCACCCTGGAAGAAGTCCAAGCCCGAATCACCGCATGGAGATCCATTCCCCACAGGGCCAGGCGCATTCCCGATGAGCTTTGGGATGCCGCGGTGAGTCTGTGTGCCGAGCACTCGGTGTGCAAGGTGTCGCGAGCTTTAGGCCTGGACTACAAGGCCCTGAGAAAGCGTACCCTCAAACTGGAAGAGGCACGGCCTCCCCGAGCGTTTGTCGAGCTTACGCCGCTCTGGGCCCCGGGTGACGTGCTCATCGAGTGCCAGGATAGCCATCGCGGACAATTGCGGGTCCATTGCAAGGGTCCTCTCGATCCCCAGGTCGTGGATCTCGTCAAGGGATTCTTCGGGAGGCAGCGATGATCCAGGTCACTCCACAGATGCGCATCCTTGCCTGCGTTGACCCGGTGGACTTCCGCAAAGGGATCGACGGCCTCTGTCGTGCCTGCCGAAAGGAGCTGCAATCGGACCCCTTTTCGGGAGCGGTCTTTGTCTTCTGCAACCGGCAGCGCACGGCGCTGCGCCTCCTGGTCTACGACGGTCAGGGATTCTGGCTCTGTCACAAGAGGCTCTCCTCGGGTCGCTTCCGCTGGCTTGACGGCCCGGCATCTTCCAGGCTCAAAACCCTTGCCGCCCATGAGCTCCAGGTTCTTCTCTGGAGCGGCAATCTCAAGGCGCTCGACGTTCCCCCTCCCTGGAGGGCTCTCACGCCTCGGAGCGCCGTCCCGGGGGGGCCATGAGCGTTGCCAGGCGGTTTTGAAAAAATGCATCCCTTTGGGCCGACAGGGTGGACATTGCCCTTCCGATGTGGTAGACGAGAGTGGAGCCATGCGTCGAGGCATGGCGGAACCGGTCTCCGATCGTCACCCTGGGAAGGAAATGGACCGTCTCCATGGGCAAAGCCAAAGGCCAGGACCGCAAGGTCAAACGCGTGGAGCTCAAGGATCCCGAGATGGGGGAATTCCTCAACCGGTTGGAGGGCCGAGCCCTCGTGGACGAAGACTACGAGCTCATCAAGGGGATGGTCGATACCCTCCGGTGCCTGAGCCAGTCCGTCGAGGACAGCGCGGCTTCCATCAAGCGGCTCATGCGCTATCTGTTTGGCGCTCCAACCGAGACCGCCAAAAAGCTCTTTCCCAAGGAAGACTCGGATAAAGCCGATGCCGCCCCGAGAAACGATGAGCCCAAGGCGCCCCGAAAGGGTCACGGGCGACGGAGCGCGGCCGACTATACCGGCGGCAGCCGAGTGAAAGTGATCCATCCAACACTCGCGTCCGGGACCTCGTGCCCCGAGTGCTTGAAGGGAAAGGTCTACGAGCTCTCGCTGCCCTCGACGGTGGTCAGGATCACGGGCGGAGCCCCGCTTCAGGCCACGGTCTTCGAGCGCGACCGACTGCGCTGCAACCTGTGCGGCCAGATCTTCACGCCGCCCGAGCCCGAGGAGGCGAGCCAGGGCAAATACGACGACAGCGCGGCGGCCATGATCGCTGTGCTCAAATACGGCTGCGGCATGCCCTTCCATCGTCTGGAGAAGCTTCAGGAAAGCGTCGGCGTGCCCGTCCCCGCTTCCACCCAATGGGAAATCATTGACGAGGCCGAGGAATCCGTTCGGCCGGTCTACGAAGCTCTCGTTTGCGAGGCGGCCCAGGGCGACATCCTCCACAACGACGACACCACCGCGAGGATCCTCTCTCTTCTCAACCAGCAAAACGAAGAGTCCAAGCGCAAGGGGATCTTCACCACCGGGATCGTCTCGATCAAGGACGATCAGCGGATCGCAATATTCATGACCGGGCGCAATCATGCGGGGGAAAACCTCTCGGAGGTCCTCAAGGCTAGAGCCCAGACCCTTTCGGCTCCCATCCAGATGTGCGATGCCCTCAGCCGCAATGTGCCCAGCTCCTTTCAAACGATTGTCGCCAACTGCCTCTCCCACGCCCGCAGGAACTTCGTCGATGTCATGGACAACTTCCCGGAGGAATGCCGCCATGTGATCGAATGCCTCGGCAAAGTATACCATCACGACGACCTGGCCCGGGAGCGTAAGCTCGATCCCGATGAGCGCCTGAGATTTCACCAGGAAAAAAGCGGCCCCATCATGGAGGAGCTCAAGAGCTGGTGCGATCGTCAGATTGCCGAAAAGCTCGTCGAACCCAGCTCCGGGGTCGGTAAGGCCGTTCAGTACCTGCTCAACCACTGGGAGAAGCTCACCCGATTTCTGAGAGTCCCCAAGGCCCCGCTGGACAACAATATCTGTGAGCGTGCCTTGAAGCGCGCTATCCTCAACCGTAATTATGCTCAGTTCAGGATTATGCCGATCAGGTGTTTTCAGGTCGCCATGAAGCGGCGACCTGATATGGTTTCACGTTATCTTTGCAGGCGGGTGCTCTGCATAATCACAGCCTTTCGAGGAACCCCAGCAGCTCATCGGTTGCTTTGTATCGAACGGGTTTCCCTCCGGCTTCATGGAGCTTTTCCAGAGCCTTTTCTTTCATGGTGAGGTCGGCCTCCATGTACATGTGTGTTGTCGAAGGACTTTCGTGGCCAAGCCAAAGAGCAATTACCGCGAGATCGACTCCCGACTGAAGCAGATGCATTGCGGTGGTGTGGCGGATCGTGTGGGGAGACACTTCACGGTTGCGCAATGTCGGACACAGGTTGCTTGCCTTGAGGACTGCCAGGTGGAGCCGGTGTTGGATGCCGGAGGCGGATAGAGGCTTTCTCAATCGATTGGGAAAGACGGATGCTTCAGGATTGGCATCCACCTGGCTCATCCAGGTTTTGAGTATCAGCGCAGTAGTCTTCCAAAGAGGTACGATCCTCTCCTTACGACCTTTCCCATGTATCTGAACAGATGCTTTGGGAGAGAGCTGGAAGTTTTTGACCTTCATTCCGATCACTTCGGAGACCCGCGCCCCTGTGTTGTAAAAGACGGTGAACATCGCCCGATCACGTTGTCCGCTCCATCGGCTGGCATCGGGTGCTTCCAGAATGGCATCGATCTCTTCTCGGGTTAGAGAGCCCAGGACTGGGCGCTCGAATCGCTTCATTGGAATGGACAAGACCTTCTGGATACCGGGAAGAGAAGCAGGCTCCCGGTATGCCGCAAAGTGCATGAAGGAGCGGATAGCCGCAAGCCTGGCATTTCTGGTGCGAACCGAGTTTTTCCGATCGGTCTCGAGATGGGTCAAAAAGCCAAGAATGGTGGGCATATCGAGATCGTCCAGGCCCATTTTTGTGGGTGGCTTCCCGAGACCTTTCGACGCATGCTGCAGTAGAAGACGGAAGGTATCCCGGTATGCGACGATCGTCCGGGAACTGACATTGCGTTGGTTGATCAGGTTCTGATAGAAAAAGTCCTGTAGGAGCTGTGAGAGATTGGGGGAATTCCTATGAGTATTCATGGTCTTCCTCCCTTCTCGTACTGGGCAAATTGCTCAAACCTCTTGGCGGTAATGGCCATCAACTCCGGAATGCCGGTAAGATACCAGTAGGTGTCGCTCACTTTGACATGCCCCAGGTACACCGACAAGAAGGGTATCGCCTGATCAACGTTGACCCCCTGCTCATACCATGTGAGGATGCGCCGACAAACAAAGCTGTGACGCAGGTCATGAATCCGAGGCAGACTTTTTCCCTCTTCCTGTTTCCAGCCCAGCCGTCGGCGGAGCTCATTGAAAACCCCGCATACCGTTGTGTAAGGCAGGGCGCCTCCGCTCTCGGAGATGAAGAAAGTGCAAGCCTTTGTAGGTGAGCGATAGCCATTGCGCAATTTAGCGTACTTGCGGAGCACCTCCAGTGTTGACGCATGGACCGGCACGAGACGGGACTTGAAGAACTTGGTCTCACGTACGGTGAGGACCCCTCGATCGAGATCCACATCCTTGTAGTTCATCCGCAGCGCTTCTGCTATCCGCAAGCCCGTGGCGGCAAGCAATCCGAAGAGAGTACCGTATGTCTTGGGCCTCAGGCTACCAGGCGGGTTCAAGTCATCGCATGCTCGAAGAAGCTCCATTATTTCCTGCTGCGAGTAAATATGCGGCTGCGGCCGGTGACATTTTAGCCCCAGGATTCGCCTCGACGGGACCTCCGTCTGTGGCTCAAAGATCGCCAGATACTTGGCAAATGAACGAACCATCTCGAATCTGCTGTACTGGTGATTTTTGTTTTCAACCTGCTGAACCCAACGCAATGCAACTTCTGTGGTGAGAGGACCTTGGTGTCCACTGCTCTGAACATATTCGGCAAAGCGGATAAGCACTCCTTCGACCTCTTGAAGTCGATACCCCATCTGCCGGCGGTGGCCGACATATTCCCTTATCCAATCAAGCATGGATCTGGCTTCGTTCATGGCCTCACCTCCGGCCACGGGAGAACTACCTTGGATAAGCCGTTCATGTTCACCTTGGTGTAGATCGAGACGGTATCGATTTCCTTATGGCCAAGGATGTCCGCGATTTCCTTGAAGGTCGCTCCCTTTTCATACAAGGAAGAAGCAAGGGTGTGACGAAAGGCATGAGGGCTGAAAGGCACATCAAAGCCAGCCCGAGCACAGGCTGTGTGCACGGCATTTTGAACCACCCTGCGTCCGATCCCCATCCCCCTGGGTGCAACATGCAGGAGGAATATGTGCCTGTCCGCCGATTCAGGTCTTCCGCTGCGCAGATAATCGACAATGGCGCAGCCAAGCCTTTCTGGCAAAGGCAGGAGTCTGGACCGTTGTGTCTTTATGTTGCACACGCGCAGTGTTCCAGCTCTCCAGTCAATGTCATCGAGGCACAACGGGGCGACATCGCTTGCCCGCAACCCCAATTCGAATAGACAAAGGCAGATGGCGTAATCCCGACGGCCCCTCGGTGTGGAACGATCGAAAGAGGAAAAGAACCTACTGATTTGCTCGTCGCTGAGTATCCTTGGAAGATGGGCGTGTTTCCAAGCTGCAATCGCGGGAACAGCCGCCGACAGATCGCGGTTGATCTCTCCGCGAAGGCGAAGAAACCTCATGTAGCTCCTCAGGGAGGAGGCTACCACCTTCGTGGAAAGTGCCTTGTAGCTTCGAGAACGCTCCGATACGAATTCGATGATGTCAAGGGGACTGAGATCAGCGAATTTCAAAGGCCTCTCACGGAACTTCCTCTCCAGAAACTCCTTCACATAGCGGGTTCGATACAGAACGGTGTTCTCGGCCAACCCACACGTCGTTAGCAGGTAGTCTTCGAATTTTGCGATCTCCGCGCCAATGGGTGTAGGGTCCGGTGGGACGGCAATCGGAATCCGTCCGGTTTTCCTGAGAGCGTCAAGAAAGAGCTTCAAGGCCGCGCGACATTCTTTCACACCACGATTACCGGGAGGCACGCAACGACAGTGCTTGAGGTGTTTGTTGAGAAATAGGTGGACGGTACTTTCGGCAATTGTGCTTGGATCTAGCCGTTGCTTTTCCAGCCAGCGCCCAAAATGCGCAACTGCCCGAACGTAAAGGTGGATGGTTTTCGGAGTATGCCTCCGCTCAGCAAGGTAGGCTGTGAACTCGTCCATACAACTGCCAAGCAGGTTCCTCCGAAGGCGCCCTAAGGCTTGACTCTGGTGAATGTAGCGCTCGATCATGGGTGTCCTCCTTCTGTCTGGTATCCACTAAAAGAGATACACCCACATTATGTTGAGTCATGGCGGTTTCCAGACGTGCACAGATTTGCGACAGCCGCTGCTCGGACTCCTTTCGTTGTTGGCTACTCGGCATAATCCTGAACTGAGCATAATTACGGTTATGCAAAGCTTTGCATAACCGTAAGAACGCCTATTTCTTCAAGACGGAAAACGGTGCCCACGTGGGGGATGTGTTCCTGAGCCTCATCCATACCTGCCAGCTCGCAGGGGAGAACCCCCTCGACTATCTGACCCAGCTCCTGCGCAATGCTTCGGAAGTCGCCCGGGCGCCCGAGCGCTGGCTTCCATGGAACTTCCGACAAAACCTCAAACCCGACTGACCTTGGGACCGCTCCCCAACGTTATCCCACGGGGGCGGTCCGTACAAGCAACCCTCACTCACTGTGCCTCGGCGGTCATCGCACGGGTCAGGGCTCAGCCACGTCCGGGAGCACGATCTGCCAGCGGGCCGCCTCAGCCCTCATAGCGTGCAATGGCAAAGCGCTGGGCGCTGGCCTGCGCCCCGCGTCACGAGGCCCCCCGCCCGCGTGAAAAGAATCGCGCCACGCACGCTTGCCGAAAGGACACC
>CAZLCS010000102.1:0-6252 GCA_964557955.1 uncultured Syntrophobacteraceae bacterium
AAGTCAAAGGAACTCAGCTCAGAAATACTATCGTTAACTTACGCAATTAAGCACTCCATTTTTGGACGCGCTCAATCTCGCTGACGAACCTGACAATCTGGGCTTTCTTGTAGGAAAGGGATGGGCGTCCATGCAGAAAGCTAAAAAGCTGTCTGACGTGGACGTGAGGCAGTATGACGCCATCTTCATGCCCGGCGGTTTGGCCCCCATGGTCGACATGCCTGAACATCCGCTGCTTAAGAAGATTGTCAAAGAAACGTACGAACGCAAGGCGGTCGTTGGCGCTGTTTGTCATGGCCCGGTATCGTTGCTGAACGTCAAGCTGAGTGACGGCACCTTCTTGCTTGCAGGGAAGAATATCAGTTCATTTACGAACGACGAGGAAGAAAACTACGCGAAAGCCGATGTGCCTTTCGAGCTGGAAACGGCCCTCAGGGAACAAGGTGCGATCTTCCACAAGACGGCACCCTGGCAGGCCTTCAGCATTGCCGATGGCAATCTAGTCACCGGCCAGAACCCCGCTTCTGCCAAAGGCGTGGCGGGAAAGATGATCCAGCTTCTGGAAGCCGCTTAGCGAAGCAGCTCTCGAGGTTGCATTGCGGCCGCTGCAACCAGCCATTGCACCAGACGCCAAGAAGCCTGGCGCTGGCGAACTTTGCGTTCGGCCCCAGAAGGGGTGACGTGTCTCAACTTCAAACTTAGGCCCAACGGAGAAATGATATGGCGAAGCAAGCAAAGAACACGATTTGCCTTTGGTACGATCGCGACGCCGAGGATGCGGCGCGATTTTACGCCAAAACCTTTCCCGATTCCTCGGTGGGTGCGGTGCTCAGGGCGCCGGGAGACTATCCGTCCGGGAAGAAAGGGGATGTGTTGACGGTCGAGTTCACCGTGATGGGCATTCCCTGCATTGGCCTCAATGGCGGCCCCGAGTTCAAGCACAACGAAGCATTCTCGTTTCAGGTCGCAACCGATGACCAGGCCGAAACCGATCGCTACTGGAACGCCATCATCGGCAATGGCGGGCAAGCGAGCGAGTGCGGCTGGTGCAAGGACAAATGGGGCGTGTCCTGGCAAATCACGCCGCGTGCTCTAATGCAAGCGATCACAGATCCCGATCCCGCGGCCGCCAAGCGCGCATTCGAGGTGATGATGACAATGCAAAAGATCGACATTGCGGCAATTGAGGCTGCTCGCCGCGGTTGAGATGGGGCTTTGATTCGAGTCGTCCTGCCCATAGTTGAGACAGACAACGTCCAACCACAGGCTGGTTCGGACTGCCGCAAGCGCCAGCCGCACAGCCCGGCCGTTGGAGTTTCCATATCTCTCCTCCTTGTTGTTTTTCAGAGTTTCCGGCTCGACTGAATACATTCAGAACATGTATTGATCCCGTGCTGCGGATTCGGGCCTGGCACTATTTTGATCAACCGACGTGAACAGCAACGGCTCGTCTGATGCAGAGACGCGACCTTCGACTTCATTTCCTTCCGAATTGGGCTGAAGGTCCTCAGATTTCGACCTATAGGGGCGGTGAAACGGCTTCCTATTACGAAAACTATTCTTTCCTTTACAAAGCCGCTTCTGGATTCGCTATCCTGGACGAGTCGGTGGCTCTTTTGCGCCGATTTCGATGTCCCGCAGACGCCTCCTGCTGTCCGGGCTCTGGTCGCGAGGGGAAGGGGTCACACCTACACTCTTGACAAGCAGGCGAATTGGCGGGGTTGCACAGTAGATGGAAATGAACGAATCCGAGGTCAACTCTGGTGAAATGCTTAGCGGGAGACTGCAGGTGTCAAAAGTGTAGGTGTGACCCCCAGAGGCCCGGTATGCTCCACTCGATTCCTCCAATTTGCTCCGAGAACACAGAGACGGAGACTGTCCGCTTCGACGTCAAGGGTTGCGATCAGGCTCAGACGAAGTCGAGCCCGCTGAGCCGGGTCCACAAGACATTCGAATACGGATTTCTGAACACGTTGGCAGGCATGGACAAGTCAGATGGATCGCGCAGGGATCGCACGGACCAACACTGTTGCATAGGGTCAGACGATCCTGGTACACTGAGCTTCGGAAGGAACAGCGAATAACGCATTGTGATGAGTTGCCCGACCGAGAGAATGAGCGGGTTGATGGGCCTGGCATGGGTCTATCAACAGGTCAACTTTGAAGCATGAATCCAGTACATGCAGCATTGGGGGCGATCCACCTTTACCGTGACGGTGGGTCTTTTCTCAGTCGGTACCGACACCCAGGAGCTTCACAATGAAGATAGAATTTAGACTGCCGATTCATGTGGTGCTTGCCCTGCTTATTATCTCCAGTACTGCTGACCGGGGCTTTTGCGTCGACAATACGGCCGAACGCGGTGTGAATTACACATTCACCACCGACTGGTTTACAAAGAACATCCCCAGTTGGAACCGTATCCTTGGTGAGATGAAGGATAAGCCTGGCTTGACCTACCTTGAGATCGGCGTGTGGGAAGGACGCTCTTTCTTCTGGGTACTGGACAATATACTGACTCATCCCTCCTCCAGGGCTGTTGCCATGGATCTCTTCTTGGGAGACGAGGAACAAGTATTCCTCGATAACCTGGCCCGTTCCGGCCATTCTTCAAAGGTAAGCGTAATCAAAGGGTCTTCACAACAGAAGCTGAGACTCCTCGAACTCAACAGTATCGATCTGATCTATATCGACGGTGATCACAAGAGCAGGGGCGTGCTCATGGATGTCATCCTTTCGTGGGACCTTCTCAAGGAGGGTGGCATTCTGATTTTTGACGACTACAAGTTTCCCTCCGATCTCCCGAGAGAAATGCGACCCGAGTTCGCTATTGACGTATTCATTGATCTTTTTCAGGACGAGATTCAGATCCTGCACAATGAGTATCAACTGATCGTCCGGAAAGCCAAGACCCACTGCAATCCCGCAATGGGCTTCATTGAAAGGTGGGATGCCCGGATAGCCTGTTCGCCGCTGGGACCCTATCGTTACTACTGGAAGCCTCAGAAGCTGTACGATGCGACGACCAATCGGGAAATTACGCTCGAAGACGGGGATGTCTCTATCATTGAGAATACCTTGCTGAACCTCAAGTTTGGCACCGAAATTGAGGTGGAAAAAATGCAAATGGATCGATATACGAACCTGCTCAACAGGCTGGGAGTCAAGGGAATCAACGTGTCATTGAAGGAATAATAAAGAGCAGGGAGATGTCCCGTGGATCTTTGCTCCTGCTCAAACTCGTCAGGACCTTTTCCTGGCCGGAGCTTTGCGGCTGAATAGCCAGGATGCGAGGCCGGCGAGCATGGTGCCAAACCCCACCAGGCTCTCCATGGGCTTCTGCACCACGGTGAATGCCGTCATGGCGAGAACCCCCGCCAGGAACAGCCAGGGGACAAATGGAAAGCCCGGCACCTGCAGAGCCCTGCCTTCGCGGTGGCGGAGTACGAGCAGGGCGACGACAGTCGCCGCCGTGCTGATCCCAAGCGTGAAACCGATATAGGTCAGCAATGCGTCGAAAGAAGATGTCCAGAGCAAAACAAATGCGAGCGCAGCCTGGAGGGCGATTGATGCCCGGGGAGGTCCACCTGATGTCGCCAACCAGGCAGGCAGATAGCCGTCTGCTGCCATCTTCGAGTAAACCCGCGGGCCCGCCATTATGAGTGAGGAAGCGCTGCTGATCAATGCGATTGAGATGAGGACGGCAACAGCCTCCTCAAGCACGGGTCCTCCTATGGCCCTTGCGGCGATTCTGCCTATTTCCAGTTTACCGGCAAGGTCCTCCAGGGGTGCAGAGAACACAAAGACTGTGTTCAGGGCCACATAGAGCAAAGTCACTGACCCCGTGCCCAAAATGAGAGAACGGGGCAAAGTTCGCTCCGGATCCAGCACTTCGCCGCCGATGTACACCGCTGCATTCCAGCCGGAATAACTGAACGAAATCCAGACCAATGAGACTCCAAAAGCCGAAACCGAAAATTCCGCGAAGTTGTCGTTTACGGGCAGTGTTACCTGGTTCAACGCCAATGAAACGAAAGCCAGGATCAGCACCACCTTGATGAGCACCATGCAGTTCTGCACCCTTGTTCCGCGCCGAACCTCAGTCGCATGCAGTGCCGCAAAGAACAGGATCAGAAGGGTCCCGCTTACAGGTGGTGGAGCACCCCCCAACCACGGCTGTGCATACCTGCCAAATGCAAAGGCCGCTGCCGCCAGGGGAGCCGAGAAACCCACCAGCAAAGATATCCAGCCTGCGACATATCCAGCCGCTGGGTGCAGTGTTCGAGACAAGAAGCAATATTCGCCGCCTGACTCCGGAATGCGTCGGGCAATGGATCCATAGCACAAAGCCCCGAGGGTTGCCTGCAGTCCCCCGACTGTCCAGGCGGCCAGCACAAACCAGGGGGAACCAAGGTCTGCCAGAAGGAAGCCGCTGGTGGAAAAAACGCCAGCCCCGATCATGCTCGCCACGACGAGGGCAGAAGCGCTGGTTAAGCCAAGATTCATTGTTAAGTCACTCAAGGGATTAGGAATGTTATAAGAATTGCGTTATGGTGATTCTGCTTAGCACACCTCTCTCAACCAGTCAACCAATGCAGCTTGCCTCCTCAGTACAGCTCATCACCATGGAGTGTCCACCTCTCGAGTCGTCATTCCGGCAGTCTTCCGGCCGGAATCCACAAAAAAGCTGGATGCCGGCTTAAAGATTGCCGGCATGACGAGCGGCGAAATGGACATCTTTTTCTGTGGAGGTGTACTGAGCGCTGACTCGAGCCCCTTGAGCTCTTGTCAAGAGACTATAAAGTTTTCCTGCTCCAGCTCATTTCCTTTTTGATCTCTCAAAATGGCGCCCAGAGAAAGCAGATCGAAGAGTTGACATTCAGACTCAACCAGGACTCCAGAAACTCCAACCGACTTTCATCTTCAAACAATCCATTCAAGAAGCCCAGCTCTCGGCCGGAAGCGAAAAAAAACCGGCGCCAGGAAAGGACACGAGGGACACGGGCCGGCCTTGTTGAATCCCAGCAAGACTGTTCCGGTCAAACCCTAGCGGTGCGAATGCAGCAACACCGGTTTTCCTAAACTCATCCATACTACACGCACCAGGAAATCGAGCTTCCTCCCATCCAATTGGACGGCACCCATTTTGTGCTTTTCGAGGGCGTCTGCCCTCAGTGCGGCAAGCTCGTCAAGGCCGGCATTCCCGATGACCATGTTTATGGCCATGGTCCTAGACTCACGGCGTTCATCGCCGAGCTCTCCGGGCCTGATCGCAACAGCCGAAGCACGGTTGAAACCTTCTTCAAGTCCGTTCTGGGCATCCCCATCAGCCGCGGCGGCGTCCGGAGAGCCATCGACCGGGCTTCCGAAGCCATCAAGCCTCTCTATGACGCCATTGCCACGACCGCCCCGCCCGTCAGGTCAAAGTCAACTACATCGACGAGACCCCCTGGTACCACCAGGGGGCTTCTGATGTGGCTCTGGGTAATGGCAAGCCATCACGTCGCCTTCTTCAAGATCCTGACCAGTCGGTCCAAGGAGGCCTTCAAGGCCCTGGTCGACAAATGGGCCGGCATCCTGGTCACCGATGGCTACGGTGTCTACCGCAACTGGGTCAACAAGCAGCAGACCTGCCTTGCTCACCTGATCCGCAGGGCCACGGGCCTTGCGGAAAGATCGAATCCCGAGGAGGCCGGGTTCGGCCAAAGGGTGTTCTCCGAGCTTAACCGGCTCATCGCCTGGGCAAACATTCCACCGACCAAGGGCGAGGCGAGCGCCTGGTATGCCCGCATGGTGCATCTCGTCGCGCGGCACAGGGACCGAAAAGACGAAGCGGGCACTTTCGCGCGCCACACCGAAAAGCTCATGGGAGAGCTCCGGCTCTTTCTCCTCGAGGATGGTGTTGAGCCCACCAATAACCGGGCCGAGAGGGCCCTGCGGTTTGCCGCGCTCTGGCGCAAGATGATGCAGGGCACATCCAGCGACATGGGGGACCGCTGGGTCGAGAGAATCCTCTCTGTCAGGGAGACCTGTCGCCTCCAGGGAAGGCCCACCTTCGACGTCCTCGTCGAGGCCATCAACTCCTGTTTCCATGGGCGAGAACCCGACGTTTCCTGGATTAAGTCATCCAACATACATCAATACCCCTGACCGCTTACCTACTTATAGCTGTGAGAAGATAAAAGGCCATCGGATAAACCCGGAAGTGATGTGTCGCAATCGCCCGAAGGCTCTACTTATAGCTGTGAGTTC
>CAZLCS010000103.1:0-6112 GCA_964557955.1 uncultured Syntrophobacteraceae bacterium
GGGTCGGAAACTCTAATTTCTATTCAGTGTTGCGAGGCGTGTGACGGATTTTTCTTGTATTTACGGACAAGCGAAAGCATGAACAGCTCAGGAGTTAAGACCATGGTCCTCGGCTAGAGAGCCTTCTCCCCATCCATTCGCAAGAGGGCCATCAGGGAGTGTCCCATGGCCACGGCAGAGCAAATCAAAGCATTGATCAAGAGCTACATCGAAGATGACGATGCCCGCTTTTGCGCCATAGCCATGCAGGTGGCTGCCCATGCGGCCAGAAGCGGCCATGGCCGCCTTGCCGACGAGCTTCGCACCCTGGTGGATGAAGCCAAGAGCCGCGCCGGATCGAAGCGCCACAAAAGCCCCGTTCCCATTGCGGCGCCTCGAGGCGAGCTCTCCGAGCTCCTGGTGGCTTCCTATCCCAAGGTCATGCTTTCCGATATGGTGCTTGCAGATCCCCTGCGACAGCGCCTTGCCCGGATTCTTCGGGAATACCGCCAGCAGCACAAGCTCCTCGGCCATGGGCTTTCGCCGCGCCGAAAACTCCTTCTCACGGGGCCTCCGGGAACTGGCAAGACCATGACCGCATCGGCCCTTTCGGGCGAGCTCAAGCTGCCGCTCTTCATCATCCAGCTCGACGGTCTCATCACGAAGTTCATGGGAGAGACTGCAGCCAAGCTCCGCCTCATCTTCGATGCCATGGAGAGGACGACGGGAATTTACCTTTTCGATGAATTCGATGCTGTGGGCAGTGAGCGTGCCACGCCAAACGATGTCGGCGAAGTACGTAGAATCCTCACGTCATTTTTGCAGCTCCTGGATCAGGACAGCTCGAACAGCCTGATTGTTGCGGCAACCAACCATGGTGAATTCCTGGACCGAGCCTTGTTCCGTCGATTCGACGATGTCATCGAGTTCTCCCTGCCTTCCGCCGAGCTCGCGCTGGAAACCCTGAAGAACAGACTCTCACCCTTCGATACGAGCGCAGTAGACTGGCCTCAAGTCATAGAGGGCAGTAAGGACCTCAGCTGTGCCGATATCGCCCGCGCGTGTGAAGACGCTGCAAAGGAGTCAATTCTGTCGGGCACAACGGCAATCACCACGGAACGCCTTCTCGATGCGCTGGAGGAAAGGCGCGTCCTGGCATGCTAAAAGTAAGAGGAGTGCATGCCACCCTAGGAAAACCAACGACTGAGGCATCTACTCATCACTGGAACGGCCAGGACCGAGAGATACACCTCCCCACGACCGGGCAGACAAAAGTTTTCCTTACCGGAGCGGAATACTTCCGCCCATGGCGCCGGGCTCCTGAGGCAGATCGAGGACGCCCGCGCACAGGCTCAGGCCCGCGAGGAAACGAGAACCGCGGTGGGCATCCTCGACCGGAAGGGGATGTATCTCGAATTCGAGAGCGACCCCGGATTTGAGCTGGCGCTCAACAGCCTCGAATCCACGCAGCAGGGAATCGAGCTCACCGCCGTGCGCCAGCGTGGCGATATCATGCTTGCCACCGTTTTCATCCCGGAAGGAAAGCTCTCCTACCTCGTAAAGAAGCTGGAAGACTACATCACCGAGCTCACCAAAACCGGCAAACCCAAAAATCAACGGCTCGTTGCAAGCATCACTGAAATTCACCTTGCGGCCCTCGAGTCATTCTGGACCGATGAGGGAGCTCTCTTTCCCGTTTCAGATGAGCCGTTTTGGTGGGAAGTCTGGCTCCGCGTGGGATCTGATCGCGAAGCCGTCTCGAGTTCATTTCGCCAAAACGGCTCCCGTCTGGGGCTCCATGTGGACCCCTCGGAGATCCATTTCCCAGACCGCACCGTCGTGTTGGCACATGGAAGGAAGTCGCAGATGAGCCGGTCTGCGGAGTTCCTGGACTGCATCGCCGAACTGCGCAAAGCGAAAGATCCGCCGGGTTTTTTCGTTCAGATCGCTCCATCGGAGCAGATGGACTGGGTAAGGGATTTGCTCGACCGGCTCGAACCTCCCGATCCCGATGCCCCTGCCGTGTGTCTCCTCGATACGGGAGTGAACAATAAGCACCCTCTCATTGAACCAGCCCTCGAGGACCGCTCTCTTTTGACCTGCGATCCTGCATGGCAAGCGACCGACCATCACGGCCACGGGACGAAGATGGCAGGTGTGGCGCTGTACGGCGACCTCGTGCAACGGCTCACGTCCCGGGAGGACGTCAAGCTGTTCCATCAGCTCGAATCCGTGAAGATCCTGCCGCCCACGGGCGGGAACGATCCTGATCTCTACGGCGCCATTACCCGTGAGGCTGTGGCACGAGCCGAGGTAGCAGCTCCATTCCGATCGAGAAGCTTTTGTATGGCGGTGACGGCTCCGGATGATCGGGACCGCGGCTTTCCGTCCTCATGGTCTGCGGAGCTCGATCAGATTTGTGCCGGCGTCGGAGACGATCAGCGGAGGCTCATGTTCGTTTCTGCCGGCAATGTGGATCAGGAAAACTGGCGCCACTATCCGGATGTCAACCATACCGATGGCATCCACGATCCCGCCCAGGCCTGGAACGTTGTGACTGTGGGAGCCTACACGGAAAAGACCCGCATTACGGAGAGCGACTATGCCGACTGGCCCCTTGTCGCCGATGGCGGTGCTCTGAGCCCATCCAGTACGACATCCCTCAGCTGGAACCGCAAGTGGTCTGTAAAGCCGGATATCGTGATGGAAGGAGGCAATGCTGCCAGGGACCCGGCGACTCTGGAGGCTGTGCCAGTCGATGATCTGTGTCTTCTAACGACCTTCTGGCGGCCGCCATTCAAGCTTTTCGTAACGACACACGGCACGAGCGCAGCAACCGCTCAGGCGGCAAGAATGGCCGTCCTCCTTCAGAACCAATATCCTGAGCTCTGGCCTGGGACAATCCGTGCCCTGATTGTTCACTCTGCGGAGTGGACCCGGGCCATGCGCCAGGAAGCCATGCCACTCAGAACGCAGGCCGACAAGGACCGTTTGCTCAGGTGCTACGGATTTGGAGTGCCCAGCCTTCGAAGAGCCATGTGGAGCGCCTCGAACTCGGTCACCCTGATCGTTCAGGACTCCCTTCAGCCTTTCTTCAAGGAGGACAGCCAGGTAAAGACCCGTGACATGCATCTTCACACTATCCCGTGGCCGGTTGATGTGCTCGAAGGCCTCGGAGCGGCGCCGGTTGAGATGCATGCGACCCTTTCCTGGTTCATAGAGCCGAATCCGGGCCGTCGCGGATGGAAATACAGGCATCGCTACGCCTCCCATGGGCTGAGGTTTGCGGTGAAGCTGCCCACGGAGACAATCGACGACTTTCGGCGGCGGATCAACAAGGCTGCACGGGATGAAGAAGAGGGAAAGGTGGACTCCGCCTATGACGCGGGATGACTGCTTGGAACTCAACTGAGGGACTGGGGTTCCATTCATTCAGATCGGTGGCAGGGAACCGCCGGCGATCTTGCTCACCGGGGACTTCTCGCGGTTTATCCGATAGGCGGCTGGTGGAAGGAGCGCCTCCACCTGGGGCGCTGGAGCCAGAGTGCGAGATATTCTCTCGTATTTTCCATTTCAAGAGAACAAGTCGGAGTCGATATATACACTCCCATTGCCAACCTTGTGGCTGTTCCGACCGCCATTCCGACATAGGCAAAACATAGAGAGGATACCAAATAGGACCGTTAGAAAAACCTCAGTGACTCTCTATAACGCTGATCCGGCCTTCGGCACCATCTAAGAAATTAGGCTGCTTACTCCTGGTTCTGATTGCTTCCTTCAGATTCCGCTTGGGAGTTGACTTTTCGCTTGAGTCGTAGTTACATAATGTCGGTAATAAACAGCAACTACCTACATACGGTAATGAGTGCGAGGCTCTGATATGCCCCAAGCCGGACCAGAACGGGTCATCGAACTTGTGAAAAGGGCAGGAATCTTCCGCCCGAGAGACCTCGATCCCCATGGCATCCCTCGCGAATACCTGATGAGGCTATATCGCCAGGGTGTGGTGCTGCGAGTGGGGCGCGGCCTCTACACCCTGGCGGATGCTGATGTGAGCGAACACCATAGCCTTGCGGAGGTCTGCAAGAGAATCCCCCACGGAGTGATTTGTCTGCTCTCGGCTCTGCGTTTCCACGGAATGACCACTCAGGCTCCATTCGAGGTCTGGATGGCCATCGATGTCAAGGCAAGAAAGCCCAAAGCAGATGGCCTCCCACTGCACATCGTGCGTTTCTCGGGAGATTCCCTCCGCTCCGGGATCGAAGAGCATATCGTTCAAGGCGTCACGATCAAAGTCTACAATCCAGCCAAAACCGTGGCCGACTGCTTCAAGTATCGAAACAAGATCGGCCTCGACGTGGCACTGGAAGCTCTTCGAGAGTGCTGGCGGGAGCGGCGATGCACTATGGACGATCTTTGGCATTATGCGAAGATCTGCCGTGTTGCCAATGTCATGAGACCCTATATGGAGTCGCTCACTTGATTCAGTACCGACCTCGCAACACTGGCGCATCCGTCCGTCAGCGTCTCCTCAACCTTTCCAAAGAGAAATCCGAAGCCTTTGATCTGGTACTGACCCGCTATGCTCTGGAGAGGCTATTGTACAGGATCGGACAATCCCAATGGAGGACGAGATTCTTACTGAAAGGCGCCATGCTCTACACCCTCTGGTACGATGCCCCGTATCGCCCGACCAGAGACATGGATCTGCTCGCCTTTGGCCAGAGTGATCTTGCACACCTCATTGAAGCCTTTCGTGCCCTTTGCAATGTCCCCGTCGAAGATGACGGCATCGAATTCTTGAAAGAAAGCGTTCGTGGATCCGAGATCAGAGGAGAGAGCGAGTACCAGGGAGTGCGAATCCTGATGACGGCAACTCTTGCCGATGCTGTCATTCTCCTTCAGGTGGATGTCGCCTTTGGTGATGCTGTTGTGCCGGCTCCTGAAGAGGTCCGCTATCCCACCATTCTTGATCAGCCACCACCCCAGATCCTGGCCTACCCCCGATACACGGTTGTCTCCGAGAAGTTCCAGGCGATGGTGATGCTGGGTATCGCCAACAGCCGGATGAAAGACTTCTATGATATCTGGACGTTGGCGCGGGAGTTTGACTTTGACGGCCTGCTCCTCAGCCAGGCAATCGCGGCCACTTACGAGCGGCGCCGGACAGCCCTGCCGGCGGAAGCGCCCCTGGCATTGACGGATTCCTTCTCCCGAGATCGTGTGAAGGCAACCCAGTGGGATGCTTTTGTCCGTAAGAATCGCCTTTCCCCGGGAAAGCTATCTTTCCAGGATGTCACGACATTCTTGAGAGACTTCCTCATGCCCCCCGTTCAGTCTGTTCGAGAGGGCAAGGAGTTCAACATGGCTTGGCCTCCTTTAGGTCCCTGGCAGCCCAGCGTGATTCCATAATACGCTATGCCCAGGGAGATGCCTGACTGGAGGCCGTTTTTCACTTTTCCGGTGGCATGTTCGATGAGAAGGTGGATTTCCTGTTCTGATTAAATGAAATCTTTACTCCCTGCAGGTCACTGATCGTTTCTTCTGATAATTGGGGCCATTCGTCACTGCGGGAGTTGGAATGGTTGCCTCTGAAAGCAAGAATGCATTGGTTCTTCTAAGCGGGGGCATTGATTCATCGGCATGCCTCGTATTCTACCTGGCACAAGGTTTCTCCATTTCTGCCCTGTTTGTGGATTATGGTCAAGTCTCCAAAGGAAGAGGGGAGTCCGCGCCTTCGGCTGTATGGAGCTATTGCAAGAGGCTGGGAGTTCCCGTTGAATTGACATATAGCTGTGAGATGGGAAAGGACCAACCATGTGGGAAATGCCTTTCATGTAAGGATCTGGAGAAGCTGTATGCGGCTGGCGAAGAGTAGCACGATCAGACACCCTCTTGGCATTACTATAGAGACTCCCCTTCTGGTTCCCTCTTTTTCAAGTAAAGGTTTTGGCTTCAATCGGGAGGTGAAATCCGAGATCTTCGATGTGTTGAAGATAGCAAGGGAATTCCTTACGGAGTCCATGCCGGTCAGCGCCTATGATATCTTTTTTGGGCACCTTCCAGAGTTCGAGGACGCCGGGAGCTCGATCCCAAGGTGTGGGAATGCCTCCATATATCCGAGCTTTTCGAG
>CAZLCS010000104.1:0-5738 GCA_964557955.1 uncultured Syntrophobacteraceae bacterium
TTGCCGGCATGACGAGCGGCGAAATGGACATCTTTTTCTGTGGAGGTGTACTAAGATTTGGAAAGGGCCACGCCTGCCAGGCGGGGCTTCAGCTCGAAACCCGAAACCCGAGACTCGTAACCTTTCGTGGCAGGGAACATAATGAACCATGGTGCCTCAGGTTTTGGAAACAAAATGATGTTCTTACCCTCCAAAGTGACTTCTTGCTTTCCTTCTCGTTTAATCCCGGAGATTGGCGTGGATTTTGTTCCAACGGGCTTCTTTGAGCTCCGGGCGAAGAGCGCGCACGAAAAGACACGAAACCAAACCACCATCTTCGACCTTGATTTGAGTCCGAGGCGGGGGGACGTGAAGTCTGGTGGGGAATGAGTGGGCTGAGGACCTCCTGGAGAAGCAACCCGAAACGGAGAACCGATGGATAAGATGAAGCTCATGCTGGCTATTCCCGTCCTGCGATCGCGCGTGGCCCCGGTTTTCAACTGGTGCTCGAGAATCTGCATCTTTTCGGGCGATGGCCCGGATGGCATGCGCCTCTGCGAAGAAATGGAGTTTGGGGCCCTCACCGCCTTCAGTCGACTGGACATTCTGCGAGAGCGGGGTGTGAAGACTCTGATCTGCGGCGCTCTGAGCCCGGATCTCCTCGCCTATGGAGAGCAGCTCGGACTGAAGATCATCCCTGGCGTAGCCGGTGAGATCGACGAAGTCCTGAAGGCGTTCGGGGCACGGGAGCTGGATCAGCCCCGCTTCTGGATGCCGGGCTGCATGGGACCTCGCCGTTACCGAGGCCGACGCACTTCGGTCGATTCTCCCTGTGAAGAGACCTGTGCCTCGGGGGCGAGAGACGTTCTCTCCGAACCTCCCAAGCCTCAAAGTGACCTTCCTGCAGCCCGCCGAAGTAGGAAGTCAGGAGGCGGCCCCGGCGGTGTGTGCATGTGCCCCCGGTGCGGGGAGACCCTTCCGCATCAGCGCGGCATCCCCTGCGCCCAGCTTCTGTGCCCGTCCTGCCACCACACCCTGATTCGGAAATGAGTGTCCTGCCGGGAATACTTTGCACCCCTCAGAGCGCTCAAATAGGAACATTTTGTTCCCACTGAGGCTGCCCCGCTTCCCCCTAACCCATTCCTCCCGGCCATGATGGGCATCCCCGAGAGAGGATAAGAGTCAACGCCTGCTGGGTTGATGTTCAACTCGAAACCCGAAACCCGAAATCCGAAACCTCCCCAAAGGATGGCACGCTCTTTGCCCTTTGGCCATCCTGCGACAAGTGAACGTGGCATCATTTCATTATCAACCTGAGAGGAGAGTTTCACCATGGGGTCCTGCCAAGGCGGTTCGTGCAGTCATGGTCCCGAGTCGGAGGATGACATCCGGCTCCGCGGTCAGCTCAAGAAGATTCAGAATAAGTTGTTGGTCATGAGCGGCAAGGGAGGTGTGGGGAAGAGCAGTGTGGCGACCTATCTCGCATACGGTCTTGCAAGGCTTGGTCACCGGGTCGGCCTCCTGGACGTGGATCTCCACGGCCCCAGCATCCCGCGAATGCTTGGCGTGAGCGGCATTTTCCACATCAGCGAAGACAAGCGCATGGTGCCCCACGCAGTGAACGACCGTTTGCAGGTGGTCTCCATCGAGTGCCTCCTTGAGGACCGTGATTCGGCGGTCATCTGGCGAGGACCGGTGAAACACGGCGTGATCAAGCAGTTCATCGCGGATGTGGACTGGGGAGAGCTCGATTACCTCATCATCGACTCCCCTCCGGGGACGGGGGATGAGCCCATCAGCATCGCCCAGACGATTCCCGACGCCCATGCCGTCATCGTCACCACGCCGCAGGAGATTTCACTGGCGGACGTCAGGAAGTCCATCAATTTCTGCCGCCACGTGCACATGCCGATTCTGGGGCTCGTGGAGAACATGAGTGGTTTCATCTGTCCCCACTGCAACCAGGAAACGCCGATCCTGGGCAAAGGCGGAGGCGCCAGGACTGCTGAGGCCATGAACGTGCATCTTCTCGGGAGCCTGCCTTTCGAGCCGCGCGTGGTTCAGGCGGGGGATACGGGTCGGACCCTGTTCGAGAATCCCAACGGAGGCCCTTTCATGAAGGCCCTGGAGGGGCTGATCACGCAGGTCATGGAGCGCTGCGCCACCCTCCCCTCCAAAGTTGTTCAGGAACAGCAGCGGGTAGCCTCACCCGACGGCGATCACACCTTCAAGGTGGCGGTTCCCCTTGCGGACGGCCGCCTTACCAACCACTTCGGCCACTGCGAGCAGTTCGCCATCCTGAATGTTCAGAACGGCAACATCGACGGCAAGGAGATCATCACACCGCCGCCTCATGAACCCGGGCTGCTCCCCCGCTGGCTGGGCGAGATGGGGGTGAATCTCATCCTGGCAGGCGGGATGGGGCAAAGGGCTCTCCAGCTCTTTTCCGAGAGAAACATCCACGTGGTGACGGGAGCCCCCAACCTCGAGCCGGAGGAGCTGATCCGACAGTATCTTGCCGGGGAGCTCACGACGGGCGCCAACGTCTGCGACCATTGACGGGGGCGAAGCAATGCGGGGGTCCATGGAAGATCTGATGCGGGGTGTATATGACCGGATTTCCAAGGGGGATGGACGCTCACGGGAAGAGTCGGCCTCCGAAGGAGGCCCTCTTCCTGAAAACATGAGGAGAATGACCGACGCCGACTCCTCGGCACGGATCACCGGCAGGTGCGGTGAGACAATGGAAATGTACCTCCGTGTGCGTGAGGATCGGGTAACCGAGGCCACCTTTTTCACCAACGGCTGCCAGTTCAGCATCCTTTGCGGCTGCGCCGCTGCGAAGCTCGCCGAAAACCGCACCCTGGAGGAAGCCGCCGAAATCGAGGGGGAAACGATTATCTCCGTCCTCAAGCATGTGCCCCAGGAAGAGGCTCATTGCGCCGATCTGGCAGCAGAAACCCTGCGTGCGGCGGTTCATGAATGGATGCTGCAGTGGAGAATGAACCGATGATCGTCGCCATTGCGAGCGGCAAAGGCGGGACGGGCAAAACCACCATTGCCGTCAATCTGGCTGTGGCTCTGGACCAACCCGTCCAGCTTCTGGATTGTGACGTGGAGGAGCCCAACGTGGACCTCTTTCTCAAAGCCTCTATCACGGAGCGTGAAGAGGTTCACGCCGAGGTTCCGCAAATCGACCTGAACCGATGCACCTATTGCGGTCAGTGTCAGGAAATCTGTCAATTCAATGCTCTGGCCGTTCTCCCGGAAACCCAAATCGTTCTGACTTTCGGGGAGCTCTGTCACAGCTGCGGCGGCTGTTTCGCCGTCTGCCCGGAAAGCGCGGTCCTTCCGGGCCGGCGGCTGCTCGGGCACCTGGAAATGGGAGAGCGGGGAAAAGTGCGGCTCATCCAGGGAAAGCTCCGGGTGGGGGAGGCCATGGCGCCGCCCTTGATCCGGCGCGTTCGACAGGCTTCTTCGCCCGATGGCATGGTGATCATCGACGCCCCGCCGGGAACCTCGTGTCCGGTCATCACCTCCCTGCGGGGGGTGGATTTCGTCTGCCTGGTGACAGAGCCCACTCCCTTCGGGCTGAACGACCTCGAGCTGGCCGTCGGCGCCGCCCGCAAGCTGAAGCTGCCCATGGGCATCGTCATCAACCGTGCGGACGTTGGCGATGGGCGCATCAGTGAATACGCGAAACGGGAAGGCATACCGGTATTGCTCGAAATCCCCTTCGAACGTTCCACCGCAGAAACCTACGCCCGGGGGGAAATCCTGGTGGAGGCTCAGCCCCAATGGAAGGATCGTATGCTACTTCTCCATGCTGCTATCCAGAGCCGGTTCGCAGGAAGAATCGCTGAATTCCCGCCTGCGACAGGCGGATAAAGAATCATGGTGACCATTCAACGTTGTGGAGGCTGTATCCGATGTACGAGCTCGTGGTCCTGAGCGGCAAGGGGGGGACGGGAAAGACCAGCATCGTCGGAGCCTTTTCGGCCCTGGCGTCCGACAAGGTCCTCTGCGATGCCGACGTGGACGCTGCCGACCTTCACCTGCTCCTGTCCCCCAGGAAGATCTCCCAATATGAATTCCAGGCCGGCCACAAGGCTGTCATCAACCCCGACCAATGCACATCCTGCGGGGAGTGTCTGGACCGATGCCGGTATGGAGCGATTTCGGAGCGGTTCGAGGTGGATGAGCTCCAATGCGAAGGATGCGGTGTATGCGTCCATTTCTGCCCATTTGGCGCCATCGAGTTTCCGGAGAATCACTGCGGTGAGTGGTACATTTCGGACACACGGTTCGGGCCTCTGGTCCATGCACGGCTGGGAATCGCCGAGGAGAATTCCGGAAAGCTGGTCACCCTGGTTCGGAAGGAGGCGCGTCGAATCGCCGAGGAGAAGAACCTGGCCGGAATCATCACCGACGGCCCTCCCGGCATCGGGTGCCCTGTCATTGCATCCCTGGGCGGTGCTTCGGCGGTACTGATCGTCGCCGAGCCCACGGTTTCCGGGCTGCACGATCTCGATCGCGTGGGAAGCCTGGCAAAACACTTCCAGGTGCCGGTTTCCATTTGCGTCAACAAGGCTGATCTCCACTGGGAAACGGCCCGCGCCATCGAATCCCTTTGCCGGGACAAGGGGTATGATTTCTCAGGCCACCTGCCCTTCGATCCGTCATTCACGCGGGCTCAGGTGGAAGGCAAGACGCTCATTGAATACGAAGATGGAAATGGGCCGGCAAGGACCGCCGTGACGAAGCTGTGGGAGCACGTGCGGGCATTTTTGAAGAAAATCTGACAGACAGACCTTGAAAGCTGGACTCAGAACAAAAGCGTGCGGAAGCGCCCCGAAAGATGAAAGCGCTTCCGCACGATGTGGTATCACTACCCTTCGGTGGTCTGGGGTTGTTCCCGCGTCAGGGCTTCCATTCTCTCTCTGGTGGCACGCAGCTCCTCTTCAAGACTTGCAGCGTAATCCCTGAGATCATTGTACTCCTCTTCCGCAGTCCACGCGAATCCTCTTCCCGGGGGACCCCAGAAACCACACCCCCGAGCCCAGCCGGGAAGGCCGGTTGCATAGTAGACATGCCGCCAGCCTCTGCCACCCCGGCCGTAAGCCCCGCCTCCGCGCGTCGGGCGAAAGCCCTGTCGCCGGCCCGGGTAGGCGCCGGCGCCGGAGCAAAATCCCATTCCCCGCCCCGTCAGGGGCCCCATACCCCGAGGTCCTGTCCTGTCTCTTCCAGGCATGGCTCAATCCTCCTTGTCTTCATGAAGACCCTGTACACCTCTGATGGAGACGCCGTGAAGCCCTGTTCTACGCCTTACGGGCGCATTCGACCGTTCGGGCTTCGAAAGAACGGCATCCGAAGCAACCTCCAGATTAGAAGGGCAAGAGGTGTGCCAGATTTTGGGACCTAACCAGGTCCCAATGGACGCCTTTTTCTGCAGGGCTCTAATCAGGGGGGTGCATTTGGTTCCCGCCCTGCATGAGGACGGGGATCAAACGGTTCCATAGATAGCGCTTCCTTTCCTGCCTAAGTACCCAAGTGTCATAAATACGATGGCGTATTAGTTGTTGCATAACCATTACCTGTTGGGCATACTCCTCCTGGAAAAGGAGGGACATATGCCGAGAAGAAGTCCTTATCAGATCCTGCTGACCGAGGATGAGAAGGCGAAACTTGAAGGCATGGCGCAGAACTTGGACGCTCACCGAAACTGACCCGTTTTTGCTCAAAATAAATGACCCATGTGG
>CAZLCS010000105.1:0-5721 GCA_964557955.1 uncultured Syntrophobacteraceae bacterium
TGGCTGATTTCCTAACCGTTGATTTTGGCTGACTTCCTCATCGGTGGCAATAGCAGGAAAAGACATCCGTCACGACATCCCCGCAATCAGCCGTGGTGTCGATAATCAGGTCGCAGAGAGATCTGAAGCCGACACCTCGCCCGTGCAGGTTCTCGATGAGGTCTATCAGGTGGGGGACGGATCTTGCGATCCTGTCGATCTTCCAGACGATCAGGGTGTCTCCTGAGAGCAGCTCGCCAAGGCAGGCATTGAGCCCGTTCCACTCCGCCCTGGGCTCGATCGTATCATCCGTAAAAAGATGCCTTTCCTCAACCCCGGCCGCTCTGAGCGCACTCACCTGCGGCTGAAGATCTGCTTCCAGCGCCGACATCCGCGCATATCCAAGGATTCTTCCCAAGGGTCATCTCCCTTATGGCTGCGGAGCTCTTCCACATTTGATTTATGAGATGCGATACAGGATCAATACAAGGCATGAAATAGCACCTGATCCATCATAGTGCAAGGGCGTTGTTTCATCGTCAGGCGCATTATTTCCTTGTTTCAAGTTGTCTGCTCGGTTCGTTTGAGCCGCGTGGCGCTGGCATGCTGCATCTCATCGTTTTAGATTGTGAGACTAATGACTTGACATTTTCTGCGCTCTGGCTATCATGTGTTCCGAGCTTGAGAAGATCGACTGCTGCGGCTGCAACAGCGTGGCTCTCACGATGCCTTGAGCTTTCCCTCCCGCAGCAGCCCCGGTTTTCTTCCGTGCTCCATCGGACTCCGTCTGTGGAGGTTGGGGTCTCCCGCCCTCAAGGGTGAGCTCCGGCCTCGGGACACCCTGGATGAACGATTTATCCCTGGAGACCGCATCATGGATAGAGCCGGCCTTTTCCCTCCCGATTTGCACAATGTTGCGTTGATCGGCAACTACCTTCCCCGGCAGTGCGGCATTGCCACCTTCACGAGCGATCTGCTCGAGGCCTTGAGGTCCGAGGCTCCGGCAACACGCTGCTGGGCCATGGTCATGAATGACACCCCGGAAGGATACCCATATCCGGATCGGGTGCGCTTCGAACTCAACCAGAAGAACCTTGCGGACTACCAGCTTGCGGCCGACTTCCTCAACATGAGCCAGGTGGACGTCGTATGCCTCCAGCACGAGTTCGGCATATTCGGCGGGAGCTTCGGAGGACATATCCTGGAGCTTCTCCGAAGCCTCAGGATGCCTGTGGTGACCACTCTCCACACCGTCCTCAAGGAGCCCAATCCCAGGCAGAAGGTCGTCATCCGCGAGCTTGGGGCGCTCTCGGACCGCCTCGTGGTGATGAGCAGAAAGGCCGAAGCGATGCTGCTCGATATCTACGGGGTCGCCGCTGAAAAGATCGCGGTAATCCCTCACGGCATCCCGGATGTTCCCTTTGTCGATCCGAACTTCTACAAGGACCAGTTCGGGGTCGAGGGGCGCCGGGTGCTGCTCACCTTCGGGCTTCTTTCTCCCGGAAAAGGGATCGAGTACATGATAGAGGCCCTGCCTGAGATCGTTAGCCGATACCCGGATGCGACCTACGTGGTCCTTGGCGCCACCCACCCCCATGTAAGAAACGAGCACGGGGAGTCCTACAGGCTCTCTCTCCAGCGGCGCGCCCGAGAACTCGGTGTCGGAGATCACCTCGTCTTTCACAACAGGTTTGTGGACTTAAAAGAGCTTTGCGAGTTCCTGGGAGCGGCCGATGTCTATGTGACCCCCTACCTCAACCGGGAGCAGATCGTTTCCGGAACGCTCGCCTATGCCCTTGGAGCCGGCAAGGCAACGGTTTCCACCCCGTACTGGTATGCCGAAGAGATGCTCGAGGAGGGAAGGGGAAGGCTTGTTCCCTTTCGGGACTCGAAGGCCCTGGCACGCGAGATTCTCGACCTTTTCGAGAACGAAACAGAGCGGCACGCCATGCGAAAGCGGGCCTACACTTTTTGCCGCGGCATGGTTTGGAAGGAGGTTGCAAGGAAATACCTCGAGGTCTTCAGTGAAGTGAGAAAGGAGCGGGAGAAGCACCCGAGGCCCGTATTCCATGCCAAAACGGTCGATGCCGCACCGCTCGAGCTTCCCCAGCCCTGCTTCGATCACCTCCTGCTTCTTACAGACGACACGGGAATCCTGCAGCATGCTAAGTTTACAGTCCCCGACCGCATCCACGGCTACTGCACCGATGACAACGCCAGGGCCTTGATAGCCGTCCTTCTGGCCCGGGAAATGATTCCGGAGGAAAAGGACCTCACCCGCCTCGCCTGCCGCTACCTTGGCTTCATCCACCATGCCTATAACGAGGAAAGCGACCGTTTTCGAAACTTCATGACCTACGAGCGCCGGTGGCTCGAAGATGAGGGCTCGGAGGACTCCCACGGGAGGGCCGTCTGGGCCCTGGGCGTGGCGGTGGCGCTTGCAGCCTCCGAGAGCCTTTCCGCCGCCGCATTGAACCTCTTCAACCGGGCGCTTCCCGTCATGACGAAGTTTCAGTCCCCCAGGGCCCTGGCCTTCGGACTGGTAGGCATTCACAACTATCTCAGCCGCTTCGGCGGAGACAGCGAGGTGCGAAGGGTCCGCTCGGTCCTGGCCGGAAGGCTCTATGAGCTCTACAGGTCCAATGCCGCTGATGGCTGGCCCTGGATCGAGAACACGGTGAATTATGCCAACGCCAGGATTCCCCAGGCCATGGCGCTCTCGGGATGGGGCATGCAGGACCGGGAGATGTTGCAGGCGGGGCTTCAAAGCCTTGAGTGGCTTATCCGGATTCAAACCGACCCCGGGGGGCATTTCGTACCCATCGGCAACCGTGGCTGGCTCACTCGGGAGGGCCACAGGGCAAGATTCGACCAGCAGCCGATTGAAGCCCAGTGCATGATCGAAGCCTGTGTGGATGCCTACAGAATAACCGGCGAGAGGATGTGGGCGCTGGAAGCCGGGCGCTGCTTCGAGTGGTTTCTCGGGGCAAACGACCTCAATGTCTCTTTGTACGACTACGGCACGGGGGGCTGCCGAGACGGCCTTGCGGCCGACGGCGCCAACCAGAACCAGGGGGCGGAATCGACTCTGGCCTGGCTCATCTCGCTTCTCAACATGCATCGGCTGAGCGGCCTCGAGGCGGTATCCATGAGCGGCCTGGCTTTCAAGGGGGCTGTCGATTCGGTTCACCATGAGCTCCTCGAGCTCGAAGCCGAACGGATTCAACCGGGACACACGTTAATTTCAAGCGGAGACAGTGATGTCGAGCGGTCCGATTATCATCATCAGTTCGTATCCTCCAAGGCTTTGCGGCATAGCGACGTTTGCGGAAGAAGCTCGTGAATTCATAGAAAAGGCGAATCCGGGGCGGGAAGTCCTGGTCATAAGCCATCTTGACGGCGAGGGCGAGGGGGTCTTGCCCCTCATCGATATGGGCCGGCACGACTGGTGGCGCCCCGTGGCCGAGAAGGTGAGGGAGTTTTCGCCTTATGTGGTGCATATCGAGCACGAATACGGCCTCTATGAGTACAGGGACAACCGGGGCATCGGCGACCGAAACGAGGGATTCCTCACCCTCCTTGAGGCCATCGGCGAGTATCCCATTGTGGTCGAGCCCCACACCGTGCACGGGCGCCTCCGGGACTTCGAGGCGAACTTCCTCTACGAGCTCTGCCGGAGAAGCCATGTGGTCCTCTTCAAGTGCCACTATCAGAAGTGGCGGCTCGACTGGACTTTTCCCGGCTACGGCTGGGAAACCCCGAGAAACGTCATGGTCGTGCCCCACGGGGCAAGACCCGACAGGCGCTGGGGAGCCCACGAAATTCCGGGCCTGAGAGAGGAGCTTGGACTCGACAAGATCGGCCTTGCAGAGCACGTTGCAGGCATGATCGGCTGGATTCAGACCAACAAGCGCTGGGACATCCTGCTTTCCATGTGGGAAGAGATAAGGGAGGAGATATTCCGCCGAACCGGTCAGACCTGGGACCTTCTTGCGGCGGGAGCCATGCGCGATCCAGGCGACAGATCGATCTACGAGAAGTGGAAAGCCGATGCGCTCGAGCTGCAGCGAAGGGGCTTCGCCCACTACTATGAGTTCATCCCAAGGGGTGAGATCTACTACAAGATGATGGCTGTCTGCGACTTTATCGTACTGCCCTCGACGGATGAAACCCAGTCCGGCACCCTCGCGCGCATTATCGCCCTGAACAAGCCCTACATCACCACGGCTCCCATGGAGGGGCTGACCGCACAGACCCTGGAGAGCGAAGGGGGTCTTCTTTTCACCACAAAAAAGATGCTCAGGGACAAGGTCGTAAAGCTTGCCTGCGACGAAAACCTGCGCTTCACGCTGGGTGAAAACCTGAGGCGCTATCTCGATGAGGTCGTATCCTGGGACCTGGTGGCGAAGCGCTACAACGAAGCCTATGAGCTTGCCCGCGAGGCAAGGCGCACGGGAGCTCCCGTGACGTTGGAGCTTGAATTCTGAGCCCTTGGCCTTCTTACCATGGTGGAGCGAAATCGAAGCATGCCGCAGCGAGACCTTTTCAAACGATATCCTGGAAACCCCATCATCACATCCGAAAACCTTCCCTACCGGGCAAACTCCGTTTTCAATGCCGGAGCGACCGCAATGGGGGGCCAAACGCTCCTTCTCATGCGCGTCGAGGACAGAAGGGGGATGTCCCATTTTACGGCGGCAAGAAGCCGCGACGGATTGAGCGGCTGGAGCATGGACGAAAACCCCACCCTTCTTCCCTCTCCGCTGGATCATCCCGAGGAAATATGGGGTATAGAGGACCCGAGGATCACTCATCTCGAGGAACTGGGCTGCTGGAGCGTGACCTTCACGGCCTTCTCCCAGGGCGGGCCGCTCGTCTCCCTTGCCTGCACACGGGATTTTGTGAAGTTCGAGCGCTGCGGCCCGGTCCTTCCGCCCGAAAACAAGGATGCAGCCCTCTTTCCCGTTCGCTTCAAGGGGCGTTGGGCCATGATCCACAGGCCGGTATCCAACTGGCCGGCAGCGAGGGCCGATATCTGGATATCCTTTTCACCGGACCTCAGGCACTGGGGCGATCACCGCGTGCTTATCGCGGCTAGAAAGGGCGGCTGGTGGGACGCAAACAAGATCGGCCTCTCACCTCCGCCGCTTCCCACCGAGGAAGGCTGGCTCATTCTCTATCACGGAGTCCGCACGACGGCGAGCAGCTCCATCTACCGGCTGGGCCTTGCCCTTCTGGATCTTGAAAACCCGTGCAAAGTGATCGCGCGCGCCGATGAGTGGGTTTTCTCTCCCGAAGAGAGCTACGAGCTCATGGGGGATGTGGATAAGGTCGTGTTTCCCTGCGGCTGGGTTAGAGAGGGGAACACCGTGCGGCTCTACTACGGCGGGGCCGACAAATGCCTGGCCCTTGCCACGGCAGAGGTCCCCGAGCTTCTGGAATGGCTCAGGGAGCATGATGTGCATTAGATGGACTGAATGGTAAGGGTAGTTGCCCATGCGAGTAGCGATGCTTTCACCCATTGCCTGGCGTACTCCGCCCCGGCACTACGGGCCCTGGGAGAGCGTTGTTTCGCTGCTGACCGAAGGCCTGGTGCGCAGGGGCATCGAGGTCACACTGTGTGCGACCGCCGATTCCGTTACTTCCGGCAAGCTCAAGGCGGTTTGCCCCTCGGGATACGAGGAGGACCGGGAGCTCGATCCCAAGGTGTGGGAATGCCTCCATATATCCGAGCTTTTCGAG
>CAZLCS010000106.1:0-5317 GCA_964557955.1 uncultured Syntrophobacteraceae bacterium
ACTCTGGAATGTCGGAGGAAGGCGCACTGAGGACAACTTCGAAAAGAGCTGATCCCACTATTCAGGGAACTGGCGAGGCAGAAGGATTATCGAGAAACCACGGCCGTGAGCATTTTCGGGGAGGATTGGAAAGAACTGAACGCTGGTTTCCAATGAGTGGGTCGGAGCAGATTCTTTCCCGGGTGTTGGGCCTCGTTCGGTCAGCGTTCCTCCCTATATTTGGCGGCTTGTGTTGGAGGTCTTTGCCTTGAATTTGGGGTCCTGAAGGACGATGTGGCTTTACGACTGCGCAATGTCATCCGGGAGGTTTGCTCCGAGAAGGAATTGCAGGTAATGAAGGGCCATTTCAGACCGAATCACATCCATATCGTGACCAATGCCCCAGCATACCTGCCGCCCGCCAGAATCGCCCGGTATCGATACAGCAGTACATGGCAAACCAATCGGATGAGCTGGGAACCTTCCAGCTCTGGGACCAGAATCATGTCGCACCGGAGGGCGAACAAGGGCTTGAGTCGGATTCATCCGAACAGCCACAAATGACTCCAGCCTTGCTCAGGGGTTCACGCCCATCACAATCTATCGCCTTCAGGCGATAGTCATTGAATGCGGAAGCATGCGAAAGCGAGTGAGCTGAGGCTCTTGTGCGACGACCCTCCGCATTTCCCCCGGGTCCGTGGATTCGAGACGCTCGAGAATCCGCTCCCATCGATGCCGAATGCCGCCGGGTTCTCCGGATCGATCCGAATAGAGAAGCTTCAGAGCCAGGGGATTTGCCCGAAGGAGGTTCTGCATCCTCTGCATCTCGAACACCAGGCCCTCTGTGAAGGCTTCGACGGCCGAATCCAGCTCCCGTTGATCCGCGCCCCCGCGCCTGGCCAATTCCAGATGTCCAGAGAGGTGGGAGAGGCAATGGCCGAGCTTCGACGCCAAGGGGGTCGTAAAATCCGTGAAGGAGCCGGTCGTTTCCGCCAGGACCAGCCGCTCGGGGAGACCGTGATCGTCAAACTGGATCACCTCATCTCCGTCATCGAAGTATATATGGCCCGATCGAGGGCATGCCCGCCCCATGACCAGGCTCACGGCAGCCGACATGCCCAGGAGACCTGCGAGACGGACTACGAATCTCGGCCGGGCATAAAAGCCGGGAGGAATCTTCTCGCTCACGATTCCCGGGACATACGGGCGATCCATGAAATAGACGGGGATCATCCCCACATGGGGAATATCTTCGTGAAGCTCGATTTCCACATAGGGCGGCAGGGGAATTCCCAGGGCGGAGAACGCTTTCAGTCGGTCTGCGACATATTGGCGGTACTGCAGGGTCTCGGCTATGGCACAATCCAGGGAGGCTCCCCTCTTGAGTCGATGCTGGACGTCCCATTTCATGCAGCGCAGGAGCCGAATCTCCTCCCTGCCGCCCTCAAACCCCAGGGTTGCCAGGTAGACGGCCCGCTCCTCGCCGCTGCGGTCCCGGATTGTCTGAGCCGATTCGACGCTTCCCAGATTGACCGAAACCAGCGCGCTGCATCGGTTCCTGTAATGATCGATCAAGGCTCTGACTCGAGGCGACGCATCAGCCTCGAAAACCGGACTTCCGGAGACGATGCCGGCTCCGGGAAGCCACCTCACATTCAGGTGGAATTCAGGGCTTACGCCCAACGTCCATTCCTCCACTTCGCTCAAGTCGATATGAAACAGCTTGCTGAATATTGCTGTCCGCCAGGGGGCATAAGTTTCAGAATCGACCAGAAGGTCCGCACCTGCCGCGTATACGAAGGATGCGGCGAAGCGGTCAAACAGGATTTCCGCCTCCTCGACCGGAGCCTCAGCATCCGGATTCTTCAAAAGGGTGATGAGATCTCCCAACCCGGCGGCCCGCAGACTCCTTTGGGGATGAACCAGGAAGCTCAGCTCGGGAATGCCCTCCCTGTTGCACAGGGCGCTCAGGTGGACGATTTCTTCGAGCCTTGCCAGGGCCTCCCACCTTTCCTGTCGCAGCAGCGGTCGAATGGACGTGAATTCCTGGTACGTCAGAAACCGCTCGCCTGTCACGGCACTCTGGTAGTAGGTCGCGCCCGTGCTTACCGATGCACGGCTCGATCCAATGTGATGGATCATTTCCTCCACGGAGCGGGGCAGCTGGGAAATGCGCCAGCTCTCTCCACGGGCCCGGAGCCTCCTTCTCACCTCAGCAAGGTGGATTCCGGTGAACTGAATGCACTGTTTCGGCACCAGCAGCTGAAGGACTTCATCGGCGTCAAACGCTTTTCCGATGGATTCGGACTCAGAGCGGATAAGAACCACACCGTTTCTGACGACAAGAGACACGGCGTCCTCGTAAAGGGAATGCTCTTCATGGTCATCGTGGGAAACGGTTGACGAGGCGGAACGGGGTTCGGCAAGATACCGCACGGCCTCATCAACCTGCGTGGCGTGAATGCCCCGGAGGGTGACAAGCAGTCGGTGCTTCGGGAAGACCGTTGCGATGGGGCTCAGCAGTTGGCCCTGGCTGTCCACCTCCAGGAGGTTGGGGCCGAGGACCGTTACACGGTTGATCTGTCGCCCTCGTGGGGGCCGGATGTCGTCCATGGGTTTGCGAGAGCCTCAATCCTTGGGTTTGCGGGATAGGAACCGGTTGGTCACAATCCGCCACTTTTCCGGATCCATTTCCCATTCGCAGTGGACCGCGATGCCCTGGTAGCTGGCCGGTGGTGTTGCATAGCCGGCCAGGGCAGCGTCTACTCCCAGTAGAACGTTTTCCAGGTTTTCGACTTCGGGGTTGTGGTAACCGACCCCTTCATCCTGGTAGGCGGGGAGGCCCAACAGGACCGGTGTGCGCCCGGTCCAGGCCAGAACGGCCTGGGTCCTGGCGCGCATCAGGCCAATGTAGTTCTTCTGCAGATCAATGGCCGTGTCATGACAGGGGCAGAGATGGGGGAAAACATCCGTGATAGGGTGATCCGCAAAAAGTTCGGCCAAAGCTCGGATCTTGCCAGAGTCCCGGAACGGCTGTACATCCCGCTTGTTTCGGGCAAACCACGCGTCATCCCCAAGCCAGCCGTGCTGAAGCCAGATGCCGTTGTACATACGGTCGAAGCGTCCGTCTGTAACGACCTTCCCGGGAGACCACAGGGAATAGGCCGAGACGGTTGCGGCCACCAACAGCAGTCCCCCTCGGATAGCGAACCTTCGCTTTGGTCTTCCAGATGGAGGGCGTTCATCGACCTGCATGACCCGTTATTCCCCATACTTCGCCGCTTCCCGGGCAAGGCTGCACCGGGCGAGCAGCGCGACGGCGAGGCCTTGCGGCCATGGGACAACCCGTTTGCCGATGTGGCAGGGAAGACCCAGGACGCCATCAGAATACCCTGTGAGCACGCAGTTGAAAACCACGGAAGCCGGCCCCGATCATGACAGTCAGCCCCAGGCCGGGCCCTCCGTTGCCGGGCAAAGCCGATGAGCGGGATGCCTTTTCCGCGTCGATCAAGGTGCGGAAGACAAGGCTCGTTTCACCCATCCCCAGGGTGCCCTGCCCATCCAGCGGGAAGTCTTCGAATTTCTCTTTGAGTGGGGCCGATAGCTCACCGTCGTTCACACCATCCTTCGTCCTCCGGAAACGATCACTCTCTTTAAGAAGGATGTCCCGGAGCTGCACTCTGACGGCTTCGGGACGGGCTGTTATCGTCCGGGGAAAAGTGCAATCAGTGGAGGATTCATGATCAGAACCCAGGTTCAGCTGACGGAAGAGCAAGTCCAGGCCATGAATAAGAGGGCCTTCTCCCGGCACGTGTCCATGGCCAGGTTGATCAGGCAGGCGGTGGTGGACTCGCTGATTCAGTCGAGCCCGCAGGTTGATCCGGAGGAGCGGCGCAGCGCAATCGTGGGGTCACACCTACACATTTCACTTTGTCAAGTTTGTAGGTGTGACCCCATTCTGCATTCTGTAATTCGGAGGCCGGCATCCAGCCACCTCCTCCCGAGACCCCACACCGAAGCGATGCCCTATATGCATGGAGTGCAGCTCCGGGCTTTTTGAACAATAGATTGAGACGAACCGGAGGGGGCCTGGAGAAACCCGTTCCAGGCCCCTCCGTCTGGTCTCAATCGTTATAGGTTAGGAGTTCGTGCTTCTCATGCAAGGCCTTCGACATTACTACGTCAATACATCGGTTTCCGGGCCATACACCCTGCAAGTTCATAAGTTAAGAATGAGGTGTACCCCACCCGGTCAAACGAGAAGAAACTGATGGTTTTGCAGGTGATCAACAGTTCTCATTGAGCTTCAGAGAGGCCTCTCTTTGCCCTCAGTTCCTCTTTGATGCGATCTGCCAAGAACACTTTCAGCAATGACTGGTACGGAACTCCCTTTTGTTTGCCAGCATTCTGAGGTGATCGAGCATGGATTTCGGCAGTCTAAGGGATATGGTCTTGGTTGATGGCCTTAGATTGGGAAACGGCAATGGCTTTGCCGCTTCCCAGTCGATATACTCATCCGAGTCGTGAGAAGCCCAAAACTCACGCTCCTGATCTTCATTTTCGAACTTCGGAATCTTCTTTTTCATCATATATCCTTTTCTCTGCTCGATTCATGTCACGGGCAGAGATTACACGGATCAGGCTGCCGCGGATTGTGAACACCAAAAACAGACTTTTCCCCTTATCGGTTTGACCCAAAGCGTAGTAGTGCACTTCGTCCTGTGAATGCTTCTCATCATCAGCAACCACAAGTGGACGATTGAGAAAGATCTGCTCGCATTCCGAGCGAGCCATCTTATGCTTGAGCCGATTCTTCTCCGAATTTCCTTCATCCCACTCAAATCCCGTACATTTGGATAGCTGCCTGTAGTCAGCAGTCCTCCTGCTTTCTCATTTAATGGTTCACCTTCATGTATATGATGAAAACATACATAAGGCGAGGAGGGGTGCGGCTCGACGGACTGGGGGCGAACGTGACCATCTGCGGCATGCCTGCAGCATGTTTTTGTTGTCAAAAAGCAAAGCTGAAAAGCCAAATTGGAAAGCTAACAAGTTAAGGGCGTCCCCATCACAAGCATCAGACAGGATCAAGCCGAACAGGTACTTCCTGGACTGTTCGACTACGTTGCGGGTGCGGCTGGTGAAAAAGCTGCAGAACCTTGCGTGAAATGCACACAACCTGTCGGCGACATCCCGAAGGTTCTTCTTGGAACGACTGCATTCCTCTGATATCGCCGTATTGTGGCGGCTCTCCCTGGTGCCATCAGATGCCTCTTCGCCGGGCGCCAAGATATCCATGCCCGCGTACAGTACACAAACGAATCGATCTTGTCCCGAA
>CAZLCS010000107.1:0-5123 GCA_964557955.1 uncultured Syntrophobacteraceae bacterium
GCCTCCGGGCAGGACCCGCTCGGGCGGCCTCTATCCGCCGTTGACGAGATCCAAGACCCGGTGGGCGAGATCATCCGCGACCAGAACAACCGATTCTTACGCCAGATGTTGAGCGATAGAGCGAGAGAGGGGGCAGGCTGATATGCCCATGGATTTGATTTGCCGTGGATGCGGCGGGGCGTTCATGGAAACCAACGACGAGGACGGGTGGCTGCAGGTGCCCAAGGGGCAGATCCCCGACCCGAGAGTCAAGGCGTTCAGCCCCGACCGGGAGGCCAACGGGGCCATGTTCCGCCTCAAGGACCACTATCGGGGCCTCGGGTGGTCGTGTTTTCCCCACGACACCTCACAGATCCGGGATGCGCTCGAGTGCCCGTCGTGCGGGACGCCATACCCCAACGCAAGCGGGAAGGTCCTCGTTCAGCGCCGTGGTTCACCGAAAAAGCGGAGGGCGGCGAATGCCGACGGTTGACCATGAGTTCTCCCTGACAAACCCTCCCCCGGAAGGCCACCCCGACGTGGGGCTCTTCGCCTACGCGCTCTTCGAGATGGCTGCCCAGGAGAAGGAAAGGCTCGGACTCCCAGAGCGGTGGTACGAAAACCACAGGCTGTACCGTGGCGATCACTGGAACCGGAACCGCAGGCTCTCGAAAAACCGGGCGCACGAGGTGACGGCAAACCTCCTGTTCGCAAACATCCAGCGCACCGTGGCCAACCTCACGGCCCGCGACCCCGTGGCGGAAGTCCACTCGGTGGACGGGATCGAGGATGACGCCGATATGCTCCTGAGTCAACGGATCAAGAACTGGTGGAACAACGACGAACAGGGGAACGTCCTCGCCCGGTCGGCGCTCCAGATGGAAACCTACGGCATCACGATTGAGAAATTCGTGCCGAACCCGGACGCAGGAAACCTCGACGTGGTGGTGAAGGACCCCTACTCGTGGTTTCCAGCTCCGGGAGTCTACGACGATATCCAGGACATGCCCTACATGTGCGACGCCTACCCCATGGACGTTTCGGATGTAGAGGCCATGTTCGGCGTCGAGGGCGTTGTGGCGGACGATACCTATTCGCTCCTCGGGGAAGACCGGGAGGACAATATCCCGCAGCCCGCAGGAATCAGGACCGGGATATCGGGCGCCAAGACGACCGATCACAAGGGTTCGATCCATACACTGCAGGCACTCCGACAGGTCCGGGAACCTCGGGCTCTCGTGATCGAGGTGTGGCTGAGGGACCTCACCATGGAACCCGTTACGGTGGAGACGCCCGACGGCCCGCAGGAAAGCGAGCAGCTGAAGTATCCGGGCGGGATCAGGAAAATCACCCTGACCAACCGCGGTCACCTCGTGCTCGATGACTCCCCGAACCCGAACGTCAACCCCGCACTCGACCGCTCCCTCGGGGAGCACACCTACGCATGGGGTCACTACCCATACGCCAAGGCGTGCAGTTACGAGGACACGACCTCCATATGGGGTTTCGCCGCGGCAGAGCAGGTCGGGGACCTCCAGGCGAAAATCAACGAGATTCTGTCCAGGATCGCGGCGTATGTTTCGCTTTGTTGCATGCCGCCGCTGGTGCTCCCCATGGACACGGGCGTTTCGGACGCCAAAATCACCAACCAGGCCGGACTCATCATCCGACCCACGAGCACCATGGCCTCGCAGGGGATTCGATACCTCCAGGTGCCGAACCTCCCGACCAATTTTTTTCAGGCGCTCGACATCCACCTCAACTTCTTCGACCGGATATTCGCAATCCAGGACGTGGACAGGGGCGAGACGCCGAGGAACATCGAGGCCGCAAGCGCCATCATCACCCTCCAGGAGAGAAACGCCGTTCTTATGCGCCACAAGATCAGGGCTACGGATTATCTCGTGCGTGAGCGCGGCCGGTGGGCGATTTCGTTTTTCCAGAACTTCGGGTGGCAGGAAGAGCTCCTCGACGTCCAGGACGAAATGCGGCTTTTCCGGGGGACCGACTACGCCGGGCGCAAGTTCAACTACGTGGTCGAGTCCGGTTCGACGATCACGAAGACCAACCTCCAGGTGATGCAGGACGCCAAGGAGCTCTACCAGATGGGCGTCATCGACCGTCAGGCACTCCTCGAGTCGGTGAATTTCCCGAACTGGAAGCAGATCCTCGAGAGGACAGCCGAAGGGCAACTCAACCAGGCACTCCAGGTCCTGATCGAAGCAGGGCTCCCACAAGAAGACGCCCAGTACCTCCACGACTGGCTCATGCAGGCACAGGGCGGGCCCGGCAACAGGCGGCAGACGCCCCCGATGGACGCCCCCGGGAACCCCCCGATAGCCAACAACGGAGGGACTCCCCGGGCGATGCAGGGGCAGATCCCGTCCGCAGAGGAGATGGCCAATGTCCCCGTTATATGATTTCCAGTGCGACCGGTGCGGACACCTCGCGGAACTGTTCTACCCGGTTGCCGAGTGCCCCGAGTCCATGCCGTGCTCGTGCGGCGGGACCAAGGGGAAAATCATCTCATTTGGCCACGGTGGGGTCCTCCGGGACGAACCGGCATGGCTTGACGCAAACGTCCGCGAAGTCCTCCAGGACTCGGACAGGGTGAGGGCCGGACTCGAGGCCCCGATCACAGATCGCTGCGCGTATCGCAGGCACCTCAAGGAACACGGTATAACCGAAAGATAACAACTCGATAAGAGATAACCCGGTTTTTGGGCCTCTGAAAGGACACGCAATGCCCTACGGAATGGAAGAAGACAGCAAAGTGATGCCCACAGGAGCCATGATTCCCCCCGTTGAAGACGACCTCCCGGAAGAACTCGGAGAGGGTGAGGGAGAAGGAACCAAGGCTGAGGCAGGGGCAAAGGCCGAGCAGCCGCCGCTTATCCTCGGGAAGTTCAAGTCCGTGGAAGACCTGGCCAAAAGCTACCAGGAGCTCGAGTCCATGGCCGGCAGACAATCCTCCGAAGTGGGGGACCTGCGGCGGCAGATGGACATGATCCAGCAGCAGTTGGCGGCAGGCGCGGACAAGGGGAAAGCCGAGTCGAAGGAAGCCGCCGAGCCCGACTTCGACACTCAACTCAAGGAGATCGAGGAGCAGGTGGAAAGCGGGGACCTCTCGTGGTCGCAGGCCATCAGGATGAGCGCCGAGATCACGGCGAAGCGCACCGCCGCCGAGGCGCAGAAGGCTTTCCAGCAGTACGACCAGCAGAAGCAAATCCAGTCACAGCAGGACAAATTCCTGCAGGACCACCCGGATTTCCTCGAAGCCCAAAAAAACGGGACACTGCAGCAGTACAAGCAGACCAACCCCTTCCACGACGATTTCAGCGCCTACTGGCACTGGAAAGCCGACACCCAGGCCGCCGAAAAGGAGGCCCTGGCCAAGGAAGCGTTCGAGAAGGGAAAACAGGAGGTGTCTCAACTCGCCAAGGGATCGGAAGCGGCCAAGAAGGTCCTGGCGAAGCCGGGCTCGGACATCCGGAAGACACAGGCAACCGGGAAGCGGCTCTCGCCCCATGAAATCAAGCAGAGCATGCTTTCCAGAATCGAAGGCACATAAGGGCGGGGATCATCTCTCCGCCCTTTTTGATTTGAAGGAGAACAGGCAATGGCCCTTGATATGACCCAACTTCAGGCCGTCACCGAGGACTGGTACGAAAAACAGGTTTCCGACATATGGGTGGAGGACTGCGTTCTGCTGTGGTCCCTCATGGCCGGGAAGAAAATGCAGGAAAATTTCGTGACCGCAGGCGAGAAAGTGGACGGCGGCCAGATGATCCGCGTCTTCCTGGAATACGGGCAGGCGAACAAGTCCGATTACGGCGCGGCCACTCAGATCGACAACACCCCGGCGGAAATCATCAACGCCGCCCGTTTCCGGTGGGCGGGCGCGATCACCTGGAACAGCATCAACCTGGACGAGCAGGTCCAGAACTCTGGCCGTGCGGCCCTGGTGGATCTCGCATTCTCCAAGCTCGACAACATGCAAAAGACCATCCGCGACAAAATGGGCGCGGACGTCTATGCCTCGGCCGCCAATGCCAATGCAATCCTCGGCCTCGGGAACCTCTTCGCCGCAAACACGGCCGTCCCCTACGGTTCAATCGCCGAGGCCGACATGCCCCAGTGGGCGGCCAGAAACATCACCACGGCCCGGGCCATCAGTTTCCCCGTTCTCCAGGAGATCAGGCGCACCGCCTCGATCAATCAGAGCACCCGCGGGAAACCCAATCTTTACATCACCACGGAGCTCCTGAAGGACGCCTACGAGTCCACGCTCCAGGTCCAGGCCCGCTACCAGGACACGCGCCTCGCTTCGGCAGGGTTTGCCAACGTCCTTTTCGGCGGTGTCCCGGTCGTGGCCGATGACAAGCAGTCCGAGGGCGTCTGCGACGGCCTCAACCTCCAGTACCTCAAAATGAAGTCCCACCGGGATTACGCTTTCACCAAGCCCGTGTGGCGGGTTTTCAGTGAGAGCCAGCCCGACCTCCTCGTGGCCAACACCCGTTGGGTGGGGCAGTTGGTTTGCTCCAACCGCAAGGCCCATTGCCGCCACACCAACCTGACGGCGCCCAACTGATCCGCGTGTAGCGACCGTTCCTCCTAACCACGGCCCCCGAGGGTAACTCCCCGGGGGCTTCTTTCCTCGCAGGACGCCGACCGATGATGACCGCGAAAGATTTGATCGCAGAGGTGCGAGAGGCGACCCTCGGCGCCTCGTATTCGGACGTTACAATCCTCAGATACCTCAACCGGGCGAGTCTCCGCGTGGCGGGCATCGTCTTGCTGCCGCTCCTCGAGGCGTCCTCGCAGGTCCAGACCGACCCCGGCAAGGCGTGGGTCAACCTCCCGCAGGACTACCACCGGGAGCTCCAGCGCGTCACCTCCCAAAACGGACGATGCCTCGTCAAGCACTTCCGGTCATTCCTTGAGTTCACCCACCACGCGCCCTTGATCGAAGCCCCGAGGGGCGGCCATGTCGAGGCCACCGCGCTGCGGGGGGCGTGGCTCTATTACCACCCAATCGTCTCCGAGCCCGGGGACACCCTGACCCTCTATTACTACCGAAAGCCAACCCCCATGGTGGCCCCGGACGATCCGGAACCGGGCGATCAGTTGACCCCGGACGGACT
>CAZLCS010000108.1:0-4197 GCA_964557955.1 uncultured Syntrophobacteraceae bacterium
AAGCGATCCTGGGCCTGACGCTCGCCCACGGCCTGCCCGTCAGCGCCATCGAAGGCTGGCGGCACTGGGAAGCCTGCGTGGACAAGGAAGAACGCTGAGCGATTTTTTGTGACTTCATCGAGCGAGAAAGATCCTGCTTCTCGCCTATAAGAATACACGACGTATGTGTTGCGCTCTTGCGATCGCAAAGGGAGATGTATCGGGACTGGTCGGATCCTGAGGGTCGGCATCTCTTCGGTCTGGAAGGATTTCGCTTCAAAGACGAATCCGCCGCCTGAGGGTGTATCGGTCAAACTCGCTCGCCCGAGGAAGAGGAGGGAATATAATGAAGCGGCAATGCGCTGTTCCTGTTTTGGCTCTGGTTTGGCTTGTGGGCTTTGCAGTCGTCGTGCCGGCAGGGAGTGTTCAGGCGGCATCCCAGAGCTCCCGTTCCGTCAAATGGCTGTCCAGCGTGATGGACCAGTATCACCGGTCTTTCGACGTGTACACGGACGCCAATGCCGCTGGGAATCATTTCTCGGCCCGTGGGCGCATGAGCAGCCCCGGGGGCGAGGATGCACTACCGGCCATGGATGAAGCCTCCATGGACAAACCCCATTCGGGGAATACCTGCATCAAGGCCGGCTTCCAAGCCAGGGGGACGAACTGGGGCGGGTGGTATTTCATGAATGGCATGCTGCTGGGTGATGCCACGGCCCCTTCGGAAAATTGGGGATTCCAGCCGAACGCAGGAATCGACCTTCGGGGCGCCACCCGCCTGACCTTCTGGGTAAAAGGGGCCAAGGGCGGCGAGCGGGTTGAGTTCTTCGCCTTCGGTGTCGGCAGGAATGCTGAGACGGGGACGCCTGAGAATCCCTACCCGGATTCGTCGCCGAAGGTGACCACTGGTTACGTGACCCTGTCCAAATCCTGGAAGAAGTATACTCTGAACCTGGTCGGCCTTGATCTGCATTACGTTTTGGGAGGCTTCGGGTGGGTCAGTGCCGCGGACAGGAACGCCAATCAGGACATCACCTTTTATATCGACGAAATCCAGTACAACAAGTCCCGGCTGGGTGAGCCCCGCTTCCTGGTGAGCTACAAGACGGGCCCGCCATCGAACGATTTCGACAAGGTGCTCGCCAATGTGGCGTTCACTTATGACAATGCCGTGGCTCTCCTCGCCTATATCGCTACAGGCGATGAGACCCGCGCCCGGCAAATCGCCGACGCGCTGGTCTATGCCACGGACCACGACCGGTTTTTCGACGACAGCCGCGTGCGCAACGGTTACCAGGCAGGCGATCTCGCGCTGCCCCCTGGATGGCTGCCCAACGGCAGGCCCAATACGGTCCGCATGCCGGGATGGTATGACGCCGGGGCGGCCCAGTGGCTGGAGGATGAATTCCAGGTGAGCAGCCACACGGGAAACGCGGCCTGGGCCATGATCGCCCTCCTCGCTTTCCACGAAACGTATGGGGGAGACGAATATCTCGATGCAGCCAGGGATCTTGGGGAATGGGTCGAGACGAATTTCCGTGATACCCGAGGACAGGGAGGCTACACCGGGGGGCTGGAGGGCTGGGAGAAGCCGGGACAGGACCCGCTGCTCTACAAAGCCACCGAGCATAACATCGATTGCTTCGCCGCCTTTGAGCGCCTGTACCTGCTGACGGGCGACGCCCGGTGGCACGACCGGGCCAACCACGCCAAGGCATTCGTCCTCTCCATGTGGGATGAGACCGAGGGCAAGTTCTGGACTGGAACGGGTGAAGATGGCGTGACCATCAACACAGCGGTGATTCCCGTGGACATCCAGGCCTGGGCGCTTCTGGCGCTGCGCGAGGAGGGAAAGCCATACTGGAGGGCCCTCGAGTATGCCGAGCAGCACCTCAAGGTGGGATCGGGCTTCGATTTCAACCAGGACTGCGACGGGGTGTGGTTCGAGGGGACGGCCCAGATGGCGGCAGCGTATGCCATGACCGGGCAGGTGAAGCAGTGGAAGGCTGTCACGAAGTATCTCAAGAAGTCCCTGGATCGTTCGGGGGGCATGTACGCTGCGTCCGGGGACGGCCTCACCACCGGCTTCGATCTCTCGGATGGCAGCCCGTGGCTTTACTACCGCCGCCTTCACGTAGGCGCCACGGCCTGGTGGATATTGGCCGAAAGAAAGGTCAACCCGTTCTGGCTGGGGACAAAAACAGGAGTTGGGGCTTTTTGATGGGAGCCCTCCATGGCCTTTGGACCACCCGAAACAAGGAAAAGGCTTGATGCGGGGTAGAGTCTCGTGTTTTGACTCTTTGCGTCCTTTGCGCCTTTGCGGTGAATAGACGCTTTTGAGCAGTCAGCTAACGAGGGGGACCAGCCTGTGGCAGAAAAATGGAGCACTTGGTTCACTGGTTTACTGGGGCGGAGCAAAGTTTCAACTCCACAAGGAGGCGAGGAACAAACCCCAATGGAAGACTCCAGCTCCCATGAGATTCCCTCGAACGGACTCGAGCTCGATGCGGCCAGGATTTCGGCCGCTGATGTGAAAGAGGTTCCTTCACTCCCGGAAACGCTCTCGGTTGCTCCGGACAGAGCCCAATGGAAGCCGGGAGACGTCGTCCTGAAGGATTACCGGGTGGATGGTGAGCTGGGCGAGGGCGGCATGGGGAAGGTCTACCTGATGAGCAGCCTGAGCACCAGGGAGCGCTTTGCCGTCAAGCGAGTGAAGATCGGTCGTGATGGAGGTGATGCGGCCCGGCGCAACTTCCTGAGTGAGCTGCAGACTTGGAAAGCTCTCCCGGTCCACCCGCACCTCGCCGCCTGCCAGTTCTTCCGGTCGGTGGGAGACGAGATCGTCATCTTTGCCGAATACCTCGAGGGAGGGAGCCTCGATCGCTGGATCCTAGGCGGGAACGGGCCCCTCTATGAGGGCGAGCCCGATGCGGTGCTTGCTCGGATCCTGGACATCGCCATCCAGTCCGCCTGGGGGCTCCATGCGCTCCACCAGTGGGGGTTGACCCACCAGGACATGAAGCCCGGCAACGTGTTGCTCACCTTAGACGGGCAATCGGTCAAGGTGAGCGACTTTGGGCTGGCCCGTGCTCGGACGGCGATTCCAGGGCTATCGGACGCAGAATCGGGGACGAGCTATGCAGCCCATGGGCGGTTCATGACCAGGGAGTTCTGTTCACCCGAGCAGAAGGAAGGACGCCCGCTGTCCCGTAAAACGGACGTTTGGAGCTGGGGGCTTTCCGTCCTGCAGATGTTTACCGGGACCGTCTCGTGGGAATCGGGTAACGAAGCCGAAACGGTGCTCCAGTCGACTTTGCGCTCGAGCGGTAGGCATTCCCGCATACCGGCCATGCCTCCCGAGGTCGGGCAAATCCTCGAGAAGTGCTTCCACCAGGACCCGGTCCTACGCTGGGGCACGCTTTTGGAGGCAGCGGTGGCCCTGCGCAACCTCCTTGCCGATAGGATGGGGGGCGATCTCTGCCCTGTTCCAGCCTTTCCGCAAAAGACACAACCGAAGGAACCCGTCTTGCCGCGCCGGACCGTTGAAGGGGGAGTCTGGGAAGACCCTCGATTACTTCTGAGTCAGGCCCTTGAGGCTGCTGGGCTGGATGTGGCGGAGGTTCTGGGGAAGCTTCCTCCCCGTGCGGGTTCCCGGCAAGCCCAGGCCATTGCAGACCTGGCGGCCTATGAAGAGGTTGTGGCGACCCTGATGCGTCGGATCAGGTCCGGTGTGAAAGCCCTGGAGCCCCAACTGGCTGCGGTTTACGTGAATAAGGCCATCGTACACCAGTTCCTGGATGATGTTCCCGGAGCCGTGGCCCTCTACGACCGGGCCATCGAGTTCTACGAACGTCTGGTGAATGTCGAGGGGAGAGCGGAGCTCGCAAACGATCTGGCCGCAACCTACCAGAACAAGGCGAATGCCCTTGACTCCCTGGGTGATCTCCAGGGGGCCGTGAGCCTCTACGACTGTGCCATCGAGGTCTACGAGCGTCTGGTGAAAGTCGAGGGGAGACGTGAGCTCGCAAACAACCTCGCCGCAACCTGCCAAAACAAGGCGCGTACCCTTCGCTCCCTGGGTGAGCTCAAGGAGGCCGTGAGCCTCTACGACCGTGCCATCGAGGTCTGCGAGCGTCTGGTGAAACTCGAGGGGAGACGTGAGTTCGCAAACGACGTGGCCCGAATCTACGTGAACAAGGCGAACGCCCTTGAGTCCCT
>CAZLCS010000109.1:0-4097 GCA_964557955.1 uncultured Syntrophobacteraceae bacterium
GGTCTGAATCGGTACTTTGGTACCCACACGATGTGGTTGGTATTGGCAGTGCCAAATTGTTTGTGATAACTTCCGAAATCGGCTCCTCTGCCACTCCTTGGCTTCAGTTGTGGGGACAACCCGGCCTTGGCATGTAGCAGATGAGCCGTTCGGAGGGCAAAGCCGCTGACCTCCGACCTCACCCTGAGGGCAAGGGGTTCTATGAAAGATTCATCCCTTCGTTCCGTTCCAAAGGACAAACGGATCACTTTGGGACAGCCTCCCAAGAAAGAAGTGAGCCATGTGGATTGTTCGTCTCGCATTGCGTCGTCCCTATACCTTCGTAGTAGCGGCGTTGGTGCTCTTGTTGCTGACCCCGTTCGTGCTGATTCGCACACCGACGGATATTTTCCCGGACATCAACATCCCGGTTGTGAGCGTAGTCTGGGTGTACAACGGTCTGAGCGCCCGCGAGGTGGAGGAGCGCATCATCTACAACCATGAGCGAATGATCAGTACCCTGGTCAACGACATCGAGCATACGGAGTCCACAGCCTACAACGGAGCCGGTGTGATCAAGGTGTTCCTCCAGCCCGGCGCTTCCGTTTCCGATGCAGTGGGGCAGATCGCAGCCAGCGGACAGACGGCGCTGCGCTTCCTGCCGCCTGGAGTCACCCCACCCTTTGTCATCCGCTACAATGCTTCCTCGGTGCCCATCCTTCAGTACAGCCTGGCCAGCCATAAATTCTCCGAGCAAGAGCTGCAGGACATGGCCATGAACCGCATCAAGATCGGTCTTTCGACCGTGAGAGGGGCTTCCGTGCCTTATCCGTACGGTGGAAAAGCACGAGTTGTGGCCGTGGATCTCGACCTGCCCGCCCTCCAGGCAAAGAACCTGGCGCCGCAGGATGTCGTCAATGCCTTCAATGCCCAGAATTTCGTTCTACCGAGCGGTACGGCGAAAATCGGCGAGACGGAATACAACGTTTCACTGGACAGCAATCCGGCAGTGCTTGCGGCTCTGAACGATCTACCCGTAAAGACCGTGAACGGCGCAGTGATCCGCGTCGGAGATGTGGCGCAGGTCCATGACGGCTACCAACCCCAGCAAAACGTCGTCCGGTTGGACGGCATGCGCGGCGTGCTGCTCACCATCTTGAAGACCGGCGCGGCCTCGACCTTGCGCGTTGTGGAAAGGGTAAAAAATGCCATGCCGCTGATCCTGAGCGGCCTTCCCTCCGAACTGGAGGTCAAGGAATTCGCCGACCAGTCGCTTTTTGTCCGTGCCGCTGTCAACAGCGTGGTGAAGGAGGGGTTGATCGCGGCAGCCCTGACGGCGGTGATGATTCTGCTCTTTCTGGGGTCCTGGCGGAGCACCTTCATCATCGCCCTTTCCATCCCTCTCTCGGTTCTGAGTTCCCTGGCCCTGCTCAGCGCACTGGGAGAAACCATCAACCTCATGACGCTGGGCGGTTTGGCGTTGGCTGTCGGGATTCTCGTGGACGACGCCACGGTTGAGATCGAGAACGTTCACCGTCAGATGGCTCTGGGAAAGCCCAATATTCAGGCCATCCTCGACGGAGCGCAGGAAATCGCCCTGCCGGCGTTCGTCTCGACGCTATGCATCTGTATCGTCTTCGTGCCAATGTTTTTTCTCACCGGAGTCGCCCGCTACCTCTTCGTCCCCTTGGCCGAAGCGGTCGTATTCGCCATGCTCGCAAGCTATGCGCTCTCGCGAACGCTCATCCCAACGCTTGTCATGTGGTTCTACCGCAACGTGGAATATCGAGGCCACGCGGCCGATCCCGGTGCGGTTTCCCTGTGGCTGCGCCCGTTCGTGGCCCTGCAGATCCGCTTTGAACAAGGTTTCGACAGGTTCAGGGAAGGCTACCGTACGCTCCTGGGCATGGTGTTGGCGCACCGTATTATTTTCGTGATCTTCTTCCCGGCGTTCTGTGTCGGGTCCTGGCTGCTCATCCCTCAGCTCGGCCAGGACTTCTTCCCGTCGGTCGATGCGGGCCACTTCCGGCTGCACGTTCGCGCCCACGGCGGACTGCGCATCGAGGAAACCACGCGGCTCGTGGATCGGGTCGAAGCCGTGATCCGGGAGGCGATCCCGGCCAAGGAGCTTGGCGGCATTCTCGACAACATCGGCATCCCCTTCGGCGGAGTGCCGCTCACCTATATCGACAACGGACTCACGGGAACCGGTGATGCGGATATTCTCGTTTCCCTCCTCCACGATCACCAGCCGACCGAGGGTTACGTGCGCCGGCTGCGCACCCGGCTCAATAGAGACTTTCCCGAAGCGACCTTCTATTTCCTGCCAGCCGATATTGTCAATCAGACCATCAACTTCGGATTGCCCGCACCCTTCGACATCCAGATCATGGGACGGGAGCGAGAAAAGAATCGGACCATTGCGGGGGGGATCGCCGAGAAGATTCGCAAAATCCCCGGAGCTGTGGACGTGCGAATCCAACACCCTTTCGACCAGCCCGAGCTCCACTTTGCCGTCGACCGCATCAAAGCATCCCAGATCGGCCTTTCCGAACGTGACGTGGCCAACTCGGTGCTCCTGAGCCTTTCGGGCAGCAGCCAGGTACAGCCCAATTACTGGCTGAATCCGCAAAACGGGATTCAATACCCGGTGAGCATCAGGGTGCCGGAATATCCGATGAATTCCCTTTCCGCGCTCCATGCCATCCCGGTGAGCGCCAACCAGCCGGGCAAAAGCGATGCCCAGATCCTGGCCAACCTCGCCTCAGTCCAGCGAAGGAGCGGATCACCCATCTATTCCCACTACAACGTGATGCCGGTCATCGATGTCTTCGGCGGTGTGAGCGGCCGCGACCTGGGCGGCGTGCTGCGGGATATCGCCCCTATCATAGAGGCGGCTAAAAAAGAGCTTCCCAAGGGGAGTTCCATCATGCTGCGCGGCCAGGCGGATACGATGAACAAGAGCTTTACCGGTCTCGGCACCGGACTGGGGTTGGCGATAGCGCTTATCTACCTACTGCTGGTCGTCAACTTCCAGAGCTGGCTCGATCCGTTCATCATCATCACGGCCCTACCCGGCGCCCTGGCCGGCGTCGTGTGGGGGCTCTATCTCACCCTCACCACATTGAGCGTCCCCGCGTTGATGGGCGCCATCATGAGTCTGGGGGTTGCAACCGCAAACTCCGTCCTGGTGGTAACCTTTGCACGGAACAACCTCCAGCAGGGCCATGACCCTTTGACCTCCGCCTGGGAGGCAGGAGTCGGCCGATTGCGTCCGGTGCTCATGACGGCACTCGCCATGATCCTGGGCATGCTCCCCATGTCCCTTGCCCTGGGTGAAGGCGGCGAGCAAAACGCCCCGCTCGGCCGTGCGGTGATCGGAGGGCTCATTCTTGCTACCGTGGCAACTCTCTTCTTCGTGCCCGTAGTCTTCAGTCTGCTGCATAAAAATCGGTGAAGCGGTGAGTGGTGAGAGGTGGCGGATGGGGTATCATATTTTTAGAGAGCTGAGGGTTTGGCAGTAGGCGAAGCTGCTTGCAGTTGAGGAGCTCTTCTTTCTTGTGAACGGCCAATGCAACAAAATGAGAGCAATGCGGACTAAACTCATCCAATCAAGGAAACTTCAATGAGCCGAACCCCTTCATCTCTTCCCCGATCAACCGATTCCCTTGCTTACCGATTCACCCATTCACCGACTCACCTATTCACCGTTCTTACCATTTTAATCGTAATCGGTTTAATCGCAGGTCTCATACCACGAGCCAGCCGGCAAACGGAGCTGGGCGCCGAGACAGTGGAGCTTTCCGTTCCAACCGTAACTGTCGTTTCGCCGAAGCCGGGCCGGCCACCGACGAGCCTGTCCCTTCCCGCTGAGATCAAACCCTGGATTGAAGCACCTATTTATGCACGGGCCAATGGCTATTTGAAGCGGAGGCTTGTGGACATCGGCGCCCATGTCAAGGCTGGGCAGCTTCTGGCCGAAATCGATACGCCCGAACTCGATCAGGAGCTTGAGCGCGCAAAGGCCCAGCTTGCGCAGGCTGAAGCAGCCCTGGAGCTTGCCAGGATTACTGCAGCCCGGTGGGCCAATCTCCTGAAGACAGCCAGCGTGAGCGAGC
>CAZLCS010000110.1:0-3930 GCA_964557955.1 uncultured Syntrophobacteraceae bacterium
TCCTTGCCGTTGGAATCCTCGGTGAACCCGGGAAGACTCAGGGCCCTCTGGATGACGGGAGTGAAGTCCCGGTTCCCGACGTGGGGGACCCCCGGCCATCCCACGATGCCCGACGTGAAGATGTTCTCGAAATATGCGCTCTGGGGGCGCTGGATGCAGTTGGTGGTCATGAGAATGGCGCCTGGAAACTGGCTGAATTCCTTGGCCTGATTCTGCCAGGCCGTTCCGAAATGGCCGTAGAAGTGGGGATGCGCCTTGAGCTTCGGATAGCCGTGGGTCGGGAGCATCTCGCCGTGGGTGTAGACGTCGATCCCCTTGCCGGCGGTCTGCTTGAGGAGCTCATCCAGGTCCTTCAGGTCATGGCCCGAAACCAGGATGGCCTTGCCTTTGCGGTGCCCGAGAGGGACCTTCGTCGGAACCGGGTGCCCGTAGGTTCCCGTGTTGCCGGCGTCCAGGAGCTCCATGGCCTTGAGGTTCACCTCGCCGCACTTCAAAACGAGCCCCACCCAGTCGTTGAGCCCCAGGCTCTTGTCCATCATGGCGGCGAGGGCTTCATGGATGTAAGCGTACACGCTGTCGTCCTCCTGACCCAGGATCTGGGCGTGGTCGGCGTAGGCGCTGATGCCCCGGAGGCCGAAGAGCACCGTATGCTGGAGGGAGAGAATGTCCGGATCGATGGAAGGATCGGACTTCAGGCCGTGCTGTTCCCCCTGTGCGACCATGCCCTCGAGAGTCGAAGCCGGGGTGAAGGTCGCTGCATCCTCGGCGAAGTCCGTCTTTCCCCCCGCCGCTTTCACCCTGGCTTTCAGGCCGTCCCGGAGCTCCACCGCCCGCTGGATGAAAGCCGCGATGTCCTTGGGGTCGAAGTTCACATTGGTGAGGGTCGAGAACATGGCCTCACACGTAAACACGTTGGTTTCACGGTCGTTCACGCCGACCTTGCGCCCCTCCACTGCGAAGAGCGCGAGCCCCTTCATGGCATGGGTCAGGAGATCCTGAAGGGCCGCAACGTCCGGTTGCTTGCCGCATACACCCATCTTCTCACAGCCTTCACCTTTTGCCGTCTGTTCGCACTGGTAGCAAAACATCGTTTTCTCCTCCCTGGTTTGAGGTCAGAACTGCTATTGCCGCTTCACGAACTCGCTCTTGGGAGCGCCGCAAGGGGGACAGACCCAGTCGTCGGGCAAGTCCTCGAAGCGCGTCCCGGGCGCGATGCCGTTCTCGGGGTCACCCACTGCCGGATCGTACACATAGTCGCAGATGGTGCACACGTATTGATCCATGCTTCTCCTTTCTCGAGGTTGTCCGTTCTCCTGCATGTCGATGCGGCCGTCCCCCGGGCGAAAGATCCGGTCGAGCCGATCGAAAATCTTGTTGTCGCGAGTCGGAACCTGGATGGCGAGTCCGCTGCTCGCACGCCACCTTTTAGAACAGGTCCATGATCCGGGGGCATTATAGCGCAGCGGGGAAACCGGTCCTTGACCAAAGTCAAGAACAACCATTCCTGCAGCCTTTTTCCCGGCAGCGGACCCTTTGCTCGACATCCCGCACTCCAGCCCGCCACCCTCTCTCGTCCCCGCCGGTGGAAGCCATGTTGTTGAATGAAGCTCATCGCCCCTTCTGCATCCGGGTGCCGTGGGCAAACGAAGCTTGCCCGTGCGGGGTCGAGCAGCCGGGCCCACCCTGAACACAGCGAACGAGGAATACTGCGATCGAATATGACGAGAAAGCGTGTGGACCTGTTTACGGGCGGTAGATACCGAGCTTGCGCATGCGGCCGCGCAGGGTGCTGGGGTTGAGTCCCAGAAGGACGGCGGCTCCGTCTTTTCCCTCGATTCTCCATCGCGTCTTCTTGAGCACTTCCAGGATGTGGTCGCGCTCGAAGGATTCCAGGCTCCTGGGGACGGTTGCAGGGGCGGGTGCCGGATCGTTTGTTGAGAGCCGGTCTGCGAGAGTGAGCACGGTGCCCTCGGAGCTGATGAGCGCGCGCTCGATGACGTTTTCCAGCTCCCGAACATTGCCGGGCCAGTTGTAACCCTGGAGCTCCTTCATCACCTCGTCGGGGATCCTTCGAATGGCTTTTCCGAGACGCTTGCTCAACCGGGCCACGAATGCGCTCACGAGAAGCGGGATGTCTTCCTTGCGCTCCCGGAGCGGTGGAAGGGTGATGGGGAACACGTTGATCCGATACCACAGATCCTGCCGAAAGCGGCCTTCGCGGACCTCCTGTTCAAGGTTCCGGTTGGTGGCCGAGATGAGGCGCACATCGACCTTGATCGTCCTGGAACCTCCCAACCGCTCGAATTCCTTGTCCTGAAGAACCCTCAGCAGCTTCGCCTGAAGGTCGAGGGGGAGCTCCCCGATTTCGTCCAGAAACAGGGTGCCGCCGTCGGCAAGCTCGAAGCGGCCGGCCTGCTTCGCAAAAGCGCCCGTGAAGGCCCCCCGCTCGTGTCCGAAGAGCTCGCTTTCGATCAGGTTTGCCGGCAAAGCGGCGCAGTTGACCTTCACCAGCGGCCGCTCCTTGCGCCTGCTGGCACTGTGGATGGCCCGGGCAATCAGCTCCTTGCCTGTGCCCGTCTCTCCCAGAATGAGGGCTGTCGTGTCGGTTGGGGCGATCTGATTGACCTTGGAGAGAACATGGCGCAGCGCGGCGCTGCTGCCGATGATCTCTTCGAAATTGTGCTCGGAGCGGATCTCCTCCCGGAGATAGGCGCTCTCAGCTTCGAGCTGCGACTTGTAGCGCCTGATTTCGGCCAGGGCCTGCTTGAGCTTCTCCTGAGCCTGTTTCCGCTCCGCGATCTCGACCATGAGCGCCTCATTGGTGCAGCTGAGCTCTGCGGTCCGCTCGGCAACGCGGTGCTCCAGTTGGTCGTGGGCTTCCTGCAGGGCCTCCTCGGCAAGCTTCCGCTCGGTGATGTCGAGATGCACGATGACTGCCTGCAGAGCCCCCCGACCTACGGGTGCAGCCCGCATCACGAACCAGCGCCTCTCGGTCTCGAAGTGGCAGGGATACTCCAGCGCGAAGTGCTGCAACCGCCCGCTCAGAATGGCCTCAATCCCCTCCAGGGTTTTGGCGGAAATCTCATCTCCGCTTTGCGCGGCCCGTCTGCATACTTCGAGATAATTGACTCCCGGACCGATGGATTTGAGGTCCTTGAGGTCTCGGTCGCTCCCGTAGCTCAGCCACTCCCGGTTGGTCAGGGTGATGCGGCCTTCCACGTCGAGCGTCACGATACTCATCGGCAGCGCGTCGATCAACGCATGCAGGGTGGAATGGGTCGCTTCGGGCAACCCTGCCGGGGTGGCTGCCTCCCTGCTGGATGTTCCAGGGGCCATTCGCTGACCGGCTAACCCTGCCTTTGGTTCTGCCGCCATGATCCCACCCCGCGCGTTTGAACGGGCATACCCGCCAACCGCCATGCCCTGGGGGCACAACGAACCATGAAAATCCGAAGGGTCGTCATTCCTGCATGTCACTGGCGGGCATCCAGGCCTTTTGAAGACCCTGGACCCCCGCCGGAAGCACGCGGGGGTGACGTTGTGCCCGCTTTTCATGGGAACGGGGAGGCAGCCTTCCCTTCCCATTGGAGCCATCGACTCGATCAACTCATTAACAAATATGTGAATTTCAAGTGCTTGGCAACCGGATTCGTGGGCAGCCGCCGTTCCATTTGGCGGATCCGTCATATTTGACAGGGGTCGATCCTGGCAGCTTCGGTCGTCACGGGAGTGCGGGGATACTTAAAAAACATGTAAAATCAATAGAGTATGATGTGATGAGCGACTGCCGCAAGATCTGGCATGCATGTTGACATATGGGCATGCAAGCGATTGAAGATCAGAGAGGTAAGGGGATGTGAACAAAGATCATCGTGCGAGTATTGCCACCGATGAGGAAGTCAGCCAAAATCAACGGTTAGGAAATCAGCC
>CAZLCS010000111.1:0-3294 GCA_964557955.1 uncultured Syntrophobacteraceae bacterium
GCCGGGATCGATCTACTGGAACATGGGCATCGGGCTCGAAAAGGGTGAGGTGGAGTGTTGCGATCTGCTGTCAAAGCCATAATTTTCTCCTCGGTTCACATATCCATGATATTTCGAGTTTTGCTGTCCTCGTTAAATGTGCTTTTTCAGGTCCTCTTCCGTGTTCCCGAACATCTTGGCGATGGCCAGGGCCCCTTCGCTCACCGTGCCCGAGGGCTGCCGATCCGCCGGCTTCCCCGCGGGCAGGTCATCCACGGGCACCACCTGGGGGGCCTTGGCCACGAAGATCTTGAACCCGTCGGGGTCCCGCAGAGCGTAGGCTTCCGCCCATTCCCTCTGGGCCGCGGTGATCTTGCCTTCCAAAACGGCTTTCGCCACCAGGTCGTCGCGGTCACGCTCGGCCAGTTTGGCTTTGAGCGTGGCCACTTCCTGCCTCAGGTCCGGGGTCTGTTTGAGCGCCAGGATCGAGGCCGTAACCTCGCTCTGCCCGGCCGTCTCCGAAAGTCCCAAAACATCCAGGACCTCCTTGGCCACCACGATCCCCCGTTCACCCTGAGGTGTCGAAGGGCGATCCGCCTTGGCCTTGACCTCCCGGATCGCACCCTCCACCTGGTCCTGCGTGGCGTCCTCGGGCAGCCCTAAAAGTTTTGCACACAACCTTAGAAATTCTTTCATGGTCTCCGTCTCCTCGTTCTGACCTTCCTGCTTGGCCACCAGCGGCCGAATCCTGTTGAGCCGCGGGGAATTGGTGAGCGCCACGCGCATCAGCCGCGCGAGCCTCGACCCGTTCTCCGTGACGTAAAACACGGGCGAATAGTAGCGATACTCCCGGTTGGCCAGGAGCTCCCGGGCGCGGTCGGTCCACTCCACCGCGGCCCACAACCCGTCGCGCCCCTTGTTGGTGAGCTGCTTGATCCACCCGGCAGCCGGCGCCGTCCCATCCGGGCTCGAATACTCGCCGCCCTCGGTCTGGTGCTCGTAGTCCACCACCAGGTCGATCCCACGCGCTTCGAACTGGCGGATCACCTCGTCCATGGCCGCCTCGTCCACGGTGAAGGTCACGTCGCCGTGCAGCTCCACCTGGCCGTGAGGAAACACCTGGAACTCCGCCGGAGGCCCGTCCGCACCGAGCGAAGCCGTGAAACCGACCAGCTCCCGCTGGTCCGAATCCTTTGCCGTCTTTATCGAATTATCTTGATCCATCCTGTCTCCAGCGCTATGATTGATCTGCAGGTTGGGTCCGGACCACGACTCTCATGGACCCTGCCGGGCGTCCGGCTTGTCGTGGAAGTCGAGATCCCAGTTCGGGCAGGGGCGGGCTTTCGCCCCTGCCTATCTCCCCCATACGAGTTTCCCGACCCGCTGCTTTCCCAGATAGCTCACAGTCCCGACCGGCACGAAAGTCCACCCCTCGAATATCCCTTTCTGTCCCTGGGCCACCATCAAAAACGCACGGTCTTTCCCCATGCTGAAAGCCCTGATGATCCTGACCCTCAGAGCCACGCGCCCGGTGCCCTTGTGCTTTTCGAAGGCCATCCAGACCTCGAAGGGGTCGCGCAGGAGCTCCGGAATAAAGGGGATGAACGGAGTGCGGTCCAAGTCCATGTGCTGCGCGAGAGTGGCCGCATTGACGTTCACCGGGACCCCCTTCACGTCGAACACCGTCTCCCGGCCACCAATCACCCGGCTCACGGCCGCGGCGGCTTCGGAGGCGCTCCCGAGCCGCTTGCCGGGGGACACGTCGGGCAGGGTGTCCGCCGGGATCGCGGCGGGCCGGCCGTAATCCGCCCAGCTCTTGGTGGTCAGTGGCTCCCAGGCATCGCCTTTCATGGCCTTGTAGCTTCGGAAGGCCTCGTCACTGAGCTGCTGCCCCCAGGCCGCCTCACCCACGTTGTAGGCCCAGCCGGGGTCGATCCCTGCGGGGACCCGCCGGGATTCGCCCGTGGCGCGGTCCGTCCAGATCTTGTATTTTGTCTCCGGGGCCTCCCGGTCCAGCTTCTCGCCTTCCGACTCCAGCTCCCGGATGTCCGCATCGTCCAGGCTCACCACCGTGCACCGGCATCCCCACCCGTTCGGCGGGTAATGCGTCTTCCACCACGGGTCGTCATGTCGAAGCACCGTATTGTGCCAGGTCAAATGCTCGGGCCGCGTCCTGGAATCCTGCACCGCCACATAGCGCCACCAGGGGCGCTCCGCGGCCACCTCGCGCATCTGCTCGTAGTGCCCGGCCTGGTACGCCGTCCGGCAATTGGTGTTGAAGATGAGAGCGCTTCGCCACCCGCGACTGCCCCTGTAGCTCCATCCGTGCCGGGCCACGATGTCGTCGAAGGCCTCCCGGAAATCGGAGAGGGTCGTGCCTTCCGCGATGGCCTTGTCCATGGCTGTGCGAAAGTCCGAGAGCAGGTCGCTTTTCATGGCGCCGGCCACCACGAAGGCACGGGCGTGCATCCCTTCCCAGAGGTCCGTCCACCGCCTGGTGGGCAGGGGGACCTTTTGTCGGAAGTATTTGATGGCCTCATCGAACGGCGCACCCTCGGCTATGACCTTGCCGGACACCGTCATCTGCGTTCATCCGCGTTCATCTGCGGCTAATCCCCTTCCACGGCGTCGGAGCGTCCCGCCAGGTCGGCCAGGACAAACGCCCGCTGCATGAGCTCCCCAAGGGCCACCGCGTCCATGTTCGCATAGAGGTCGAGCAGCGAGTCCCTGGCATCCTCCAGGCTCCCGGCGTTGGCGAGCACCGCCCGCACCTGGTCGATCATCCCGTCGAGATCCGCCTGGTCCTCCAGCTGCCCGGCAATCACGTCCGCCACGTCAGCGTCAGATCCTTTGTCCTTCGCAATTTTCGCCTGTTTTTCTTCCTCATCGAACGGCCGACCCACCTGCGGCGCACTGCTCAAAAGAGGCGTCTCCCCCTCGGCCCGCACGGGCACCTGGAACCGCTCGCTCACGTGCTCCTGGCTCATGTCGAAGCCGATCTCCTTGAGCCCCTTGTAGACGCCCATCAGGGCCTGCAGGTCCTCGGACTCTTCGTAATGGAACCTGAAGTGGGGCACGGGGACGTCCCATCCGAAGTTGAACCCGACCAGGGGCCGCAGGATCTGCTGGCGGATGGTCCTCGAGAGAGCCTTGCAGTCCGCCTGCACCAGGTCCTGGCGCACATCGTTATGCACCTCCCCGAGGGCTCTCGACCCGCTCCCGTCCTGGCCGGAAGCCTCGCTGGTGAGCGTCTGCCCTAGCCCAAGTTTGTCAGCGTAGTGCAAAAAACTGTGGAATTTAAATAAGTTGAGTTTT